>JAKLKC010000036.1 GCA_023150875.1 Myxococcota bacterium | reverse complement strand
CTTCCGCATGGAGTTGGTGCGAGGGAGGGGACTCGAACCCCTATGGTATTTCTACCACCAGCACCTCAAACTGGCGCGTCTACCAATTCCGCCACCCTCGCGTGTCACTCGGAGAAGCCTTCGCGGGGGGGCGCCGGGGGGCGCGGGCGCGAGGGCGGGCGAACGATAATGCGGGCTGGGCGCGGTGTCAATCGGGTGGGAGGGTCGATGTGTCGAAAGCCGCCAGGCCCGGCGGAGATCGTGGGGGTGGGGTGCGCCTAGGGGGTGGCGGGGGCCTCGCCGGGGGCCTCGGCAGGGGGCGCGGCGGGGGGCGCGACGTCGGTGGGAGTGGGGGCCGGGGTGGCGTCCGGGGCTGCTGGGGTCGCGTCCGTCGGTGCTGCCTCGGTGCCTCCCGCCGCCGGGGTGGACTCCGCGGGCTGGGTCTCCTCGATCACGCTGCCGTCGATCACCGAGTCTCGGCGGGCGTCGGCGTTGGAGAACCACGACAGGGAGATCGAGGTCACCATGAAGAGCATGGCGACACCCGTGGTGACGCGGCTCAACAGGGTGCCGGCCCCGGAGGCGCCGAAGACGGTGCTGCTGGCGCCGGCGCCGCCGAAGGCGGCACCCACGTCGCCGCCCTTCCCGGCCTGTAGGAGGATCACGATGATCAGGAAGAAGCAGAGGAAGACGTGGAGGATGGTGATCAGGGTGAGCATGGTGGACCGGAGCGGGTGAGCGCCCTCAGGGGCGAGGGGTCAGGCCGCGGAAGCGGACGATTCGGTCGAAGTCTTCGGCCTTGAGGCTCGCCCCCCCGACGAGGGCGCCGTCGATGTCGGGTTGGGCCATCAGGTCGTCGATGTTGTCGGGTTTCACGCTCCCTCCGTAGAGGATGCGGGAGTGGTGGGAGACGGGAGCGCCGAAGCTCGTGCCGATCCGCGCCCGGAGGAAGGCGTGGATCTCCTCGGCCTGGGCGGGGGTCGCGGTGCGGCCGGTGCCGATGGCCCACACCGGCTCGTAGGCGAGGACCACCCGAAGGACCTGCTCCGGCGTGAGCCCGTCGAGGGCGGCGTCGAGCTGGCCGCGGACGACGTCCAGGGTGCGGGAGGCGTCCCGCTCCGCCAGGGTCTCGCCCACGCAGAGGATCGGCATCAAGCCGTGGTCGAGGCAGGCCCGGACCCGGCCGCGGACGGTGTCGTCGGTCTCGCCGAAGAGCTGACGGCGCTCGGAGTGACCGACGATGGCGGCGCCGCAGCCAGCCTCCTGGAGCATGGGCGCGGCGATCTCTCCGGTGAAGGCACCCTTCGCGGCCCAGTGGACGTTCTGTGCCGCGAGGACGATCCCGGTGTGCTGGAGCACGGGCCGCACCGCGTGGAGCGCCGTGTAGGGGGGCGCCACCACCACGTCTACGGACTCGACGCCGGCGAGACGCTCCTTGAGGGCGCGGGCCAGGGCCGCCGCCTCGGAGGCGGTGCCGTACATCTTCCAGTTGCCGGCGACCAGGGGGCGGCGGGCGACCATCAGACCTCCAGCGCCTTCAGGCCGGGGAGTTCCTTGCCCTCGAGGTACTCCAGGCTGGCGCCGCCCCCCGTGGAGACGTGGGACACGCGGTCGGCCAGGCCCGCCCGGGCGATGGCGGCCGCGGAGTCACCGCCGCCGACGACGGTGTAGCCCCTGCTGTCGGCCAGAGCACGGGAGAGGGCCATCGTACCCGCCGCGAAGGCGTCCACCTCGAAGAGGCCCATGGGGCCGTTCCAGAACACCGTGCGGGCGGAGAGCACCCGCTCGGCGAAGCGCGCGGCGGTGACCGGCCCGATGTCCAGGCCCATCATGCCGTCGGGGATGGGGCCCTGAACGACCTCCGCGGGCGCGGAGCCGTCCGCGGCGCTGGAGACGACGTGGTCGGTGGGCAGCAGGACCTCGATCCCCCGCTCCTGGGCCCGGTCCAGAAGGCGCCTGGCCTGCCACGTCTTCTCCGCCTCCACCCGGGAGGCCCCCACGCGGACGCCGAGGGCTGCCAGGAAGGTGTACGCCATCGCTCCGCCCACCGCGACGCTGTCGACCCGACCCATCAGGTGCTCCAGCACGCCGATCTTGTCGCTCACCTTCGCCCCTCCCAGCACCGCCACGTAGGGGCGCTCGGGGGTTTGGGCAAGGCGGGAGAGGGCGTCGAGCTCCGCGCGGATCAGGAAGCCGGCCGCCCGGTCCGGGAAGAGGCGGGGGAGGGCGTCCACCGAGGCGTGGGCCCGGTGGACGGCGCCGAAGGCGTCGTCGACGTAGGCGTCGCCGAAGGCCGCCAGCCTCTGGGCGAAGCCGGGATCGTTGCGGGTCTCTCCTTCGTGGAAGCGCAGGTTCTCCAGCAGGACGAGTCCGCCCTCGCGCATCTCGGAGACCACCTTCTTGACGCCGGAGCCGACGCAGTCGTCGGTGTGGACCACCTCGCGCTTCAGGAGGGCCGCCAGGCTGGCCCCGACGGGCTCCAAGGTCCATCGCCGATCGGGGGAGCCCTTGGGGCGCCCCAGGTGGGACATCAGGATGACCTTCGCCCCCCGGTCGAGCAGGAAGCGGATGGTGGGGAGGGCGGCCCGGATCCGCGTGTCGTCGGCGACTTCGTGCCGGTCGTTCAGGGGCACGTTGAAGTCGACGCGGAGCAGGACCCGCTTGCCGGCGAGCTCCAGTTCGTCCAGGAAGCGGATCGTCATGGCTGGCCTCCGGGAGGAAAGTCCCCTAGAAATATCCGCTCGGGCGGGGACGGCCTGGGGAGCGTCGGGGACGGGTCGGAGCGGGTCCGTGGGCGGACGGGGATCGACCCCGTCGCCACCGTGGGGCACGGTAAGCTAGCCAACCGGGAGGGCGTCGTCAAGGCGAGGCCCACTCCGCGAGACCTCCTGCGCTCCGTCGGGATTCGAGATCCAGGCGGGCGCGCAGCGGGAAGCCGAGTCGGAATGAACGTCAGCCAAGGCCGAGTCTCGTGGATCCGGGTGCACGGCGTGGTGATGCCGCCCTCAGAGGCAGAGGACCCTGCCGCCGCCCGGGCGCGGATCGCGGCGCTCCTGCCCGTCGAGGAGCACCGCCTGGCCGAGGTGCGGCTGGAGCGCCGCTCCCTCGACGCCCGGGCAAGGCCCCCCCGCTTCGAACACCGCTTCCTCTGCCGACTGGAGCCCGGGACGCGGCTGCGCCTCCCCATCCATCGGGGCTCTCTGAGGGTCGAGGGGGCCGATCCCCCACGGGAGGACCCGGCGCCGCCCCGCCGGGCCTTCCCGCCGGGCTTCCGCCCCGTCGTCGTCGGAGCCGGGCCGGCGGGACTCTGGGCCGCCCTCACCCTGGCGAGGCTCGGCGCTCCCCCGCTGCTGGTGGAGAGGGGGCGCGCGGTGGAGGAGCGGGGGCCGGCCGTGAACCGGCACTGGAGGGAGGGGGTGCTGGACCCCGAGAACAACGTCCTCTTCGGGGAGGGAGGGGCCGGGACCTTCAGCGACGGGAAGATCTACACGAGGATCCGGGACCCCAGGGCGGCGAGGGTGCTGCGGGACCTCCATGAGCTGGGGGCTCCGGTGGGGATCCTGGTGGACGGGAGGCCCCACATCGGCACGGATCGGCTGAAGGTCGTCCTCATGCGGCTCCGGCGCCTCCTCGCGGACCTGGGCGTGGAGGTCCGCTTCGGCACCCGGGCCGAGGGGCTGGTGGTGGAGGGGGGGCGGCTGACCCGGCTCAGGCTGTCCGGGGGCGAGGAGGTCCCCGCGCCCGCCGTGGTGCTCGCCCCGGGGCACAGCGCCCGGGACACCTTCCGGTGGCTGCGGGCCCTCGGCGTGCCCATGGAGGCGCGGCCGACGGCCATAGGCGTGAGGATCGAGCACTCCCAGGCGCTGATCGACCGGATCCAGTACGGTTGCGTCCGGGAGGAGGCGGGGCTGCCCCCGTCGGACTACCACCTGGCGTGCGACGCCGGGCGGGGACGGCCGCGGCGGGTGTGGTCCTTCTGCATGTGCCCGGGAGGGAAGGTGATCTCGGCGAGCAACGAGGTCGGGCTCCAGGTGACCAACGGGATGAGCTACTCCAAGAGGGCCGCAGGGTTCGGCAACGCGGGGCTGATCGCCCAGGTCCCGGTGGAGGACTACGACCCCCACGGCGCGCCCGACGATCCGCTGCGGGGGCTCCGCTTCCAGGAGGTGTGGGAGCGCAGGGCGTGGGAGGCGGCCGGCGGCGGCTTCGTGGCGCCCGTGCAGCGCGCCGCCGACCTCCTGGCCGGCCGCCCGACCGAGGACGAGGAGATCCTGGGGAGCTACCTTCCCGGGATGCGGGGGACGGACCTGTCTTCTTGCCTGCCGGCGCCGGTCCTGGAGTCGCTGAAGGGGGCGCTGCGGGTCTTCGACGCGCGGATGCCGGGCTTCGCGGGTCGGGAGGCGTTGCTCGTCGGCGTCGAGAGCCGCACCAGCTCCCCGGTGAGGATCGTCCGCGGGGCGGATCTCCAGTGCCCCGGCTTCGAGGGTCTCTACCCCGTCGGCGAGGGCGCGGGGTACGCCGGGGGGATCGTCTCGGCCGCCGTGGACGGCGTGTCTGCCGCGGAGGCCATCGCCGCGGCGCGCGCGCTGCAGGGGATGGCACCGGCCGGGGGGGACCCGTGAGGGGGGCGGCCCTCCTCCTGCCCTTGCTGGCGCTGGCGCTGGTCCCGGGCTGCCCGCGGGAGGACGCCGTGGCCCCTCCTCCGCCCCCCCCTCCGCCGTGGCTGGAGCACCTGGAGGCGTGGTCGGCGTCACGGTTGCCGGATGACCCCGGGCAGCGGCGGAGGTTGGAGGAGGACATGACCGCCTGCCTCGCCGCGCCGGGACTCCACGGGCCCTGCCGGGCGCTGCTCGCGGGCCTGCGGGCCGCCGATGCCCGGGCCGCCTGGGACGAGGCCCGGGTCCTGGAGCGGATCGCCGCCGAGGCGGCCGGCGAGGTCCCACCGGCCGGGGCGCCCGCGGCGGGGAAGGGAGCCGCGGCGGGCGATCCCGACGCGCCCCCCGCCGCCGCCGCCCGTCTCCTCGCCGAGGTCGCCGCGGACGCCGCGGGCCAGGCGGCGGCGGACGCGGCGTCCATCGCCGAGGCGGCCCTGGCGGTCGCCCGGGGAGCCCTGGACTCGGCGGAGCTGTCCTGCGAGCGGGACCTGGCGGTGGCCCGGGGGAAGGACGTGGAGCGCCTCGGGGCCTGCCGGGTGGAGGCGATGGAGGTCCACGCCCGGCTGCTGGAGGACGTCGGGCTGGCCCAGGGGGCGGCGCGGGTGCTCGGGCGCTGCGACGACGGGGACTGCGAGCGGGCGCGCAGCCCCGGGAGCCTGTGCCTGGAGGCCCGGATCGCGGTGGCCGCCGGGGAGACCGAGCGGGCAGGGGCCCTCCTGGAGCGTTGCCGGCGCCGCCTGCTGGAACCCTCGCGGGACGCCGAGGCGGAGGCGGCCCGGGCGGCCCTCCATCGGGAGGTCCTCCGGACCGAGGATCTCATCGAGCCCGAGGCCGTCCGGGCGAGGGACGCCTGCGTGCGGCGGGTCCGCCCCTGGACCGTCCCCGACCGGGTGGCCTGGGCGGGGCGCCTGGGCCCCGAGGTGTGCGGGAGCGAGGTGGAGTCCCTCGGCCCCGAGGAGCTGATCGCCCAGGACGCCTTCCGGCGGCGGTACGGAGCGGCGACGGGGAAGGACCTGTCCTCACAGCTCCGGAGCGGGGAGGGGGGACAGGAGGTCGTCGCCTGGTTCGCCGGGCCCGCGGGGCAGTCGGCTCAGCTCGCGTTCCGCGTCGCCCTGGAGGGCTACTGCGCCTGCCTCGCGCCCGAGGGCGCGGCGGGGTCCCCGCCGTGAGCACCGGGGGCGTCCCGGGCGGCCCCACCGCCGCGGCCGCCGACTCGGCTGCGTCCTCGTCGCCTTCCCGTATACTCCCGGCGATGTCCCACCCCCCCGTCACCGGCCGAGAGGCCCTGGTCGCCGCGTCGGCGCTCATCGCCGCGGCGATCGTGCTCTACCCCGGCGCGGCCTCCCTCGGGGAGACCTTCTTCTTCCACGACATCGCCCACCACCACTATCCCTGGCGGGTGTGGGCGGCGAGGGAGTGGGCCGCGGGGCGGATCCCGGTGTGGACCGACCTCGCCTCCTGCGGCTTCCCGGTGCTCGCGGACGGACAGACGGGGGTCCTCTACCCCCTGAACGTCCTCTTCCTGCTGCTGCCGGGGCCCCAGGCGCTCTCGCTGCTGGTGCTCCTGCACACCTGGCTCGCCGGCTTCCTCATGTACCTGTTCAGCCGGCAGGCGGGGCTGGGCCGGTCGGGCGCGGCGATGAGCGCCGTCACGTTCGGCTTCTCGGGCTACTTCGTCAGCCACCTGCTCTACCTGCCGATGTACTGCGCCTACCCCTGGCTGCCGGCGATGCTGCTGTGCGCCGACTCCGTCGTCCGGGACGGCCGCCGCCTCTTCGCGCTCCTGCTGGCCCTCTGCGTGGCGCTGGTGCTGCTGAGCTTCCACCCCCAGCTCGCCACCTACGCCCTGTTCTTCCTGGCGACCTGGTCGGCGTGGCGGATCTGGCGCGGCTACCCTTCGGCGGGCCTCGTGGAGAGCCCGGAGCGCCGCCGCCTGCGCCTCCGCCGGGCGCCCTGGCTCGCGGCGGGGGTCGGGCTGGGGCTGGTCCTCGCCGGGCCCCAGCTCTACGCCACCGCCGAGCTCACCGCCCACTCGGCGCGGGCCGGCGGAGTGGACATCCAGTTCGCCTCCCAAGGGCGCCTTCCGCCCCAGGAGCTGGTGAACGCCGTCCTCCCCCGGGCCTTCGGCTACGAGAGGCCCGCGGACGTCGGGCGGGTGTACCACCACAAGGGGGACGGGTATTGGGGCAACGGAGAGAACTACTGGGAGGACACCTTCTTCCTGGGGGTGCCGGGCTTCCTGCTCGCCCTGTACGGGGCCACCCGGCGCCGGACGGGGTTCGGGTTCTTCACCGCGTGGGCGGCGCTGGCCGCCCTGCTCATGCTGGGCTCCCTCACGCCGGTGTGGCCGATCTTCCGCCTCATCCCGGGGATGGGCTTCTTCCGTTTCCCCGTTCGCTTCGCCTACCTGCTCACGTTCTGTGCCGCGTTCCTCGCGGGGGCGGGCCTGGAGGGGGCGAGGGCGGCCCTGTCCTCGACTGCGGATCCGGACCACGCCCGGGCGCGGCGCCTGGCCCGGGGGGCGGCGATCGCGGTCCTGGTGGCGTGGGCGGGCGCGGGTCTCGCCCACGCCGCGATCTCCGTCCAGCGGGACCGCCTCGTCGCCGCCGGCCGCGAGTACTTCGTCGGCAAGGCGGCCCGGGAGGCCCAGATGCTCGCCGCCGTCGCCGGCGAGGTGCCCCCGTGGATGCCCCCGGCGCCCCGCCCGGCCCCCGCCACGGGCCCCCCCGCCTGGGTGGCCACGGACTACGCGGGCGGCGACTACTACGGCTGGAAGGCGGAGCGCATCGTCGCCGACGTCCAGGCCAGCACCGCCCCCTTCGGACCCAGGGTCCTCCTGCCCGTGGGGATGGCCCTGGGCGCGATCTTCCTGCTGCTGCTCCCACGGCGCCACGCCGTGGCCGGCGTCGTGGGCCTCCAGCTCGCCGACCTCCTGGCCTTCGGGTGGGGCTTCAACCCCACCACTCCGGCCGAGCAGGTGCTGGCGAGGCCGGCGGCGCTGGAGGCCCTCGGGGATCCCCCGGCCCTGGCGCCCCCCCGGATCTCGGGGTTCGAGCGGCACGTCCCCATCGCCTTGCAGGCGGAGGCGATGAGCGCGTCCCTGAACATGGTGTGGGGATGGCCCGACGTGGTCTTCCCTTCGCCCCTGCGGACCGTGCGCTTCGACACCTTGACCACCCTCGCGGGGCAGGCCATCACGGTCTACCCCACGGACCAGCTCCGGGAGCTGGCGGACCGCCACCGCCGGCTGGTGGACCTGCTCGGGATCCGCTGGCTGCTGTCCACCGAGCGCCCCCCCGAGGGGTTCGATCTCGTCCGGGACGGGCCGGTGAAGGTGTATGGCAACCCCAGCGCCCTGCCGCGGGCCTTCCTGGTGGGGGACGCGGTGCTGGCCACGCCCGACGACGGCCCCGGCGGATGGGTGGCGCGGATCGCCGATCCCTCCTTCGACCCGGGTAGGACCGCGGTGGTCGAACGGCCCCTCGCCACGCCGCTGTCGGGTGGGCCGGTGGCCGGCGGCGCGGTCTTCGAGGCGTACGATCCCCAGTCCGCCTCGGTCCGGGTGGACGCGGATCGCCCGGCCCTCCTCGTCGTGACCGACATCGTCTACCCGGGCTGGACCGCGACCCTCGACGGGCGGCCGGTGGAGATGTACGTCGT
Source organism: Myxococcota bacterium (assembly GCA_023150875.1). Classification (GTDB taxonomy): domain Bacteria; phylum Myxococcota_A; class UBA796; order UBA9615; family JAKLKC01; genus JAKLKC01. The sequence continues at coordinate 59,727 of JAKLKC010000036.1, read as the reverse complement.
GGACGGGGTCTTCAGGGGGATCGAGGTCCCGCCCGGCACCCACCGGGTGGAGATCCGCTACGAGATCGGGACCTTCCTCGCCCTGCTCTGGATCGGGTGCACGGCGTGGTTCCTGTGGTTCGCGGGGCTCGCCGCCGCCGCCTTCGGCCGCTTCTCCGACGGGAAGAGGTGAGGGCGGAGATCGGCCGGAGGATCCCGCCGAACCCGCCGCCCGCGCTTGAGCTCGGCGCGAGTCGCCGCTAAGGTTGAGCCCCCGCCGCCCGGGAGGTCCCATGGAGCTCGGCGCCACCCTCACCCAGCACGTACTGTCCCAGCAGCGACTCCACCCCCAGGCTCGGGGGGAGTTCTCGGGCCTGCTGACCCAGATCGGGGTCGCCGCCAAGATCATCTCGTCCCAGGTCCGGCGGGCGGGACTCCTGCCCATCCTCGGGGCGAGCGGCACGGTCAACACCCACGGCGAGGTCGTCCAGAAGCTGGACGAGGTCGCCAACCGCACCGTGATCGAGTGCCTCATCCGATCGGGCCACGTCGCGGCGATGGCGAGCGAGGAGGAGGACGAGTACGTCGAGGTGCCCGAGGCGCGCCGCGGCGCCTACATCGTCGTGTTCGATCCCCTGGACGGCTCGTCGAACATCGACGTGAACATCTCCATCGGGACGATCTTCGCGGTCTACCGGCAGGCGTCCGGGGGGGAGGTCACCCGCCGCGACTTCCTGCGCCCGGGCAGGGAGGCGTGCGCCGCGGGCTACGTGATCTACGGCAGCTCCACGATGTTCGTGTACTCCACCGGCCACGGGGTGCACGGCTTCACCCTCGATCCCTCCGCCGGGGAGTTCTTCCTGTCCCACGCGGACATCAAGATCCCGAACCAGGCGAGCTGCCTGTCCCTCAACGAGAGCAACTCCCCCTACTGGGAGCCGTGGGTGGGGCGCTTCGTGGGCGAGATGAAGGCCCGCAACGACGAGGACAAGCGCCGCGTCTCGTCGCGGCACGTCGGGTCCCTCGTCGCCGACTTCCACCGGAACCTCATGTACGGCGGGGTCTTCCTGTACCCCGGCGACCGCCGTTCCCCGCGCGGCAAGCTGAGGCTCATCTACGAGGCGGCGCCCCTGGCCTTCATCGCCGCCCAGGCGGGGGGCGCGGCGTCGGATGGCGCCCAGGACATCCTCGACATCGTCCCCGACGAGCTGCACCAGCGCACCCCCCTGGTGATCGGCAACGCCGCCGAGGTCCGCCTCGCCGAGGAGTTCGCCCGGGGCCGGGGCGAGGACGGGATGGTGTCCGCCACCACCGCGGTGGAGCGCGGGAGCGCCTGAGCCCGTCGCCGGAGACCCGGGGGCGGGCGGAGCGGCCGGTCTCCCCCCTCTCCGTCGCCGCCTTCGCGACCCTGTTCGGGGTGCTGGTGGACGGGTACGCCTTCGGCGTCGGCGACCACGCCATCCACGTCCCGTTCCTGCTGAGGCGCCTCGATCCGGGGCTCTTCCCCGGGGACCCCATGGTGGACGCGGCGCTCCGGCACGCCTCCGTCTTCTGGGAGTTCCAGGCGCCCCTGGCCCGCGCCCTCCCCCTGCCCGTGCTTTACGGGGCCCTCCACCTGGTCTCCCTCTTCGCCCTCGCGTGGGTGGCCCAGGGCCTGGCGGGGGCGATGTCTGGCTCAGTCCGCGCCCGGGCCCTGGCGGCGGTCGCGGCGACCCACGGGTGGCTCGCCCTCGGGGGAGCACCGACGTGGGACCCGTTGATGCTCCCCCGCACCTTCGTGCTGCCGGCGGAGCTGGGGGCCCTCTGGCTCTTCCTGTCGGGCAGGCGGCTTCCGGCCTTCGCCCTCCTGGGCCTGGCCTTCGACCTGCACGCCACCAGCGCCGCGCAACTGGCGTTCGCCCTGCTCGTGGCGACGGTGGCGAGGGCGAGGGTGGACGGCGCGCGCACCCTGTTGGCGCCCCTGGCCTTCCTGCTGGCCGCCTCGCCGCTGCTGGCGCGCCTCGGCCCCGGCGGGGACGCGGCGACCTGGCCGCCCTGGGCCGAGGTGGACCCCGCGTGGGGAGAGGTCCTGCGGGCCCGCCTCGGTCACCACCTCTTCCCCTCCACCTGGCCCTCCGCCCACTGGATCCTGGCGGGCCTGACGTTGCTCATGTACCGGGTGGGGCGGCGGGCTCCGCTGGCGACGGCCCGGGCGCGGTACGGGCCGCGGCTGGACGCGGTCGTCGCCGGGCTGGTGCTGCTCGGAGCCGTCGCGGGGACCCTGGGCAGCGAGGCGCGCCCCACCATCGGCTTGCTCCAGCTCCACCCGTGGCAGGCGTTCCGCCTCGTGACCCTCCTGGCGGTGCTGCGCGTGGCGGTGTGGGCGGCGAGGATCCGTCCCCGGGACGTCCCGGCGGCGGCCGCCCTCGGGGCCCTGGTCCTCTCGCTGGCCTTCGGGGTCCTCCCCCTCGCCGGGGCGGCGGCGGGGATCCTCGCCCTGGGCGAGAGGGCGGGGGAGGCGCGGCTCGGCAGGCGCGGCGCGATCCTGGGAGCCGCCTGGCTCGGGGTGGCCGGCGGGGCGATGGCGGTGGCGCGCCTTGGAGGCAAGGGGGGTGGCGCCCCTCCCTGGCTCCTCTCCCTGGCCCCCGCCTTCGATCCCGGCCTCTTCGGCGGGGTTCTGGTGGGGGTGGCGCTGGCCCTCGCCGCGCGGTGGCGGCAGGTGGGGGAGGCCCAGGCCGTCCCGGGGAGGGCGGAGCCGGAGGCGCTGGGGTGGGGGCCCGGGGCGCTGGCCGCGGGACTGGTGGTCCTCGCCGGGATCGGGTTGCTCCTGGGCACGACCCTGGGTGATGCCCAGCACGTCGCGGGCCGAGACCGCGCCCGGTGGCTCCCCGCCGGTCCCCGGGGCCCGGAGCGGGAGCTGGAGGAGGAGGTCCGCCGTCGCGTGCCGCGGGGGGACCGGGTGCTCCTTCCCCCGTATCGCCTCGACGACTTCCGGATCTTCGCGCGGCGGAGCCCGGTGGTGGGCTTCAAGGACGGGGGCGAGGCCCTGTACGGCCGGGACCTGGCCCTCTCGTTCCGGGACCGCCTGTCGGAGGTCGCGGGAGGGGTGGATCCCTTCGCGGGCGTGCCCCTGGAGGGGCGGGGGAGGCGGGAGGTCATCCTGGCGCTGAAGGCCAGGGCCGAGGCCGGCTGGTCCGGCCTGACGCCCGGGGAGCGGCGGGGGATCGGCCTGCGCCATGGAGCCCCCTGGGTGGTGATGGAGTGGTGGGGGCCGGGCCCCGCCCTGCCCGAGGACGTGGCGGTGCGGGTCTGGTCCAACCGGAGGTACCAGCTCCTGAGGTTCCGGGGGGAGTAGGGGCGCGCCCCAGGGGACGGGCCGCCGCCGGTCGGGTATAGTCCCCCGGCCTCGCCGCCGCTCGAAGTGCTGGAACGCCCCGCTTGCAGGTCACCCGCGCCACCCCATCCCGGCGGTCCCGCGTCGCCGCGTCCCCGCGCCGGGGGGACGGCCGATGAGCACCGCCCTCGTCCTGGCCGCGGCGCTGACCGCCTGCCTGGCGGCGTACTCCCTGGGCCACTACCTGTGCGCGCTGGTGTTCCTGGGGGCGCGGCCCCGCCCCGAGGGTGGGGGCGAGGGGCGCCGGGACGGGGTGACGGTCCTGGTCCCCGCCCGTCACGAGGGGGAGAGGGCCGTCCGGGCGATCCGGTCCCTCCTCGCCCAGGACCACCTCGGTCCCGTGGACGTGCGTCTCCTCCTGAAGGACCGCTCCGACTCCTCGGTCCCCCACCTGGAGGTGGCGTTCCCGGGAGTCCCCCTCGGGGAAGGCGGCGAGGCGTCCGTCGAGATCTCCCGGTCGGGACACCGGAGGGTCTCGGTGGAGTTCACGGGGGCCGACGCCAAGAGCGAGAAGGTGAACGCGGCGGTGGGGCGGATCGAGACGTCCTACGTCGCCCTCCTGGACTGCGACCACGAGGCGGATCCCGACTGGCTCCGGTCCGCCCTGGGAGTCCTCCACGCCCGGGGCGCCCGCGCGGTGCAGGGCCGGAGGGCACCCCTGTCGGACCGGGGTTTCTTCCGGCTCTGGGACTCCCTGCACCAGCACGTGGGCTGCGAGCTGTTCAACGCCGCCTTCACCCGGATGGGCCTGACGGTCTTCTTCACCGGCACCACCGCCGTCCTGGAGACGGAGCTGCTGCGGGAGCGCCCCCTCGGGCCGTGCATCACCGAGGACATCGACTTCAGCTACGGCCTCCTGATGGGCGGGGTGCGGTTCGCCAGCGATCCCCGGAGCGGCTCCCGGGAGGAGGCCTCCCCCGACCTGTACAGCTTCCTCGCTCGGCGGAGGCGCTGGGCCAGCGGGCACACCGAGGCGTTCTTCCGCCACCTCCCCGCCCTCCGCGGCTCCCCCCTCACGCTCGTGGAGAGGATCCAGTTCCTGCTGCACGGCACCCACTACCTGGTCTCGGTGCTGGTGTTCGCCCTCCACCTCCTCATCGGGCTGATCTTCGCCCCGGGCCTCGCCCCGGCCTCGGTGGGGGCCGCCGCCGGGGCCAGCCTGGTCCTCGCGGCCTGGATCGCGGGGAGCCAGCGCACCGTGGGCCGGCGGGCGAGGGTGGTGGAGGTCGCGGTGGCGTTCGGCTGGATGTTCCCGGCGGTGGTCATCGCCATGAACCTGCTCCAGGCGGTGCTGATGACCGACTTCCCCCGGGCGGCCCTGCCCATCCCGGGGGCCCTCCAGGTCGCGGGGCTGGTGGGGCTGCTGGCGCCCCTGGTGGTGCTGTTGGTGGGTCTCGCCCGGTTCCGGCGCCTCGGGGCCGGGACGCTGCTGGCGGTGGTGGCGACCTGGCCCGCCGCCTTCTACCTGGACATCTACGGCGTCCTGCTCGGCATGGCCGACCGGGCGTCGGGGGGGGCGAGGTGGCGCCCGATCTCCCGGGAGGGGCCGGCCACCGCCGCCGTCCCCCGGAGCGTGGCCGCCGTGAAGATCGACCGACGCTGGGCCCTCGCCGGCCTCCTGTTGTCCGTGTTCGGCGCCGGGGTCCTGTACTTCCCCACCACCCGGATCGACGTCGCGGACCTCGCCTGCGAGGTCATGGAGCACGACGGCGATCCGTGGATCGTGCCCGCCAAGAGGCTGAAGGGGTACTGCGGTGCCGCCGATCCCGAGGGGCCCCGGGAGCGGGGGATCCGTACCGGCTCCTTCCACACCGTGCGCCACGACCCCCTGGAGACGGTGGACCCGGAGTTCTGGGACCGGCTGGACACCACGTTCTTCTGCAACGAGGCGGTGTTCGCCCCCGAGAACGTCGCGCCCCTGGACGGCGGCGGGATCCGGTTGAAGCTCGAACGGAGCGAGGGGGGCGCCAAGGCGTTCACCGCGGGCTCCATCGCCACCAAGGCCGCCCCGGACGCCCGCTACACCTACGGGCGGTTCGAGACCGTGATGAAGCCCCCCAAGGCCTCCGGGGTGGTCTCCGCGATGTTCCTCTACCGGTTCGACCCCTGGCAGGAGATCGACATGGAGTTCCTGGGGAAGGACACCACCCGGATCCTGCTGAACGTGTACTACAACCCCGGCGAGGAGGGGGACCTGTACAACTACGGGTACCGGGGGACGCCGGTGCTGGTGGACCTGGGCTTCGACGCCTCCCTGGACTTCCACCGCTACGCCATCGAGTGGGAGGCCGACGAGGTCCGCTGGTTCGTGGACGACCGGCTGATCCACGCTCGACACGCGGGGCGGCCCACCCCGATCCCCCACCTGCCCATGCGCTTCCACGTCAACGCCTGGCCCTGTTGCAGCGAGGAGCTGGCGGGCCCCTTCGTGCCCACCGGCGGGCCCATGGGCGCGGAGGTCCGGAGCGTCACGATCTCCCGCTGGAACCCGCCGCCCCTCGCCCGGCTCCGGGGGATCCTCAAGGGCGGGGGGAAGGGGGACTGGCGCGCCGAGGCTCGGTGGATGCAGCCTTGACGCCCCGGCGGCGCGTCACCCCCGGCGGCGGATCTCCTCGACCATCCGGGTGGTGGAGCGGCCGGGGAGGAGGGGGGAGAGGAGCACCCGGCCCCCCGCGGCCTCCACCACGTCCCGTCCCACCACCTCGTCCAGGGCGTAGTCCGCCCCCTTGACCAGCACGTCGGGGCGGATCCGCTCCACCAGCCGGAGGGGCGTGTCCTCGCCGAAGAGCACCACGGCGTCGACGCAGTCCAGGGCGGCCACCCGGGCGGCGCGCTCCGGGGCGGGCACCAGGGGGCACCCGCCGGTTACGTACCCGGCCGCCCCGTCCACGAGAGGTCCTGCACGAGCCCTCGGATGAAGCCGGAGGCAGGCTGAGCGCGCAGGAGGTCGAGGGTCCCCTGTTGCACGACCTCACCGTGCTCGATGACCGCGATGCGATCGCCGAGTGAGGCCGCCTCGCGCAAGTCGTGGGTGACGTAGACGACCGTGCTCTTGCGCTCCTTGAACAGCTCGCGGAACGTACCAAGGAGATCTCGCTTGAGCGAGACGTCGAGGTTCGAGAGGGGCTCGTCGAGGAGGATCGCCCGTGGCTCCATGACGAGCGCCCGCGCGATGGCCACGCGCTGTCGCTCGCCGCCCGAGAGCTCACCGGGGTAGTGCTTCTCCTTCCCGGCGAGCCCGACCCGCGCCAGAAGCTCCCGGATCCGGGCTTCGTGCTCGCCTCGCCGCTTCCCGGGGCCGAGCCCGAACGCGAGGTTCGCGTGGACCGTCAGGTGCGGCCAGAGTGCGAGGTCCTGAAAGACGACCGCGAGGTGCCGATCCTCGGGCGGAACGAGAGTCTTCCCATCCTTGCTCACGATCTCGTCGCCGAGATGGACCGAGCCTCTGGCCGGCACCGCGAAGCCGAGGACGAGCCGAAGTACGGTCGACTTGCCGGAGCCGGAGGGACCGAGGAGCGCCACCACCTCGCCGGGCGCGACGGAGAGCGCGAAGCCCGAGAGGATGTCTCGCGCGCCGTAACGGAAGCTCACTTCGGCGAGGGCGATCGCGGCCGTCATGGGGCTCGCCTCCAGAGGAAAGCGAACGCGCCGAGCCCGAGCACGGCGAGGGTCATCCCGACCTGGAGGAGCGCGAGGCCCGCTACAACCGACTCCGGGCCGTTCGCCTCGAGAGTAAAGATGCGAACCGTGAGCGGCTCGCCCCCGGGCGGGTAGAAGAGCACGGCGGTCTCGAGGTCTCGCATGCAGAAGACGGCCGCGAGCAGCCACGCGAACATGACGCCCCGGGCGTGGAGCGGCAGCACGATCCGGAAGAGGCGCCGCGCGAAGTGGGCGCCGTGCGCGGCGGCGGCCTCCTCGAGGTGCACGGGGCTTTGGCTCACGCTGCTGGCGACGACGCGGACGCCGACCGCGACGTAGCGGGCCATGTAGCCGACCACGAGGATGGCCAGCGTCCCGTAGATCATCTGCGTCGCGGCACGGTTCCACACGGCGATGAGCCCCACCCCGAGCACCGAGGCCGGCGTCACGAACGCGAGGACCGAGAGCGCGTCGAGCACGGACGCGCCACGCTCGCGTCGAGCCGCAGCGTGACCCACGATGAGGCCGATGGCGGAGATCCCGCTTGCCGCGGCGGCCGCCGCCAGGACACCGTTCAACGGCGCCCGACGGGACCAGTCGAGGATCGTCGCCACGCCGCCCGAGCCGCGGCTGGCGCGGATGGCGAGCGCAGCGATGGGCGCCACGGAGACGATGCTGGCGATGGTCGCAGCGGCCGTGAGCGGGGCGCGGAGCCGCCGGAGCGGAAGCGGCGCACGGGCCCCGCTCCGCAGGCCGAGCACGGCATAGGAGTGGCGGCCGACGAACCTGCGTTCGAGGATGAGGAGGCAGGCGGCGACCGGGACGAGTGGCAGCGCGAGCGCGAACGCCTCCCCCGGGGCATAGTCGACGCCGCCCAGGCGCGCGAACACGGCGGCCGGGAACACGTCGACACGCAGGAACATGGGCACGCCGAGCTCGGACAAGGCGAGCGCGAAGACGACGATCGCCGCGAGCGCGATGGCCGGGCTCGCCGCCGGCAAGAGGATGTGGGTCGCGACGCGCCACGGACGCGCGACGAGCCGAGCGGCCTCCTCGAGGGAGGCGTCGACGCCCATCACGCCCACGGCGACGAGGGAGGTGACGATGGGGGCGAGCGTGACGCCGAGGACGAACACGAGCCCGACCTCGCTGAAGAGGAGCGCCGCAGTGCTCTCGCCGCCGAGCAGGCCCTGCCGTCCGAGCAGGTGGAACCATCCCAGCGCCAGGAGGAAGGGCGGCAGGAACATGGGGAAGGCGTGAGCCACCCAAAGTGCGCGCCGAAGCGGCACGTCCATCCTTCCGAAGAGGACACCGAGTGGCAGCCCGATGAGGAGCGCGAGCGCCGTGACCGCGCTCGACAACAGGAGGGACCGAAGGAGCAGCATCCAAACGCGAGATGACGCGAGGAGCGCGAGGCTGTTCTCGCGAGCCGCCGCGATCTCGCCGAGGGGCTGGAGCCACGGCGCGATCGAGAAAAGGACCAGTATCGCGGCTGCCCCGGCGAGGAAGAGGGTCTGCTCGTGCCGGTGGAGCCTCTGGTTCAAAGTCCGCTCCACTGCCTGAGCCACGGCTGGATCCTCTCCATCTCCGACGCGACGCGCGCGTAGTCGACCTCCATCGTCCGGATGTCGCTTACGCTCCGGACGTTCGCCGGGGTGGGCACGCCGGCGCGCAGCGGCATGTGCGCCGCCGACTCGGCCATCATCCGCTCCGCCTCGGGACCCACGAGGTAGTCAACGAGCTTCTTTCCGGCCTCTCCGTGCGGACCGCGGCGCAAGAGGACGGCGGTCGTCGGCATCACGAGCGCGCCCATGCCGTCCTGGTCGGGATAGATGACCTCCACCGGAGCCCCCTCCCCGAGCGCCTCGTGGGCATCGTCCGTGTCCGTGAGCCCGAAGGCGACCTCTCCGGCGGCGACGAGCCGCTTGACCTCCCCGTTCGAGCTGGCGACGCGCACGTCGTTGGCCTTGATGTCGTTCATGAACGCGCGAGCCCGCTCCTCCCCCCACGCCGCGAACAGCGCCGCCACGTGCATCGTGGTCGTACCGAAGAGCGGGTTCGCGATGCTCGTCTGACCGCGCCATCGCGGATCCGCCAGATCGCGGATGGACCGCGGCGTCTCGCCCGAGGGGACCTTGCCGCGGTTGACCAGGAGCACGCGCGCCCGCGCGGCGAAGCCCGTCCATGTGCCGTCCGCGGCGCGCATGCCCGCCGGCAGCCCCGACACCGCCGGCGACAGGTACGGCTCGACGAGGCCGCGCTTGATGAGCAGGAACGGCCGCACCGGATCACCCGACCAGAAGACGTCGGCTTGTGGGTGGTCCGACTCGGCGATGAGACGGTTCAGGACGCCGGTGCTCTTCGTCTCTTCGGTGTCGAAGACGGCGCGGACCTCGATGCCCGCCTCGCGCTCGAACGCGCGGAAGACAGGCTCCGAGAACACCTGGTCGACGGAGGTGTAGACCACGACCTCGTTCTTGCGCTTCGTGCAGGACAACATGCTCACGAAGAGGAGGGCGAGCGCGAGGCCGATCCAGTGGGTCAAGTAGGGGCGTACAGGGCCAGGCATCGTCAGGTCTCCTTCCGTTTCATCGGGACATCAGCGGCGCGAGGGGCACGACGAGGAGCCGGAAGGAGCGAGAGCGAACCGAGCGCGAGGTACGTCGCGCCCGACGCCCTGAGGGCCGGCGGACCGGCCCATCGCATGGTCAGCCTCCGACCTTACGCGCGGCGCAGCGCCCTACGACCAGCCGCTTCGGTTGCCGCCCGACCTGTACCGTCGAGAGAACCCGCCGGCTCGGGATGTCCACGATCGAGACGGAGTCGTCGTCGGTCGTGCTCACCACCGCGAAGCGCCCGTCGGGTGTCACTTCGACCCAGTTCGGGTTCCGGCCGACGCCGATCTGGTCGATGACCGCGAGGGTTTCCGCATCGACGAACGTGAGCTGGTCGGTCATCTGCGTCGTGAGCAGGACGACGCGATCATCCGGCGTTAGCGCGATGCCGTGCGCATCCTTGCCCTCGGGCGCGAAGCGCGGCTCGCCGAGGGCGACTCGGTCCTGGGGGCCGCCCGACTGAAGATCGACCAGGAGGGCGCCGTTGAGCCAGCGAATGGTCAAGAAGGCGGCGTCTCCCGACCTCGTCGTCGCGAGGACGCGGGGGAAGCCGTAGACCGGGACGCGCGACACGCGCTCGAACGTGGAGAGGTCGAAGAGATCGAGCGCACCGTCGCCCTCGGACGTGATGACCGCGACGTTGCGTGCGGCGTTCGTGACGATGATGTGTGGCGCCCGCCCGACCGCCAGGGTCTGGACGACAGCGTGGGTCGCGGTGTCGATGATGGTCACCGTCGAGTCCGCATTGTTCGTGACCCACAACCGATCGCCAGCGGGTGAGAGCGCGACCTGATTGGGCATGTGGCCCACGGGGATCTCTGCGATCACCCGGAAGCTCGAGGCATCCACCACCGTCAGCGTGTCCGAGCCCTCGTTCGAGACGTAGACGCGCGAGCCGTCCGGGGAGACCGCCACGCCATGCGGCTTGCTCCCCGTGCGCACGCACCCGAGGGCACGTCCGTCGGGTACATGCACGCCACACACGTCCTCGCCGCCCCAGCTCGTGACGTAGGCGCAAGCTGCCTCGAACGGTGGCGCCGAGGTGGCGGGAGCGTTGCCGGGCGATGGCCGCGGATCCGGGGATGCAGCGCAGGCCGCGACGATCATGCCCGCCGCTACTACGAGGCAGCACGAGATCGCGTATTGCGTGGTGCTCATCGGGTTCGGTCCTTTCCCTTCATTTCTTCGAGAATCGGCGGTGGCGCGGCGCTGGGATCACGGTGAACGGGTCGCAGGGCAGGAACGTCGGGAGCGCGGCGCCGCCCACGGGGAGCGCCGTCACCGCTTCGCGCCGTGTGGGCGCCGGATCGCGTTCGGCGGTCACTGCAGGGGCTCCACGCGGAGGTCGTCGAACCAGGTGACCGAGTCGGCCTTGGTCCACAGACCGACGCGGCCCGCGTCCCCGAAGGTCGAGTCGTGACGGTCGAGGACGTTCGTGCCGTCCCACGAGACTCGGATGTGGTCTCCGCGCACCTCGACGACGTACTCGTGCCACGCGCCGGTGGTGACGATCCCGCTCCAGCTCGCGAGCTGCCGCCGCTTCCCGCCCTTCACGGTGTAGAGGCGGATGTTGTTCTCGAGCGGGTTGGCACGCGTGACGTAGTAGTTGTCCTCGTCGCGGTAGCGGAAGACGAGGCCGCACGCCTGGTCGACGAGCCCGGACACCGGCTTGCAGCGGACCGAGAGCCGCAGGTCGCGCGGCGACGGAGCGTCCGCCACCGCGACCGGGAAGCGGACGTCCGTATCGTCCGCGTCGAGCTGAGCGAGGACTTTCGGGCGTGACGGCGCGTCGGCCACGGCGAGCACCGTCCAGCGGCCGGTGCTGCCGCTGCCGGTGCGGCCGAAGGAGAAGCCCGTGGGCGCCGCGTCCGCGGGATCGGAGTCGAAGTCGAAGGTCCGACTCGCGCCGGCGTCCGCAGCGGAGTCCGCGGGGGGTGGAGTGGCAGGCGCGAGGGGCGCCTCCGACCTTTCCCCACCGGGCGGGTTCGGCATCGCCGCCGGCACCTGCTCGGGATCCGGAGGAGGTTGCGGCTGCCGGGTTTCGCGGCAGGCCCCCAGGGAAAGCGAGGCACATGCCAGTGCGATGAACGTGATCGTCTTCATTTCGTCTCCCTGGAGGGATCTGGTGGATGAGCAGCAGCCAGCACGGGACTTGGGGCTCGGCCTTGCGCCGCCTCGCAACTGCATCTCGTACCGGCCATGCCGTAGCCCAACGAGGTCTGAGCTTGCGGTCGCTGGACTTGAGCATCCGCTTCATCGAGCGGGCGTAGGACTTGGACTTCACACTCGGCGAGACCCGTGATCGGCATCGTCCACCTCCTCCCCGGCTCATCCGGCCCGGGCGGTCGTGAGCACCATCCCCACCACCCCCGCGGCCACGATGATCAGCGGTTCGGGAGCCTTCTTTACCCTCGTCAGGACGAGGAGGGTGGCTGCGAACAGCATCACCGTCGCGACGTCGAACACCGCGCGCCGCCCGAGGACGAAGGCCGCCCCGGCGATGGCTCCCGCCGCCGCCGCCGTCACGCCGTCGACGAACGCTTTCACCTGGGGGTTCCGGGCGAACCTGCGGAAGTGGGGCGCGGGGAGCACCGTCAGCAGGAAGCAGGGCAGGAACACCCCCAGGGCCGCCAGCAGGGCCCCGGCGGGCCCGCCCGCGAGGTAGCCGATGAAGGCCACCGTGATGACCACCGGGCCGGGAGTGATCATCGCCACCGCCACCGCGTCCAGGAACTGCTGCTCGGTGAGCCAGTGGAACTCGTTCACCACCCCCCCGTGGAGGAAGGGAACGATGGCGAGCCCGCTTCCGAAGACGAAGGCCCCCGCCTCGGCGAAGTACCAGGTGATCGTCCACAGGGTCTCGCTCGACGCCGCCCCGTGCAGCCCGGTCATTGCCCAGTCCGACCACGGCACGAAGGCGAGCGCCGGAGGAGCCCGACGGAGGCGAGGAGGCGCCCTCACCAGCAGCGCAAGGACGCCCGACCCGACGAAGAGCCAGACGATCTCCGACTCGGTCCAGGCGGTGACGAGGGCGCTGGCGATCAGGATCCCGAGGAGCAGGCGGTCCTTGCCGCCGCTCATCTTCACCAGCTTCCAGGCGCTGCGGGCGATGATCGCGATCACCGCCGCTCCGATGCCGTAGAACGCCCCCTGCATCCAGGGCAGGCCGCCGTAGCGCAGGTAGAGCCACGACAAGGCGAGGACCATGACGAGCGACGGTCCGATGAACGCCGCGCTCACCAGCGTCGCTCCGAGGAGACCCGCCCGTACCCAGCCCAGGTACATCGCGAGCTGGGCGGCCAGTGGCCCTGGGGCGAGCTGGGCCAGCGCCAGGCCCTCCTTGTAATCGGTCTCGGTGAACCAGCGGCGCCGCTCTACCAGGTCCCGCTGCATGTAGCCGGCGAGGGCGATGGGGCCGCCGAACCCGAAGGTCCCAAGCCACAGGAAGTATCCGAGGAGCCGGCCCAGGGACGACCTAAAGACCTCGGACTCCCGAGGCATGGGATGGGACGCCTCGATCATGCCGATCTCTTCCTAAACGCTTCGTACAGGTCATCGAAGAGGGCCGAGGCGCGGGCAAGGCGGGCCTCGTCGTCGGCGTGGGCGGCGGCGATCCCGGCGACCAGGGCGTTCACCCCCGCGGTCTCCGGCCGCCCGAACTTCCCGTCCTTGAGGTCGATGTCGTGGACCACCTCGGCGAGCGCCACGAGCGCGGGGTCTTCGATCCCGGCCCGGGCCAGCAGGACCTCGAAGGTGCAGCGATCCCCTTCGTGGGTGAACTCCGCCTCGAACATGTCGAAGCGCAGCTCCCCGGCCTCGGGATGGAACCCCTGGGCGTCGACGAAGCGGAACCGCGCCTCGGGGTCGATGAACCGCCGGATCAGCCAGGCGCTCGCCATCCGGTCGACCTTGATCCCCCGCCGCGTCACCCAGGTGCGTCTTCGTAGGTCCACCCGTACCTCCTCGGGGCTGGCGCCCTCGACCACGCTCGGCGGCGGCCTCAGGCGCCGCTCCAGGGACTGGAGGAGTCCCTCGACCGCGTCCCGTCCCGCGGCGCCGAAGAAATCGAGCGCCGCGACTTCGGCCAGGCGCCTCCTCAGACGCCGGACGTCGGCCCCAAGAGGCCCCTGCCGCTCCGCATCCACCGCGGTCGCCGCGGCGAAGTCCCCTTCGATCCGCTTCGCCTCCTCGGCGATCTGGCCGTAGTCGGCGTCGCGGGCCGCGCGGAACAGGTCCTCGACCTGCGCGTCGGAGAGTCCTCCGACGAACCGGGCCTCCACCAGCGAGGCGTCGCCGCCCCCCTCCTCGACCTCCCGAAGCACCCAGGTGAAGTCCTCGCGGGCCTGCTCCGAGGCGGGCAGGACATAGACCGAGTTCTTCACCGCCACCGCCCCCAGCCGCTGAAGGCGACGCCACACCTTCACGCGCAGGTAGGGCGGCTTCGGCGGGATCTGGTGGATGAGGAGGAGCCAGTGGCTCCCCACGGACTCGTCCATCGGCGGCCTCGACACGCAGAGTCGAGCCCGAAACTATACGCAGATGTTACTCAGGTCAAGGCTCTAAACATAGCAACCGTATCATCGACGCCCTGCGCGGTACCTCCGGTGATTGCCGGGCACGAGACGGCCGTGGCGATTCCGCCCGATTTCGGCACGTTGCCCGGCGGGGTCCCCGACCCGCGCCGTTGCTGGGTCCGTCGGGGCCTCTCCGAGGGGGGATTCCGACACAGGCCCCGGGGAACCCGTCCCTGGGGCTTGAGCGAAGCTCGCCGGGGGCAGGGGCAGGGGGGGAGGCAGGACGCGACCGAGGAGTCACCGCCGGCGGCGGATCTCCTCGAAGATCCGGGAGGACGAGCGACCGGGGACGAGGGGGGAGAGGAGCACTTGGCCCCCCCCAGCCTCCACCACCTCCCGTCCCACGACCTCGCCCAGGGCGTAGTCCGCCCCCTTGACCAGCACGTCGGGGCGGATCCGCTCCACCAGGCGGAGGGGGGTGTCCTCGCCGAAGACCACCACGGCGTCGACGCAGTCCAGGGCGGCCACCAGGGCGGCACGCTCCGGGGCGGGCACCAGGGGGCGGCCCTCCCCCTTGAGCCTCGCCACCGAGGCGTCGTCGTTGATCCCGACCACCAGCACGTCCCCCGCCGAGGCGGCGTCCCGCAGGAGGGAGAGGTGGCCGGCGTGCAGCACGTCGAAACAGCCGTTGGTGAAGGCGATCCGCGTCCCCCGGGCCCGCCACGACGCCAGGAGCCGGTCGAATTCGGCTCCGGAGTAGACCTTCTCGGCGGTGCTCCGGGCCAGGGCCCGGGCCAGCTCCTCCGGGTGGACCACCGCGGTGCCGAACTTGCCCACCACCACCCCCGCCGCCGCGTTGGCGATCCCGGCGGCCGCGAACAGGTCCGCCCCCGCCGCGAGGCCCAGGGCCAGCACCCCGATCAGGGTGTCGCCGGCGCCGGTGACGTCGTAGACCTCGCGGCTCACCGCGCCGATCGCCTGGGCCTCGGCCCCCTCCACCACCAGCAGGCCCCGCTCCCCCAGGGTGACCACCAAGGAGGGGATCCCCGCGGCCGCGATCACCGCCCGGGCCGCCTCGGCGAAGGCCGGGCTCCCCAGGGGCGGCATCGTCCCCCCCGCCGCCGCCTCCAGCTCCCGCCGGTTGGGGGTGACCACCGTCGCGCCGCGGTAGGCGCCCAGGTCCCGGAGCTTGGGGTCCACCAGCACCGGCACCCCGAGGGCGAGCCCCTCGTCGATGAGGGCCCGCGCCGCCGGCGGCTGGAGGAATCCCTTGGCGTAGTCGCTGAGGACGATGGCGTCGGGGCGCCCCCCCTCCCGCAGGCGGCCGACGAGGGCCTGGGCCGCCGCGCCGTCCACCGCCCCGCGGCCCTCCCAGTCCATGCGGAGGAGCTGCTGGCGCTGGGACACCACCCGCACCTTCCGGGTCGTGGACCACTCCGGGGACCGCCCGAGGCCCCGCACGTCGATCCCCGCCTCCCCGCAGGCGGCGATGAGCGCGTCCCCGGCGGGATCGGCGCCCACCACGCCGCACAGCCCGACCTCGGCCCCCAGGGCCGCCAGGCCGTGGGCCACGTTGGCCGCCCCGCCGAGGCGGTCGTAGGTCTCCCCCACCTCCACCACCGGCACCGGCGCCTCGGGGGAGACGCGGCGAACGTCGCCGCCCACGTACTGATCCAGCATCACGTCCCCGGCGACCCAGATCCGGGCGCGCCGGAAGCCGTCCAGGATCCGGGGGACGTCGCCGGGGTGGATCCGCGGGCTCACGGGGCCTCCGGCCAGTCGGAGGCGGAGGCGGCCTCCTCGACCGCCTGGGCCAGGGCGTGCAGGCAGATCCCGTGGACCTCCTGGACCCGCGCCACGTCCCCGGAGGGCACGGGCACCAGCAGGTCGCACTCCCCGGCCAGGGCGCCGCCCCCGCGCCCCGTCAGGCCGATCACCCCGCACCCCCGGGCCCGGGCCGCCCTCGCCGCGGCGACGACGTTGGGCGAGACGCCGCTGGTGCTGATGGCCACCAGCACGTCCCCTGGACGGGCCAGGGCCTCCACCTGGCGGGCGAACACCCGGGGGAAGCCGTGGTCGTTGGCGATGGCCGTCAGCGCCGAGGTGTCGGTGGTCAGCGCCACCGCCGGGAGGGGCGGCCGATCGGCGGCGAGGCGGCCCACCAGCTCGGCGGCGAAGTGCTGGGCGTCGGCGGCGCTGCCTCCGTTGCCGCACACCAGCACCTTCCCGCCCCTCCGCGCCGCCGCCACCAGGAGGCGGCCCGCCTCCTCCAGCAGCGGGGGCAGCAGGGCCGCGCTCTCGTCCACCACGCGCCGGTGCTCGGCGAAGATCCGGGCGGCGTCCATCAGGACACCCCCGGGGCGAGGAGTTCGGCGCCGGCGGCGGGGGCGGCACCTCCTTCGAGGAACGCCGCGAGATGGACCAGGTCGTCGAAGCGCGGCACTCCGGCCAGGGACGGCAGCGCGGCGCTCGCGGCGCCCTTGCCGGTCCGCACCAGGGCCGTCGCCACCCCCGCGCGCCGCCCCGCCTCCACGTCCCGCTCCGAGTCCCCCACGAAGAGGGTCCTCGCCGCCGGGATCCCCGCCAGGCGGATCGCGCGGATCACCAGTCCTGGTGCGGGCTTGCGGCACTCGCATCCGGCGTCCGGGGCGTGGGGGCACACCAGCACCGCGTCGATGCGGCCCCCCGCCGCCCGCGCCTCGGCCCCCATCCGGGCGTGGACGGCGTCCAGGGCGGCGATCTCGACGAGGCCGCGGCCGACGCAGGACTGGTTGGTCGCCACCGACACCCGGCGGCCTCGGGAGCCGATCCGCGCCAGCCCCTCCAGGGCGCCCCGCTCCCAGGCCCAGTCCTCGGGGCGGGTCACCCAGCCCGAGGGGGCCTCGGCGTTGAGCACGCCGTCCCGGTCCAGGATTACGTGGAGGAAGTCCAAGGGCTCCTCACGAGGCTCCGGGACCGGCGAGGCCGCCCAGGTAGCTCGCCACCCCCTCGTCCACGGTGCGGAAGCGGACGTCGCAGCCGGTGGCCCGGAGCCGCGTCAGGTCGGCCCGGGTGAACCGCTGGTAGACGCCCCGCAAGGCGCCGGGGAAGGGCACGTAGTCGACCTCGCCCCGGCCGTGGAAGCGGGCGACGGCCCGGGCGACCTCGTTGAACGTCCGCGCCTCCCCGGTGCCCACGTTGAAGATCCCCGAGCACTCCGGGTGGTCCAGGAACCACAGGTTGACGTCCACGACGTCCTGGACGTGGACGAAGTCCCGCCGCTGCTCGCCGTCCCCGTCGCCGTCGGCCCCCCCGAACAGGCGCATGCGGCCGTTGGCCAGGACCTGGAGGTGGAGCTGGTACGCCACGCTGGCCATGGGGCCCTTGTGGGCCTCCCCGGGGCCGTAGACGTTGAAGTACCGCAGCCCCACCACGGGGCTGGTCGCGCCCGGGAGGATCCGGCGGACCTGCTGGTCGAAGAGCAGCTTGGAGTATGCGTAGACGTTCAGGGGTGCCTCGTTGGAGGGCTCCTCGGCGAAGGCGCGACCGGCCCCGTAGACCGCCGCCGACGAGGCGTAGACCATCGGCACCCGGCGCCGCAGGGCCAGCTCCAGCAGGTCCCGGGAGGCCCCGTGGTTGTCCCGCATGACCCGGCGCGCGTCCTTCTCGGTGGTGTCGGTGCGGGCCCCCTGGTGCAGCACCGCCTCCACCCGGTCCAGCATCCCGTCGCGGCGGGCCAGGAGCGCGGCGAAGTCGTCCTTGTCGACGTAGTCGACGATCCGGACGTCCACGAGGTTCCGGAAGCGTTCGTCGGTCCCGAGGTCGTCCACCACCAGCAGGTCGGTGAGGCCCCGGGCGTTGAGGCTCCGCACCAGGTTGCTCCCCACGAAGCCGGCGCCGCCGGTGACGAGGATCACCCGGCGCTCCGGCGCGCCGCCCCGAGCCGCTCCCGGCGGGCGCGGAGGCACGAGGCGACCTCGCGGTACACCTCGTCCACCGTGATCGCCGCCATGCAGCGGTTGTCGACGCAGGGGGAGAAGCGGTGGTTGTAGGCGTTGACGCAGGGGCTGCACGCCAGCCTCGCCCACAGGGGACGCCCCCCCTCCCCCAGGGGACCGAAGCGGGCGGGGGTCTCAGGGCCGAACAGGACGATGTTGTCGACGCCCGTGAGGGACGCGAAGTGCCCGGGGCCGCTGTCGTTGGTCACCAGCACGTCGGCGAGGGAGTACAGGACCACGGCGTCCCGGAGCGTCGTCCGCCCCGCCAGGGACACCGCCCGGGGGGATCCGATCCGGCGGCACACCTCCTCGGCGCCCTCCCGCTCCGACGGGGCGCCGGTGACCACCACGGTGGCGTCCGGGTGCCCCGCCAGGACCCGGCGGCCCAGCTCGACGAACCGCTCGTCGGGCCAGCGACGCAGGGGCAGGAGGTCGCCGGTGTTGGGGTTCAGGAGCACCAGGGGGCCGGGCCGGTCTCCCCCGGCCCCGTCCAGCAGCCCCCGCACCCGGGCCACGTCCTCGGCGGTGGGGGCGAGTCGGGGCGCCTCGTCCGGGGCGTCCGGGACGGGGACCTTCAGGAGGGGCAGGTCGCGGGGATCGGCGTCCAGGGCCTCCACCAGCAGGCTGTAGGCCCGGGACACGTGCAGGTAGGGGTTGTGCTGCACCCGGTGGGTCAGCAGGTCCCCCCGGTAGGGCCCCTCGTCGGCGAAGCGGTGCAGGCCGATCCGGGTGGGCGCGCCGGTCAGGTAGGCGAGGATCGCCGGGGCCCGAGCCATGAACTCCATGTCGACGACGGCGTCGATCCCCTCGTGCCGGACCCGGAGCAGCGCCCGGGCCACGTCCATGAGGAAGACCGCGAGGCCATCGTGGCGGACCTCGATGACGTTCCCCGCGGGCACCTGCCCCAGCAGGTCGACGATGGGGCGGTTCTCGCGGAACACGCAGAAGTAGACGTTCTCGCGGCCGACCCGGGCGATGGCCCGGTCGATGGCGGGGGCGGCCAGGACCGTCGCCCCCTGCTCGACGAGCTTGAGGAAGAGGATCCGCCGGACCGATCCCGGGGGGGGGGGCGTGCGCCGCAGGAGCGCGTCGGCGACGCGCCGGTGCGCCGTCAGCAGGAGGCAGACGACGTTGCCCAGGAGCCGGTCGAGCCGCCGGATGGTTTCCTTGTTCAACGCGCGCCCTCGGGGACGCGATGCTATGGGGCGGCCGGGGTGGCGTCAAGCCGAGCCCCGGGCGGGGGTGCGGGCGCCGGGGCGCGTCGTTGACAGGGCCGCCCCTCGGTGGGGACACTCCGGGGATGAAGCTCTTCGCAGGGGGGGCGGCGGGGCGCCCGGCCCTGCTCCGCCTCGTACCGGTCGCCGCGGTCGTCGCGCTGGGCGTCTTCTTCCGCTTCCAGGGACTCGGGGAGGACCTGGTGTGGCACGACGAGGTCGCCACCCGGGTCTTCGTCGCCGGCCACACCCCCGAGGAGTGGAGGGAGGCGCTCTACACCGGGGAGGTCTTCGGCGTCCGGGAGGTGCGGCGCTTCCAGCGGGGAGGCGGCGGCCACGGGGTGGCGGAGACCGTGCTGGGGCTGGCCAGGACCGATCCCCAGCACCCGCCCCTGTACTACGTGCTGGCCCGGATCTGGGCGGGCATCGTCGGGGACGGGATCGGGGCGCTGCGGGCCCTCTCGGCCCTCGCCGGACTGCTGGGGCTGCCCGCGATGTTCTGGCTGTGCCGTGAGCTGTACGGTTCGACCCGGGTGGCGTGGACGGGGGTGGCGCTGTTCGCGGTGTCGCCGTTCTTCGTACTCTATGGGAGGGAGGCCCGGGAGTACGCCCTGTGGGGGGTGCTGGTCACGGCCTCCTGCGCGTCCCTGCTGCGGGCGATGCGCCTCGCGGGGCGGGAGGGGGAGCCTCGCCGGCGCCGGATGGGGGCCTGGGCCGCGTGGTCCCTGATCGCCCTCGTGTCCCTCTACACCTCGTTCTCCACCGCGGCGGTGCTGGCGTCCCAGGGGCTGTTCGTGCTCCTGCGGGAGGGGTTCCGGCCCACCCGGGCGGTCCGGGCCTTCACGGTGGCCGCCGCCCTCGCGGTGCTGGGCTTCCTGCCGTGGGCACTGAACCTGGCGCGCCACTACGAGGCGTTCGAGGCGTCGATGCGCTGGTCCCGGGAGATCGTCGTGCCCCGGCTCTCCCTGCTGAGGATCCTGGTGCTGAACGCCAGCCGGGCGGTGGTGGACCTGTGGCCGGAGCTGGACCACCCCCTGGCCTGGGGGGTGGACGGGCTCGCCGTGGCCCTGGCGATGGGCGCCCTGGTGGCGGTGGTCCGTCGCGCGCCGCCCCGGGCCGGGGCGCTGATCCTGCCCCTGGTGGCCGTCCCCATCGCCCTGCTGCTGGTGCCGGACCTGCTGTTCGGAGGGATCCGGTCTCTCTCGGGGCGGTACATGACCCCCTCGTGGATCGGGGTGCTCGCGGCGCTGGCCTTCCTCCTGGGCTCCCCGCCCGCCGGGGGCGGTGCCCGCGCCCCGGCGCTCCTCGTCGCGGTCCTGGGCCTCGGGATCGCCAGCGGCGTGTCCAACGCCGGGCGGGAGGCCCCTTGGACCAAGGGGACCAGCGTCCACCTCCCCCAGGTGGCGGCGCTGATCAACCTCTCCCCATCCCCGCTGGTGGTGGGCAACATGGAGGTCCACCATCCCGGCGATCTGCTGGCCCTGAGCAACCTGCTGGTGCCCGGCGCGAGCATGCAGTTCCTCCGCTACGAGATGGAGGCCGAGTACGTCCTGCCGCCGGGGTTCCGGGACGTCTACCTGTACGGCCCGCTCCCCTCCCTCCTCGCCCGCATCGAGGAGCGCGAGGGCGCCCGGCTGACGTTGCTGCACCAGGACCTGTACCGCCAGCTCTGGAGGGCGGAGAGGCTCGAGTCGCCGTGATGGTGGCGAGGCCCTATCCCTCCTGGCACGCTTTCTCCTTCGGATCGCTCGATCGAGGTGGTAGGTTTTTCGGGCGAGATGGCTGGAGGAAATGGGAATGAGGACGTGGATTCTTGCCACCGTGGCCCTGGCGTCGGCCTGCGCCGGCCCCGAGCTGTGGGTCGACCCGACCGAGGTCGACTTCGGCGAGGTGGAGGTCGACGGGCTGGCGTCGGCCGTGGTCGAGGTGTGCAACAAGGGGTCCAGCACGAACACCGAGGCCTCGATCGAGTACGCGGATGAGGGGACCCCCGGGGAGGACCTGCCCTCGATCCAGTTCGCGGACGCCGGGGATCGGCCCGAGTTCGTCCTCGGAACGAATCAGTGCGAGGCTCTGACTCTGGTCGTCTGGGTACCGGTCGAGGGCAGCTTCGCGGCAACCCTGTGGGTACGGGCCGGCTCGGCGGGTACCGCGGGGAAGGGCGAGGTCGAGGTCCCCCTTTCGGTCCACACGCAGCCGAGTACGGGCGATGACGACACGTCGGACGACGACGTGTCCGACGACGACGTGTCCGACGACGACGTCTCCGATGACGACGTGTCCGACGACGACGTCTCCGATGACGACACCGTGGCCAGCTCCGAGGACTGCTCAAACGAGGTCGACGACGACGGAGACGGCGCCGTCGACTGCGCCGACCTCGAATGTGTGTGTACGGGGGCCTGCGTGGACGCCTGGTTGGCGTCGGATGACTTCCCGAACCTCTTGGCGGCCGGCAATCCCGGCTTCGACGATCCCGAGCATCCCCCGGTGCCGGCCTGGTTCCCGGACGCGGCGGGCACGTGGGGAGGTGACCAGGTCGAAGTGGTGCCCTACAAGAATGCGTGGGGGGTCGACCCCCACGACGGTGCCGCCATGCTGCGCTTCGTGACCACCAACACGACGATGGAGGCAGGTGGAGCGGCCCAGAGCGAGCTGTTCCAGCTCTACGATGCCACCGCCCTGGCGGGTGAATCGGTCTGCTTCGTCGCCCGCTTCCTGCGTGTGGCGGGCGACACCTGCACGGACACGCTGTTCGCCTCGAGGGCGATGATGATGTTCGGTCTCGAGCCGGAACTCTTTCCGGAAGCGTGGTCCGGCGGTATCGCGGGGGACTGCGAGACCCCGGGCGCACCCTGTACCCAGGAGGGCGTCTACGCGGAGACGCCCATGACCTGGGTCACCGCCGCCACCTCGATGTTCGTCCCGACCGGTGCGCCCACGATCACGTTGGCCCTCGAGATCTTCGCTGGCGAGAACGTCTGCAACGACGAGACCGGTGTCGAGTTCGAGGGGCACTTCGCGGACTCCACCGGCTTGTACCTCCTCCCGTCGGAGTAGGAGCGGGCCTTCGGCGTCCGGACGCCACGCGGGGTGTGAACCCGACGGTTCGCCATCCGGGGGACGGCAACCCTCGCCTCCGAGGGTCATCGACCTTGCGCCGGGGTGCCCACCCGCCGTAGCCTTCGGGCCGCGCCGGGGACGACGTGGGGTGAGCCCACTGCTCCCCGGCGAGCACCCGCGGCGGGCCCGCGGGCAGGAGGCGGTGGCGATGAAGCGTGGGGCGATGCAGGCGGTCGTGGTGCTCGCGATGGCGGCGCTGGGTGCGGGGTGCCACGCCAAGCTGGACGACAACTGGGACGGCGAGATCGACTGCGGTGCCAACGGCACCTACGACATCTCGGTCGACCTCGAGCACGACGAGAAGAACACGTTCGTCGGGGACGGCGAGTACGACTCGATCTGCACCGATGGCGTGAACAACTTCGAGTGCACCATCGAGTTCTCGGTGACCGTCGAGGCGGAGAAGTCCATGGGCGCGCAGGACCTCGACGTCGAGCTGGACGACTGCGTCATCGTGGTGGGCGGCGAGAGCTTCGACATGGACTGCGACGAGCCCGACGACGTCGAGTGGGACGGCAAGGACGAGATCGTCGGCGAGATCTCCGGCTGTGACCTGACGCTGGAGCGCTAGCGTCGCGGGCTCCCCTCCTGGGGGGCGCGCCCGTCAGGCCCCGCCCTCCCCCCACTCCTCCGGTCCCGCCACCACCCGCAGGCCCTGGCCGGGTTGGCCCGCGAGCCCGTCTCGGGCGAGGGACCAGGGGAGGCCGGTGCGGGGATCGGTGGCGTAGGGGGCGATCTCCAGCAGGGGGACCAGGGCGAAGAGGCGCTCGGCGAGGCGGGGGTGGGGGAGGGTCAGGGACGGGGTCTCCAGCACCCGGTCGCCGAAGATGAGGATGTCCACGTCGGCGGTGCGGGGGCCCATGTGTACCTCGCGCTGGCGCCCCCGGGCCGCCTCGACCTCCTGGGCGGCCCGCAGCAGGGCCTCGGGACCGTCCTCCGCCCGGACCTCCACCACCGCGTTCAGGAACCAGCCCTGGTCCAGGTAGTGGAGGGGCTCGGTCTCGTAGAGGGAGGAGCGGCCCACCACCGGGATCCCTCGGGCCTCCAGCTCGCGGAGGACCGCCGCGAGGTGCGCCCGCCGGTCCCCCAGGTTGCTGCCGATCCCCAGCCAGGCGCGGGTCACTCGCCCTCGTCCCCGGCGCCTTCGCCGTCGGCGCCCTCACCGGCGAGACGCCCCGCGGGCTCGGCCTCGGACTCGGCCCTGAGCTCTTCCAGGCGCCGGTATATCGTGCGGGTGGCGACGCCCAGGAGGTGGGCGGCGAGGGCCTTGTCGCCCCCGGCCTCCCGCAGGGTCTCCAGGATGGCACGGCGCTCGATCTCCCGGAGGGGGGTGCCGATGGGGAACTGGAGGACCCGGGAGGGGACCGCCCTTGCCTGAAGGGGATCGGGGAGGTCGGCCTCGACGATCCGCGCGCCCCGGCACAGGACGACGGCCCTCTCGATGGTGTTCTCCAGCTCCCGGACGTTTCCGGGCCATGCGTGGTTCGACAGGAGGTCCATGGCCTCGGGGGACACGCCCTGGATCGCCTTGCCGTTGCGCTCGGCGAAGCGCCGGACGAAGTGGTCCACCAGGAGCGGCACGTCGCCGATCCGCTCCCGCAGGGGGGGCAGGTGGATGCGGATGACGTGGAGGCGCCAGTAGAGGTCCTCCCGGAACCGGCCCACCTTGACCTCCGCCTGGAGGTCCCGGTGGGTCGCGGCGACGATGCGGACGTCCACCCTCAGGGTACGGCTTCCCCCGACCCGCTCGATCTCCCCCTGCTGGAGGACCCGGAGCAGCTTGACCTGGGTCGCCGCGGACATCTCGGCGACCTCGTCCAGGAAGAGGGTCCCGCCGTCGGCGAGCTCGAAGCGTCCCTTCCGAAGCCCCGTCGCCCCGGTGAAGGCCCCCGCCTCGTGCCCGAACAGCTCGCTCTCCAGCAGGGTCTCGGGCAGGGCCGCGCACGCGAGCTTGACCATGGGGCCCTGGGCCCGGGGCGAGAGGTGGTGGAGGGCCTCGGCGATCAGCTCCTTGCCGGTGCCGCTCTCGCCGGTGATCAGCACCGTCGCCTGGGCGGGGGCCACCTGGCGGACCACGTCCAGAACCCGGCGCAGGCCGTCGGAGTGGCCGATGATGCGGCCCAGTGGCCCCTCCCGGCCCCGGTCCTTCTCCCGCAGGCGGGCGCGCAGCTCCCGGTTCTCGGCCAGCAGGCTGCGCTTCTCCAGCGCCTTCTCGACCGCCCGGAGCAGCTCGTGGCGCTTGAGGGGCTTGGTCAGGAAGTCGTAGGCCCCCTCCTTCATCGCCTCCACCGCCACCTCGACGGTCCCGTAGGCGGTCATCAGGATCGCCTCGACGTCGGGGGCGACCACCCGGGCGGCCCGGAGCAGCTCCACGCCGTCCATGCGGGGCATCTTCAGGTCGGTGAGCAGCAGGTCGAAGGGGGAGGCGCGCAGGGCCGCCAACGCCTGGTCTCCCGAGGCGGCGGACTCCACGTCGTAGCCGTCCCTCGCCAGGATCCGTTGCAGCGCCTCGCGATTCGCGGCCTCGTCATCGACGACGAGGATCCGTCCCTTCCCGTCCCTGCCGTCCCGCCCGCTCACTCCTCGTCGTCCTCGTCGTCCTCGTCGTCCTCGTCATCTTCGTCGTCGTCGTCATCGCCCTCGTCGTCGAAGAGG
Organism: Myxococcota bacterium; assembly: GCA_023150875.1. Classification (GTDB taxonomy): domain Bacteria; phylum Myxococcota_A; class UBA796; order UBA9615; family JAKLKC01; genus JAKLKC01. The sequence continues at coordinate 34,638 of JAKLKC010000036.1, read as the reverse complement.
CCGCTCTCCCAGTCGTCGTCCTCGTCGTCGTCCGCGTTCTCGGCCTCGGTCTCCACCAGGATCCGGGCGATCAGCTTGAGGAAGTCGGCCTCGGTCAGGATGCCCACGAGCTCCTGGTCCCCGTCCACCACCGGCAGGCAGCCCCACTTGTGCTCCAGCAGCGTGATGGCGGCCTCGGAGAGCTGGGCGTCGGGCGAGATCGTCTCCACCTCCCGGTTCATGATGTCGGCGACCGGGATCTCCCGCATCATCTCCTCCCGGGTCCGGTCGTCGATGCCGGCGAGGACCGACACGCTGGCCCTCAGGAGGTCCCGGTGGGTCACCAGGCCCACCAGCCGACCGCCGGACGTGACGGGGAGGTGGCGGATCCGGGCGAGCTTCATGACCTCCTCGGCGAGGTCCAGGGTCTCGCTTGCCGACAGGGTGACGAGGTCGGTGCTCATCAGGTCGCGCACGCGCAGGGTCTTCACGGGGGCTCCGGTCGGGGGTGGGTGGGGCCGGCGCGGGGGAGGTCCCCGCCGGCGGCGAGGGGGGATTCTAGGGGGAGGTCCCGTCGTCGGGAAGCGCGAAGCTGAAGGCGTTGGTGTCGGGATGGGCCGCCTCCCACGACAAGAAGGCGGACAGGACCTCCTGGGCCGTCGCCGACCGCATCCTCGCTCCGCCGCCTTCGTCCTCGGCGAGCAGCCAGTCCCTCTCCAGGTCGTCGAGGAAGGCCACCAGGTCGGACTCGATGTCGCCGTCGAGCACGCCCAGGTGGGTGAGCACGCCGAACACCCAGGGGAGTTCGATCCCCCCGGCTCCCCCCATCGCCACCTTCGAGTCGCGGCGCTCGGCGAGGTAGCCGAGCTGGCGGCGATAGTCGTCCAGGTCGGTGGGCGTGCCGTGACTCTCGGGCTGGCCGATCTGGGCGAGGTGCTGGAACGAGACGTAGGGACCTCCGGGGTCGGCGCGGAGCAGGTGGCCCTCGACCCCGTCATGGACGGGGCGGAAGGGGTGGTGGGGGTGGTGGCCGAGCCAGTGCCACCCCGTCGCCTCCCGGGAGGGCCCTTCCTCCCACGGAGTGACCACCGAGCTGACGTCCAGGGTGAAGCCGAACTCCTCCATCAGTCCCGGCATGAGGGCCTGGTCGGCGTATGCGCACATGGAGCGGTTGCGCTCGGGCCCGACCACCGCGTCCACCGCCGCCCGGGCGTCCCCCCACTGGGCGCGGGCGTTCTCGGGGTCCTGGATGTTCACGGGGTGCCACCGTCCCTCGGCGCTCCTGGCCACCCCGTGGGCGTGGGTCCCCACCTCGTGCCCCCGGTCGACGAGCGCGGCGATCTCCGGGGCGTCGCCCCTCTCCAGCGCCCACTCCATGAAGGAGCCGCTGGAGAGCACGGTCAGCTTCATGCCCCTCGCCTCGGCGGCGTCCCGGAGCCAGCGCAGGTCCTCCAGCCAGGCCCCGTACTCCTCCTCCGAGTCCAGCTCCGGCTCGATATGCACCACCAGGACCAGGAGGATCGGGGGTTCGGCGGCTGCCCCGTCCCCCGAGGGGGGGAGGCGGAGGCTCACGTCGTCCACGTCCAGGGCGTCGTCCCCGGGGGCGTCCACCAGGACGAGCGACACTCCGTCGGAGGGGGCGTCGAAGGTCGCCCTCGCCGCCGTCCAGCCCCGGGCGGCGGGGAGGGGCACGGTGACGGCCGGGGCGCCGCCCGCGGGGACCAGCCGGACCTCGCCGGGGCCGCCGCGGTGCAGGAGGTCGAAGTGGTAGGTCAGGCCGGGCCCCGTGGGGATGCGGCAGGAGGCGCCTCCCTCCGACTCCCCCGCGGCGTCCACCCGGAGGTAGGGGTTGGCGGAGCCGCCGATGCGGGAGAGGGCGCCGCCGTTCCACGGGGTCCAGACCTCCCCCCCCGCGCCCTCGGGCAGGTCTCCGGGCCACAGGTCGAAGTCCCCGGCGATCACCTGCTCGAAGCCCTCGTACGCGACGTCGGAGCGACATCCCGATCCGGCCGCCGCCCCCGCCGCGAGCATGAGGATCGTCGCCGCGCGTGCGGGGGCGTTCGGGGGCTGGTTCGGGAGGGCGTCGGGCACGGATCCGGTTTATCCCCCGCGGGGGAACGCCGCAACCGGCTCCGGCGGATCGCTCCCGGACGGGGAGGCGATTGCGGCGGGGGGGCGCCTGGCCTAACCTCCCGTCCGGGACCGCCGCGGGCGCGGGGATCGCCGACGGGCGCCCTCGCCCGAGTGCGATCCCCCCGGGGGGACCTGTCGTGCGCGCCCAAGCCCTCGCCGCCTCTTCGTGCCTCCTCGCTGCCGCCCTCGTCGCTCCGCCGGTCGCCGCCGCGCCGTGGGCGATCCCCGGGATCAAGCCCCGGAGCGTGCTGGTGGAGGCCTATGGGGGGTACCACCTGTTCCTCCAGGTCGAGGAGAACTTCCAGAACAACGGCGTCGTCGGCGGGCGGATCGGGGTGAACGTCACGGACGTCTTCGGCTTCGAGCTGGGGGTGGGATACATGCAGACCCCCACGCACTACCAGCTCGACGACGACAAGGAGGGCAAGCTCACCCACGTCCTGAACCCGCGTATCGACATGACCTTCCACCTGGCGCGGTGGCCGGCGGTGCCGTACTTCCAGTTCGGTGCGGGACTGAAGCACTTCCTCATCACCGAGCGGCGGAGCGAGGAGGCGGTGAAGGTCGACGACCTGGGGGACGTGTTGCCCCAGCCCAAGAACCCCGACACCGACTTCGAGGTGGACGTCTCGTTCGGGGTGCGCCTGCTCGCCACCAGCCGGCTGGGCCTGGACCTGAACGCGCGCTACCTGATGAGCGTGGGGCCGGGCGAGGTGTTCACCCGGGACGACGGCTCCGTCGCCTACCAGGACCGGTTCGACAACCTGGAGTTCACCGCGGGGATCTTCGGCGTGATCGGCGGCCCCCCGGACGACCGGGACGGGGACGGGATCATCGATCGTCTCGACCAGTGCCGGGAGGACCCCGAGGACCGGGACGGCTGGGAAGACGAGGACGGGTGCCCCGAGTGGGACAACGACGGCGACGGGATCGCCGACGTCGAGGATGGCTGCCGGGACGTGCCGGAAGACCCGGACGGATTCGAGGACGCCGACGGCTGCCCGGACGACGACAACGACCTGGACGGGGTGCTCGACGGCGACGACCGCTGCCCGGCCCAGCCCGAGGACGAGGACGGGTGGGAGGACGAGGACGGGTGCCCCGAGCTGGACAACGACGGCGACGGCATCGCCGACCACGACGACCGCTGCCCGACCCTTCCGGAAAACTTCAATGATTACGAAGATATAGACGGATGTCCCGACGAGGGGGACCGGGACGGGGACGGGATCCTCGACAAGGACGACGACTGCCCGGAGCGGCCCGAGGACGACGACGGCTTCGAGGACGTGGACGGCTGCCCGGAGGCCGACAACGACGGGGACGGGGTGGTGGACCCCCGGGACACCTGCCCCAACGACCCCGAGGTGCCCAACGGCTACCAGGACCTGGACGGCTGCCCCGACGAGGTCCCCCAGGACCTCACCCGGTTCATCGGGGTGATCCGGGGGATCCACTTCAAGCTCGACAGCGACGAGATCCTGGCGACGTCGTTCCCCATCCTGAACGAGGCCGCCGACGTGCTGCTGCGCTACCCCGCCATCCGCGTGGAGGTCCAGGGCCACGCCAGCGCCGACGGCGACGACGAGCACAACCTCGACCTGTCCCAGCGCCGCGCCGAGTCGGTGATGCGCTACCTGGCGGGCCGCGGGGTCGAGCTGGACCGGCTGCTGGCCGTGGGATACGGAGAGACCCGCCCCATCGCCGACGACAGCGCCGACGGCCGGGTGCTGAACCGGCGCGTGGAATTCCACATCGTCCCTCCGTCGCCGCCGCCAGGGGACGGGGGGGCCGGCGGAGTCAGAAGTCGATGACCTCGGGGTGGTCGGGCTCGGTGGACGCCGGGACCTGCACGTACTCGCCGGGGGCGTAGATCGAGACGTACATCTGGTAGTGGCCGACGACCCGCTTGACGTAGTTCCGGGTCTCGGGGAAGGCGATCTCCTCGACGAACTCGTCCACGGGCATCCCCGCGCGCCCCGCCAGCCAGCGGCCGACGTTGTGGGGGCCGCCGTTGTACGAGGCCACCGCGAGGGGGAAGTTGCCGTCGAAGCGCCGCAGGAGCTGGCCCAGGTACCACACCCCGAAACGGACGTTCACCGCGGGCTCCCACAGCCGGTCCACGTCGTAGGGGGTGAAGCGGGTGAGGGCGGCGATCCGGCCCCCGGTGACGGGCATGATCTGCATCAGGCCCATCGCGCCGGCCCGGGACTTCGCCCGGGGGTTGTAGGTACTCTCCTGGCGCATCAGCCCCAGGACCAGGAGGGGGTCGACCCCCGCCTCGTGGGCCCGGGGCCACACGTCGGCCGCGAAGGCCGGGGGGTAGGCGATCCGCCAGGGCGCGCCCTCCACCTCGTCGGCCCGGGCGATCCCCGCGAGGCGGGACGGGCTCACCATGGTGTCCACCATTCCCCGGGCGTCCCCGAGGTAGACCGCGAGGTTCCGCCAGTCGGCGGTCTTCGCCTCCATGCCCAGCAGGCGGGCCCGCCGGGCCGCGTCGGGGAGGGGAGGGGGGTCCCGGAACCCCTGCGCCGGCGGCTTCCACGGGGAAGCGGGCCCCGCGGTCGCCCGTCGCGCGGACTTCCGGCTCCGGCCCTTCGCCGCGGCGCGGACGTCTTCCCGGGCCTGCCGCACGATGGCGGCGGCCTCGCTCCGAAGCCCCACCGCCGCCAGCTCCCGGGCCAGGGGCATGGCGGGCCAGACGTCCCACCAGCGCGCCGCCAGGTCGTCCAGCATCGCCCTCCCCGCGGCGGCGTCGTGCCAGGCGGACGTGGGGGGCAGGACGGGGACGTGGTAGGCCGCGGGCGGGCGGGCCGCCTTCGCCCCCCGAGCCGGATCCGGGACGAGCCCCGGGGAAGTGGGCGTGGAGCCGCCGCCGTCGGCGGCCTCCGCGAGGGGGAGCAGGGAGGCCAGGGCGGGACGTTCCCGTCCCCCCGGGGGCGAGGTGAGCGCGGATCGGCCCGGGGCATCCCGGTCCGCCCCCGGAGGATCGGACGGCGGCCCGCGGTGCTCCCGGATCCCCCGGGAGCAGCCCGCGGTGTCGCTCGCGATCCCCGCCTGGGAAGGCGGGGGATCGGCGGCCGCCTCGGCGGTGGGCGCCTCCTCCCCGGCGCCGGGCCACCGGCCCATCCGGGCGAGGCGGGGGTCCAGGTCCCCCTGGGCGAGGCGCGCGGCGCCGCGGACCAGGACCCCGTAGTACCCGTCGGGGCTCCGGGCCAGGACCTCGTCGCGGTCGGCGGTGGCCAGGGCGGGGGCCCCCAGGCGGTCATGGACCCGGGCGCGGAAGTACAGGGCGGCGGTGGCCGTGGGGTGGCCTTCGTCCACGAGGGCGGTGAAGGCGTCCCGGGCCGCCTCCAGCTCGCCGGCGCGGTAGGTGCACCAGGCGGTGAACCACCGGGCGTCCTCCTTCCGGGACGCCTTGCCGTCGCCCCACGCCTGCCAGCTCCGGCGGGCGTCGGTGTACCGCCCCGCGGACATGTACAGCAGCGCCAGGAGCTCGTCGATCTCCTCGAAGATCGGCTGGTCCCCGTACTCGGTCCGGGCGCGCTCCGCCCACTTCACGGCGTCGCCCCACGCGCCCTCCTTGGTGAAGGCGCGGATCGCCCAGCGCAGCTCGGTCGCGGCCTCCTTGCGGTCCCGGGCCTTCGCGGCCTCGAAGCGCGCGATGGCGTCCTCGGCGAGCTGGACGTAGCGCCGGTTGCGCCACAGGAACCCCCTGCGGGCGTCCCGCACCTCGTTGCCGAAGGCGTCGTCGGGGCGCCCCTCGTACCGCGCGAGCAGGTCCTCGTACAGCTCCTGGCTCTCGTCGGCGCCGCAGCAGGTCCGGGCGGTGCGGGCCCGGGCGAAGAGGTCGGCGTCCGTCCCCTCCGGCATGGGGATCCCCTTGGCCCGGAGCCGTTCCAGCCCCTCCTCGGCGGCGATGCGGGTCGTGTGGTAGAGGTGGCGGTCCACCAGGGCGGCGTACGCGCGGACCGCCCGGTCGTGCTGGCCCGCCACCTCCCACGCCCGGCCCATCCCGTAGGCGATCCGCTCCTCTTCGTCCACGTCGGGGTGGGCGGTCTGGAACGCGCGGTAGGCGGCCACGGCCTCGTCCGCCTTGCCCGACTCAGCCAGGGACTCGGCGATGAGCAGTTCGCACTGGAGGGTGAACGGAGCCGAGCGCCACTCCTTCCGGTACGCCCCGCAGCGGCGGATCGCCTCCCCGTGGCGCCCCGTCCGGAAGTCCTCCTGGGCCAGGAGCCAGCTCGCGTGGGCCGCGAGGGGGGACCGGCTCGCCGCCACCTCCTCCAGGAACGGGGCGGCGGCCTCCGGCTCCCCCATCCGGGCCCGGGCGTATCCCACCACGAACCGGGCCCGGAGCCCGTCCTCGGGATCGGCCGCAGCGCCGGTCTCCAGCGCGGCGAGGGCCTCCGCCAGGGCTCCGGCGAGGTCCCCCCGGGCCACGAGGTCGCCCGCGCGCCGGATCGGGGTCGGGGGCTCCTCGGGGGGGTGGGTCTCGGGGGAGGCGACGTCACCGGGATCGGTGCCGCCGTCGATCCCGTCGCCGCCCTCCGCGGGGTCGCGTCCCTCCCCGCTCTCCTCGGCGTCCCCCGCCGTCGCCGGGGGCACGGCGCGGGAAGACCCCACCAGCGCGAGGGCCAGCAGGAACAGGGCGGCGCGGGCTCGCCCGAGGGGGCCGGGGGCGGGATGGGGTGGAGGCATGTTCATCGCCGCCCTCGCGGCGGCCGGAACGACAACCTATCGGGACGAGGCCGCGCCGCCAAGTGCGGTCGTGCGCGGCCCCGCGGATTGCCGCCCACGGGTCGCGCCACGGCCCCGGTGAGGCCCCCCCGCTACCAGAGGACGCCCAGGCCGCTCTTCGGAAGGACCTTCGCCCGCGCCTCGCAGGACTCGCACTCGTCGTCGTAGCCGTCGCTCTTGCAGGCGGCGCACACGGCGAAGAGGCGGGCGCTGGCGGTCAGCTCGTCCTGGACCGTCTGGATGACCTCGACACGCCGCTGGAGCTCGGCGAGCTCCCGACCCAGGAGCTCGCGGATCTCCCGGGCGACCCGGTGCCGGTCCTCGTCGGAGCGCCGAAGCTCGATGATGCGGCTCATGGTCCCGAGGGGGATCCCCGCGTCCCGCAGGGCCGAGATCCACTCCAGCAGCTTGACCTGGTCCTCGGTGTACAGGCGGTGCCCCCCGCTGCTCCGGGCGCTGGGCACGAGGAGGCCCCTCTCCTCGTAGAACCGGACGGTCCGTACGGTGTTCCGCGTCAGGCGAGCGAGGTCGCCGCTGGTCAAGAGTCCCTTCCGTTCGCCGTCCATGCCCATGTCTCGCGCGGGCCGAGGCCCCCCCGCGGGCGGCCCGCGCGGAGCCCGCGATCTCTCGTGCATCATGCCACCCCGTGCGCCCGATGGTAAGGAGGAGGCATGTCCCGTCCACCCTCAGTATGAGGTGGTCCGGGTGCGATGGAAGGGGGCGAGGCCCGGCGCGGTGAAGCCCTGGCGCCAAAGGTGGTGGTCCAGACGGACGGCGTCGACGTCCGGTCGTGGGGGCAGGCCCGGGTGGCCGGCCCGGATCCCGGCGACGATCCGCTCGGTGGCGATGAGCGTCGCCAGGCGGATCTCCACCTCCTCCGGATCCCCCTCGGGGATCCGGGTCTCGGTGTCGACGGCACGGGCGAGGTCCTCGCGGTAGCGCAGGACGCCGACGCCCCGCAGCACCCGGGGGAGCATGTAGTCGGCGAAGACGGTGAGCTCCTCGAGGCGCGCCAGGGCCCCCCACCCCCGGCGTTGGAAGCGGCCGGCGATCATGGCGACGGCGAGCTGGGCCCTCTTGTGGAACGCCAGGGGGTGGCCCCGGAGGTCCCGGACGTCGGAGAACGGGGGCAAGGTCGTCACCAGCAGCTCCACGGCGCGCACGGCGTCCCCGCGGGCCTCCTCCAGCAGGTGGACGAACCGGTCGCCCCAGGTCTGGTGCAGCCCCTCCCCCACCTCCACGAGGATCCGGTGGCGCTCCGCGGCCATGGGGAGGGGCGCCGTCCCTTGGAAGGCCTCGTCGAAGCACTCCCGGGTCAGCCCCGCGAGGAAGTCCCCCCGGAGCCAGCGGGGGTCCTGCCCCACCGCGCGGCTGAAGCAGCCGTAGAGGCCCAGGGCGTCAGGCCACCACCGCCCCCGCAGCAGGGCCCCCCACGGGCGCCGCCCCGGGTCCTCCCAGTACGAGAAGTTGATGGCGTTGATCAGCAGCATGTACTCGGCGACCTCGGTCCCGAGGCCGGGGAGGACCGTCTCGTCGTCCCAGCGGGGCAGGGGCAGCGGCTCGTCCCTCAGGGACTCCAGGTACTCCTCGATCCGCGCGGGCACGACCTGGACCGCCTGGAGCAGGTCTTCGCGGAGCTGGGAGTCGGGGATGACGCCGGGCATGGTGGGACTCCGGAGGCGGCGGGGCGGCCCCGCCGGCGCGGGACCGGGCGGTGGGGAGGGGATTCTAGTCCAGTGCCGTCGCGAGGACTCGGCGCGCACCGAGCGCCACGGGGCAAGCGGGCCGCCGTCGGTACGGGGCGGCGCCCGGCTCCGGTCCCGGGTAGAATGGCGGGGTGTCGACCCCCGAACACGACCCTGGAAGCGGACCCACCGCCTCGCCCCCGGGGATCGGTGGGAGCCCCGATCCCGCCCTCGGCCCGCCCGAGCCGGACGCCGTCCCGGGGGGTACGGCCTACGCCGACGCCGAACGGGTGCGGCGCCGGCGGCAGGTGGGGAAGCTCGCCCAGGCGTTCGTCCGCGCGTGCCGGGGGTGGCGGCTGTACACGGAGCGCCACGAGCTCCGGCAGCGCTTCGTCTCGGACCTGCATGCCCAGCTAGCCGCCTACCTCGACGAGGAGCATCACCTCCTCCTCGAGGTGACCCCCGAGAGGCTCCTGTGGGAGGGGGAGGTGGTCCACGACGAGGCCGACGACCCCCACGGGCTCCCCTTCCTCCTCCACCGCGATGGGGTCCGGCTGGTTCGGTTCCTGCGGGGCATCGACGCCGGGGAGGTCAGGGAGCTGGTGGCGATCTTCGCCCAGCACCTCGACGGATCCGGCCGCACGGAGGCCGACGTGTCGGCCCAGATCTGGGAAGCCCATCTCCCCCACTTCGAGGCCAGCGTCGCGTCGGTGTTCGTCAGTGTCGGCGAGCGGGAACGCCGCGCCGTCCACGAGCTGGAGGACGAGGTCGCCGCGTTCGTGGCGGCGATCCAGGGGGACGACTCCCACCAGGACGCGGCGGAGCCGGAGCCGGACCGGTCCACGGCGGAGGACGACGGGCCGGATCCGGGCGGCGGCGGGGGGCTGGCCCTCGCCACCGGCCCGGGTGTGGGGCCGTGGGGTGGGCTGGAGGGGACGCCGGACGACGAAGGCGAGGGCGACGAGCTGGCGTGGCGGGACGTCCCGGCGGGACCGCCCCTGACCCGACACGAGCTGGTCCGACTCAGGCAGCAGATCGAGGAGGTCGCCACGGGAGGGGCGAGCTTCGACGCGGTGGGGGCCGTGCTCTACCAGGTGGCCCGGGAGGAGTCCAACGCCTCGGAACTCAAGGCCTGCCTCGAGGACCTGAGGGCCACCGTCCTGCCCCTGTTCGCCGCGGGCGCCTTCCGCGAGATCGTGGCGGTCCTGAAGCGTTTCTCGTTGTGGATCGAGACGACCCCCGATCCCGAGGAGAGGCCCGCGCGCCTGGTGCGCGGCCTGCTCGCTTCCCTCTCGGCGCCGCGGGTGCTCTCCCTGACGGTCCCCCATCTGGCCACCCTTGCCGAGGAGGAGCGGGGGGATCTCTTCGCCTTCGTGACCCTGCTGCCCCGGGAGTGCGACTCCTCGGTGTTCTGGCTCTTGTCCCAGGCGGCGTCGTTCGAGGCGCGGCGGGTCATCTGCGACGCCCTGGTGGTGCGAGCGGACTTCGACCCCGAGCCCTTCAAGCACCGCGTGCTGGACGACTCCTGGCGGCTGGTCAGCGACATGGTGTACTGCCTCGGACGGATCGGCTCCGCCGAGGCCGTCCAGTACATGCTCGCCGCACTCCAGCGGGACGATTCCACCGTGCGCTCCGAGGTCCTGGAGGCCCTGAGGGCGTTCCGGAGCCCCCGCATCGACGAGCTGACCCGGCGGGCCCTCGGGGATCCCTCGGAGAAGGTGCGGATCTCCGCCCTCCGCTACCTGGCCTTCCACCGGGTCCGGGACGCCGCGGCGGACATCCAGGAGCGGGTGCTGGCCCGGGGCTTCTCCGACCGGTCCCTGGCCGAGAAGCGCGCGTTCTGCATCGCCTGGGTCCACGTGGCCCGGTCGGCGGCTCTCCCCTGGCTCGCCTCCGCCCTCTCCCGCCATGTCCAGGACGCCGGGGATGACGGCGAGGGGGGCGACGACCCGGCCCTCCCCTACATCGCGGGGCTGGGCGCCGCCCCCGGTCCCGAGTCGGACGCGGCCCTGAAGGCGGCCCTGCCTCGGCTCCAGGGCGAGGCGCGGGCGGCGTGCCGCGACGCCCTCAAGAGGGCCTGACGTGGCCCCGCACCGCGAGACCCGCCCCCTTCGTCCCCCGCGGGCCCGCAAGGCTCCGGCCTCGGTCCGTCTCCTCCACGGCCGGCTCGCCGAGGTGTCCCGCCTGCTCGCCTACCGGCTGGCCATGCTGTTCAAGACGGCCCACGTCCACCGGGTCGGCAACGACGCCCTCCGCCACTCCTTCCGGGCGTTCGCCGAGCTGTGCAACGAGTTGCAGGTGTCCCTGGGCGAGGTCTCCATCCAGGGGGACGTGGACGCGGTCTTCGTCGGCCACCAGAGGGTCCGCCCCGAGCCCCTGATGTTCGATAACGTCAAGCGGATGCTGGGGGAGCTCCACCGGCGGGGCCTGGGGGGCCTGGTGGTGCGGCGGCCGATCCAGCACGCCGACGCGCGGCTGCTCCTCCAGGCGATCCTGAGGCACTCCTCCTTGGGGATCGGCGAGGGAGCCGCGCGGATCAACGCCGATCTGAGGGGTGCCGGGATCGAGGGGGTGGAGGTCCTTCCCCACATGACCCTGGTGAGCGAGGAGGAGGGCGCGTCGTCTCTGGAGGGGGATCGGGTCGCGTCGGTCCGGGAGACCTACTCCTCCCTGCTGGTGCACATCCGGGCCTTCCACCAGTACCCCGGGAGGGTCCCCGACCTGGTGCTGGAGCGGACCCAGGCGCACCTCCGACGGCTGGTGGATGACGTCGCCGAGCAACCCGACCTCGTGCTCGCCATGGCGAGCTACCGGAGTCCTCCCGACTACGTCCACCTCCACTCCGTGCACATGGCGGTCCTGTCCCTGCTGGTGGGGGTCGCCCTGGACATGCCCCGGCGGAGCCTCCTGGACCTCGCGGGCGCGGCCCTGTATGCCGACTGCGGCATGAAGAGGCTGCCCCCCGGGCTGGTGGTGCCGGAGGAGGGGCTGGACGAAGAGGACATGGCCCTGCTCCGCACCCATCCCCGGGAGTCGGTGCGCGAGATCCTCCGCCACTTCCCGCTGGCGGGGACGGGGAGGGATCGGCTCGTCGCCGCCTTCGAGCACCACGTCCCCGTGGTGGGCCAGGGCTACCCCGAGCGGTTGGAGCCGCGCCCCCTCCACATCTTCTCACGGATCCTCGCCGTCGCCGACGCCCACGACGCCTTCACGTCGGATCGACCCGGGGGCGGGACCTCCCTCACTCCCCCCGAGGCGGTCGCGCGCCTCGCCGCGCGCCGGGAGCGGTTCGATCCCGTGGTCCTCCAGGCGTTCCTGGACCGGCTCGGGCCCTACCCCGTGGGGACGTGCCTCCTGCTCTCGGACGGATCCATCGGCGTGGTCCGGGCCTCCCCCGCCGCGGGGCGCGACCCGCTGCGGCCCCGCCTGCTCCGGGCGGCCCTCGCGGGCGGTCGCCCCGCCGAGTGGCGCCCCCTGGACCTGTCCTCCCCCGCCCGGGCCGGCGTCGCGGTGCGGGCTCCGGTGCGGGCGACCCTCTACGGGATCGAGCCCTGGCGCGTGTTGCTGGGCGGCGCCGCCCTCGATGACGATCCCGCTCGGGCGTCCCAAACGGCCCAGTCCACCGCTCCGGAGGAGACGTGACCGCTCCCTCGCTCCCCCCCATCTGCCTGCTGACCGACTTCGGCCTCGACGACGTGTACGTCGGGGTCATGAAGGCGGTGATCCTGGGGATCGCCGGGCCCTTCGTCCCCCTCGTCGACCTGACCCACCGGATCCCTCCCCAGGACGTGAGGGCGGCGATGGTGCGCCTGGCGGCGGCGGCGCCCTACTTCCCGCCGGGGACGGTCCACCTCGCCGTGGTGGACCCCGGCGTCGGCTCGACGCGCCGACCCATCGTCGTGGCCTCCGGGGGCCAGCTCTTCGTGGGACCCGACAACGGCCTGTTCACCCCCTTCCTCCAGGAGCCGGGCGCCCGGGCGTGGCTGCTCGCCGATCCCGCCTTCCGCCTGCCGCGGGTCAGCCGCACCTTCCATGGCCGCGACATCTTCGCCCCCGCGGCCGCCTGGCTGGCCCGGGGCGTGGCGCCGGAGCGGTTCGGACCGGAGGTGCTGGAGCCCACGGTGTTGACGGTGGCGGACGTCCGGCGGGAGGGGGACGCCCTGCACGGGCGGGTGGTGCTCGTCGACGTCTTCGGCAACCTGATCACCGACATCGCCGAGGAGCACGTGCGGGGGCTGGGGGCGGACCGGCGCGCGGTGCGGGTCAGGTGCGGCCCGCGCCAGGTCCGGGGGCTGGTAGCGTCCTACGCCGAGGTCGCCGACGGGGACCTGCTGGCCCTGGTCGGCAGCACCGGGCACGTGGAGATCGCCCTGAACGGAGGGTCGGCCGCCGCGGAGCTGGGGGTGGGCGTCGGAGCGCGGGTGGTGGTGGAGGGGAGCCCGGCGGAAGAGGGCTGAGGCGGGCCGCGGCGTCCGAGCCCGGGATCGCTCACTTCTTCTTGGAAGACGGGGGCTCCTGCCCGGCGATGATGGCCTGGATGTCCTCGGGGGAGGCGTTCAGGTCCACGTTGTCCTTGACGTAGAGCCGGAAGAACTCCTCGAAGCCGAAGCCGACGGCGGACTCGAACGCCTTCTCCAGGTCCTCGGTGGCCGCCTGGTTGTTGTTCACCAGATCGGCCATCGCCCGCAGCGCCAGCATGAGCTTCTCGCGGCCCAGGTCCTTCATCAGCTTGTCCATGAGCAGGGGCCCGCGGCGGTAGACGGTCATCTGGTAGCGCTCGGCGTTCCGGCCGCCGAGCCAGAGGGGGCCGGTCTTCTTGGTGTTGAGGCCGCCCTCCCGCTCCCAGGTGTGGCGCCGGTCGGCGTAGCCCTTCTCGCCTTCCGAGACCTCCATGAACAGGGCCGCCGAGAACTCGGCGAGGGTCTCGCTGATCCACTGGTCCCGGTAGTTCAGCCAGCCGACGCGGTGGCCCCACCACTGGTGGGCGACCTCGTGGGGGATGAAGTAGTCGGAGAGCTGGGGGTCTCGGAACTGGTAGAAGGTGGCCAGGAAGGTCTTGCTCAGGTAGACCTCGCCGGTCATCTGGACGAGGCCCGGGGGCGCCTGGGCGAACCCGAAGTCGTAGCCCATCTGGGCCAGGTCCAGCTCCTGGTAGGGGTAGGGGCCGAAGTACTGGGAGTAGACCAGCAGGCACTCCTTGGCCTGCTGGAGCAGGTCCTTGGAGTTCTCGGACTGCTTGCCGGGATGGGAGTAGATCCGCAGCGTCACGGTCCTGCCGTCGGGGAGCTGCACCGTGTCGCCGAAGATCGAGTAGCGGCCCACGATGATCGAGGCCAGGAGCGACGGGACGGTCTCCTTCACACGGATGACCTTGAAATCCCCCTCGATCTTCTCGTCCACGGTGGTGCCGGAGACCGCCGCCTCCAGGGGACGCTGGGTGCGGACCGTCCAGTCCCAGGTGTAGCGGTCACGGGTGGTGGCCTGCTGGGGGAACCAGGGGTAGGTGTTGAGCAGGCCGTACGAGATGAGGGCGAGGGCCGCCTTGTCGTCGGCGCTGGCGGCGTTCTGGGCCTGGATGGACGCCTTGGGACGGGGCTGGACGATCACCGAGATGATGGGGCCGCCATAGAGGAAGCGGATGGAGGACGCCTCCCCCTTGGCCAGGGGCTTCGGCAGCTCGATGACGATCTCGCCGTTCTGGTGGACGTAGGGCAGGGGGTTGGTGCCGTCGGCGGTGATGCCCCGGATGATCAGGTCCTCCCGGTCGTTCTCCTCGATGAGGCCGAGGCGGACCACGTCCAGGCCGTCCACCCGGGAGGTGAACTTCATCTCCACGTCCGCCTTCAGCCAGATCTTGTCGTCGTTGGCGTCCTTGTAGATGGAGTAGTCCGCGACGTAGGTCTCGACGTCGATGGGGGTCTTGTCCTCGTAAGCCTGCTCCCGGGCCGGCCTCTCCCGGTCCTCGGCCTTGTTGAACGAGCACAGGGACTCCCCCTCCCACTGGTCGGGGTTCAGGGGGTAGGGCCAGGTCCGCATGAGGCCGACCTCCTCCCGCCAGGAGGGGTCCCACATGTAGGTGAAGTGGTCCTTGCCCTTCTTGACGTCCGCGAGCTTCACGTCGGCCACGAAGAAGCCCGCGGGCTCGCCCCGCATCAGCGCGAGGGTGAGGCTCAGGCCGAAGTCGGTGAACTCGTCGGGGGTGTAGAGCTTGCCGACGACCCCGCGCCGGGACTTGTACGCCGCCTCCAGGGCCGCACGGGTCTTCTTGTCGGGCGTCGCGGGCTGTCCCGCGGCCGTCACCCGCTCCCAGAACCCGTCGTCGAAGTAGAAGAGGCCCTCGGTGACGGCCTTGTCCAGGGCCCGCTCCTTCGTGTACTCCTCGAGCTGGTCCGCCTCGATCTTGCTGGGGGGCGTGAAGGTGAACCGACCCTCGCCCACGAACACGGCGCTGAAGGTGCGGCCGTCGATGGCCTGCCGGGGGGCGAAGGTCCCCCGCACGACCTCCAGCTTCATCGAGTCGTACTCGGCGGTGAAGCCCTGGACCGTCACCGCGCGATCGAGGTCCAGGTCCTTGGATTCCTTGAACTTCTTGCCGTAGGCGTCGACGCGGCCGAGGGGCTTCGACTCCTCCTCCTCGGTGGCGGCGCGGGCCGGGGGGCCCGGCAGTGCCAGGGTCAGGGCCACGAGGCCGGCGGCGAGGGCTCGGTACATCGGCTCGTCCTTCCCACCCCCGCGCCCGCCGGGCGGCGAGGGCCCCGGGCCGAGGGAGGGGGATGCTAACCCCGGCGTGGGCCCTTCCGCAACGCCGCGGGCGGCCGCATCATTCCCGCCCATGTCCCGCCCGCCTTCCCTCAGCGAGGACCAGGTCCTCCGGTACAGTCGCCAGATCATCCTGCCCGGCTTCGGCGCCCGGGGGCAGGCGGCCCTGGGGTCCGCGCAGATCGGGGTGAGGGGCGAGGGGGTCGCCGCCCGCGTCGCTTCCCTCTACCTGGCCGCCGCTGGCGTGGGGAGGCTGGTCCTGGATCGGGAGCGCGGAGACCTCGACGGGGATCCCGACCATCCCCTCTCCACGGCCTTCCTCGCGGAGCTGAACCCCGACGTGGGCGCCCGGGTCGATCGGGTGGGGGAGGGGGCCGATCCGGTGATCGACCTCCGGGAGGAGCACGGCTTCGCCGCGCCGCCCGCGCCCCTTCGCCCCGCCCGCGCCGCCCTGGTGGGGGCCCTGGCGGCCACCGAGGCGTTGTGCCGCCTCGCCTGGGGGAGGGGCGGCGAGCCCGGGACCCTCGTCCCCGCGCTGGACTGGGGCCTGCCTCCGCTCCCCTCCCTCCCCACGCTGCCTCCCCCCGAGGCGGCCACGGTGGTGGTGCTGGGGGCGGGCGGGCTCGGTTGCCCCGCCGCCCTGGCCCTGGCGCTGGCGGGGGTGGGGAGGATCGTGCTGGTCGACTCCGACGTCGTCGATCTCTCCAACCTGCAGAGGCAGGTCCTGTACCTCCCCCGGGACGTCGGCCGGCC
Organism: Myxococcota bacterium; assembly: GCA_023150875.1. GTDB lineage: Bacteria > Myxococcota_A > UBA796 > UBA9615 > JAKLKC01 > JAKLKC01. Next base: position 18,589 of record JAKLKC010000036.1, on the reverse strand, counting down.
CAAGGTGGAGTGTGCCGCCGAGCGCCTCTCTCGGGTGGCCGGCGCCCGGGTGGTCCCCGTCCGCGCCCGCCTGGACCGCGGGAACGCCGCGGAGCTGCTGGCCGGGGCCGACCTGGTGATCGAGGGCAGCGACTCCCTGGAGACCAAGTTCCTGGTCAACGACGCCTGCGTGCGGGCCGGGGTGCCGGTGGCGATCGCCGGGGTGATCCGCACCGAGGCCCAGGCGATCGCCATCGTCCCGGGGGCGGGCGCCTGCTATCGCTGCGTGTTCCACGCTCCCCCACCCGGCGGAGGGATCGAGGCGGTCTGCGCCCGGGAGGGCGTGCTGGGGGCGGTGGCGGGCGTCGCCGGGGCCGCCCAGGCCCAGGAGGCGATCAAGCTCCTCCTCGGCTGGGGGCGCCCCCTGGCCTCGGCGATGTGGCTCTTCTCGGGGCGGGACCGGTTCCAGCGCGTCGTGGCCGCGTCCCGGCGTCCCGGCTGCCCCGCCTGCGGCGGCGAAACCCGAGTCTGAGCGCCGGCCCCTGCGAGGGGCCCGAGGGGCGCGAAGGCCGGGTCAGACCACCCGCGGCCCGCCGCGGTCGGGGAGGGGCCAGTCCCCCACCGACGGCGGCAGCGCCCGCAGGGCCCGCAGCCTCTCCACCGCCCGCAGCACCGCGCGTCGGAGCTGGGCGTCGTCCCCCCGGGACGCCTCCTCCAGGGCGTCCGCCACCTCCCTCGTCGCCTGGAGTGTCTCCCGGAGCGCGTCGTCGGACCGCGTCATCGCTCGTCTCCTCCCCAGTCGAGGGTACGGCCCCCCGGGCCCCTCGGCAAGCGCCCGGGACCGGGACGGTCCCGTCTCTCCGCTCCTGGGTGAAATACGGGTCCCGTCCGGTCGTATCATGCCGTGGCCGTCCCCTCCGCGGCCGCGGCGGACCGCGGCCGGGGCGGGACGGTCGGGAAGGGCCCATGGTGCTGATCCGGTTCCTGGTGGAGATCCTGGCGTACGGGGGGGCGCTGCTGCTGGCGTCCCAGCTCTTGCCGGGGGTGAAGGTGCGGGACTTCGGGTCCGCGGTGACCATCGCGATGGTGTTCGCGCTGCTGAACTGGCTCCTGGGCTGGGTCCTGTGGCCGCTGGCGAAGCTGCTCCTGTTCCTCCCCGGCCTGCTCACCTGCGGGCTGCTCTTCTTCCTGGTGCCCCTGGTGGTGAACTCGATCCTGCTCTGGATCACCGACAAGCTCATGGAGCGCTTCGAGGTGAAGGGGATCGGTCCCCTGGTGGGGGCGGCGGCCTTCGTCGCCGTGGCCCAGGCGCTCCTGAACGTCGGCCGGGTCCGCGGACGCTGATCGCCGTCAGCGGCGGCGCGCTCCCATGAGGACGAGGGCCAGGAGCCAGGAGGCCGCGGGAACGGAACCGGGAAGGCCGCCGGCGGCGTCGCAGCCGCTCCGGCCTTCGTGGGCGCCGCTGTCCTCGTCCTCGTCGTTCCCGTCGTCGTCCCCGCCGTGGTCCTCGTCGCCGGCATCGCCATCGTCGTCCGGCGCGCAGTCGGTGTCCTCGGCATCCTGCCACCCGTCGCAGTCCCCGTCCCGCCCGTCGGCGCAGTCCTCGGGGACCCCCGGGCCCACATCGGGATCGGTGTCGTCGCAGTCGCCATCGCACGCGGAGACCCCGTCGGCGTCTCCGTCCAGGTCGTCGTCCACCACACCGTCGCAGTCCTGGTCGGCGCCGTCGCACGCCTCGGGCGCGCCGGGGAAGACCCACGGCTGGGCGTCGTCGCAGTCGCCGTCGCAGGGCCGGTGCCCGTCGCCGTCCCCGTCGATCTCGCCGCTGCCCGGCGTTCCGTCGCAGTCCTGATCGAGGCCGTCGCACGCCTCGCTGGCGCCGGGGTAGACGTCCGCCCGGGAGTCGTCGCAGTCGCCGCCACAGGACGTGAACCCGTCGCCGTCGGAGTCGTACCCCTCGTCCACCAGCCCGTCGCAGTCGCCGTCCTCGCCGTCGCAAGCGTCCGGCGCGCCGGGGTGGACCGTCGGATCCCCGTCGTCGCAGTCCTGGTCGGCGTGCTGGCCGTCCCCGTCCGCGTCGAGGTGGAACTCGACGTACGTCTGGAGGAAGAGGCCCGCTCCCACGGTGACGGAGAAGGTGCCCGCGGTGAGGGGCGCGACGCTGTAGGCGAGGCCCAGGATGTCCGCCCAAGGCCCGGGGTCCGGGGAGGCCGCGCCCAGACGGGTCTCGGGGGGCTCCACGAGGCAGGTCGCCCCGAGGAAGACCTCGGTGTTCGCCTCCAGGTCCACGGCGGCGTCGGTGGTGAAGAGGTAGGGGATCCCCCCCACGTCGGTGGAAACGGCGGAGCCCGTCCAGACCTGGGTGAAGGGAGCGGCGGGATCGCTCCCCGCCGCCCGCGTGCCGGCCACCAGCGAGCAGGCGCGCTCGTCGTCCCGGACGGCGACGGACACTCCGGTGACCCGGACGGGGATGATGACCTCGAAGACGTTCCCGAACGCGTAGATCGAGAAGACGTTGGAGGAGGTCAGCCCCTCGGGCGACTCCCACGTCTCCGCCTGGGCCCGGCCCGGAGCCCAGAGCAGTCCCGCCGTCAGTCCCGCGATCGCGAACCCGAAATTCCGGTGCAACATGGCGCTCTCCCAGGGCAGCGGGACGGCCGGTCTCGGCCGCCTCCGCACCCGGGAGGAGGATGGCGCCGCGTCCGGGGGACCGGCCAGCGGCGACCATTACACGCCATTACAAGCGCCCGTCTCCGGCGCCTCGATCATCGAGCCGCCTCCGGCCCGCCTGCGAGCCCCCCCGCCCCGAAAGCCAACGAAAGCTGGCGCTTGCGGCGAACAGTCGGGGGATCGAGCGAAGCGATCCCCAACCGTTCGAGCAGTTCGCGGACGTCGAGCCGGCCGAGCTCCTTGGGTTCCAGCTTGAACAGCCCGCCTCCGTATTCGCGCCCGTGCCCGAGCAGCTCCTCGGCCGGACGGTCCGCCAGGAACTCGACGATGGCCTCGCCCGCGTCCGGATCGCGCTGCAACAGCTCGGCGAGGGGACGCCGGGGGAACAGCATCAAGTACACGTTCGTGGCGGTCGCGTCGGACCTGTTCCAGAAGAAGCGGAAGGGGTTACCGCCGCTGCGCCCCCTCCCCATGTACGTGACGAGCACGGGGGCGGCGGGCCGGTGCTCCTGGGAGTACCAGGGCTTCCTGCCACTCGTCAGGTATCCTCGGCGGACCTCCTGACCGGCCGGAGACTCGAAGTACGACCAGAGGGCGGGGTGGTGGGTCCGCACCCGCTCCTCGGGAAGGTCGCAGTCGAGCAGGGCCAGCGGCGACGGGACGTCCGGGTAGCCGTCCTGCCCCCGGCCGATAACGGATCCAGTCAGGAAGCGAGAAGACGGGACGATGGGCCTGAGGAACCGATCCGGGATCCCGAGGTCGGTGAACTCCGTCCGCGGGCGGATGAAGAAGCGGTTGCCCCCCGTGGCGATCCCACGCTTCACCTCCAGGACCCGGCCGAGGTCCACGGACGGCGAGTCCAGCGTCGGCGCCGTTCGGACGGTCTTCGTGAAGAAGTGGCTCCACTTGCCCGATGCGGACAGCTCCAGCGCGCTCACGAGGCGACACCGCGACGGCCGCTCGATGGAGCCGGTCGTGAGCTGCGCGAGGTGGGCTCCGGGTTCGACCCGCCGCTTCCGGTAGAAGACGACCGAGGACGAGACCAGCGCGTCGCCGAACTGGACATCCGCGGCGTCGAAGCGATGAACGCGCAGGAGCTGGACGTGGGTGGTCAGGTACCACCGCAGGGCCGCCCCGTAGTTCACGTCCATCCACTCCGACGGGATCAGCCAGGCGCCGATCCCTCCCTCCGCGAGCCAGGGGTCCGCCAGGACCATGAAGTACACGTACAGGCCCGACAGTCCGCTCACTGGCCTCCCAAGGATCTTCGCGGCCCGTGCCTGGAGATCGACCTTGTTCAGCCGGTCCAGGTGGTGATGCCGGACGTAGGGCGGGTTCGCGATGAGGAGGTTCGCGACCCCACCGCCCTCGGGCGCGGGGCGAAGCTGCGTGAAGTCTCCCTGGACCACCTTCAGCCCGAACTCCTCCCAGAGACCGCCCGATGCCTGGGCGAAACGCTCATCGAGTTCGATCCCCGTCGCCGAACGCACTCGTCCCGGTCCGGTGAGCGAGAGCAGCGCGGAGAAGAAAGTGCCGGAGCCAATCGACGGCTCCAGGAAGTCAAGCGGGCCCGATTCGCCGACTTGCCTCAACGCCTCCTTCGCCACCTCCGCCGCAAGGGCGGGAGGCGTCGCGAATTGTCCCCATCGGTTGCGCTCGTCCGCGGACCTCTCGGAGTCCAGCCGGTCCTGAAGCGCCAGGCGCCTCGACTCCGCATTGGCGACGCCCAGCATCTAGAGACCCAGCTCCGCGAAGTCGTCGATGCGGTGCTCCCAAACCCAGTCGATACCCTCGGCAGCCTCATAGCCGAGGTAGCCCGCGTCGAAGTAGCCGCACAGGAAGAGCACGAACGGAACGTCCCTCCCGAAGCGCGCGATGAGGTGCCCCATCTTGTCGGACTCCTCCTTGCGCCGTTTGTTGACGTTGGTGAAGTCGCCCGCGCTCTTCGCTTCGATGAGGAGAGGCATCCGGTCGGCCCGGAGCTGCCGGGGCTGTACCACGACATCGATGGGGATGTTGAGACTGAGGTCGGCTTTCGCGCGAACGCTCATCCTGAACGCGAACGTACCTGGCGGCATGGTGTTCGGGTGGTTGCTCGCGGGATACGGGTCCGTCTTTCTGTACCCGCGCACTTCGAGCCAGTCCTCGATCCTGCGGAGCTGCCTCACCTCCTGTGCATTTCGGACGATGGGGTCTGCCTGCGCCCCGCAGAGGCGGTCCGCGAGGATGGTGGCGGTGCGATCCAGGGCCACGGCGTCTGGGAGCGTCCTCGTGGCGAGCCAGGGGAACATCTCGGTGTCCAGGAGTTGAGCCAGCTTCTCGCAGATCCGCTGCAGGTCGGCGTTCAGTTCCCAGGCCGGGGTCTGCTTCGGGAGCCTGCCCGACTCCATGCAGCCGACCAGGTTCTTGTTCACTCCCGCCAGGCCTATGAGCCGGTCCCGCGCGATGGGCGGGCACGTCGACATCCGCAGGGCTGGGAGGATGCCCGGATTCGCTTCCAGAACCGCGGGGGTGAGCTTCGTCAGCGCGTCGGTGATGTCGAAGAGGTGCTTGACGGACTTGGTGGTCTTCACACGTTCCAGGCGGAAGGCCAGCGGCGCGAATTTCATGAACCAGGCGTTGTACAGGTCCACGGACGCCGCGACGTCGGTCTTCCAGATGTGCGGCCTGTCCTTGTTCAATCGACTTCCCTCCGGGCGCCGAGGCCCATTGCAGACAGCCCGCTGTGAATGCGCCCCCGTCGGGAAGGGGCTGAGCGGCCGCGGTCGTGGGCCACGTCGGAGGGCGGCCCGAGAGTAAAGGGCGTGCCGCTCGGGAAGCGCGCCACGCGGCCCTCGGCGGCAGGATTCTACCTCCTCCCGGAACTCCCGCGAAGACGTGGGGCGGGTTGGCGGGCCGGATGGGGCCGAGCGCCTCGTCCCTATCCTGGGCAGCGTCACTCCCCGAGCCGGGTGTGCAGGAAGGCGGCCCCCTCCTCGCCGGGTTCGACGACGGTGCCCCAAGCGTAGGCGAGCACGTCGTCCCTCCCGTCCGAGTCCACGTCGCCGGTGCCCGCGACCGAAGGCGAGCCCCACATCTCGGTGACTCGGGACCCGTCGGGACCGAAGAACAGGAAGTTCCGCAGGTAGTCCTGGCCGTATTCCTCGACCTCGATGTAGGCCAGGACCTCCGCGCGCCCGTCCCCATCGACGTCGCCGATCCGCCAGGGCCCGAAGCGGGGCGAGTGCCAGTCGCCGCCGCCGCAGAGCAGCGGGACTCCCGCCGACAGGGGGACGACGCCGAGCACCGGACCGTGGACCACCTGGACCGCCCCGATGCAGACGCCGTCATCGCGGTTCGGCGCGCGGACCAGCAGGTCGTCGAAGCCGTCGCCGTCCACGTCGCCGGGGCCGAGGACCTCGGTGCCGGCCTCCTCCCCTCCGGAGCCGACCGCGCAGTCCATGGCGGTGGCGAGGTCGGGGGCGGCGGCGAAGGGCCCGTAGAAGACGCAGACCGCGCCGTCGCCACCCCCCGCGTCCGGGTCGCCCATCAACAGGTCCGCGGCCCCGTCGCCGTTCACGTCCCCGGCGGGGGCGAGCAGGGCGCCAGGGCTCCCGGCGACGGTGAGCACGACCTCGGTCCCGGTGCCGAAGGGGCCGAAGGCCAGCCAGCCCCCCTCGTAGCCCGGGATCACGACGTCGCCGGTCCCGTCGCCGTCCAGGTCGCCCGCGGAGGCCAGGGAGTAGCCGATCCCGGTGAAGGAGAAGGCCCAGTCGGCATCGTCGACGGACAGGTCCCCCACCACCGGCCCGAGGAATACCCACGCCGCGTCGTCCCCCGCCACCACGAGGTCCGCCTGCCCGTCGCCGTCCAGGTCGCTGGTGCCGTCGGCCCCTTGGCCCACATTCGAGTGCGTCTCGGTCCCGTGGACTCGGGCCTCGGCGTTCTCCAGCGAGATCGTCGCCGCCTCGGGTCCGGAGACGACGTAGAGCGCGCCCGGGTCGTCGGCACCCCCACTCTCGGAGGACACCCGGACGGCCACGTCGCGCCACCCGTCCCCGTCGAGGTCGCCCGCGGGGCCCGCGGCCCGCGCCCTCTCCCCCGGTGCGGGGACGAACGCCGCCTCGCCGTCGCTGAACGCCCGTCCCGGCTCGGTCCGGAGCTGCCTCCACGGCCCGGCGGAGGGGGGGCCGTCCGCGTTCCGTCCCTCCACCCGCCACCAGATCGGGGACTGCCCGGAGAAGAACTCGTACGCCGCCTCCCACGCGGGCTCCAAGACGCTGGCCGCGGGCTGGATGTGGTGGTCCGGGATCCAGTCCGTGTACACCCGGGTGGTCCCCTCGTATCGGTCCGCCGTGAACGCGAGCCGGTACGTGTCGCAGTCCCCGCGCCAGTGGAAGGACGAGGGCAGCGTGGAGTCGAGCCAGGCGTCGGTCGCGGGTACTTCCGGCTCCAGCGTACATCCCGGCGGGCCGCCGCGCGCCACCCAGATCCGGCCGTCGGAGTAGTCCCTCACCTCCTCCAGGTCCTGGACGTCGTAGCCAGGAGCCCCCACCGTCCAGTCGTCCTGGCCGTCGCCGTCGAGGTCGGCGACCAGCACCGAGGCGCCCAGCCACTGGTAGACCTCGGTCCCCACCCATGCGAAGGCGTCGGACTCGTCCATCGGTCCCGCGAGGGGGCCGGTGAAGAGCCACGCAGCACCGTGGGGATACCACTCCGCGCCGCCCGGCCCGTCGAGGGTGGCCAGCAGCGCCCCCACCGCCAGGTCGCCCCAGCCGTCGCCGTCCAGGTCGCCGCCGGCCGACAGCCCGCTGCCGAAGGATCCGTCGGCTCCGGTGATCGTGGCCACTGCCTCGCCGGCGGCGTGGACTCCGGTCGCCGCCAGCGGCAGGACCCGCACCGTGCCCATGCCCAAGTAGACCTCCCAGTCCGCCACGACCAGGTCCGCCTCGCCGTCGCCGGTCACGTCGCCCACCGCGAGGGTGGACCCCACTTCTTCCCAGCGGGCGCGGGCGTCGGACAGGGCGATCTCCCCCGTCGCACCCCCGGCGACGATGCACAGATCGCTCGGCACCCCTGGGAACATCGCAACGGCCAGCTCGTCGCGGCCGTCCCCGTCGAGGTCGCCGACGAAGGCCAGGTCGGAGCCCACACCGAAGTCTCCCTCCTCCCCGACCAGGCGCACCGGCGCGTCGGCGAGGGAGAAGGGCCCGGCGGGGAGGGGGCCCAGCAGCACGTAGACCACGCCGCTGGTACCGGCGACCGACTCCGCCTGGGGCGCTCCCACCGCCAGGTCCGGGTGGCCGTCGCCGTTCCAGTCCCCGCCCATGGCCACCGCGGTGCCGGCGTGGTCGCCGTCGGCCTCGCCGCCTCCCCGCGCGTAGGCGGACGACTCCAGGTACACGTGCCCGCTCAGCGGTCCGCGGTAGAGGGCGACCGCTCCCGCGTCCCCGTCCCCGTAGTAGGGCAGGCCGAGGACCACGTCGGGTTGCCCGTCCCCGTCCAGGTCCTCGCCGCCGTCCACCACGCTGCCGAAGGAGGCGTCGCCGTAGGTTGCGGAGTCGGACCCGCCGATGTGGGCGACGGCCTCCAGGGCGACGTTCTGGAAGTCGTCGATCGGCCCAGCGATCAGGTAGGCGGCTCCGGAGCCCTCGTACCAGTCCCACTCCCCGGGGACGCTGTCCTGGTAGTACCCCGAGGCCGCCCCCACCAGCAGGTCGGGGATCCCGTCCCCCGTGAGGTCCCCGGGGGTGACCAGCCGCGTGCCCAGCCGGTCCAGGTCGCCGGAAGTCGTCAGCAGGATCTCCGTGCCCTCGTCCAGGTGACCCTCGAGACGCCAGGCGCACGTCGCCGGGTCGCAGTCCGAGTCTCGCGCGTCGTTGCAGGTGTCCCCCAGGCCCGGACCCACCAGGAACGTGGTGTCGTCGCAGTCACCGGTGCAGGGGGTGGCGCCGTCGCGGTCGGCGTCCACCTCCTCGTCCCCGGCCGTTCCGTCGCAGTCCTGGTCCCGGCCGTCGCACGCCTCGGGCATGGCCCGGTGCACGGTGGGATCGGTGTCGTCGCAGTCGCCGGCGCAGGTGGTGAACCCGTCTCGGTCGACGTCGAAGTCCTCGTCGAACAGGCCGTCGCAGTCCTGGTCGATCCCGTCGCAGGCCTCCGGCGCCGCCGGACTCCTCGCCGGATCGGCGTCGTCGCAGTCGCCGACGCAGGGGGCCCAGCCGTCTCCATCGTCGTCCCGCCAGGGGTCGAAGCCCTCGTCGATGGTCAGGTCGCAGTCGTTGTCCCGGTCGTCGCAGATCTCTTCCGCTCCGGGGTGGATGGCCGGATCGTCGTCCTCGCAGTCCTCCTGGCACTCGCTGACCCCGTCGCCGTCGCCGTCGTGCTCCCGGGGGTCGGGCTCGCCGTCGCAGTCGGTGTCCGCGATGCCGTCGCAGGCGTCGGGCGCGCCCGGGTGGATGGCGGGGTTGGAGTCGTCGCAGTCCTCGGGCGAGGGGTAACCGTCTCCGTCGGCGTCGGACGGGCTCGTGTCGTCGTCCGGCGTCGTGTCGTCGTCCCCGGAGTGCGAGTCGTCGTCCGGTGGCGTCGAATCGTCGTCGTGTCCGGCCGAATCGTCGTCGGTGGGGACGGTGTCGTCGTCTTCCGGTGGGGTGGGAGCGGTGGATGGCCCGCACCCGTTCGCGAGTCCCGCGAGGAGGACCAGGAGGAGTGCCAGGGGTGCCGGGTTCCCGGAACGGAAGTAGGCCCCCGACATGGCGGGCTCGGGGACGTCCACCCCGTGGGAGGATGTTGGCACGTGGCATTGGGGCCAGTCCTTGCCCATTCGACTCCCCGCCGGGCGCCGCGGCCCGCTCCGGACATCCCGCGGTGGGCTCGCTCCGGTCCGTGGACAGGTTGGCGGAGCCGAGATGGGGAACCGCACCGGAGGGTCGCCCGACGCCCCGGGGCGGATCTCCTGGAACCCGCGTTCCAGCGACCGAGGATTGGATCCTACAGGCTCCCGCAGGCCCTGCGAAGCCGCCAGCGCGGATCGGCGGCGAGGGGCGGGCCGACGGCTCGTCCGACCCCGGAGTCACGCCATCACGGGCCGCCCCCCGGGGCGCCCCGCGCGGCGAGGGAGGCGTCCAGGACCAGGCGCTCCGCCTCGATGCGGGCGCCCGCGAGGCGGAGGTCCAGGGCTCCCGTCCCATGGCCCAGGCTCCAGGTCCGGGGAAGGGTGGCGGAGATCCGGGCGCGGAAGCGGTCGACCTCGTCCTCGCCGGGCACGAACGCCCGCGGGCCCGAGGCGTCGCTCCAGACCCGGACCTGCCGGGCGTGGGCCCGGACCGCTTCGGGCTCCAGGGTGAGGACGACCCGGGCCTCGGCGTCCCAGACGGCGCCGCGGCCGGGCAGGAGGTAGCCGCGGCCCCCCAGGATCGCCTCCCCCTCCTCGAAGCGCAGGGAGCGGGCCAGCAACGCCAGGGACCCGCCCGCCGCCGTGGTGGGGTGGGTTGCGGAGATCCGCTGGATGGCCGCCTCCACCGCCGCCTCGTCCAACGCCAGGCTCGCGGAGCCCGCCGAGGGCGTCACCCGGGAGGGATCCAGGGTGGTGGGCCTCTCGGGGGCCGCGTCGGTCCAGACCAGCAGGGCCAGCGCAGGGCCCGGGCGGGCGAGGCGGATCACCCGGGCCGCCGTGAGTGAGATCCCCGGCAGGGCAGGCAGGGCGAGGGGCACGGAGCCCAGCTCCACCGGCCCCCGGGGCAGGAGGGACCGGGTCCACTCCGCCAGGCGGTCCCGGCCGGCGACCTCCAACACCGGCCGCAGCGCCCCCAGCACCCCGCCGACGTCGAGGGAGAGCCGCGCCGTGGGCTCGCCCACGGGTCGCGCGACGAGGGCCAGGCGGCCCTCCGCGACCACGGCCTCCAGCGCGAAGTCCGCCCCCGCCGCGCCGGTGACGCCGATCCGGCCGCCGCCGATCCCGAAGGACTCCAGGCCGGACAGGTCGAGCCCGACGGACCCGGTGACGGGCTGCTCCACGTGCACGCACCCGTCGCACGCCGCCGAGAGCGAGACCCGGGGCGCTCCCCGGTCGATCCCTCCCACCAGGGCGGCGCTGATCCCTCCCGGCAGGGCGAGGTCCGCCGAGCGGCGGGGGGCGTCGTCCCCAGACACCAGCCCCCGCACCACGTCGCCCAGCCCGTCGGCGGGGAGGATCAGCGCCGCGTGGGGGGCACCGGCGCCGGGGCTCGGCGGTGACCGGGAGAGGGTCGCCGCCCTCTCGGTCTCGAAGCGCTCCCGGGCGGAGGCGCCGGAGGCGCAGCCCGCGAGGCCGAGGGCGGCGAGGAGGAGGAGGCCGCCGGCGGCGGGGCGGAGGACGGAGGCGAGGGGATCCATCGGTGAGGGGACCTCGTGGGGCTGCGGCTGCGGCCGGCGCCGTGGGGGCATCGGGGGCTCCTCTAGGCGCCGGTCCCAGGCGCGGCCAGGGTTGGGGCCGTCCGGTCCGGCCCGACGCGGGTCCGGCGGGCCACCGACCGGACCTCCATCTCCCGCTCGCGGACGTAGAGCCCCCGGATCTCTTCGTGGAGGCGCGCCAGCAGGTCCCGGGCGCGGGCGGGGGGCAGGCCGGCCCCCTCCAGGACCGCCAGGTCCAGGGCGCGGCGGTCCTCGCGCTCGCACTCCTCCGGCACGGTGCCCGACGGGCGGGCCAGCACCGACGCGAAGGACTCTCGGACCCGGGCCGCCGTCCCCGGCGAGAAGCCGGCGGGGTCGATGGTCCACATGCGCGAGGCGTCGGACACCTCGGTCTTGAGGACCCCCTCGTTGCGGGTGCGCCCCGCGCCGTGCTTGGACAGGACCTGGGGGTGGGCGTTGAGCACGGCGGCCAGCAGGAGGGCGTCCCGGCCCCCCCGGGGGGCGACGTCGTAGAAGTTGCAGGAGGCCACGGTCCCCGCGGGGTTGAGGGGGGCGAGGTGGCGGTACTGCTGGATCTTGGCCCACAGCACCCCCCCGGCGCGACGGGGCGCCAGGGCGTACCAGCGGGGGCGTCCCCGGACGGAGCTGCGCCGGTGGAAGGCCCTCCCCTCCCGTTCGCCCCAGGCCACGTAGGCGGCGGCGTGGGGGGGGAGGTCCCCCGTCCCCGGCAGGACCAGCACGCGGCGGGGGAGGGCCCCGGGCCGGATCAGGGGGCGGTCCACCTCCATCAGGTTGAACGCCAGGGGCGCGAGGAAGCGGGCCTCGACCCGGTGCTCGGTGCCGTCCCCGGACCGGATCCGCCGCAGGTGGGGCGCGCCGTCTTCGGGGCCCAGGTCCCGGACGAAGAAGAAGTCGTCGGCGCCGCTCTTCAGGCCGAAACTCACGTCGGCGATCCAGCCCAGGGGGACGGCGCGGGGGCCCAGGGCCCGCCGCAGCTCGTCGTGGAGGTCCGGGGCACGCAGGGGGACCCCCCACTTGCCGCCCCGGTGCTTCCCCTCTCCGCTGCGCAGGTCCCGCTGGGGGACCTCCCGGACGGCGATCCCCTCGGGGGGACTCAGGGCTTGCAGCCGCTCCACCAGGGCGTCGGCGGCCCGGACCCGGCGGAAGGGGTCCCCGGGAGAGGGGAGGGGGAGCAGCTCGGCGAGGGGGCGGTCGAAGCGGACGAAGCGGACCCGGGCGGCGGCCCTCGCCCCGGCGTCGTCCTCACGCCGGGCCACCACGGCGGCGGTCCGCACCCGGGCGGCGTCGAACCACGGCTCGGCCGCGGACTCCACCACCCACTCTACGGCGAAGCGGTCCAGCAGCAGGCGCTGGAGGGACTCGCCGTAAGCGGCGTCCAGCCACGCGCTGGAGGCCAGCAGGGCCAGCCGACCCCCGGGGGCCAGCAGGGGCGCGCACGCGAACCAGAAGTAGAGGTGCAGGTCCGCCCTCCCGTCGACCCGCGGGGCGCCGGGGCCGAGGGCTCGAGCGACCTCCGCCTGGAGATCGGCCTTGCGCCCCGGGGAGAGGGCCTCCTGGCGGACGTAGGGGGGGTTGCCCGCGACGACGTCGAAGGGGCCGCCCGGCCGGACCGAGGGGTCGAACAGGTCCCCGAGGCGGAGGTCCACCGGGCACCCGGCGCCGGCCAGCCGCTCCCGGGCCGCCGCCGCGGGCACGGGATCGACCTCCACCCCCGTCAGGCTGGCACAGGCGCCCGAGAGGGCCCCCGCCCGCCGCGCCGCCCCCGCCAGGAAGGCGCCCGCCCCCGCGGCGGGGTCCAGCACCCGGAGCCCGGGGCGGAGCCGGGCCAGCGCGAGGACCAGGTCTACCGCCGCCGCGGCCGTGAAGTGCTGCCCCCGCGCGCGGCGTCCCGCCGCGGGAAGCCCAGCCTCCACAGCGCGGTCCACCGCCTCGTCGGGATCCGGCGCGTCTCCCGCTCGCCGCGGGTCCTGGGGGGGGCCGGTGGGCAGGGGAGGCTCCGTCGGGTGGGGGATCGGCGCCCTCCGCGGGGGCGGGGGACCCGGCCATCGTACTGCCCCCGCCCTCCCCCCGTCACCTGCCTCCGGGCTACACTCCCACCCGACCCAGGAGGAGCCATGCCCCGCAACCCCTTCCGCGAGACCGAGCAGGAGCGGAGCCTCGACCGGGACGCCCGGGACCGCGCGTCCGGGCGGGACCGCGACCGGGACGACCGCCCGTCCTGGAGGGAGATCGACAAGGTGCGGGACCGGAGCCCCCACTCCGATCAGGCCCGGGAGGCGCCCGCTCGCTCGTCCCCCGCGGGGCGCAGGGAGGCGGAGGCGGTCCGGAAGTCCGCCGCCGCGTCCCTGGACGCGCTGTTCACGCCGGCGGAGCCCGCGTCCGTCGCGGCGGAGAGGAGGCTGCTCCAGGCGTCCACCCGGGGCGAGAGGGAGGCGGCCCTCCTCGCCCACGAGGCGGCCCACGGCTTCCCCCGGGGGTGGGACGTGCTGGTCCACCTGGTGGACGTCCGGGACGAGGCCCTGTGCGCCCGGGTGATGGCGGCCCTGGCGGCGGGGGCGCCGGAGCGCGCGCCGGCGGAGCGAGAGGCGGCGGTGGCGGCGGTCCGGGAGAGGGCCTTCACCCTGGCCTCCCCCGAGGCCCGGGGGGCCGCCCGCGCCGTCGTCCAGGCGTGCAGGACCTGACGCGCCCACCGGGCCGGGTTCAGTACCTCCAGCGCACGAAGTCCGTGGGACGCCCCTCCCGCACCCGTCGCACCGCCTCCACCACCGGATCCCCCGTCGGCGCCGCGTGGTAACGCAGGAGGTCCCGGGCGTCGGCGGCCAGGACCCAGGCGGGGTTGTCGATGTCGCCGTCCTCCTCCCCGTCGGTGAGGGCGGCGCAGCGCTCCAGGAAGGCGCGGGCGGCCTGCCGGAGGCGGGGATCCCGGGAGGAAGTCAGCATCTGGGCGACCGCGACCTGGGCCGCCGGCTCCTCGCCCCGCACCGAGGCCGGTCCCAGGGCGATCCGGTCGACGCTGGCGGCGGCGGCCCGCTCATCCCCCAGGACCCCCGCCACCGCCGTCACCCCCGCCGCCAGCACCGGGCCGTCGGCCGCCGCCACCCGGGCGAAGGTGGGGGCGAGGGGGCGGATCTCCTCGTAGGCCGCCGAGGCCGCCATGAACCACAGAGCCCCCAGCCCGTGGGGATCCCGGCTGCGGAGGTGCGGCAGCAGGTCCAGGGGGAGGCGGGTCAGCAGACGGTCCTCCTCGGCGGTCTCGCCCGGATCGGCCAGGCGCCGCAGGGCGCGGGCGGCGCAGAAGGCCGCGGTGGCGCGCTCCCGGGCGTCGGATGCCTCCTCGGCGGGCAGGGGCGTCAGGTCCTCTTCGGTCAGGCCGTCTTCGACCGGTCGGGCCTCGGGGCGCAACAGCCGCGAGAACCAGCCCCGGGACGGGGCGGCCGGCAGCGGCACCACCACCCGCACCGGCAGGTGGGCGAGGCTCGACAGCGCCTCGCGGGCCTCGGGATCCCCCGCGCGGCACAGGAGCTCCAGCGCCCGGGCGACGACCGCGGAGTTCCACTCCTGATCGCCGTCCCGGATCCCCTCCCACAGCCGCCGGGTCGGCGCCGCCAGCTCCAGGAGGCCCGCGGAGTTGCCGTACTCCAGCACGGCGCTGTGGGCGGTGGCGCTCTGGGGGAGGAAGTCGTCCGCCGACGGGGGAAGCTCCGGCACCGGCGTGCCCAGCACCTCCTCCATCACCAGGAGGGCCTCGTCGCGCAGCCCGGCGACGTGGAGCGCCACGGCCGCGGCGGCGCGTTCGATGGGGGCGGAGTCGGTGAGGAGGTCTCGGAGGGGTTCTGGGACGTCCATTCTCGGGGACGCGCACCGGGGCGCGGGGGGAGGTGGCCTGCGGGGGGGAGCGAAGCCTCCGTCCGCGTGGCCTCGGAGTCACCACGTCATCGTATCGCAAGCGCGGGGCCAGCCGGTAGCCGATTCGCGGGTCGGTGTCCCGTCCCGGCGCCGGCCCTGCCCGGCGGCATTCCCAACGGCATGAGGGATCATTAGGATGGGGCGCCTCGGGCCAGAGGGAAGACCGGCGGCATGATCGAGGCGCGGGACCTCGTGAAGGAGTACCGGACCACCGAGCGCCGGGAGGGGCTCCGGGGGGCTGTGGTGGACCTCGTCGCGCCCCGGCGCCGGGTGAGGCGGGCCATCGACGGCATCGACTTCGCCATCGCCGCCGGCGAGACCGTGGGCTACATCGGCGCCAACGGGGCCGGGAAGTCCACCACCATCAAGATCCTCACGGGGATCCTGCGCGCCACGTCGGGCACGGTCCGGGTCGACGGCCTGGACCCGCTGCGGGACCGAAGCCGCTACGTCTACCGGATCGGGGTGGTCTTCGGCCAGCGCACCCAGCTCTGGTGGGACATCGCCGTCATCGAGGCCTTCCGCCTGCTGGCGCGCATGTACGGGGTCCCGGATCCGGAACTGCGGAGGAGGATCGAGGAGTTCGACGAGGTCCTGGACCTCGCGCCCCTCCTCCACACGCCGGTCCGGAAGCTCTCCCTGGGCCAGAGGATGCGCTGCGACCTCGCGGCGTCGCTGCTCCACCGCCCCCGCATCGTCTTCCTGGACGAGCCCACCATCGGCCTCGACGTCGACGTGAAGGAGAGGGTGCGACAGTTCGTGCGCCGGGTGAACCGCGAGCACGGCACCACGGTGATGCTCACCACCCACGACCTGCGGGACGTGGAGGAGCTGTGCGACCGGGTCCTGCTCATCGACCGGGGGAAGGTGCTCTTCGACGGCCCGCTGCGGGACTTCCGGCGCCGCTACGCGAGGGAGCGGCGGGTGGTCCTGGACCTCGCCCGGGCCGAGGACCAGGCCGCCGCCGTCGCGGGCCTGGAGGGCCTGCCCGTCTCCGTCGAGTGCCCGTCCGCGGGCAGGCTGGTGCTGCGCTTCGACCCCGAGGCGGTGCGGCCCGCCGACGTGGTCGCCCGGGCCCTGCAGGGTCCTCCCCTCCAGGACCTCGCAGTGCAGGAGGCCGATCTCTCGGACGTGGTCCGGGACGTCTACCGCGCCCAGGGCCGCGCCTGACGCATGCCGCCCCTCGCCCTGCCCCTGCTGGACGCCTTCCGCCTGGGCGTCGTGGAGGCCCTGGCCTTCGGCTCCCAGATCTGGATGCGCCTGGTGACGGTGCCCATGGCGGTGGCGTTCCAGTACGCCGTCTACGCGGCGATCTACGCCTCAGGCCCCGACCGGATCGGCGACCACAGCCTCCCGGAGATCGCCGGCTACGTCGCCCTGGTGCAGACGCTCCGCACCCTGTACGCCAACAACATCAGCTTCTTCATCGGGCAGGCGATCCGGACCGGGCAGATCGCCACCTTCCTGCTGCGCCCCGTCTCCTTCCCCTGGTTCGCCATCGCCTACACGTCCGGTCGGGGGGCGAGCAACCTCGTCACCATCGGCGGCCCGACGCTGCTGGCCTTCGGCGCCCTGGGGGCCCTGCCCGCCCCGGCTTCGGCCGTGCACTTCGCCGCCTTCCTGGCCCTCGCCCTCGCCGCGTTCCTGGTCTACAACCTCGTCTTCACCCTCGCCGGCCTGCTGGGCTTCTACGTGGAGTTCTCGGGGGAGATCGGCTGGTCGGTGGAGCTGGTGGCGATGCTGCTGGGGGGGGCCACGGTCCCCCTGACGTTCTTCCCCGAGGCCGTCGAGCGCTTCTGCCGGGCCCTCCCCTTCGCCACCATCTACTTCGTCCCGGTGGAGGCCTGGCTCGGCAAGCTTCCCGCGGACCGCCTCCTCCCCGCGGTGGGGGAGGCCTGGCTCTGGGTGGCCGTCCTCGCCGTGGCCGTCCAGGCGATGTACGCCCGCGGGCGCCACCACCTGTCGGTGCAGGGGGGATGACGCCCTTGCCTGCCCCGGCGCCGCCCGCCTCCGCCGGTCCCGGGATCCGGGCGGGCGGGGGCGGCCCCCTCCGGGGCGTCCCCCGCATCCTGTCCATCGCCGCCCACTACATGGGGCAGACCGTGAAGGTGAAGCTCGCCTATCGCGCCGAGCTGGCGGTGTCCCTGGTGAGCAGCCTGCTGTGGAGCGCGGTGAACCTCGTGTTCTTCGCGGTGATCTTCGGCGAGGTCCCCTCGATGAAGGGGTGGAGCTTCGAGCAGGTGGTGTTCCTGTACGGTTTCGGCCAGTACGCCTTCGGGATCTTCTCGGTCTTCGCGTTCTCGCTGATGTGGCAGTTCGGCTCGGAGTACCTGGTGGAAGGTCAGCTCGACCGGGTCCTGCTGCGCCCGTACCCGCCACTCCTCCAGATGGTGCTGGACCAGCTCTCGGTCTTCGACGCGATCATCGTCGTCAAGGGGGTCGCCATCGCCGGCTGGGCCGCCTGGCGCCTGGGGATCCCCTTCTCCTTGGGGTCGGTGGTGGCCTTCCTGGCGCTGGGAGTGGCGGCGGCGGCGGTGCTGACGGGGATCGCCCTCAGCCTGACCTTCGTGAGCTTCTGGTGGCCGAACCGATACGGGCTGTTCCGTCCCCTCTTCACGCTGACCGAGTACTCCCGCTATCCCATCCGGATCTTCCCCCGCTGGGTCCAGGTGCTGCTGACCTTCGTCCTGCCCTTCGGCTTCGCCTGCTTCTACCCGGCGGCGTGGTTCTTCGACGACGTCTCGCTCCGGCGGATCGCCTGGCTCACCCCCGCGGTGGGCGCGGCGTGCATGGCGCTCGCCTCCACCCTCCTGCGGCGGGGCATCGATCGGTACGAGAGCGCGGGGAGCTGAGCCCCGGGCGGTGGACCTTGGAACGGGATTCGCTCCGGCTCGGAGCCGGCGCCGGGGAGCGCGGACGGGACCGGGCGGGCGGGAGAGGAGGAGAGATGAGCCGACTCGAGTCCTGGCGGTCGAACCTCGTGGAGGGCGACGCGGCGGTGATGGCCCTGCTGGAGGGGGTCCGTCGGATCGCCGTGCTGGGCGTGAAGGCGGAGGACCGGGCGACCCAGCCGGCATACTACGTCCCCGCCTACCTCGCGGGGGTCGGGCTGGAGGTGGTCCCCGTCCCCGTGTACTATCCGGATCTCAATCAGATCATGGGGCGCCCGGTGTTCCGCAAGGTGTCGGAGGTCCCCGGCGGCGTGGACCTGGTGGACGTCTTCCGCCGGCCCGACGACATCCCGGCCCACCTCCCCGACATCCTCGGCGCCCACCCGAAGGTCGTCTGGTTCCAGTCGGGGATCCGCAACGATCCCGCCGCCGAGGCCCTCGCCCGGGCGGGGATCCGCGTGGTCCAGGACCGCTGCCTGATGGTGGACTACCAGCGGTTCCTCGCCGGCGGCGGCCAGGTGCCGACGGCCTGAGGCCCTGGGGGCGTGGCCTCGTCCAGGACGGGACGGAGGCGATCCCGCCCCCGTGCTCGGTTGCGGACTCCCGCGCCGGCGCTTATCACTGGCGCGCCCAGCCGCGCCCCGGCCTCACCGCGCCCCCTGGAGTCCCCCCGTGAAGAAGATCGTCAGCGTCTCCCTCGGCAGCAGCGGCCTGGACTACGAGATCACCACCGACCTCTTCGGGGAGCGGTTCCA
>JAKLKC010000035.1 GCA_023150875.1 Myxococcota bacterium | reverse complement strand
ACGCCGATCCCGGGCGCACCCGGGCCATGGTGGAGGCGGGGATCCTCCCCTGGTACACCGCGCCGGACATGATGGCGTCCCTGTGGAGGCCGGTGTCGTCCGCCACCCACCGCCTGGACTACGCCCTGTGGCCCGACTCCGCCCCCCTGATGCACGCCCACTCCCTGCTGTGGGCGGCGGCCCTGGCGGCGGTGGCGGCGGCCCTCTACCGGCGGGTGATGGGCGCGGGGGGAGCGGCCGCGGCGGGGCTGGCGGCGCTGCTCTACGCCGCGGACGACGCCCGGGGCATCCCCGTCGGCTGGCTGGCCAACCGCAACGCGCTGATCGCCGCCGCGCTGGGCCTGGGCGCGCTCTGGGCCCACGACCGGTGGCGGCGGGACGGGTGGAGGCCGGGGGCGGCGCTGGGGCCGGCGCTGCTCGGCGTCGGGCTGCTCGCCGGGGAGGCGGCGCTCGCGGCCACCGCGTGGGTCTTCGCCTGGGCGGTCTGCCTCGACCGGGGACCGGCGCGCAATCGCCTCGCCACCCTCCTCCCCTACGCCGCGGTGGTGGCGATCTGGCGGATGGCTTACGTGGGCCTCGGTTACGGGGCCTACGGATCGGGGGTGTACATCGATCCCGGGCGGGAGCCGGCGCGCTTCCTGGAGGTCGCTCCGGTGCGGGCGATCCTCCTGCTCATGGGCCAGTGGACGCCGGTCCCCGCCGACGTCACCCTCCTCCTCCCCGCGTCCCTGCACCCCCTCCTGGCCGCCGGGGCGTCGCTGGCCCTGGCGGCATTGGCGCTCCTCCTCGCCCGCAGGTTGCGGGGCGACCCCGTCGCCGGGTTCTTCGCCACCGGGATGCTGCTGGCGATCCCACCCATCTGCGCCACCTTCCCCTCCAACCGCCTGCTCGCCTTCGTCGGCTTCGGGGCCATGGGCCTCCTCGCCCGGTTCCTCCTTCCCCGCCCGGGGGATCCCCGCCCCTGGGGGCGCGCCGACAAGGGGCTGGCCTGGGGCCTGCTGGCGGTGCACGGGGTCCTGGGGCCCCTGTCCCTCCTCGCCGTGTCCTACTCCCCGCGGGGGTTCGCGCTGTCCATGGAGAGGTACTTCTCGGGCCTTCCGGCGGACCCGGGGATCTCCGACCGGACCGTGCTGGCGCTCGGGGGGATCGACCTCTTCTCGGGGTACGCCATGGTCGCGGCCAGCCTGGAAGGTAAACCCCCGCCCGGCCGCTTCCTCGGGCTGGCCCCGGGGATCGCTCCCATGGTCGCCGAGAGGCCCGACGAGCGGACCCTGGTGCTCAAGAGGGAAGGCGGCTTCTTCACCACCGAGCTGGAGGGTCTCTTCCTGGACCCCGACCGGGGCCTCCGGGCCGGGGACCGGGTGGAGCTGCCCGACCTGGTGGCCGAGGTCGCCGCCGTCGGTCCCTCGGGGCACCCCACGGAGCTGAGGTTCCGCCTGGGCTCCCCCCTCGACTCGCCCCGCTACGTGTGGCTGACCCTGGAGGCGGGGGCCCTCGTGCCCTTCGAACTGCCCCCCGTCGGCGGGCCCCCCGCCGCCGTCGCCGGCGGCGTGTTCTGAGGGGCCGCCGCGAGCTGGCCACGCCCCGGCGGCTCGGCTACCCTTTCGGGGTCAGGAGGCTGCGGATGCCCGCTCCCCGGCCCGCGCCACGCCGAGACCGTCGCCGCCCTCCGCCACGAGCACTCCCCTCCAGCCGCGGTGGGGCGGCACGAGGCCCGGACCCGGGCGGTGGTGGCGCTCACCGCCGTCGTGATGGTGGCGGAGCTGGTGGTGGGGTACCGGTCGGGGTCCATGGCCCTCACCGCCGACGGGTGGCACATGGGCACCCACGCGGGGGCCATCGGCCTCGCCGCCTTCTCGTACTGGTTCGCCCGCACCCGCGCCCGGCAACGCCGGTACGCCTTCGGCACCGGGAAGGTCTACGCCCTCGCGGGCTACACCAGCGCCCTCCTGCTGGGGGCGGTGGCGCTGGAGATGCTGGTCCACTCCGGCGAGCGCCTCCTCGCCCCCCAGCCGGTGCGCTGGGCCGAGGCCCTGCCCGTCGCGGTGCTGGGGTTGGTGGTCAACTGGGTGTCGGCGGTGTTGCTCCACCCGGGTGGGGAGGGGCACGGGCGAGGGGAGGAGCGCGGGCACGGGCACGAACACGGGCAGGAGCACGAACACGAACACGAACACGGGCACGGGCACGGGCACGGGCACGGGCGCGAACACGAGCAGGAGCACGAGCACGGGCGCGGTGCGTTCTACGACCACAACCTTGGGGCGGCGTACCTGCACGTGCTGGCGGATGCGCTGACCAGCGTGCTGGCCATCGCCGCGCTGGTGGCGGGGCGCTATGCCGGGTGGGTGGCCCTGGATCCCCTGGTGGGCATCGTGGGTGGGGCGCTGATCCTCAGGTGGGCGTACGGGCTGGCCCGGGGGGCCGCGCGCCAGCTCCTGGACGTCGTGCCCGAGCCGGGGATCGAGGAGGAGATCCGCTCCCGCCTGGAGGCCATGGACGACGCCCGGGTCGCCGACCTGCACCTCTGGGAGCTCGGTCCCGGGCGACGGGGCGTGATCGTCACCCTGGTCACCGGTCACCCGCGGCCCGCCGCCGAGTACCGCGCCGCCGTCCTGGAGGTGGCGGCGGTCCACCACCTGACGGTGGAGGTCCACCGCTGCCCGAACCACCCGGAGGCCGGCGCCGCGGGCGGTCCCTGCTAGGATCCGCCGCGGGCCTCGCGCCGATCAGGAGATCCCGGGCTGCGCCTGGGCGTGCTCGCCGCCGGGCTCTTGGCCGGGGCGGGTCTTGCTCACCGCGTGGAACATCTGGTTCAGCTCCCGGATGTCCGACGACTGGGTATCCCGGGTGGCCACGTCCGAGGGCGCGAGGATCCCCTCGGGCTTGCCGTCGCCCCCGATGACCACGCAGCGGCGGATCTCCCGGCTCTCCATCTGTCGGAGCACGTCCTGGACGTCGTCGTCCGGACCGCAGCAGAAGACGTCGGTGCTCATCGCCTCCTTGAGGGGAGTGGAGGCGCCCTTGCCCTGGCCGAGAGCCCTCACCACCAGGTCGCGGTCGGTGACCACGCCGATGGGCTTGCCGTCGGCACCGGTGACGGGGATGAACCCGATGTCGCACTCCCCCATCACCTTCGCGGCCTCCTGGATGGGCCGGTCCTGGTCGAGACAGAAGGGGTTCTTGCTCATCACGTCGCGGATCTTCATGGCCGCTCCTCGAAGTGGCGGACCTCCCCTCCCCCACCTTCCGGGACGCAAGATCGGGGCCTCCGCCGGCCCGGCGCCGTGCCGGCTAGGGGGCCAGCTCGGGGAACCGCGCGCACAGCCCGATCAGCTCCCCCTGGGCCCCCACCAGGGCCTTCCGTCCCCCGATGGGGCCGCCGGCGTCGGCCTCGTCGAGGCGGCGGTCCAGGGCGTCCGCCAGGGCCAGGAACTCCCCGAGCCTCTCCTCCTCGGCCCCATCGGCGCGCCCACGCATCTCCAGGACCTCGCAGCGCAGCGCCGTCACGGTGGACTGGTGCTGGCGGCGCAGCGAGGACGCCAGGAACCACAGCAGCATCATGAAGAGGTTGAAGGCGATGACGGCGGCCATCAGCGCCTCGCCCGGGGTCTTCAACTCCCCGCTCCCTCCCCGCGCCCCGCCAGGAACTGCGCGCGGAAGAAGCGGGGGTCCAGGGCCTCGCCGGTGACCTCCCGCACGGTCTCGCCCCAGGTGCGCGACGCGCCGAGGGCGAAGAGGTGGCGGAAGAGGGCCCCCGTCGCCGCGTGCCCCAGCGCCTCTCCGCCCCCCCGGGTGCCCGTGCGGGCGACGAGGGTGGCGTCGATCTGGGAGGCGAACACCTCCCCCAGCAGGTAGTTCTGGTAGTAGGCCGGGTAGCAGGCGACATGGACCTTCGCCGCCCAGTCGGGGCTCCGCCGCCCCGGGGGAGGCGTGAGCCCCTGGAGGCGGGAGACGATCTCCCACCACCTCGCGTCCAGGTCCTGGTCGGGGTCGCGGTACAGCTCCCTCTCGAACAGGGAGACCGTCAGCCCCCATCGGGCGAAGGTGAGCTGGTCCTCCCGCCGCGCGTCCCGGGCCCGCGCCGCCCGGTCCTGCGGCAGGCCCGCGGCCCGCGCCAGCCAGGTGGGATCGCCGGTCAGACGGCCGAACCACATCGCCACCGCCTCGGTGGTGAAGGTGTGGGCCGCCGTCCGCAGCGGCCAGGGCAGGGACTCGGGGAGCCCCGCCTCGTAGGCCGCGTGGCCGAACTCGTGGAGGGAGGTCCCCATCCACCTCTCGGTCGGGGCCAGGTTGCACAGGACGCGCACGTCCCGGGGCGAGTCCACGCCGATGCAGAAGGCATGCTGGTTCTTGCCGGCCCGGGGCAGGAGGTCGGAGCGGTCCCAGATCTCCTCCACCGGGTGCCCGATCCCGGCGAAGGTCTCGCGGGTCAGGCGGGCGATGGTGGCCACGGGGAACCAGGCGTCGTTGTCGAGATCGGCCTCGCTCCGGGGCACCGACTGGTGGAACCGCTGGGGGTAGTGCCAGGGGCGCAGGTCCGGGGGCGCCACGCCGAAGCGGGCGCAGAGCACGCGGTCGAGGTCGGCCTTCACGTTCGCGTAGGGCGCGCGGGTCTGCTCCTCGAAGCCGTCCAGCAGGGCGTCCAGCACGGGGACGTCGAACTCCTGGAGGCTCAGGGCGAGGTGCCTGTAGTCGGGGAAGCCCAGGCCCCGGGCGACCTCGTTGCGCAGCCGCGCCAGCTCCCGCACCCGGTCGGCCACCACCCGGCCCACGTCCCGGGTCGCCTCCCACGCCCGCCGGCGCCGCTCGGGATCCGCCTCCTCCTTGAGGATCCGGTCCAGCTCGTTGTCGGAGACCGGCACCCCCTCCAGCTCCGCCCGGTGGGTGGTGAACGCCTGCTCGACCCGGATCTCCAGGTCGATGATCCGGTTCCGCAGCGCCTCGGGCGCCTGCCTCTCCAGGTAGGCGCAGCGGAGCACCTCCGCCTGCCGGCGCAGCGACGGGTCCGCCAGGGCGGGATCGGCGAGCCACCCCTCGATCCGGCGCCAGGTGGACGCGTCGGCGTGGAGGTCGGCCAGTTCCTTCTGGACGGCCTCCAGCTCCGGAAGCAGCGCCTCGTCGCCGGTGCGGGCGAGGCTCCACTGGGCCTCGGCGGAGCGGATCCGCAGGGGCCGGACCCGGGACTCGTAGTCGTCCAGGAAGGCGCGGACCTCCTTCTCGGGGGCTGGGATCACGGGGGGTTCCCTCCTGGGGAGCGGGGGCGCGCGGGATCCCGTCGAAGCGGGAGATCCGGATCAGCGGGTACGGCGGCAGACGACGGCGAGCAGGGCCAGGGCGGCGAGGGCGCCGGCCCCACCCCCCGCGGGGACGGGCTGGGAGCACCCGCAGGCGGCGGGGACGAAGTCGGGGTCGAGCCCATCGTCGTCCCCCCCCGGTGGGGCGGCGTCGTCGTCGGCGGCGTCGTCATCCGCCGCATCATCATCATCCCCCGCCGCGTCGTCATCCCCCGGATCGGTGTCGTCGTCCCCGGGATCCGTGTCGTCGTCCCCGGGATCCGTGTCGTCGTCCCCGGGATCCGTGTCGTCGTCCCCGGGATCCGTGTCGTCGTCCCCGGGATCGGTGGCGTCCTCGTCGGTCTCCCCGTCGCAGTCGTTGTCCACCCCGTCCGCCACGTCCTCGGCGCCGGGGTAGACGGTGGGATCGGTGATGCCGCAGTCGGCGTCGTTGACGACGCCGTCCTCGTCGGTGTCCAGCAGCCACACCTTCGGGTCGCGGAAGCCGGTCAGCCCCTGGCCCGATCCGCTCTGGTAGGACCACACGCCGATCCGGCCCGCGGGGAAGAACGAGGCGTCGTCGGCCTCGACCACCACCATGGAGGAGTCGAACCCCCCCGTCTCGC
Organism: Myxococcota bacterium; assembly: GCA_023150875.1. Classification (GTDB taxonomy): domain Bacteria; phylum Myxococcota_A; class UBA796; order UBA9615; family JAKLKC01; genus JAKLKC01. Next base: position 62,830 of record JAKLKC010000035.1, on the reverse strand, counting down.
TGGCGGTGTTGACGGCGCACCGGATGTGCCCCCGCTCGAACTCGCACCGCAGGCGGTTGTAGCGGGCCGCCCCACCCGGAGTGGAGATACCCAGGCGGGCCGTGGAGTTGTCGTCCAGCAGGACCGCCGTGCCGCCGGTGACCTTGTACAGGAAGTAGCCCCGCCCCTCCGTCTCCGCCCCCGCGCCGGTGCCGGGCATCTGCCCTTCGGTGTAGAAGAACAGGTAGAAGCTGCTGGAGTTCTGGTAGCCGAACACGATCCCCGCGGCGTCGTCGTCGTACTGGACGAGGCTGATCTCGTAGGCGAGCTCCCGCCACGGCCCCCGGGTGGTGGCCAGCATGTGGTTGTCGATGGCCTGGCCGCTTCCCCAGCTCCCGCCCCCCTCGTCGGACCTGGGGTTCAGCTCCCGGTCCTCGCCGAACCACGCCGTCGTCCACGGGTCCGCCCCGTAGCCCCCCGACCACCCGTCGGTGCCCGAGAAGTTCTCGGCGACGTGGGCGGCGAAGTCGTACTCCCACACGAGCTGGGCCGTCGTGGCGCCGGCCGGCGGGGCCGCGAGGGCGGCGAGCGCCAGGGTTCCGGCGGCGGCGCGACGGACGCGGGGGCTTCGAGGGGCGGAAGACGGCGCGGACACACGCATCGAGGCGCTCCGATGGAGACCCATCAACCCGGCTCGACGCAGTATATCCGATGGACGGGGAGGGAGGGGCGATCCCCCCGCGAGCGGGGTCGCGGAGCCTAGCGCCCGGCGGCGCTCTGGGCGGCCTGCTGCTGGTAGGAACCGTAGAGGGAGTTCCAGGCGGCCAGGAGGCCGTCGGCCTCGTGCCGGTAGCCGGCGCTGGCCAGGGCGCCCGCCTCCTTCAGGGCCTCCAGCCCCTGGCCGCGGTGCTCCCGCAGGACCTCGCGGAACGCCTGGCTGGTCAGGGGCTTGCCCTTGGCGTCCAGGGCCTCCTTCATGGGGGCGAAGAGGCGCTGGGCCTCCCCCGCGGCGGTCCATCCGTCGGGGAGGCCCCGGGCGAAGTCCCACTCGCCGTAACGGGTGGTCGGCTTCTTCCCGGTGGGCCCGGATCCGTCCCCGGAGACCTCCGTCGGCCCGGGTCCGCCGCCCACCACCTTGACCGAGGCGCCGGCCGCCGGCGGGGCGGCAACACCCTCCAGGGAGGCGGGGGAGGCGGGCGCGGGGACCGCCGTTGGGATCTCCGGCGCCGATCCCGGGGCCACGGCAGGAGGCGGAAGACTGGCGACGGGCGGCGCGCTCCCGGGACCGGCCTCGGTCGGCTCCGTCCGGGGCGTGGCGCCTCCCAGCAACGCGTAGGCGCCGATGGCGACCAGGAGGAGTGCGAGGGCGAGGGGTACGAGGCGGCTCATGTCGGTTCCGGCGGGGATCCTAGGCCGAGCCGGCCGCCGGCACAAGGGCGCGCCGGTGACGGCGCCACCTTGCCGAGGCCGGCCGGGTGCCTACCCTGTGGATCGCCCCCGATGATCCCCCTCTACGACAACGTCCCCACCCGCCGCCCTCCCTTCGTGCTGTGGGCCCTGGTGGCCATCAACGCGCTGGTGTTCCTGCTGGAGCTCTCCCTGGGGGAGCAGGGGCTCCAGGCGTTCGTGGAGACGTGGGGGGTCGTGCCCCGGGAGATCGCCCTGCCGGTGCGGGAGGGGCGGCCCGATCCGGGGGAGTGGGTGACGCTGGTCACCTCCCAGTTCCTGCACGGGGGGTGGTTCCACGTCATCGGGAACATGCTCTTCCTGTGGGTCTTCGGCGACAACGTCGAGGACCGCCTGGGACACCTGCGCTTCCTGGCCTTCTACCTGGCCGGCGGCGTGGCGGCGGGGATCGCCCAGGTGGCCCTGGCCCCGGCCAGCCCGATCCCCATGGTGGGGGCCAGCGGCGCCGTGGCGGCGGTGCTGGGCACCTACCTGCTGCTGCACCCCCACGCCCGGGTGCGGACCCTGGTGCCGATCTTCTTCATCATCCGCATCATCGACGTGCCCGCCATCGTCTTCCTGGGCTACTGGTTCCTCATCCAGCTCCTGAGCGGCTCCATCGCCCTGACCAGCAACGCCGACGTCTCCCAGGGGGGGGTGGCCTTCTGGGCCCACGTCGGGGGCTTCGTGTACGGCGTCGTGGTGGGGCTGGCGCTGAGGGCGGGACGAGGGCCGGCACGGCGGGCCGGAGGGCGGGGGCGTCAGTCCCCCTGGTAGAAGCCGGTCTCGGCGACGTAGCGGACGATGGCCTCCCGCTGCTCGGGGGTGACGTCGGTGAAGGACACCCCCATGCCCGGGTGGGGCACGGGCTGGCCGGCGATCCGGGTGGTCCACCGCACCTCGCCCGTCAGCTCGATGGGCCCGCCGCCGGGCAGGCGGAACGACAGGCGCACCCGGGTCCCCTCGGGCAGGGGAACGGGGCTGTCCACGAACATGCCGCCCGCGCTGATGTTCCGGGCGCGGTGGAAGTAGGAGCCGCCCCGGTCCCTCACCGAGACCTCGACGAAGAGGGGGATCCGGCGGGAGGCCCGCCGGGTCTCCTCGGGGCCCCCGCCGTCCTGCGAACCGTCGCTCATCGTCTCTCCCGCCGCGGCCCGTGGGGCCTGACACGTGCTCATCGTAGCAGACTGACACGCCCTTGAGCCCCCCCGGCAGCGCCGGAGGTCCGGCGGGCCCGCCGCCCCGGACGGCCGCGCCGGCCTTGCCCGCCCCCGCCCTTCGTGCCAGAATCCCCGCCCGCTTTGCCCCGGGGACGCCCCGTTCTTACCCTGACCGGTCCCTCCCCTCCCGCTCCCCCAGGTCCCGTCGATCCCGGAGGTTCCCGCCGATGTCCGGCCATTCCCGATGGTCCACCATCAAGCGCAAGAAGGGCGCCGCCGACGCCAAGCGCGGGAAGGTGTTCACCAAGGTCATCAAGGAGATCACCATCGCCGCCCGCATGGGGGGCGGGGATCCCAACGGCAACCCCCGCCTCCGGGCAGCCCTGCTCAACGCCCGCGCCAACAACCTGCCCAAGGACACCGTGGACCGGGCGATCAAGAAGGGCACGGGCGAGCTGGAGGGCGAGGCCTACGAGGAGATCCTGTACGAGGGCTTCGGCCCCGGCGGCGTCGCCCTGCTCATCGAGGTGACGACGGACAACCGCAACCGCACCGCCCCCGAGGTCCGCAGCGTCATGACCAAGCGGGGGGGAAACCTGGGCGCCACCGGCTGCGCCGCCCACATGTTCGCCCGCAAGGGCCAGATCCTGATCGCGGCCGACGGGGTCGACGAGGACTCCCTGATGATGGCGGCCCTGGACGCCGGGGCCGAGGACGTCGTGGACAACGACGGGGAGTTCCAGGTCCTCGCCGGCGTGGCGGACCTGGAGGCGGTGCGGGAGGGGATCGAGGGCGCCGGCTACGCGGTGCGGGAGTACGGCCCCACCTGGATCCCCCAGTCCACGATCCCCGTCGAGGGCCAGACCGCCCAGACGCTGCTTCGCCTCATCGAGACCCTGGAGGACAACGACGACGTGCAGAACGTCTTCGCCAACTTCGAGCTCTCGGACGAGGAGATGGCGCGCCTCGCGGGCGAGTGAGCCGTCCCCCCCTCGTCGTGCTCGGCATCGATCCGGGCAGCGTCGCCACCGGCTACGGGGTGGTGGCGATGCACGGATCGGCGCTGGTCCACGTGGAGAGCGGGGTCCTCCGCACCGAGACCCGCAAGCCCATGGGCGAGCGCCTGGACCAGATCTTCCAGGGGCTCTCCCTCGTCATCGCCCGGGCCGAGCCCCGGGAGGCGGCCATCGAGACCCTCTACCACTCCCGCAACGTGGTGTCGGCCCTCAAGCTGGGCCAGGCCCGGGGGGTCGCCCTTCTGGCGTCCGCCCGGGGCGGCCTCGCCGTCCACGAGTACGCGCCCAGCGAGGTCAAGAAGGCGGTGGTCGGCCACGGCGGGGCCGAGAAGGCCCAGGTGCAGCAGATGGTGGCGGCGCTGCTGGGCCTGCGCTTCGAGGGCCGCTTCGACACCACCGACGCCCTGGCCCTGGCGATCTGCCACCTGAACACCGCGGCCTTCCGCCGCCGCCAGGCCATCGCCGAGGCGGCGTCGGCCCCTCCCCGGAGGACGCGGTGATCGGATGGCTCCGGGGGATCGTGCGCGCCCGCACCGAGGACGGCGTCCTGGTGGACGTCGGCGGGGTGGGCTACGAGGTGGGGGTGTCCCTGACCACCCTGGGGGCCCTCCCCGGGGCGGGGAAGGAGGCGACCCTGTGGGTCCACACACAGGTCCGGGAGGACGCCATCACCCTCTTCGGCTTCCACGACGCCGACGAGCGGGTCGCCTTCCGGATCCTGATCGAGGTCAACGGGGTCGGGCCGCGCCTGGCCCTGGCGATCCTGGGCTCCTTCACCCCCCGCGGCCTCTCCCAGGCCCTGGCGGGGGCGGACGTGCGCCGGCTGACGCAGGTGCCGGGGATCGGCAAGAAGACCGCGGAGCGGCTGGTCCTGGAGCTGAGGGACAAGCTCCCCCGGGCCCTGGAGCCCGTGGGGGCGGAGCCGGTTCCGGTGGGGGCCGCTCCCGTGGACGGAGGCGAGGCGCCGGGCGGGATCCTGGCGGATCTGGGGCTGGCCCTCCAGTCCCTGGGCTACCGGAAGGCGGAGATCGAACGTATTCTGAGGGGTATCCGCGTCGCACCCGAGGACACCGTGGAGAGCCTGCTCCGCCGGGCGCTCAAGGAGTTGGGGCCGAAGTGATCCCGCCCGGTCCCGAGTGATCCCCCATGGACCCCGAAGACCGCTCCGTCAGCCCCCTCGCCGCCACCGAGGACGCCCCCGTCGAGGCCGGCGTGCGCCCCCGGACCCTCGACGAGTACACCGGCCAGGAGTCCTCCAAGGCGAACCTGAAGGTGTTCATCGCCGCCGCCGTGGGGCGGCGGGAGCCCCTGGACCACGTGCTCTTCTCAGGGCCCCCGGGCCTGGGCAAGACGACCCTGGCCTACGTGATCGCCCAGGAGATGGGGGTCAGCATCAAGTCGACCTCGGGCCCCATCATCGAGCGGGGCGGCGACCTGGCGGCCCTGCTGACCAACCTGGAGGAGGGGGACGTCCTCTTCATCGACGAGATCCACCGCCTCAACCGGGCGGTGGAGGAGGTCCTCTACTCGGCGATGGAGGACTTCCAGATCGACATCATGCTCGGCCAGGGGCCGAACGCCCGCTCGGTGAAGTTCAGCCTGCCCCGCTTCACCCTGATCGGTGCGACCACCCGCTCGGGCCTGCTGACGGCTCCCCTCCGGGCCCGGTTCGGGATCCACCTGGTGCTGGACTTCTACACCGTGGACGAGCTCGAGAAGATCCTCCACCGGTCGGCGCGGATCATGGAGATCCCCATCACCACCGACGGGGCGAGGGAGCTGGCGGTGCGGAGCCGGGGGACGCCCCGGATCGCCAACCGCCTGCTGCGGCGGGTCCGGGACTTCGCCCAGGTCCAGGGGGACGGCACCATCGACCGGGCCATCGCCGACCGCTCCCTCCTGGCCCTGGACGTGGACGAGAAGGGCCTGGACAAGATGGACCGCCGGATCCTGGCGACGATCATCGAGAAGTTCGGCGGCGGCCCCGTGGGGGTGGAGACGATCTCCGCCGCCATCGGCGAGGAGAGGGACACGGTGGAGGAGGTGTACGAGCCCTACCTGGTCCAGCAGGGCTACCTCCAGCGCACTCGGACCGGTCGCGTCGCCAGCGGCCTCGCCTACCACCACCTGGGCCTGGCGCCGCCGGAGGGCGCGGCGGGGGCGGCCGGGCCCCAGGGGGAGCTGTTCGAGTGAGGGCCGGGGCGCGGCGCGCCGCGGCGCTGCTGGGGGCGGCCGGGCTCGCGGGCCTGGGGGCGTGGGCGGCGTCGGGGCCGGCGGGCGGCGGCGCGGCCTCGGGCCTGCCGGTGGTGGAGGTGCGGGCCGGCACGGGGACCGTCCGGGCCGAGGTCGCCTCCACCGCCGCCCAGCGGGCGCGGGGCCTGATGTACCGCGACCACCTGCCCCGGGACGGGGGGATGCTCTTCGTCTACCCCGGGGAGCGCCCCCTCTCCTTCTGGATGCGCAACACCCTGATCCCCCTGGACATCGCCTACGTGGACGCCGGGCGGCGGGTGGTGGGGGTGGACTCCATGCGCCCCCTGACCGACGACTCCCACCCCTCGGGGGCACCGGCGATGTACGCGCTGGAGACGAACCGGGGGTGGATGGCGGAGCACGGGGTGAGGCCGGGGACCCCGGTGGACTTCGAGCTCCCTCCGGGGGTGGTGCCGACGGGGGACTGAGCCTCAGCCCGCCTCCAGCACCACCCGGTGCCCGTCCCGTGTCCACTCCCCCGGCCAGCGGGCGAGGATCCTGCCGAACAGCCGCTCCGCCGCGTCGGCCTCGCTGGGCCGGGGCACGTAGCCGGTGAGGGGGTTGTTGTTGAAGTACGAGGCCAGCGCGATCCGCGGCGGGCGCCCCCGGGTGAACTCCACCGTCGCCACCAGCCCGTGCTGCCACTCGGTGAGGTCGAAGCGGTCCCCCACCCGCACCCCGTGGAAGACGTGGTTGCCGATGGAGTAGAGCACGGGGGTGGAGCCGATCGCCTCCACCGCCTGGGAGACGTGGGGGTGGTGGCCGATCACCAGGTCGGCGCCGGCCTCGGCCATGGCCGTGGCGAGGGCCCTCTGCTCGGGGGTCACCTTGGGGCGGTTGGTCCCTCCCCAGTGGGGGTAGACCACCACGAAGTCCACCCGCCTCTTCAGGGCCCTCACGTCCCGGGCCACGGCCCCCTCGGTCAGGGCCGCGACGCCCCCTCTTTCCTTGCCGGCGTAGACCCTCCCCTTGTCGGTCTTCTCGCGGTAGGCGAGGACGCCGATCCGCACGCCGTTGCGCTCCAGGATCAGGGGCTCCCGCGCCTCGGCCGCGTCCCTCCCGGCCCCGAAGGCGCGGATCCCCGCCCGCTCCAGGCGCTCCCGGGTCTCCAGCAAGCCTTCGAGGCCATAGTCCATGGCGTGGTTGTTGGCCAGGGAGAGGGCATGGAACCCCTCCTGGGCGAGGGCCGCGGCGGCCCCCTCGGGCTGGTGGGGCAGGTTGGGGTTGCGCGCGGGCGCGCGGCCGGGCCCGACGATGGGCCCCTCCAGGTTCCCCACCAGGAAGTCGGCGCCCCCGGTCTCCCGCCGCAGGTGCTCGAAGGAGGCCCGCAGGTCCACCGGGTTGGGGGGCTCCTTGGGGCCGGTGAGGTGGAGCGCCGTGTCCCCGACGAAGGCGACGGTGACGACCCCCCACCCCAGCAGCCCCCCGGGCCTCGCGGCCGCCCAGATCAAGCCGGCGCACACCAGCAGGCCGGCGACGGACAGGGACCGGGGACGGAAGGAGGATCGGCCTGGGGACATGGGAGGATCGCCTCGGGACGGGGCTGAGCGGCCCGCCATGCTCCCCGGCGCCGCCCCGAAGATCGACGGTTGGGGGGCGGAGAAGCTCAGACTCGTGTTTCGCCTTCCTGGCCTGCTGCGGTCCGTCCTGGCCGGCCGCGGCGGCGTCGCGGTGCCGGATTTCTTGGTCGATGTGGGTCCACCACACCTCCCGCGAAATCCGGCCCTGCTCCTTGCCGGGGCTCGGCCCGTCCTGGACCTCGCGACGGCCTGGAAGTGCGAAACCCGAGTCCGAAAGGCTGCCGCCGGCGATTGGCTTCACCACGCATGGAGGGTGGCCTGCCATGCGACGTCGCCGGTGAGCGGATCGAGATAGAGCAGCGTTTGCTGCGAACCGGACACGCTCCGGTACACCGGCACGCCGAGCGCGTCGAAGCGGCCAAGCAGTTCCGAGCCGACGGGGGCTCCAGGGAACGTCTCCAGGGTACCCGCCACCACGTCCAGACGCACGGGGCCGTGGAGCCAGGTGAAGCCGGTGCCGGGATCGTCGACGGCGGACCTGGGATCGATCTCCACGTCCCCGTCGACGATCCGCGGTTCCCCAGTCGCCACGTCCACGAGTACGTAGCCCCCACCGAACCGCCATCCGGCGAGCACCGCAGCCCCGTCACCGACGATCCCGGCATCGAAAAGGACAGCGGAGGGATGGGCGGCCTCGATGCGCAACTCCCGCCGCGCGCCCGTCGCGGAGTCGATGAGCTGCACCGTGGAGCCACCTCCGTCGACCGCGATCGCCACCAGGGTGTTGCCCCCCTCGGCGAAGAGCACGGGTCCATGTCGGTGTTCCACTCGGTACAGGGGACCCGACGCGGTGTCCAGGACGGCGAACCGCGTGTCTTCGAACCGGGTGGGGTCGGCCTGGTCCTTCAGGGCTACGATGGCGAAACGATCGTCGGGCGAGACGGCGAAGGACGGCCCGGTCCCCGCGCCGAAGCCAGCGCCCCACAGGCTCCAGCCCGCCACGGGGACGACGCGAGTCTCGGCGGCCTCGAAGGGCCCCCCGACATCCCGTCCGGGCGACACCTCGAGGCGCCTGACCCACACGAAGGGCGTCGGCCCGTCCACGGGACCCGAAGCGGTGATCAGCTCGTCGCGTCCGTGTGCCCACACCGCATCGACGTACTCCCCGGAGTAGGGCACCTCCAGGGTTTCGAAGGTCTCGAGGTCCACCACCTGCAGCGGGTATTCCCAGGGGCCATCCTCGTCGTCCCAGTCGGGATCGTCCTCGCACGCCCGGTCGCGGGGCCCCTGGTCCACCGCCGCCAGGAAGCGCCCACTCGGCGAGAGAAGGACCCGGTCCCAGTGATACGGAAGTTCCACGGAGCGCAGGAACTCCATGCTCAGGGAGTCGAAGGCAGTCAGGGTCTCGCCGTCGCAGTACTCCGAGAGCAAGACGACGCGGTCCCCCAGGAAGAGGAGCCCCTCGTCCTCGCTGCCCAGCATCGACGCGATCCAGGTGGACTCCGAGCCGCCGAGGGAGATGGCGTGGAGCGTCTTCAGGCCGTCGTCAAAGTGTTCGGAGTCGTCCGCATCCTCCACCTGAAGCGTCCAGACGACTCCGGTTTCCGGGTCCATCGCCGCGCCCGCCCACCCCTCGGTCACCCCGTCCCCCCCGAGGGGCGCGTCGCTGGAGTCGCCACCTCCCACGTCGCCGAGAGGTGTGGGCGGGTCCGGATCTCGATGGCAGGCGGCCCCGAGGAGCAGCACGAGCGAAAAGGCCCATCGAAGTGGGCGAGCAGTGGGGATTCCGCGAAGGTCGGGCATGGGTGCACCCCCGGGCGGCGGGCGACCGACCTTGCACGCGACGTGCGCGCGGCGGGGGTCGATTCGTTCCCGGTGGAGGTCTCGGACCCGGCCCGACGCACCCCGGTCTACCCTGCTGCAGCGCGCCGCGCCCCCTCACCCCACCAGCTTCGCCGCCAGCCCCGGGAAGTGCTGGCCCAGGAAGGCGGCGACGTGGCCGTGGCCGGTGAAGACGAAGTCCCGCTTGCGGGCGTGGACGGCGCGGACCATCACCCGGGCCGCCCGGTCGGTGGGCCACATCAGGCGGTGGGGGCGGCGGTCCTCCCAGTCCGCCCGGTACACGCCCTGGTTGTCCACCTGGGCGATCTCGCTCGCGACGAAGCCGGGGTGGATGGCGGTGCAGGTCACCCCCGAGCCCTTCAACTCCGTCGCCAGCGTGTAGCCGATGGAGCGCACCGCCGCCTTGGAGGCGTTGTAGGCCCCCACCTTCGGGGCGGCGACGAAGGCCGCCACCGAGCCCACCAGGGCCAGGCGCCCCCGGGTCTTCCGGAGCTCCGGCAGGGCGTGGCGGGCCGTCACCGCGAGGCCGAAGACGTTGGTGTCGAACTGCCGCCGCCAGTCCTCGAAGCCCAGGTCCTCGATCCGCCCCGACACCGCGAAGCCGGCGTTGGCGAGGGCCACGTCCAGGCGGTCGAACGCCTCCACCACCGCCCGCACCGCCCCCTGGACCTCGTCCTCCCGGGTGACGTCGCAGGGCACGGCGAGGCCGCGCCCCCCCAGGTCCCCGATCCGGGCCACCACCTCCTGGAGCCGGTCCGCGCGGCGGCCGGACACCGCCACCGACGCCCCCTCCCGGGCGAACTCCAGGGCGCACTCGCGGCCGATCCCCGCCGTGGCCCCGGTGATCCAGACGACCTTGCCGTCGAAGCGGCCCACGCCGGCCTCAGCCCTTCAGCCCGGCGACGGCCACCGGCGGGAGGCGCCAGAGGGAGGGCGCCGCCTCGAACATCGTCAGGCGGCGGCCCAGCTCGGGGAGGTTGCGGTGGTCGGGGAACCACACCGGCGTCGGCTTGATGACGAAGGGCGCCCGCACCACCGACTTCTGGGGATGGTCCAGCAGGTAGGTGTTGTGGACCACCCCCCGGCCGGACTGGATGTCCTCCAGGGGGTGGCCGGGGAAGGCCCCCCACGTCGTCGCCACCAGGCCGTACACCACCCCCGCCCACACGTTCACGCCGATCCCCCCGTAGCGGAGGCCGGCGATGGCCGCGTCCACGGCGGAGCGGTGCTCCCGCTCGGTCTGGGGGTGGACCAGCATCATGCACGAGAGGGTGCCCCAGCACCGGTCGTTGGCGAAGGGGACGGCGCCCGAGAGGTAGGTCTCGGCGTCGGCGCCATCGACGTCCACCACGGCCAGGACGCCGCAGAACGCCTCGTGGGTCAGGGCGTACTCCCCCTGGTCGGTGGAGACGCCCGGGATCAGCGTCCACGGGATCACGTCGGCGGAGCGCTCGCCAAGGGGCTCCGCCTTGGGGTAGCGCGACAGGAAGCCGTCGTACCGCTGCTGGGCGCCGGGGTAGTACGCCTTGCGGGGGGGCGCCGCCCGCAGCGCCTCCCGGACCCGCGACAGGAAGGCGTCGCGCCGGTCCCAGCCCCGGGGGAGGACCAGCACCTTCGCGGCGTTGCAGTTGAAGCTGGCGTTGTGGGCCACCATGCCGGCGGTGTGGCGGGCCTGGAAGTCGATCTCGGCGTCGGTCCAGGGACCGGGCACCACCAGCAGCGGCGTGACCGCCCCCAGCTCGCTGGTGATGGGCTTGTCGATCTTGCGCTCGCCGGTGGCCTTGCGGCGCGCCTGCTCCTCGGGGTCCGCCCCCCACACGATGGCGTCGTGGGTGCGCTCGGAGCCGGTGACGTGGATCGACGTCACCTTCGGGTGGGCGCACAGGTACGCCCCCACCTCGGCGCCGCCGTAGACCACCCGGAGCCAGTCCTTCTCCACGAACGCCCGGAAGGCTCGCTCCACGTGGGGGCCCAGCCACTCGTTGACCGGGTTCATCTTGAGGACCACCACCTCGTCGTCCACGAAGAGCTTGTAGAGCAGGTCCATGGGGCCGATGGACGCCTGGTTGCCCGCCCCCAGCACGCACGCCACCCCGCCGGGACCGAGACGTCCCGCGGCCTTGTCGCGGTAGAGCCGCCCCTGGGTCGGCTCCTTCCCCGGCTCGATCCACACCTCGGCGGTGAAGCCGGTGAAGAGGAGCTTGTCGATGAGGCTGGCCGGGAAGACCCGCGCCACCCACTGCCCGTCGGGCCGCCGGATCAGCTCGGGGATCCTGGGCTGCCCCCCCGCCTCCAGGGTCTCGATGAGCATCCGCAGGTTCCGCATGGTCGTCATGGGCCCGCCCAGCCACTCCTCACCCGCTCCGGCGGAGCCGGGGGCGTGGCCCTTGGCGCGGGCCGCGTCGGCGACCCATCCGTCCGCCGACGCCTTCAGGTCCTCGATGGCGCGGCGGAGCAGGGCGATCCGCTCCGGGATCCCCGTGGCGACCCAGCGCCCCTTGGCGGCGTCCAGGCGGTCGATGGCGGCGTCGCACTCCGCGAGGGACGTGGGCGGGACCGACGGCGGGGGCTGGGGGAAGCTCGGCGAGGGCATGGACGGCTCCGGGGCGGGGGCTCGGACGCGGGCCGGCACGGCCGGCGGCCCACGGCGGGACTGTGAGTCTTGACACCCCCCGCCGCGGCGGTCAAGGGCGGTCCCGAGGAACGTGGACCGAGGCGGGGGACGGGTGGGGCGGGGGGGAGCCGCAGCCCCTCCGGCGCCCCCTCCACCGCCGCGGACGTTGGCGCCGGCCCGCCCCTCGGCTATCCTTCGGCGTCGGCGGAGCGGGATCCGGGCGGCGTCGCCGGCGGCCTGGGGATCCATGGGCGAACAGCACACCGTGGCGCGCACGGTCGCGTTCGGAGGTGTCGGCCTCCACAGCGGGCGCCAGACCCGGGCCGAGGTCCGCCCCGCGCCGCCGGACCACGGGCTGTGGTTCCACCGCGCCGACCTCCCCGGCAGCGAGCCCATCCCCGCGGACCTCGACGCCGTGGTGGCCACCGACCTCGCCACCACCCTCGGCCGGCCGGGAGGGCCGGAGGTGGCCACCGTCGAGCACCTCATCGCCGCCTGCGTGGGCCTGGGCATCGACAACGCCGAGGTCCACGTCGACGGTGGGGAGCTGCCGGTGCTGGACGGGTCGGCGGCGGAGTTCGCCGCCGGGCTCCTGGGGGGCGGGATCGCCCGCCAGGGCGTGCGGCGGAGGCGGGTGGTGGTGCTCTCGGAGGTCTCGCTCCACGACGCCAGGACCGGCCGCCGGGCCTCCCTCCTGCCCGATCCCGGCTTCTCGGTGGAGTGCGAGATCGCCTTCGACCACCCCGCCCTGGCCTCGGGACGGTACCGCTTCGTCGAGGGGGACACCGACTTCCTGGGGGCCCTCGCCGGTGCCCGCACCTTCGGCCTGCTCCGGGAGGTGGAGGCGATGCGCGCCCGGGGCCTCGCCCTGGGGGGTTCGCTCAGGAACGCCGTGGTCTTCGGGGACGAGGGGGTGGTCAACCCCGAGGGGCTCCGCTGGCCCGACGAGCCGGCCCGCCACAAGACCCTGGACGCCCTGGGCGACCTGGCCCTCCTGGGGGGACGGCTCCGGGGGCGCCTGGTGGCGTCGCGCTCGGGCCACGCCTGGAACCTCGCCCTGATGCGCGAGGCGCGGCGGCGGGGCGCGGTGGTCCGGGAAGGCGCCCCGCTCCCCCTCGCCGGTGCGGGTCGCCCGCGGCCCTGAGCGATCTGCATCCCCGTGGCTCTCGGGCCACGGAGGAGGGCGCCTCGGAGCGAGACGGGTTGTGAAAGAGGGCGATCCGCCTCTACAATCCTACCGAGCGGCCCGCCCCGAGCCCCGGTCCGTCCCAGACGGAGCGCGGGGATCCCCCCGGGCGCGAAGGGTGGTGCGCCCTGGTCATGCGCCTCGCATCCGACGGGTCCTCGCGTTCCCGCCCGCGCCGGCCCGGAGCCGGAGGCGGCCTCGCCGCGGGCGCCGACCTTCCCGTCGTCCTCGTGGTGGAGGACGACGTGGAGATCTCCGCCCAGCTCTGCGACCTCCTGCGGTACCGCGGCCTCGATCCCCGCCCCGCCTACCAGGGCCCGGAGGCGGTGCAGCTCTTCCTCCAGACGCGGCCCCAGGCCATCGTTCTCGACCTGATGCTGCCCTACATGAACGGGGTCCAGGTGCTGGAGCGGATCCGGCGGCTGCCCGGTGGAGCGGGGATCCCTGTCGTGGCGATCAGCGCGGTCTACCAGGACGCCCGCGTCTTCGAGCGGGAGCTTCAGCGGCTGGGCGTGCGGGACTTCCTCGCCAAGCCCTTCAGCCTCTTCGTCCTGGCCGATCGCCTGGATTCCTTCCTGGACCGGGGGCCGTCCCCGCCGCCCCCGGCCAAGGCCGATCCCGCCGACGACTCCGCGGTCGAGCCCGTCTCCTACTCCGGCCTGGCGCCGCCCGGTCCGGGGCCGACGGACGAGGTCGGGGAGGACCCGGTGGCCGATGCCCTGGCCGCGGGGGGGGAGATCGACCTGGAGGTGGACCGGACGGACACCCTGCGGCTGCTGGGCGGGCTCGCGGTGGGCGGGTGCTCCGGGCAGGCGACCGTCGAGCCCGGCAGGGACGACGTCGTCCACCTGTCGCTGAGGGAGGGCGCCGTGGCGCGGGCCTGGACCGAGGAGCCGCACCTGACCTGGGAGCGCCTGCGGGTCCTGCCCGCCTTCGAGAGGGAAGTGGCGGTGGAGCGCATCCTGGGCGGGCTGCTGGGCGGGTCCCGGTCCCGGGTGGTCTTCCTCCCGTCGCCCGTCGCCGCCAGCGCCGCCGATGCCCGCGAGGCCGACCTGCTGCGGGCCCTCTACGAGGCCGGCACGCGGGCCTTCGACTTCAACGCCGTCGCCGACGACGTCTCCCGGTGGGTCGGGTGGGTGCCGGTGGGGAGGCCCCAGTTCGAGTCGATGGTGGCGCGCCTCCGGCTGACGCCCCCCCTCGACGGGCTGCCGCGGCTGATGCGGGACCGCCGCACCGTCGAGTCCCTGTACAACGCCATGGGGGAGCGGAGCCCCGACCTGGTGCGCCTCATCTGGACCCTGGAGCGGGTGGGCCTCTTGGAGTACGCCCGACGCTGAGCCCGCCAGCGCCGGCCTCGGATCCCGGGGCCGGCGGGAGGGAGTGAGCGGCCGATGGACGCGCTGCCATGGATCGGCGGGGTGGGCTGGTGCCTCGCCGCGGTGGCGGGCGGGGCGCTGGCCTGGAGCCGGGCGAGGCTGAAGAGGTCCCGCCAGGCGGCCCTGGCGGCCTCCGGCCCCATCGTCGTGGTCCGCCGGGACGGCGCCGTGATCGCCGCCAACGACGCGTTCCGCCGGGTGTTCCAGCCCGAGCCCGCCCCGGGCCGCCTGGACCGCGAGACCGCGGACTCCCTGGACGTGAACGCCGCCCTGGTCCAGGACGCCGCCGCCGCCGCCGCCGCGGGCCGGCCGTGGGAGGGTACCGTCTCGCTGCGCCGGCCCCTCGGGGACGTGGTGCAGCTCCGGGTGTGCGCCGTGCCCGCGGGGGGCGGCGAGTGGTGGGTCCACGGCGAGGACCGCACCCAGGTCGAACAGCTCGACCGCCGCCACCGCAACATGGTCTCCGACGTCGGCCTCGCCATCTCCGCCCGGACCGCCGAGCTGCTGGAGCGGAACGCCGAGCTCCAGCGGGCGAAGGCCGCCTTCCAGGACCTCTACGACAACGCGCCCCACATCTACCTGACCCTGGACGGGGCGGGGCGGATCGTGGGGTGCAACCAGGCCGCCGCCCTGGCCCTGGGGCTCGCCCGGGGGAGTTGGACCGGGCGCCCCTTCGCCGACCTGGCGGCCCCGGAGTCCCGACAGGCCTTGGAGGAGGCGGCGGAGACCCTCGCCGCCGGGCGTCCCGTGGTGGGGCTCGAGGTGTGCCTGAGGGGGGCGTCGGGCCGCCCGCTCCAGGCCATCCTCGACGCCGCCCCCGCCGCCCCGGAGCCCGAGGCCAGGGGCCGGCGCGGCGCGGCGCGCGTCCAGGCGGTGGACGTCACCGCGCTGAAGGCCCAGCAGGAGCTCCTGCGCCGCGCGTTGCAGTCCCTGGCCGAGAAGAACGCCCTGCTGGAGGCCCGCAGCGACGAGGCCCATCGGCTCCACCGGCTGAAATCGGAGTTCGTGGCCACCGTCAGCCACGAGCTCCGCACCCCCCTCCACGCCGTGATCGGCTTCGCCGAGCTGCTCCGGGGAGGGATCTACGGTCAACTGGAGTCCGCCCAGGCCCAGGCCGTCGACGGCATCGTGGGCCGCGGCGGGGACCTGCTCCGGCTCATCAACGACCTGCTGGACCTGTCGCGCATGGAGGCGGGCAGGATGGCGCTGGAGGAGGAGGGCTTCGACCCCGCCGCCATCGCCGAGGAGGTGGCGGCGACGGGCCGCATCCTGGTGGCCGGTCGGGCGGCGGTGCGGGTGGAGGTCGCCCCGGGGGGAGGTCCGGGCCCGGTCCGGGGCGACCGGGGCCGCTACCGGCAGATCCTGCTCAACCTCATCTCCAACGCCGTCCGCCACGTCGAGCGCGGCGGGGTGGAGATCGCCTTCCACACCGGCGCCGACGGCCGGTTCTCGACGGTCGTGAGCGACACCGGCACCGGGATCCCGGCGGGCGAGCTGTCGTCGATCTTCGACCCCTTCTACCAGGTGGACGGGTCGTCGACCCGACGGACGGGGGGCGCGGGCCTCGGGCTCGCCATCGCCCGCCAGCTCGCCGAGCGCATGGGGGGCGAACTGACCGCCGCGAGCCGCGTCGGTGAGGGCAGCCGCTTCACCCTCCGCCTGCCCGTCGGCGGAGCGCCGGATCCGGGGGAGGCGGATCCGGCCCCCCCCGCCGCCTCCCCGGGCCGCCCCCCCACGGTGCTGGTGATCTCCCCCGATCCCGCCGAGCGCTCCGCGCTGGCGGCGGCCCTGGCGGATGAGGGCTTCGCCTCCGAACGCGCCGGTACGGGGCGAGAGGCCCTGGCGAGGGCACGGGAGCGGCTGCCCACCGCCGTGGTGCTGGCGGCGCTGGGGGCGGACGACCTGCCCGCCGCCGAACTGGTGGCCAGCCTGCGGGCCGATCCGCTGACGGCCCACGTGCCCGTCGTGGCCCTCCTCCCGCCGGGGGAGGCCCCCCGGGAGGGCCCGGGGGCCCCCGACGCCTGCCTGCGGCGTCCCGCGGGGGCGGAGGAGGTGGCGGCGGTGGTGACGGACCGGGCCGGCCGGCCCCTTCGGCGCCTGCTGTGGGCCGCGGCCCGGGGCGAGGACGCGTCGCGGGTGGCGGACCGCCTGCGGGCAGACGGCATGAGCGTCGTCTCCGCGGAGACCGGCAAGGCGGCCGTGCATCGGCTCCGGAGACGGAAGTTCGTGCTGGTGGTCGTGGACGTGGACTCCCTGGGATCCGAGGGCTTCGCGGTCCTGGACGCCCTGGGCTCCCTGCCCCCCGGCCAGCGGCCCCCCGCGGTGGCCCTGGCGGATCTCGATCGGCTGAACATGTTGGAGCGCCGCGGCCTGGAGCGCAGGGTGGCCGCGCTGCTCCCCAAGGACGCCTCAGGAGACGGAGCGCTGCTCCGGGTGGTCCACGCCCTCGTGGAGACGGGCGAGGAGGAGGAGGACGGTCCCCGATGAGCCCCCGGGTGAGAGACGACGACGTGGGAGTCGCCGCCCGACGGGTGCTGCGGTTCGCCGACGCGGGCGCCCAGGGGCGCGAGGACCACGTCGCCGCAGAGGAGCCCCTCCAGATCCGGCTCAACGGCGAGCCCGTAGCGGTGCTCATGCGCACCCCAGGCGACGACGCCGACCTCGCCACCGGCTTCGCGGTCACCGAGCAGCTCGTCCGCGAGGCGGGGGCGATCCGGGCGGTCCTGCACCGCCGCCGGGAGGACGGCTCCACCGATCCCAACGACATCGACGTCCAGGCCGAGCCGGGGGGCCTCGAGGCCCTGGAGCGGGCCCGACGGGCGATCCTCGCCTCGTCGTCCTGCGGGCTCTGCGGCAAGACCACCCTGGCGGCGGTACACCTCGTGGCCGAGCCCTTCGCCTCTCCCCCCGATCTCGCCTCGGCCTGGCTCCGCACGCTGCCCGGCGCCCTCCTGTCGGAGCAGAGGCACTTCCACCGCACCGGCGGCCTCCACGCCGCAGGAATCTTTTTAAAAGGCGGCGCGAGCCCCGTTCTCCTTCGGGAGGACATCGGTCGCCACAACGCCTGCGACAAAGTGGTCGGCGCCTCCCTCGGCCCCCCGGGCCGGGGGACGCGGGGGGTGGAAGCAGGGACCGCCGGGGGGTTCGACCTCCGGGACGCCCTGCTGCTGGTGAGCGGGAGGGCGAGCTTCGAGGTCGTCCAGAAGGCGTGGGTGGCGGGGATCGGGGCGGTGGCCGCGCTGTCGGCGCCCTCGTCCCTCGCGGTGGACCTCGCCCGCGAGGCGCGCATGACGCTGGTGGGGTTCCTGTCGCCCACCCGCCTCAACCTGTATTCCGGCCGAGTGGACGGCCAACGGGCCTGACGCGGCCCGGCCCCGTTCCGGGAGGATGAGGCGTGCTGCCTTCGATCGAGGATCCCTGGGAACCCCCCGCCCTGCCGCGGATCGCCACCGTGGGGGCGCCTCCCGAGGCCATTCCGTGGCTGGCGGAGGCCCTGGGGGAGGAGGGCCTTGTGGACGCCCTGGAGGGCGATGGGCTGGCCAGGCTGGACGCCTCGCGGCACGCCGCGGCGGTGGTCTGGCAGGGACCCGACGGCGCGGACGGCGCGGCCGTCGCCCGCTCTCTGCGCCGCGAGCCGTGGCTCCGGTGGATGGCGGTGATCGGGGTGGCCCGGCGCGCCGAGCCGAAGACCTGCGTCGACCTGTTGGAGGCCCTGGTCGACGATGTCGTCTGGGACGACGATCCCCCCGTCCTGCTCCGGACACGGATCCGGAACCTGCTCACCGCCCGCGAGACCGAGAGCCGGATCGGGGAGATGACGAGGGAGCACTCGCTCCGCCTGGAGGCCAACGAGCGGGCCCTGGAGACGGCGGAGACCGAGCTGCTGGCGCTGCGGGAGATCGCCTCCCTCGCCCGGCTGTCCGACCGCATGAGCCACGAACTCCGTGGGCGGGTGAGCGTGGTGGCCGCGTCTTCGGCCTCCCTCACCGCGCAGCTTCGGCGCCTCGGACCGTTGGTCGAAGGGACCGTGGCGGAGCTGGGGCGCGGGCGCGTCGAGGACTACGTGCGATTGCTCGCCGAGGTCCTGGAAGCCGAGGTCGCCCCCTACCGGCCCGAGGAGGCGGGTCGCCGCGGCGCCGAGGCGAGGCGCTGGCTCGCCGCCTGGTCAAGCCACCGGCTCGAGGGCGAGGGGGCGGAAGGGGACGACGACGTGGCCCTGGCGCGGGAGCTGGCGGCGGCGCGCATCGACGACGCGCTGCGGGACCGCGTGGCCACCTACCGGGCCGCCGGACGGGACAGCCTGACGTTGCTCCTGCTGGGGGCCTCCGCCCGGGCGGCGGGGGAGCGCCTCGCCGAGGTCGTCGACGCGATGCGCGTCGCCGTCGAGCAGCTCCGCAGCTTCTCGTTGGGGGTGGGGCCCGTGCCGGGCCTCGACATCCACGAGGGGCTGGAGCTGACCCTCTCGCTGATGGCCTACGACCTCGCGCCCCACCTGTCCGTCCGGCGCGCCTTCCAGTCGGCGATCCCGAGGGTGCGGGCCAACCCGGCGGAGCTGAACGCGGTGTGGACGAACCTGATCCAGGAGGCGTGCTCCTGCGCCGCGGGACACGCGATCCTCGAGGTCCGCACCCGACGGGACGCCATCGGAGGGAAGGCGGCGGCGAGGGTGGACGTGATCCTGCGACCCGCGGGAGGCGGGGCGGGATCCGACGCCGAGGACGTGACCCGGCGCCTGACCCATCGGGTGTGTGTGGACCTGCTCGCCCGCTGGGGCGGGCAGTTGCGCTCGGAGCGTTCGGGGGACGCGGCGCTCTGGACCGTCGTGATCCCGGCGCAGGAGGATTGAATTGGAACCCAGAGATCGCGCGACCTCCCTCGCGGCACCCGCCGCCGCTTCCCTCGCCCCCCCGGTCCTGCTGTGCGTGGACGACGAGCTCCTGGTGCTGGAAGTGCTGGAGACCGCATTGCGCACGGGCTTCGCCGGCTACGACGTGGTGGCGTGCGCCCGTGGCGGCGACGCCCTGGAGGCCATCCTTCGCATGAGGGAGGAGAGCCGGGAGCTCGCCCTGGTCCTGTCCGACGAGGTGATGCCGGGCATGAGCGGGACGGACCTGCTGGAGGCCACCGCCGGCATCTACCCTGACGCGGCGCGGGTGATCCTCACCGGCCAGGCCGGTCTCCACAGCGCCATCCAGTCGGTCCGCCTGGGGATCGACGACTACCTGGAGAAGCCGTTCAAGACGGACGCCCTGGTGCGGACCCTGCGGGGTCACCTGGACCAGTGGACCCTGCGGCGCGAGAACTCCCGCCTGAAGGCGCGGCTCAGGGCCGCCCTCGCCCGCACGTCGCAGCTCGTCGAGAGGGCGCTCGGTCCCGTCGAGTCCTCCCTGGGCACGCTGCTCCTGGGCGACACCGAGGCGCCCCAGGCCATCGAGCTGCGCCGAGCCCGGCGGGAGGTGGTGGGCCTGACCCTGCTCGCGCGCCTCTCGGTGGAGGACGCCGGGGCGGTGGCCCACGACTGGGAGTACATGCCCCTGGGTAACCTGGTGTCCCGGACGATGGACGCGGTGGGAGCCACGGGCCGGGACGTCTCCCGGATCGAGCGGGTGGAGGCCGGCGGGCGCCCCGTCGCCTTCGTCCAGCCCATCGCCGCCCGCCTGGCGTTGCAGGAGCTGGTGGACAACGCGCTGTCCCACTCTCCCGCCGGATCCCCGGTGGAGCTGTGCGTCCTGGGCCCGGCCGACAGGACCGCCCCCCGGGGCGCGGAGCCGCCGACGGCGGTGGAGCTGCACCTCCGGCGGGGCGGAGCGGCCATCGCCATCACCAACCGCGCCGAGCTCTCCCGGGAGCGTCAGGAGGCCATCGCCCGCCTGCTCGCCGGGGATCCCCGCCTCCCCCTCGCCGGCTTCGGACTCTCCTTCGCCGCCTGGGCCGTGGAGCTGATGCGGGGGAGCGTGTGGTTCCAGGGCCGGCCCGGAGGCCACGCCGCCACCTTCTGGATGGGGCTGCCTCCGGCAAGACGCTAGGAGCCCCAGGGAACGTCGCCCCCCGCCTCCGGGCGGCGGGCGCCTGGCTCACCGCGCGCGCGCCTCGAGCCACGCCCGGTCCCGATCCGCCAGCCCCGGGGGCGCGCCCACCGGCTCCGACCGCGGGGCCCTCGGCGGCGCCGTCGCCACCACCGCGCAGGCCCGGGCGGCTCCCGCGTCCGCGGAGACCACCGCGCACAGCGCCGCCGCCTCCCGGACCACCGAGGGGGCCCAGGGGAGGGCCTCGGCCGCCGCCTGCGCGTGCCGGGCCGCCTCCGCGGCCCGCGTCGGCTCCGCCGCCAGCTCCGCTGCCCCCCGGCCCCCTTGAAGGGCGAGGGCCAGCAGCCACTGCGCCTCCGGCACCCCCCCCTCGGCCAGGGGGCGCAGCCGCGCCTCCGCGGCCTCCCAGAGCCCCGACCGCACCTCGGTCCAAGCCAGCGCCCAGGCTGCGGCGTCCCCGGCATCGTCCGCCCGGGCCGCCGACTCCACCCGCCTCCTCTCCCTCGCCCCCAGGCTCCCGTCCCGCTTCAGTTTCAACAGTGACAGGGCCGCCAGGGCCTCCCGGGCCTCCCTCCGGGCGTCGGACGGGGTCGAGCCCACGCAGGGAGGCGGCGCCCCCAGGGGCAGGGCCGGCGCCGGCTCCCGAGCATGGGCGCCCAGGCGGATGTCCAGATCGGGCCGCTCCCGGGCGAGGCGCTGGAGCAGGGGCTCCCTCGCGCCTCCATCCCGGAGCCACGCCAGGAGGGCCGGCCGCCCGGCCTCGGCGTCCCGCACCAGCCAGTCGGAGAGCACCCAGGCGGTGAACCACCGGTGGGGATCCCGCTGGGGCTCCCACGGAGTCTCTCCCAGGGAGGCCGCGGGACGCAGCCGGGAGCCCGCCTCCGCCAGGCGCGGGAACGGTGGAGGCGGAAGGACCGCCACGCCCGGCTCCGGGGGCAGACTGGCGGCGACGGAGCCGAGGCCCGTCTCCAGCCAGGGGGGAAGCGGCCCGTAGGCCCGGTCGAGGGCCAGCCTCACGGTCTCCGCGGCCGCCTCCCGAGCCTGATCCCGGAGGCCGCCACCCCCTCCCCGTGCCAGGAGCAGGGCGAAGATGCCCGTCGGCCCCGGGGTGACCGCGCCGCGCCGGCCCGGGCGGGCGTAGGGGTGGGGCAAGGCCTCCAGTCCTCCCCCGGTCCGGGCGACCACGACGTGCCAGGGCCCCCCCCGGGCCTCCGGTGACACTCCCAGGACATCCAGGAGCCGCGCCGCCCCCAGGAACGGCGCGGCGATCCCCGGCAGGGCGGACGCTTCGGACTGGGTGGCGAGGTGGAGGTCCCCGCAGACCGCGGTGCCCACCGGGCTGGCGGCCCGGGCGACGGCCGGAGTGGCGAGGAGGCAGATCACGGCGGCGGCCGCGGCCAGGCCGGCGGCCGGGGGAGGACGGCGCAGCCGGGGACGCGGGGGCCGGTCGGCGCCGCACCAGCCGAAGTACCCGATCCAGAAGGCGAACGTGGCGCCCGCGAAGGCGTAGCGGGGGGCCATCCCGAGGTGCGACTGCCTCACGTAGCTCTCCACGAGGCCGGCGAACACGAACATCGGCAGGGTGCCGAGGACGAGGCGCACCGCCGTCGGTGCGCGCTCCCGCAGGGCCCGACGCCGGGTGCGGCGGCCGGGGTCCAGCACCGCCCCACCCAGGTGGAGACCGGCGGCGCTGCAGATGAACACCGCCCACAGCTCGGTGACCCCGTGGGGGAGGATCCACGCCCAGAGCGGGGCCGAGAGCCCGCCCCGGTGGAAGATCCCCGCCAGCGCCCCCAGCAGGGCGCCGTTGTAGGCGTCCAGGAGGACGGTGGGGATCCCGGCGAGGGCGCCGGTGGCGAAGGCCATGAACCCCACCTGGGCGTTGTGGGTGAGCAGCATCGTGGCGAACGCCGCCTTCTCGCCGAACCCCGCGCCCCGCCCGACCGTGGTCAGGGCCTCCCGGGCCTCGCCGGAGGTGACGAGGGCGTGCAGCGCCTCGCGTGAGTAGAAGGCGCCCACCAAGGAGTACACCCGCTCCGGGTCCCCCAGCACCGCCAGGAACGCCAGCAGGCCCGCCGCCACGGTGATGGCGGCCGCCAGGGCCTGGACCCCCGCGGTCTCCCGGAACGCCCGGGGGAACCCCCGCGTGTAGAAGTCCAGCAGCGTCTCGTCGGAGCGGGTGGGCTGGTACACCGCCGCGTGGGCCCGGGCCACCAGCGCCTCGATCCGGGCGGCCCGCTGGGGGTCCCACCCCGAGGCCCGGAGCTGCGCGAGGTGGCACGTGGCGAGGCGATAGAGGGCGGAGAGCCTCTCGATCTCCTCGAAGGTCAGCGACGCCGCGCCGCCCCGGTGGATCCGGGTGACGAGTCGGTCGAGCTCCTGGTGCAGGACGTCCTGGCGGGAGGCGCGCATGGTCGCGCCCATCATACTCCGACTCCGGATCGGGCTTTCGCTCCCGCGGCGGGTGTCCTACAGTCGGCCCGTGGAGACCCCCAGACCCGCTCCCCAATCCCCCCTCGCCCTCGGCGAGGGCCGGGTCGAGTTCGGTACCCCCGAGGACGTGGCCGTCGGCTTCCCCCTGGCCGGGCTCGGCAACCGCATCGTGGCGGCTGCCCTCGACTACCTCGTCACCGCCCTGGTCTCCATCCTCCTGCTGGTGGCCCTCGTGTTCGTGTCCGTCTCGTACTCGGCGGCGGCGCGGACCTCCCTCGCGGACCTGTTCCGCCCCGACGGGGAGGGCGCCCAGGCGTTCCTCACGATCCTGGCGGCCTACCAGGTGTTGGTCTTCCTGGTGCAGTGGGGCTACTTCGTGTTCGCCGAGATGGTCTGGAACGGGGCGTCCCCCGGGAAGCGCCTGCTGGGCCTGCGGGTGATCCGCGACGGCGGCTACCCCATCACGTTCACGTCCTCGGTCCTGCGGAACCTCGGCCGGATCGCCGACCTGCTGCCGGGCACGGGCCTGGTGGCCCTGGTGGCGATGTTCTTCAACCGGGACGAGAAGAGGCTGGGGGACGTGCTGGCGGGCACGGTGGTGGTGCGGGAGTCCCGGGAGGACGCCGCCTTCGAGCCCTTCGAGGGCCAGCGCCACTCCGCCCTCTCCGAGCGCCGGTTCGCCTTCAACCGGGCCGCCCTCTCCTCCCTCGGCCCCGAGCACCTCCAGGTGCTCCGCTCCTGGTACCGCCGCGCGCCCTCCCTGCCCCCCGCCGCCGCGGACCGGCTCCGCGCCCGCCTCGCCGACGCCTTCGCCCGCCGGACCCTTCCCGCGGACCGCTGGCCGGTCGACGACGGCGAGAGGGACGCCCTGCTGCGGGAGCTGCTCCTCGCCCTGCGGGAGCGCCTGGAGATCGAGGCCTGAACCGATCCGGAGGAGACCCGATGCGCGCCACGCCCCTCGCCCTCGCGTGCCTCTCCCTGCTGGCCTCCTGCACGGCGGGCGGCGCCGGGGACGACGACTCCGCCCCCGCCGACGACGACTCCGCGCCCCCGGAGCCCGAGCCCCTGGACCTGCCGGAGGACCCCGGCGAAGGGGGAGTGCCCGTGGGGGTGACCACCGAGACCTGGGAGGGGCTGGACCTGGAGATCTGGTACCCGGCGCCGGACGCCGCCGCCTCCGCCGCCCCCTGGCCCGCCGACTTCAATCCCTTCATCCCCGCCGAGGTCCTGGAGCTGATCCCGGACCTGAGCCTCCCCCCGGTGGACAGCCGGGCGGTGCGGGACGCCCCCCTCAGGGTGCCCGTCCCGGGGGAGGAGTACCCCGTGGTGGTCTTCTCCCACGGCTTCGGGGGAGTCCGCATCCAGTCCCTGGACTACGCCGCCCACCTCGCCTCCCGGGGCTACGTCGTCGTCGCCACCGACCACCGGGGCCGCTCCATGACCGACCTGCTGCCCTGCCTGTTCGTGCCGGCGCTCCCCGGCTGCGACCTCTCGGGGATGCTGGGCGAGGATCCCGCGGTGGACGACGTCCCCCTCGTGGTCGACTGGATCCGCGCCGCCGCCAGCGAGGGCTTCCTCGCCGGCGCCATCGACCCGGAGCGTCTCGCCCTCTCGGGCCACTCCGCGGGGGGAGGCGTGATCGAGTGGTACGGCCAGCACGGGGAGAGCCCCTTCGCCGCCTACCTGGGCATGGCCACCGCCCCGGCGGTGACCGAGACGGTGCCGGCGATGCTGCTCGGGGGGACCTGCGACCCGTTCGCCACCCCCGAGACCCTGGCGAGCGCCGCCGCGGAGATCCCCGAACCCGACCTGGTCCTCGTCCACGGCGCGGGCCACCTGGCCTTCAGCGACTACTGCGCCCTGGAGCTGGACGTCCTGGCGGAGACCTGGCTCCTGCCCCGGGACGACGTGAACCCACTGCTGGTCGACCAGCTCCTGGCCCTGGCCACCGACGGCTGCGACGGCGCCGCTCCCCCGCCGGGCTTCGAGGACTGCCCCGAGTCCTACCGCCCCCTGGCCGAGTCCTTCCCCATCGTCCGCCACTACACCACCGCCTTCCTCGACGAGCACCTGAGGGGCACGGGGCCGGGGGTGGCGGGAGGCGTGTACGACGGCGTCACGGTGGAGTAGGGAGGCGGCGGCGCGTCCCCACCGCCACCGCCGGGCCCTTCCGGCTAAGCCCGCCGGCCCGCCGGCCGAGAAGCAGGACGGCGCCGAGGGATCGGGGGGCCCATGGACTGGGCCGAGGTCATGTCCGAGAGCGAGAGAGGAGAGCCCCCCTCGGGGCGGCGCAGGGCGTTGTTGATCGAGGCCGATCCCCGCCGCGCCCGCCGCGGCGCCCGCGCCCTGGAGAGCATGGGCTTCCAGGTGGACCGCGCCGACTCCGTCCCGGCCGCCCTCCGCACCGCGGCCCTGGCACGCTACGCGCTGGCGGTGCTGCCCGGGTCCCCGGGGACGACCGCCGACGCGCTGACCCGCGCCCTGCGGGCTCGGGGCTCCGCGGCGACGGTGCTGGTCCTGGGGGAGAGGCGGGACCCGTCCGCCCCGTCCCGGTCCCACGCCGCGGATCCCGCCGCCGGGGCGGAGGCCTCCCCGGCGGTCCCGCCCCCCATCGAGTCCCGCCGGGCACACGACGCTCCCGAGGGCGAAGACCTCGCGGGGCGCCTCGATCCCACCTTCCCCACCCGCCTCGGAGCCCTCGCCGCCCGGGTCGGCGCGCGGATCCCCCTGGAGTGGGAGGTCGCCCTGGAGGCCCGCGCCCTCTCGCGTTCCGAGGGCAGGGACGAGGACCTCCTGGAGCGGGCTCTGAAGAGGTGGCCGAGGATCGCCGCCCGCCTCCCGGGGGTGGCGGCCCGGGTCGCCGGGGTGGAGCCCGCGGAGGTGCCCGATCCGGGCAAGGCGATCCGCCTCCTCGACGGCGACAGCCTCGCGCGACTGGTGGCGGGCATGGCGCTGGCCGAGTCCGAGCCAGGACCGGACGCGCCCTGGCGGCCCCTCGCCCAGGGCGAGGTCGTCCGCGCCCGCGCGGCGGCCCTCCTTGCAGGTTGGCTGGCGGAGGACGAAGGGGAGACGAGCCCCACGGACGCCTTCCTGCTGGCGCTGTTCACGAGCCTGGCCCGCGTGCTCCTGGTCCGGGCGCTCCAGGTGGGCAGCGAGCGGGACCCGCTCTTCGCCCGGATGCGGCGCGGCCAGGCTTCGGAGTTCCTGGACGTGCACGGCCCTGCCGTGGCGGTCCGGCTGATCCCGCGCCTCACCGATGCGCCCGGCGCGCTCCAGGTGGCGGCCCTCGCGGGGGTGTCCAGGGGCGCGTCCCTGCACGGTGCGGCGCGGGCGGCGGGCCGTGCGCTGGCGGCCACCTCGGCGCGGACCGCCGACCGGGACGGCCGGCCGACCCCGGAGGGCCGCCCCCTCTTCGCCTCCCTGGACCTGGGGGACGACGCGCTCGACGGGCTCTCCGCCCGCGTCGCCGCCGCGTGGGCGGCGATCCGGTCCGACCGCTGGACGTGGCCCCTGGCCGCTCCGCCCGCCGGGGAAGCCCCCGCGCCGGCGGCCACCGACGACCGCCGGAGCCAAGCCGCCTGAACGGGCATGCCCCTCGCGCGTGACTCGTCCTTTACACGACCGCCCGCCGTGTCTAACTTGCGCCGGCCCCCCTGCCGCCGGCCCGGATGACCCTCTCCTTCCCCGATCGCGTCCGCCCGCTTCTGGCGAGCTCCGGCGCCGTCCAGGTGACCGGCGCGTCGGGCTCCGCCCCGGCCTGGCTCGTCGCCGCGCTGGGGGCGTCGGTCCCGGGGCCGATCCTGTGGATCGCCGCGACCGAGGAGGCCGCCGAGCAGGCTTACCGGGACCTGCGTTTCTGGTTCTCGGACCCCGGCAGCCACACCTCCATGGCCGAGGCCCCGGCCCGGGGCCGGCGGGTCGCCCTCTACCCCGACTGGGACGTCTCGCCCTACGCCGGGGTCTCCCCCCACGCCGAGATCTCCCGCCGGCGCATCGAGATCCTCCACGCCCTCCTGGAGGCCCAGCCCCTGGTGGTGGTCGCCCCCGCCGCCGCCCTCCTCAAGAGGGTCATCCCCCGGGAAGCCCTGGGCGCCGCGACCGACCTGGTGATCAAGGACGAGGAGCTGCCCCGCGACCCCTTCGTCCGCAAGCTGGTCGAAGGGGGCTACCTCTCCACCGACCGCACCGAGGACCGGGGGTGCTTCTCGGTCCGCGGCCACATCCTCGACGTCTACGCCCCCCTCTACGGCGCCCCCCTCCGCATCGAGACCTGGGGCGACACCGTCGACGCCATCCGCCGCTTCGACCCCACCAGCCAGCGCTCCGTAGGGGCGGACCTCAAGGAGGCGGTGATCCTCCCCGTGCGCGAGGAGGTCTTCACCCCCGAGGCCACCTCCCGGGCCGTCGCCGCCCTCTCCCGCCTCTGCCGCGAGCGGGACCTGGCCCCCCGCCACCGGATCGCCCTGCAGGAGCAGGTGGAGCGGGGCGTCTGCTTCGCCGGGATCGAGAACTACCTCCCCCTCTTCCACGACCGCCTGTCCCCCTTCTTCGAGTACCTCGGCGCCGAGGCCCTGGTGGTCACCGAGCATCCCGACGCCATCGAGGACGTGCTGCTCCGGGCCGACGGCCGGATCCGGGCCGCCTACGACGACGACGTGGCCCAGGAGGCGCTGGTCCCGCCCCCCGAGACCCTCTTCCTCGGCGCCGACGTGCTGCGGGCGGAGATCGCCCGCCACCGCCGCCTCTCCTTCCCCCTCGCCCTCCCCGAGGCGGACCTCCCCACCCTGGAGCTGCGCGCCCACGACCTGTCCGCGCTGCGCGGCGAGATCCTGTCCTCGCGGGACGGCGACGAGGGGATGCTGGCGCCCCTGGTCCGGAGGCTGGGCGCCTGGCGCGGGGACCGGCTGAAGGTCCTGCTGGCCTGCCGCTCCCGGGTGCAGGCCCAGCAGGTCCACGAGCTCCTCTCGGCCTACGACGTGGAGGTCGAGGTCCGCGCCGAGCGCCCCTCCCCGGCCGAGCTGCTGGACCCGGCCTCGCCTCTGCGCTCCGCCACGGGCGCCCCCACCGCCCTCCCCGCCACCCCCGCCCGGGGCTTCGTCTCCGACGTCGCCGGCCTGGCCGTGGTGGCCGAGCACGAGGTCTTCGGGAAGAGACTCCGGGCCCGCTCGGGCGCCCGGGACGTGAAGGCGGCCTTCAGCTCCTTCAGCCAACTGAAGGAGGGGGACGCCATCGTCCACGCCCGCCACGGGATCGGCCTGTTCCGCGGGCTGGTCAAGCTGGCCGTCGCCAGGAGCGAGAACGACTACCTGCTCCTGGAGTACCAGGACGGCGACAGGCTCTACGTCCCCGTCCACCAGCTCGACCGGCTCTCCCGCTGGACCGGCCCCGAGGGCGCCCGCCCCTCCCTGGACAAGCTCGGGGGGACGACCTGGAAGACCCGGAGGCGCAAGGCCGAGGAGGCGGTGCAGAAGCTCGCCCGGGAGCTGCTGGACCTGTACGCCGCCCGCACCGTCTCCACGCGCCCCGAGTACCCCCCTCCCGACGTCATGTGCCGGGAGTTCGACGCCACCTTCCCCTTCGAGGAGACCGAGGACCAGCTCGAGGCCATCGCCGCCATCCGCAAGGACCTCGCGGGCGACCGACCCATGGACCGGCTGATCTGCGGCGACGTGGGCTTCGGCAAGACCGAGGTCGCCATGCGCGCCGCCTTCCACGTCGTCGCCTCGGGCCGCCAGGTGGCGGTGCTGGTCCCCACCACCATCCTCGCCCTCCAGCACTACCAGAGCTTCCGCGAGCGCATGGAGGGCTTCCCCGTCCGGGTGGCGATGCTCAGCCGCTTCGTCACCGGGGGCGACGAGAGGGATGTCGTCCGGGACGTCCGGGACGGGAAGATCGACGTCCTGGTGGCCACCCACCGCCTCCTCAGCGAGGACGTGCGCTTCCGGGACCTGGGCCTGCTGGTCATCGACGAGGAGCACCGCTTCGGGGTGAAGCACAAGGAGCGGATCAAGGCGCTGCGCAAGGACGTGGACGTCCTCACCATGACCGCCACACCCATCCCCCGCACCCTGAACATGGCCATGAGCGGGCTGCGGGACCTGTCGCTGATCACCACCCCGCCCGAGGGACGCCAGGAGGTGCGCACCTACGTCGCGAAGTTCAGCGTGCAGCGGGTCCGGGAGGCCATCGAGGCCGAGGTCCGCCGGGGCGGGCAGGTCTTCTTCGTCCACAACCGCGTCCGCTCCATCCACGCCATGGCGCGCTTCGTCGAGAGGGCGGTCCCCGGGGTGCGGCTGCGGGTCGCCCACGGCCAGATGGCGCCCAAGGAGCTCGAAGGGATCATGGTCGAGTTCGTCCAGCGGCGCTTCGACGTGCTGGTGAGCACCACCATCATCGAGAGCGGCATCGACATCCCCAACGCCAACACGGTCATCGTCCACCGCGCCGACACCTTCGGCCTCGCCCAGCTCTACCAGATCCGCGGCCGGGTCGGCCGGGGCCGCAGCCGCGGGCACGCCTGGCTGATCGTGCCGCCGGGCCGCGCCCTGCGCCCCGAGGCCCTCCAGCGGCTGAAGGTCCTGCAGGACCACAGCGGCCTCGGGGCGGGCTTCAAGATCGCCGCCCACGACCTGGAGCTGCGGGGGGCGGGGGACCTGCTGGGCAAGACTCAGCACGGCCACATCGCCGCCGTGGGCTTCGAGGTCTACATGGAGATGCTGGAGGAGGCCGTGCGCGCGGCCCGGGGCGACGCCACCGCCGGCGGATCCTTCGAGCCGGAGATCGACATCGCCTGCGAGGCCTACATCCCCGCCGACTACGTCCCCGACCAGCGGGACCGCCTCCTCTACTACAAGCGCCTGTCCACCGCGGGCAGCGAGGGGGAGGCCCTGGGGGTGACCGAGGAGCTGGAGGACCTCTACGGCAGGGTCCCCGAGCCCGTGGAGCGGCTGGTGGAGCTGATCCGGCTCAAGGTGCTGGCCAGGAAGCTGCGGGTGGCGCGGATGAAACGCGGGGCCTCGGGTGTTGAGCTGCACTTCGACCCGAGCACGCCGGTCCACCCCGATCGACTCGCGCGTCTCCTGCAGGAGAACTCCCAGCGCCTCGCCCTCTCCCCAGGCGGCACGCTGACCATCCGAATGACGAAGGAGGAGCGGCGCGCACCCCTGCCGCTGCTGAAGAAGGTCTTGCAGCGCCTGGGGTAGTGTGCTAGCACTGCCGCCTCTTTCCGCGGGGCCCCCGGCGGGCCGCCGCGGGGCGATGCCCGATCCCCGACACTCCCGATCTGGTTCCGGACCCGCCGAGCGGGTCCTCGGAGGGATTCGATGAAGTTCAGGTACAGCGTGGTGGCCTTGGCTCTGGCGGGCTCGGCCCTGGCGGTGGGCTGCGGCGGCGGTTCGGGAGGCGGCGCCCCCGATTTCAGCGGGGGTGCCACCGAGGAGATCGGCGAGCCCATCGCCCACGTCAACGGCATGCCCGTCGGCACCGTCGAGTTCGACCAGGCGGCCTCACGGCGCGGCCCCGGCGAGACGGACCTCGACGCCGCCGCCCGCAAGGAGGTCCTGGACAAGCTGGTGGAGGAGAAGCTCCTCTACCAGGAGGCGGTCCGGCAGAAGATCGACCGGGATCCCAAGATCCAGAAGATGATGGTCAACACCCTCCTCAAGAAGGAGGTCTACGGGACCATCAAGAACAACGACATCACCGACGACGAGCTCAAGAAGTACTTCGACGAGCACAAGGACGAGTTCATCGTCCCCGCCAAGGTCCAGATCAAGGACATCCTGATCAAGGTCGAGGCCGGCAAGACCGAGGACGACGCCAAGAAGGAGGCCGAGCGCATCCTGGGCGAGGTCAAGGCCAAGCCCGACCAGTTCAAGGAGCTGGCCATCAAGTACTCCCAGGGCCCGTACGCCCGCCGCGGCGGCGACCTCGGCTTCGTGTCCACCAAGGGCAAGCCCGGCGTCGATCAGAAGATCGTCGACGAGGCCTTCAAGATGGAGAAGGACCAGATCTCGGGCGTCATCAAGGCCGACGACGGGTTCCACATCATCACGGTCGCCAACAAGCGCGAGCAGGTCGAGCGCACCTTCGACCAGATGAAGTCGAGCGTCCTGCGCAAGGTCAAGAGCGAGAGGTACAAGGAGAAGTACGACGCCTACGTCGCCGGCATCAAGAAGAACGCCAAGGTCGAGGTCGACGAGAAGAAGCTGGCCGACCACAAGATCGAGCGCAAGGCGGGCCCCGCCCCCGGCGGCCCCGGCGGCCTCCAGCTCGGCGGCGAGGACGCCCCCGGCGGGATGCCCGGCGGCCTGACCATCCGCCCCGGCGGCCCCACGGCCGGCGGCGCCCTCCCGGCCGGCGCCGAGGAGGGCGGCGACGCCCACTGAGGGACGGCCGACCACCGGCGGCCGCCGCCGCGGGGATCTCCTCCGGCGGCGGCCCCGGACCCGGCGCCGTGCCCGGGGGAGCCCTCCCCCTCCCTCCACGCCTCCCGCCCGCAGGGCCCGCCCCCCGGCTCCCCCTCCCTTTCCATCCCGCCACGCCACCGGCCCCGACGTGGCACGCCCGGTGCCGTCGGACCTACGATGTGACCGTCCTCATGGGGAGATCCCGGGGGACGTGGAGATCCCGATGCGACGATCCGCGTGGCCCGCCCTCCTCGCCGGAGCGCTCCTCGCCCCCGGCGCCGCCTCCGCCGAGGTGGTGGACCGGGTGGCCGCCGTGGTCAACGACGAGGTCATCCTCCTCTCCGAGGTCGCCGAGGCGGAGGCTCAGTTCCGCCAGCTCGGCGGGGCGCCCGAGGTACCGGACCTGAGGGACCAGGTCGTGGATCAGCTCGTCGGCCGCAAGCTGATGGAGCAGGCCATGGACGTGGCGGGCCTCAAGGTGGACGAGCCGGAGCTGCAGCGGTACCTGGGGATGATCGAGAAGCAGTACGGCCTGTCCGAGGAGCAGCTCCGCGCGGAGGTCGAGCGCAACGGAGCGACGTGGGAGGAGTTCCTGGCGGACAAGCGGCAGGAGATCCGCTACGACAAGTTCCTCCAGATGGAGATCCGCCAGCGGATGCAGATCGAGGAGGCGGACCTGCGGAGCGCCTACAACCAGCGCGCCGCCGCGGCCCCCAAGGACCCGAGGGTCCACCTGTGGATGGCGCTGATCCGCCACGCCGAAGGGGATGACGCGAGCCGGGAGGCGACGATGGCGAAGGCCAGGGACCTCGCGGACGCCATCCGGGCCGGCCGGTCCTTCGCCGAGGTCGCCGCGGCGGAGTCGGCCCTCCCCAACGCCGCCCAGGGAGGGGACAGCGGCTTCGTCCGCCTGGAGGACCTCAACAGCGAGTTCCGCCAGGTGCTGGAGGGACTCCCTCCGGAGGGGGGCGTCGCCGAGCCGGTGGTGACCTCCCAGGGCGTGTGGCTGCTCGCCGTCTCCGAGAGGCGCGAGGCGGGCGTCCCCCCCTTCGAGGAGATGCGCCAGCAGCTCTGGCGGGAGCTGGCCCAGGAGCGGGAGGAGCGCGCCATCGAGAGGTGGGTGGAGCAGCGTCGGCGCGAGTCCCACGTCGAGGTGCTCCTGCCCCGCATGGCCGCCGCCAGCCCGGCGCCGGCGACTCCCGAGCCCGTCCCCGTGGACCCCGGACCCGAGATCCCCGCCCCCGCGCCCGAATGAGCCCCCTCGCCGCCGGCCCGCCCCGGATCGCCGTGACCCTCGGAGATCCCCTGGGGATCGGCCCCGAGGTGGCGCTCCGCGCGGTGCGGGCGTACCTGGAGAGGCCCGACGGGGAGGCGGTGCCGGTCCTGCTCGGCCCCCCGGAGCCCTTCGCCCGGGCGGCGGATCTCCTGGGCTGGGGGCGCTGGGAGGACGAGGTGGAGCGGGTGACGCCGCCCCCTGCCGGGGACGCTCCCTTCGAGTCCCTGCCGGAGGTGGCGGCCGTCGCGGCGGCGGTCCGGGGCACCCTCGGGGGCGCCTACGGGGCGTTGGTGACCGCCCCCATCACCAAGGCCCCCCTCCTCGCCGCGGGCTTCCCCCATCCCGGCCACACCGAGTACCTCGCCGCCCTGTGCGGCCAGCCCGGCCGGGAGGTGATGGCCTTCGTCGGTGGTCGCCTGCGGGTGTGCCTGCTGACGACCCACCTCCCCCTCTCCCGGGTGCCGGAAGCGGTCCGGCGCCATCCGGACCCGGCGGGGGTCCTGGCGACCCTGGGGTCGGCGCTCCGGGAGGGCTTCGGCGTCCCCTCGCCGCGGATCGCCCTGTGCGGCCTCAACCCCCACGCCGGGGAGGGGGGGCACCTGGGCACCGAGGACGGCGAGGTCCTGGCGCCCGCGGTGCGGGAGGCCCGGGCCCGGGGGGTGGACGCCCACGGCCCCCTCCCCGCCGACACCGTCTTCGCCCGGGCGGTCTCGGGGGAGTTCGACGGCGTGGTCGCCTGCTACCACGACCAGGGGCTGGTGGCGATCAAGACCCTGGACCCCGGCGGCGCCACCAACGTCACCCTGGGGCTGCCGGTGGTCCGCACCAGCCCCGACCACGGCAGCGCCCGGGACATCGCCGGCCGCGGGATCGCCCGGGGCGCCCCCATGGAGGCGGCCCTCCGCCTGGCGATCTCCCTCGCGGCCCGCCTCCGTTCGCGGTAGAACGAGGCCCGGGCACGGGCGTCCTGGGAGGGGGACCGATGGACTCCGGGCGAGGGTCCGTGTCGAGGCGGGGCGGCGCAGGCGGCCGGCCGTGGTGGCGGGGGGTTGCGGGCTTCTCGCTGGCCTGCGTCCTCGCCGGCGACGCGGGTGGCTGCGCCCCGATTACGGCCGGCGGCAGCGAGGCGGGGGACGGCGGCGAGACGTCCGCCGATCCCGCGGACCTGGACGGAGACGGCGCGCGCGCGGGCTACGGGGACTGCGACGACGCCGATCCCACCGTCCACCCGGGAGCGCCCGAGCGCTGCAACGGCATCGACGACGACTGCGACGGCGTGGTCGACGGTGGCCTCGACCAGGACGCCGACGGCTTCTCCACCTGCCTCGGCGACTGCGACGACGCCGATCCCCAGGTCCACCCCGGCGCGCCGGAGCGCTGCAACGGGGTGGACGACGACTGCTTCCACGGCCCCGACGACGCCTTCGACCGGGACGGCGACGGCCACCTCGCCTGCGGCGGAGCGCCCGACTGCGACGACGGCGACCCCGAGGTCCACCCCGGCGGGACCGAGGTCTGCGACGGCAGGGACGGCGACTGCGACGGCGCGACGCTGCCGGGCGAGGTGGACGGCGACGGCGACGGCGTCCTCGCCTGCGCCGGTGACTGCGACGACGCCGACGCGGCGCGGGCCCCCGGGCGGACCGAGGCGTGCAACGGCGTGGACGACGACTGCGACCCCGGCACGGACGAGGCCGCCGACGGGGACGGCGACGGGACCGCGGCGTGCGACGGCGACTGCGACGACGGCGACGCCACCGTCCACCACGGCGCCCCCGAGGTCTGCAACGGCCAGGACGACGACTGCGACGGCGAGGTCGAGGAAGGGATCCCGTCCTGCGCCGGCTGCGCGGTGGTGACCCGGGAGGGCACGGCCTACCTGCTGTGCGAGGAGGCCACGGACTGGCCCACCGCCCGGGCCGCCTGCGAGGCCGCGGGCTACGCGCTGGCGACCCCCCGGGGCGACGAGGAGGTCGCCTGGCTCTTCGCCGCCGGGATGGCGGTGGGACCCGGCGTGTGGTGGATCGGCTTCCACGACATGGACGACGAGGGGGCGTTCGTCGGGGTGGACGGCTCCCCGGTCGACGGGCCCTGGGGTCCGGACGAGCCCCAGGACCCCGGCCACGAGGACTGCGCGTCCCTGATCGGGATCTGCCCCCAGGGCTGCCTCGCCGACCTGGACTGCGACCGCATGGCGTTGCCCCGGATCTGCGAGGCGCCGCCCCGGGGGTAGGGGTGGGTCAGCGGTCTGTCCGCCGGGCCCCCAGGGCGGCCTCCATCGCGGCAGGGCGGCCCGCGACGAAGGCCCGGAGGTCGGCCACGGCGGCCTCGAACTCCTCCAGATCCCACTCCCGCCGGGGATCCCGGGCGACCGCGTCCCGGACGAGGGCGTAGGCCGCC
Organism: Myxococcota bacterium; assembly: GCA_023150875.1. Lineage (GTDB taxonomy): Bacteria > Myxococcota_A > UBA796 > UBA9615 > JAKLKC01 > JAKLKC01. The sequence continues at coordinate 27,895 of JAKLKC010000035.1, read as the reverse complement.
TCCACCCGGGAGGGCAGGTCAAGGTCCGCCCACAGCGCGCCCACCTCGCCCAGGCGGTCCCGGTACTCCTCCAGGCACTCCGGGCTGGCGACGCACCGGACTCCCAGCACCCCCCGGGGGGCGAAGGGATCGACGTCGCGGCTAAAGGCGGCGTCGGGGCTCCACGGCAGCACCGTGAAGCGACCCGACTCCGGCCCGGAGTACAGCGCGTAGTTGTTGGCGTTGAAGGCGTAGCCGTCCCACTGGCCCGCCCACGCCTCCACCGCGGCCAGGGACACGAACGCGCCGAGGTCCAGGACCTCCGCCACGGCGCCGTGGAACACCGGGTCCGGGACCGTCTCGATCACCTCGATCAGCCGATAGAGGTCCGCGCGGTCCTCGGGCTCCCCCGCCTCCTGGAGCTCGAAGAGCCCCGCGGCAAACGACCACAGGTCGACCCCCCGCATGGGCTCGTAGAGGTTCCCGCCGTCATCGGCGAACCACCGCCGGATGAAGGGATCGTCCAGGGGCTCGACGACGACGTACAGGCCGTACAGCTCGTTGTTGACATAGACCTCGGCGAAGGAGGTCCGGGAGGCCGGAACGCCCGCCGCCCGGTAGAGGGGCGCGACGACCGCTTCGCGGAGGAAGGTCGGGTCCGAGGCGAGGTTGTTGAGGGCGAGCCCCTCCAGGCCGTGGAAGCCCCGATCCTGGGCGTAGTGGTCGAAGCTCAAGCGGAAGGCGGCCTTCTGGTCCAGGGTCCGGAACGAGGTGTTGCCCTTGAGGCGGACGGCGACGTCCCGGACGTACTCCCCCCGGAAGCCGACGGCCCCCGGCACCCACTCGAAGGGGTCATCCTCCAGGGAGAGCAGGCTGATCTCGGGGAGGTGGATGTCGATGCGGAGGAGCTCCCCCGCCTCCAGGAGGTCCGCGGTGGGATCGACACCCGCGCTCCCCCCCACGTCCTCCGGGGCGGGCAGTCCGGGGGGATCGCCGCCATCGACGCCGCCGAGGGACACGCCACACCCAAGCCCCGCGGACACCCCCAGGGCCAGGACCACCCGGAGCGCCGGGCCGATCCGGCGGGAGCCCGCCCTCACCCGTTGCTCGCCCCGGGGGTGGGGCTGGTGTCGGCCACCCACGTCCCGGACCCGTCCGGCATTCGCGCCATGGACACGTCCGTCGCCTGGGGCTCGAAGACCAGGGTGTCGATGGCCGGCGCGCCGTCCTCGGCCCGCCCGAACAGCCCGATCTCCTCTCCGTCGGCGTCGAGCTTGTACGGGGCGTGCAGGGGACCGTCCCCGGTGTCGTCGTCGGCCCACACGAGCAGGAAGCCGCCGGGCGCCAGGACCGTGCCATCCGGGAACGCCCACTTCGTCGGCTCGTCGAGGTCGTCGCTCAGGTGGAAGCCCGAAAGGTCCACCTCGCTCCCGCCGAGGTTGTGGACCTCGATCCAGTCCGCGGAGTCGCCCGCCTCGTCGAGGACGGTGGACTCGTTGGAGGCCATGAACTCGTTGACCACCAGCGGCGGAAGGTCGCCGTCGAGGCCGGTCCCGCCCACGTTCTCGGGCGGATCCCCAGCTTCGCCGCAGGCCCAGATCGCCACGAGCGGGACGAAGACGGGATGGAAGCGGGTTCCGGACCGCGCGCACGGCATCGCAGTGGGCTCCCCCTGAGCTCTCGCGCCCGGCGTCACGTGCGGCGAGACGGTACACCACGGGGCCGTGCCGGCGCCAGGGGGGCGCGGCGGCCAGCGCCGGCCCCGGCGGTGAATCCCTTTCGATGCGCGTCCGTATACTGGCCGGGTCCGCCGCTGGGCGGACATCGACGACGATCACGATCCCGGGGGGCCGGCATCCCGATCCCGACCCGCCCCGAAGGAGGATGTGCCATGGTCCGCTTCGCCCGCAGCCTCGCCACCGCCGCCCTGGTCGCCGCCGGTCTCGTCACCTCCGCGCCGGCCCGCGCCGCCGAGGCGGTCTCTCCCCACCCCGAGCTCCGGGAGGGGCCGGAGGTGCGCCAAGAGGCCCACCGGCGGGCGAAGTCGCGCCCCCGGGTGGTGCGGCGCGGGGTCGTGCTCTTCCCCCGGATCTACGTCCGCGGCGGGACCTACTACTACGTGAGCCGCGACGACCACGGCCGCGACCTGGAGGTCGAGGTCCCGAAGTCCAGGGTGCGCGCCCGCCGCGCCAGCCTGGGCGTGGGGGGCGGGGCCCTGATGGGCCTGGCCGGCCACGGGGAGGGCTTCGCCGATCCCGGGCTGCTCCTCGACCTGCGCTACCGCTTCGTGGAGTACGTCGGCACCGAGCTCCGGGTGGGCTTCCACGGCGACATGGACCCCATGACCCAGCGCGTGCAGGTGCCCATCCAGGGCTCCCTCACCTTCCACACCCCCGCCTTCATCCCGGTCGGCCTCGTGGCGGCGGTCGGGGTCACGGCGGACGTCTTCCAGGCGGACCTGACGGGGATCGGGGGCGCGGAGCTCCGGGGCGTCGCCGTCGGACCCCACGCCGGCCTCGGTGTCCGCGTCAGCCTTGGCCCCCGGGTGGAGCTGGACGTGGACGCCCGGGTGGTGGGCTACCTCACCCCCACCGGCTGGGGCGAGGGCGGCCTGGCCCCGGTGGGGCTGACCGCCACCGGCATGCTGCACTTCTACCTGTGACGGCGCGGGCGGGGGGGGGCCCCCGGGGCGCTCCCGCCCCGCCGCTCCACCAGGCCCGTCAGCCTCCGAACGAGATCGCCCGGATCTGCACCTCGGAGATCGCCGCGCTCTGGTTCTCGGTGCCCGGGTAGACCGACTTGATCTCGATCTTCACTCCGCCGTAGTGGCCGCCGTTGGTGCCCCCCTTGGGGGGGAAGGCCACCCACTGCATCACCGGCTTGTCCGCGAAGGTGTGGAGCTGGCCGACGCCGTTGACGGTGATCTCCACGTCCTTGACCCGGGCGTTCGCCTTCCAGGTCGCGGGGCTCTTGTTGTTGCCCGGCACCAGCCCGACGCCGCTGATCGCCCAGTCCGCCGCCTCGACCTCGATCCACTGGCCGACCCCGCCGTCGGCGATCCACGCGGTCTTCTCGTCCTCGTCCACCAGGGCGTCCCGGGAGCCGCCGGGGCCGTCGCCGCTGGCGTCGAGCACCATGGTCGGCGCGGTGTCCTCCTTGAACGTCGCCAGGACGTCCCCCACCGCGACGTTGCTGTCGAAGTCGGTCCCCTTGTAGCTGCTGCGGATGGTCAGCCTGATCTTCCCGCCCCACAGGTCCGAGCCGACCTTCACCGGACCGCCGATGGGGATCTCCTGGAGGCCGGGGACGTCCTGGAAGGTGAAGGGGATCTGCTTGATGGGCACCAGCTTCTGGTCGTCGTCCATCGAGAAGAGCTCGATGGTGGCGTCCTTCACCCGCCCGTACCTCGCGGCCGTGGCCGCGTCCTTGCCGATGCCGGTCTGGACCTGGAGCTTGACGATCTCCCCCTTGGGGACGTCGAGCTGCAGCCACTCCCCGGCGCCGTCGCCCTCCTGGCCCTCGATCCACCCGGTCTCGGGGTCGCCGTCCGCCGCCCTGGAGGGGGCGAACGTGTACTCCTCCTTCAGGGGGTCCCTGTAGTAGGACTTCGCCTCCACCGCCGCGCCGGCATCGCCCGAGGGCACCGCGAGGGCGACGAGCAGGGCGGACGCGCAGGCCAGGGTGAACTTCGGGGACATCGGGCCTCCACCAGCCGGGAAGGGCGCGGCCCCGAGGAGGGAACGCGCGCGAGGGGATCGCGGTTGTATCACACCCCGCCCCCCCGCCGCGAACGGCCCCGGGGGGGCCGGCATCGGAGCGGCGAGAGGCCATTCGTGACGCGCGGGTGACGGTCCCCGGACGGGTCCGCGGCGTCTCCGCGTCCGTGGGGTGGACCGAGGCTGTCCGGGCCTCGGATCGGGGATCCCCAGCGCGAGCGTCCTGGAAAGGCCGCGCCGGCGCGGTACAATCGGCGCCCCCGGGGCCCCGGGGCGGCCCCCCCGGGCCGGAACCCTCCACTCGGGACCCCGATGAGCACCGCGACCCCCGCCGCCCACCCCTCCTCGCCGCCGCGCCACGCCGCCGCGTTCCGCACCCGGAGGTTCCTCAACTGGTTCCCGCTGGGGCTCGCCTACGCCTTCCTGTACATGGGCAGGTACAACCTGACCGTCGCCAAGACCTCCCTGGGCGACCTGATGACCAAGGAGGACTTCGGGCTGATCTTCGCCGTGGGGACGTGGGTCTACGGTTGTTCGTTCCTGCTCAACGGCCCCGTGACCGACCGGATCGGCGGCCGCAAGGCGATGCTGATCAGCCTGGTCGGGTCCACCCTCGCCAACCTGGCGATGGGCGTGTTCATCCAGGACATGCTGCGCAGCGCCGATCCCGGCGCGGTGGACGTGCGCCTTTGGATGAGCGTGCTGTACGGCGTGAACATGTACTTCCAGTCGTTCGCGGCCGTCGCCATCGTGAAGGTCAACGCCTCGTGGTTCCACGTGCGCGAGAGGGGCGGCTTCTCGGGGATCTTCGGCACGATGATCTCGTCGGGGATCTTCTTCGCCTACACCGGCAACGCCTGGATCCTGGACTGGGCGAAGCGGGGAGGCTCGGGGGAGCAGCCGACCTGGGTCGTCTTCTACGCCCCCGCGCTGCTCCTGGGGATCATCGGTGTCATCGAGTTCTTCGTGCTCCGGGACCGCCCGAGCGAGGCCGGACACCAGGACTTCGACACCGGCGACGCCGACTCCGGGCGCTCGGGCGCCCCGGCGGGGACCTTCGAGGTGATGAAGCGGATCTTCACCCACCCCGTGATCCTCACCATCGCCCTCATCGAGTTCTGCACCGGCGTCCTCCGCCAGGGGATCATGCAGTGGGTCCCCATCTACGTGAAGGAGGTGTGGGTCCTGCCCTCGTCCCACCCGCTGGTCCGGGGCGAGTGGACCTGGCCCTGGGCGGTGGCGGCCGCGTTCGCGGTGGCCACCGGCTTCTTCTGGCTCGCCTCCCGGGCGGTGGGGCGGCGCCGGGCGGTCTACGCCATCTCCGGCGCGCTGTGCGCCCTCGGCCCCTTCCTGCAAGGGGGCTGGGGGGGCCTGCTCTTCGTGGCCGGGGTCATCGGCGGCAACGTCGCCGGCTACGTCAGCGACATCTTCTTCCAGTCCCGGCGCGCCCCGGCGGCGGGGGGCCTCTACGCCCTCCTGGCGGTGTGCACGGTGCTGATGGCCTTCTCCCTCGGGGGCACCCGCGCCGAGGTGGGGTGGGTCAAGGGCGAGGACGGGGCCCTGAAGGTGGGGGATCGGATCGTGTCCATCGCCGGGGTGCCGACGCCGGGGGACTGGTCCGAGGTCTCCCGCGCCGTGGCCTGCATCCCCGCCCGCTGCGCGGTGGCGAAGCGCTTCGAGGGCCGCGCCGCGGCGCCGCGGTGGGACGCCGAGGCGTGCACGTGCAGCACCGGGCCGAAGGTGGACGGGAGCGACCTGCCGGTCTCCACGGGGGTCATCGAGGCCCGGGTCGTGAGGGACGGGCAGGAGCTGGCGCTCCGGATCGAGGATCCCCGGCCGGTGATGACCGCCGGCGACACGCGGACCCTCCCCGCCGGCCCGAAGCTCACCCTCACCCCCGTCGCGCTGGGCCTGCTGGCGTTCCTGATGAGCCTGTGCGTGATCGGCACCCACGGCCTTCTGTCGGGCACCGCCACCATGGACTTCGGCGGCCGGCGGGCGGCGGCGACGGCGGTGGGCATCATCGACGGCTTCGTGTACCTGGGCTCCGGCCTCCAGGCCTACGCGCTGGGCAAGCTCACCACCGAGAGCTGGACCTGGTGGCCCCTCTTCCTCATCCCCTTCGCGGTGGTCGGCACGGTGCTCTGCCTGAGGATCTGGAACGCCGCGCCCAACCGGGGCGGGGGCGGCGGACACTGACCCCGGCGGGGCCGGGGGTCTACTCCCCCGGGGTCGGCGCGGGCCCGCCGCTCCCCGGGGCCGCCTCCTGCCGCCCTGCCCCCGCCGGCCGGGGCCTCCCGGGGCGCCCCGCGCCATCGCCTCCACCCGGCTTGCCGCCCTTGACCTTCACCTCGCCGATGAGCTTCCGCATGTGCTTCTCGAACCGCACGCTCGCGTCGTAGTACCGGGCGAGGCGGACGGGATCGAGCTGGCGCTTCAGGGCGTCGTACTCCCCGATCTCGACGTCCAGGGTCGCCCTCTTGTTGGCGACCACCCGGTCCATGATCCCCGCCAGCCGCGCGGGATCGGGCGGCTCCCCCCGCAGGGCGGCCGCCACCTCGCGGTTGAGGACCCAGCGCTCCTCGGTCAGCACCTTCCGCCGCTCCGAGAAGGCGTTGAGCACCGGGAAGAGGCCCTCCGCCTGGGGGGCCTCCAGGTCCAGGGCGCGGAGGATGGCCTGGGTGCGCACCACCTCCACCCGCTCCAGCAGGCGCTCCCGGGGGTACTTCCCGGCGGGGGCCGCGGACGCCTCGCCGGACTCGGGGGTCCCGGCGGCCAGCGGCGCGGGGCGGGCGGCGAGGGCGAGGGCGAGGGCCGCGGCCGCGAAGGGGGTCAGGATCGAAGTCCTCATGTCTTCCTCGGACGAGGCCCGGGGGTACCGGCCTCGGCACGGCGTTCTCGCTCAGCCCGGCTCCGCCTCGAGGCGGTGGAGGAGCCGTTCGATCTCCTCCTCGGTGAGGTCCTGCAGGGCGTCGTACACGTCCCCTCCCGCGATCTCCTCGACGACGAAGGGTGATCGGACCTTCGGGCCGCGTCCGGCGGCTCCCTCCGCGGCCCGGCCCGGCGCCGGGCCCGGGGACGGCGCCGCGTCGGCCGGATCGGGCGCGGGAGGCGGCGGGAGCAAGGGCTCCCCGGGGGGGATGACCTCCGCGACGCGCCGCTCGATGCGGACGAGGTCCTCGTCGGTCAGGCCATCGGACTCATCGAGCTCGCCGGCGGCCTCCCCGCCCACCGGCGGCTCCGGCGGCGGCCGGGCCGGGGCCTCCACCGCCACGGGGACGGGATCCCCCACCCCTCCGGCGTCGCCTCCCCCCGGGAGGGCGAACCAGAGGGAGGCCGCCGCCGCCGCCACCCCCCCGGCGAGGGCCCACCCGAGGGGATCCCGAGGCCACCGCAGGGCGATCACGGCGGCCCCATCCCGGGCCGGACGGGCGGGAAGCTCGGCGGCGGGCCGGGCGAGGCCGAGTCCCTCACCCCGGGCGACGACCCGGGCGGCGAACCCCTCCCAGTACTCCGGGCCGGGATCGGCGACTCCGCCGCCCAGCGGGCCGTCTTCCGCGTCCCCTTCGAGCTGGGCCAGGACGTCGGCCAGCTCGTCCGCCTCGGCCCGGCAGGCGCCGCAGGTGGCGAGGTGTCGCCGGGCCTCCCGGGCCGCGTCCTCCTCTCCCCCGCCGCAGAGGAGGTCCATGAGGCCCTCCCGCGTCTTCGCGCATCCTGGGTCCATTCGTGTCATCCCCGGCCCGCGACCGGCTCCAGTTCGGTCGCCGGGCCCACCCGAGCCCTGAGGTTCTTCACGGCGTAGTGGAAGTTCACCTTCGCGGCGTTCTCCGTCGTCTCCATCGCCAGCGCGATCTCGCGGAACGGCAAGGACTGGTACACCCTCAGCTCGACGGTGATCCGCTGCTTCTCGGGCAGCGACGCCACCGCGGCCCGGATCCTCGCCATCCTCTCCTCTCGCTCCAGCCGATCCGACCCCACCGCCTCCTGGCTCGGCTCCCGCGAGGCGGGCGCCCCGTCGACGAATCGGCGGCGGTCGCGGTGGTGGTTGCGGCACAGGTTCACGCAGATCCGGAACACCCAGCTCCGAAAGCCGCACCGGCCCTCGAAGCCGGCGAGGTTCTGCCACGCCCGGAGGAAGGCCCTCTGGGCGACGTCGTCGGCGTCGTCGTGGTCCCGCAGCATCCTCATCGCCAGGGCGTAGACCGGCCTCTGGTGTCGCTTCACCAGCTCCGCGTAGGCCCCGGCGTCGCCTGCCGTCGCCCGGGCGATGAGGTCGCGCTCCTCTTCCATCCGCCCGTCTGATCCCGAACCCGCCTCTTCGGACCCGCCAACCCGGTGGGAGGTTACGCCGGCCCCACGGGCGGCGGCCGGTGGCGGGGGCGATCCTACTCCTCTTCGCGGCCCACTCCGCGGGGGACGGCGGCGGCCGGGTGACTTCGGCGGCCGGGATCGCTACATTTCGCCCCGCCGTTCCTGGCGCCGGGGCGCACACGTCCCGGGCCTTCCCTCCCGCGAGGCCCGTCCCGCCATGGCGAACCACCGCTACGACCCCTCCGAGATCGAACCCCGCTGGCAGGCCAGGTGGCTGGAGGAGCGGACCTTCCGCGCCGAGATCGACCCGTCGAAGCCCAAGTTCTACGTCCTGGACATGTTCCCCTACCCCTCCGGGGCGGGGCTCCACGTGGGGCACCCCGAGGGGTACACCGCCACCGACATCGTGGCCCGGTACAAGAGGATGCGGGGCTTCAACGTGCTGCACCCCATGGGGTGGGACGCCTTCGGGCTGCCCACCGAGCGCGCCGCGGTGCGGGAGGGGCGCCACCCCCAGGAGATCAGCCGGGAGTACGTCGCCAACTTCCGCCGCCAGATCCAGCGCCTCGGCTTCAGCTACGACTGGGACCGGGAGGTCGACACCTCCTCGCCGGACTACTACCGCTGGACCCAGTGGATCTTCTTGCGGTTGCTGGAGAAGGGCCTGGCCTACGAGGCCGAGGTGCCCGTCAACTGGTGCCCGGCCCTGGGCACCGTGCTGGCCAACGAGGAAGTGAAGGACGGCGTGTACGTGGAGACCGGCGATCCGGTGGAGAAGAAGCAGCTCCGCCAGTGGATGCTCCGGATCACCGCCTACGCCGAGAGGCTGCTGACCGACCTGGAGGGCCTGGACTGGCCCGAAAGCATCAAGGAGATGCAGCGCCACTGGATCGGGCGCTCCGAGGGGGCCGAGGTGCGCTTCGCGGTGGACGCCACCGGGGACTTCTTCGACGTCTTCACCACCCGGCCCGACACCCTCTTCGGCGCCACCTACTGCGTGCTGGCTCCGGAGCACCCCCTGGTGGAGCGGATCGTCGCCCCGGACCACCGGGAGGAGGTGATGGCGTACGCCGCCCAGGCGGCGAAGCGATCCGACCGGGAGCGGGCCCAGGAGGCCAAGGAGAAGACCGGCGTCTTCACCGGCGCCTACGCCGTCAACCCCGCCAGCGGCGAGCGCCTGCCCATCTGGATCGCCGACTACGTGCTCATGGGCTACGGCACCGGCGCCATCATGGCCGTCCCCGGCCACGACGAGAGGGACCACGAGTTCGCCCGGGCCATGGGCCTCCAGATCCGCCAGGTGGTGGACGCCGGGGGGATCGACGTGGCCGAGTCCGCCTACCCCGGTGACGGCCCCCACATCCACTCCGCCTTCCTCGACGGCCTGGACAACGCCGCGGCGAAGCGGGCCATGACCGAGTGGCTGGAGGAGAGGGGGCTGGGCAAGGGGGTGGTGCGCTACCGCCTGCGGGACTGGCTGTTCAGCCGCCAGCGATACTGGGGCGAGCCGATCCCGGTGATCCGCCTGCCCGACGGCACGGTGAAGCCGGCCCCCGAGGACGACCTGCCCATCACCCTGCCCGCCCTGGACGACTTCCGCCCCACCGCCGAGGGGGATCCGCCCCTGGCCCGGGCCCGGGAGTGGATGCGGACCCGGGACCCCGCCACGGGGGCGCCCGCGCTGCGGGAGACCAACACCATGCCCCAGTGGGCGGGATCGTGCTGGTACTACCTGCGCTTCTGCGACGCCCGCAACGCCGGCGCCCCGTGGAGCGCCGAGGCCGAGCGTTACTGGATGCCCGTGGACCTGTACGTCGGCGGCGCCGAGCACGCGGTCCTCCACCTGCTGTACGCCCGCTTCTGGCACAAGGTGCTGTACGACTGCGGCCTCGTCCACACCGTCGAGCCCTTCCAGAAGCTGTTCAACCAGGGGATGATCCTGGCCTACAGCTTCCAGGGCGCGGGGGGGCGGTATTACTACCCCTCCGACGTGGAGGAGACCGCCTCGGGCCTCGTCTCCAAGTCCACGGGTGCCCCCCTCACCACCCAGATCGACAAGATGTCCAAGTCCCGCTACAACGTGGTCAACCCCGACGACGTGGTGGCGGAGTACGGGGCCGACGCCCTGCGCCTCTACGAGATGTTCATGGGGCCGCTGGAGGCGGTGAAGCCGTGGACCACGGGGGGGATCGAGGGGGTCTACCGCTTCCTCCAGAGGGTGTATCGCCTGGCGGTGGACGAGCGGACCGGCGGGCCCAACCCCGCCCTCGGCGACCACCCCGTCCCCGAGTCCCTGGACCGCCTGCTCCATCGCTCGGCCATGAAGGTGGAGCAGGACATCGAGGGGATGCGGTTCAACACCGCGATCTCCCAGATGATGGTGCTCTCGAACGAGCTCCAGAGGCAGGAGCGCCTCCCCCGGGCGGCCCTCGAGGTCCTGCTCCGCCTCCTCCATCCCTTCGCTCCCCACCTCGCCGAGGAGTGCTGGAGCCTGCTGGGCCACACGGAGGGCCTCTCGCACGCTCCCTGGCCCACCTGGGACGCCGAGAGGGCCCGGGAGGAGTCCGTCACCTTCGTGGTCCAGGTGGACGGGAGGCTCCGGGGCAAGCTGGACATTGTCCCCGATGCGCCCCGGGACGAGGTCCTGGCGCGGGCGAAGCAGGACGAGAACGTCGCCCGCTTCCTGGAGGGCCGCGAGGTCGCCAAGGAGGTCTTCGTGCCGGGGCGACTGGTGAACTTCATCCTCAAGAAGTGAGCGGTGGCCCGCCAAGGCCCCACCCGGCGTGGCGGCATCCCCGGGGCCCGAACGGCCGCGGTCGACTCCCCGTTGACGGGACCAGCGCCGGCTCTATGATGCCGTCATGTCCATTTTGCGCCCCGGATCGGACGCGGTGCGGCGGTTCTTCGAGGCCCCGCCCGGTCACTTCTTCCTGTTCGGCCCCCGGGGGACGGGGAAGTCGTCGTGGCTCTCGGCGCGCTACCGCGACGCGCTGGTCCTGAACCTCCTGCTGCCGGGAGAGGCCCGGCGCCTCGCGGCGCGGCCCGAGTCCCTGGCGGACGTGCTGGCCGGGCAGGCCGGTGTGCGGGACGTCGTCATCGACGAGGTGCAGAGGGTCCCGGCGCTGCTCTCGGTGGTGCACCACCTGATGGAGAGTTCCCCCGGCCCCCGGTTCATCCTGACGGGCTCCAGCGCCCGGAAGCTGCGCGCCGCCGGAGTGGACCTCCTCGCAGGGCGGGCGGTGGTGAGGCGCCTCCACCCGTTCATGGCGGCGGAGCTGGGAGCGCGTTTCGACCTCGCGGCGGCGCTGACCACGGGCCTGGTCCCCCTCGTCTGGTCCGCGGCCGACACCGCCGACACCCTATCGGCCTACATCGACCTCTACGTCCGGGAGGAGGTCCAGATGGAGGGGCTGGTCCGGGACGTGGGCGCCTTCGCGCGGTTCCTGGAGGCGGTCTCCTTCTCCCACTCGGGTCTGCTGAACATGTCCGCCGTGGCGCGGGAGTGCGAGGTGGAACGGAAGACCGTCGAGCGGTACGTGGAGCTGCTGGAGGACCTGCTCCTATCCGTCCGGGTCCCGGTGTTCGCGAGGCGGGCGAAACGGGATCTGGTGGCGCACTCCCGCTTCTTCCTGTTCGACGCCGGCGTGTTCCGGGCGCTGCGCCCCCGGGGCCCGCTGGACCGCCCCCAGGAGATCGAGGGCGCCGCCCTGGAGGGCCTGGTGTTCCAGCACCTGCGTTCGTGGTGCGATTACCGAGGTCGAGGCGACACCCTCCACTTCTGGCGGACCCGCCACGGGCTGGAGGTGGACTTCGTCCTGTACGGCGAGTCGACCTTCGCGGCGGTGGAGGTCAAGAACGCCGATCGGGTCCGGCCGGAGGACTTGCGGGGGCTCAGGGCCTTCGGCGAGGACTATCCCGAGGCCGTCCGAATCCTCCTGCACCGCGGTCCCCGGCGGGAGCGGATCGCGGGGGTGTGGTGCCTGCCGGTGGAGGAGGCACTGATCGCCCTGACGCCTGGACGGAGGCTGGAGGAGGCCTGGGGCTCGGAGGGGTGACGCGCGGGCCGGGGACCGCTCCCACTTACGCGGGGCCGCCGTTCGTGCGAGGATGCGGGCCAACGTGACGGTGGGGCGGGCGCGGGAGGGGTCCCGGGACGCCGCGCCCCTGGGGAGGAGAAACGGCATGTACGCGCACGCGACCTCTACGGTACTGAACGCGCCCGCCGCGGAGCGGGCGGACTACCTCCGCAAGGTGGCCACCTGGACCTTCGGGGGCCTGGCGATCACCGGCGTGACGGGGGTGGCCTCGGCCCTCCTCGTCGCCCCCGCGGTCTTCCGCATGGGCACCATCGCGGTGCTGGTGCTGGTGTACGGGAGCTTCTTCTTCTCCCAGACGATCGCCCGCAGGATGGTGTACGGGGACTCCAAGGTCGCCGGCTTCGTCCTGGGAACGGTGGCCCAGGGGCTCGCCCTCGGCTTCCTGCTGCTGGTGACCGTGGCCATGGGCGGCGTCGCCGACGGACTCGGGGTGATCGTCCAGTGCATGGCCCTCACCACGGCGACCGCCCTGGGCATGCTCATGTACGTGTGGACCACCCGCAGCGAGTTCTCGATGCTCCGCGCCGGCCTCTCGGTGCTGTTCCTGCCGATGCTGGCGCTGATGGCCCTCCAGCTCGTCTTCCCCCTGGGCGGCGCCCTGGGGCTGCTCGTCTCGGCGGTCTTCGTGCTGGTCTCCGCGGGTGCCCTGCTCTACTCCCTCAACCAGGTGGTCCACACCATGGACACCTCCATGGAGATGGAGGGGGGCTTCGAGATCACAATCGCCATCGTGGTCCTCTTCTGGAACCTGCTCACGCTGCTGAACCGGCTGCGCCGCTGAGCCCCCGCCTCCCTGCCATGTCTCGACCTCCGCTCCTCGCCCTCGGCCACCTCGCCGCGACGCTGGGCCTCGCCCTGGCCACGGGCTGCGCCGGCGCGGAGGAGACCGCCCCGCGCTTCCTCACCGATCCCCGGGGCTTCGACCCCTACGACCCCTCGGATCCCCTCACCCCCCACACCCCCGTCGCCTTCCGTACGACGTGGAGCGCCTGGCCCGAGCACGACGGGCTCGGGCAGGTGGTGGGCTACGCCGGCCGCCTGACCGTCGAGTACCTGAACGCCGACTTCGGGGTGGCACGGGTCGACAAGCTCTGCGCCGAGCGCTTCGCCTGGACCGGGGAATTCACGCGGGACGATGGCGGGGCCGGCTGCTCGGACTGCGTCGGCGTCCTCTCCCTGGAGGCGTTCACCCCCATCCCCGAGGAGAGCGACTGCGTGTTCGATCCCTCGGTGGACCCCCTGAGCGCGGAGCGCCTCGCCTCCCCCGAGATCGCCCCCACCCTCGTCTACGACATCCGCCACACCCTGCCCGACGACCCCGCCTTCGTGACCCTGGGCCCGCTCCTGATCCAGGTGGAGCAGGCCGGCTTCGAGGCCACCCACGGCGTCTACGCCCCGGACCGCCTGGACTTCGACCGGGACGGCGACCGGGACGAGCACGTCCCCTGGGGGATCGTCTACGCCGCCCCAGGCGCCTGGACCGAGGACTTCGCCACCACCGATCCGACCCCCGAGGGCGGCCTGGCGGCGGCCCCCCTGTTCCACTACACGTGGTGGATCGAGGAGCTGTAGGCCCGGGCCGCCCGGCCACGGCCAGGTCCACGCCAACCTCCGCGCCCCCTCGGGCCGCGCCGTCCTGAACATGCGGCTCGACTCCAACCCGGCCCCGGGCCGCGAGTGGGCCAGGGTACACCTCGCCGCCGGCGACCTGGCGGAGAATGGTGCGCCCGCGAGGGCGTGGATCAACGCCCTCAGGATCACGGTGGAGGGCGTGCTGCCGTCCGACGGGCCGTGAGGGCATCGACCGCGCGGCGATGACCCCCTCGGACGGGAACAGCCCCAGCGTCAGAGTAGGTAGGGGACCCTGATTCCGGGCTCGCCTTCCTGGAAGTCCTTCGTGTTCCTCGTCACCAGCGAGCGACCATGCACCCGCGCGGTCGCGAAGATGATGGCGTCGGGCAGCTTCAGTCGGCGGGCCCGGCGCAGGAGCACGGCTTCTTCGGCAACGGGACCGTCGACCGGCAGGACTTCGAAGGCCGACAGGAAGCCTCGGATCACCGCTTCCTCGTCGGGGGTCGCCGCCCCGGCGATGACCTCCATCCAGGTCACGAGGCTGATGGCCGCACCGCCCGCACCGGTGAGGTACTCGCGCGCGGCTTCCCGGCCGGCGAGGAAGTCGATGAGGATGCACGAGTCCAGGAGCGTGCTCATCGGTCGTCCCACTCCCCACGGAGCCGCTCCTGCTGGGCGAGGCCGTCCAAGGCCCGGTCCTTCCAGATGCCGAAGGCAGTGTCCACGGCGGCGCGGGCCCGCGCCTCGTCCTCGAGCAGGTGGTCCAGCGCCCGGCGCACTGCCTCTGCCCGACTGATCCCCCGTGCTCGTCGCCACGCGTCGAGGGCTCGAAGCTGGCCCTCGGGAAGATCGATGATGGTCCGCATGGTGTCATCATGCGGCGGCATCATGGCGGCGTCAAGCCGCTCGACGGCATGCCCCGGCGGGACGCCGCGGGCTCGCGGGCCCGGGCCAGCGTCGGTCGGAGCCCACGTGCCTTGCCGAAAGGCGCCCCACGCCGTCCGCGCCCTCACCACCGCGACGACGAGGGGACCTCGTTCGCCCGCTGGAACGCTTCGCGGGCGCGCTGCTCGATGGGCTCGGCCTCGGCGTCGCGGCCCTGGGCGCGGAGGGCCTGGGCCAGGCCCACGAGGGCCCAGCCGTTCTCGCGGTTCCGCTCCAGGTCCTCGCGGTAGACCGCCTCGGCCTCCTCGGGGCGCCCGGCGTCCAGGAGCACGGCGCCCAGGGTGTGGCGGACGGGGGGCCACCAGTCGGGGGGCTCCATGTAGGTCAGCCGGTCCTCGGCCGTGACGGCGCGGCGCAGCAGGTGGATCGCGTCCTCGGTCTCTCCCCTCGCCTCCGCCACCGCCGCGGCGAGCACGTTGGAGGCGATCCCCAACAGGTCCGCGGTCGTGCCCAGGCCCTTGCGCTCCCCCGCCGGCGTCGCCCGAAGGGCCCGCTCCACCTCCCCCAGCTCCTCCTCGGCCCGGTCCGGGCGGCCGGTGTGGGCGAAGGCCAGGCCCCGCCCCATGTGCCAGAGGGCGGTGGGGTAGGCCATGTCGCCCGGGGGCGGCGGCTCCCCCAGGAGGGCCTCCCAACGGCCGAAGCGGACCTGGACCAGGACCGGCATCGCCACCATCCCGTCCATCTCCTCCATGTGGCGGAAGGTGTCCAGGGGGATCTCCCGGAGCAGCGCCCGCGCGCCCTCCAGCGCCAGGTCGTACCGCCCCTCCATCGCCGCCGCGAAGGCCAGGAAGTGGTAGTTGTGCGCGGAGTAGAAGAGGAAGATCGGCCCCTCCTCCATGACCTCCCGGTAGGCCCGGTCCGCCGCGATGGCGCGCTCGTTGGCGTCGGCCGCGTCCCCGTAGCGCCCGACCCGGGCGTAGATGTGGGACGGCATGTGGGCGAGGTGGCCCGCGCCGGGCACCGCCCCGTCGAGGGCCTCGGCGGCGGGGACGGCGGCGTCGGCGTGGGGCCCCGCCTCCAGCGCGTGGACCGTCAGGTGGAGGGCCCCGGGATGTCCGGGGTCGATGGCGATCGCCCTCTCCAACACCGCGAGGATCCGCGGGGTGTGCTCGCGGGGCTGGCCCTCGGGGGTCCAGTAGTTCCAAGGGCTGAGCAGCATCCACGCCTCGGCGGCGAGGGTCTGGACGTCGGCGTCGTCGGGGAACGCCTCGGCGACCTCGCCCATCGCCTGGGCGTAGGCCGCGTCCAGCGCCCGCCTCCCCTCGGGATCGGCCGGCGCGGGGCGGGCGTAGCGCTCCGCCATGGCCTCGACGAGGGCCTGCTCCGCCGCGGTCGCCCCCTCCGACAGGGCGAGGGCCTGCCGCGCCGCGGCGTCGCCGGCCTCGATGCGCCCCGGGGTCACGGGCACGTTGACGTTGGGCCCCAGGGCCGCGGCCATGCCCCAGGCGCACATGGCGCAGCCGGGGTCCGACTCCATCGCCCGGGCGAAGGACCGGTAGGCGGCCTCCTGGTCGAAGGCGTAGAGGAAGCGGAGGCCCTGGTCGAAGTACCGCTGGGCAGAGCGGGAGGCGGTGGTGATCGGGCGGGTGTGGTCCCCGAGGGTGCCCAGGAGCGGCAGCCCCGCTCCGGGGGCCGCGAAGCCCGCCAGGGGCTCCCCGGCAGCCTCGGCGCCCGCCCGGGGCGCGGGAAGGCACAGGGGGAGGGCGAGAGCGGCGGCTCGTGCGAGTGCGGAGCCGCGGGACCGGATCCCTTCCATGGGACCTCCTTCCCCGTCTTCGGGGACCAGGCCATCGTCGGCGCGGAGGGCTTTGCACGCCGCGGGCCGGTGCCGCGAGCGCGGACCGGGCGAGGGGATCCCTCGCCCCCTCAGCCCGGGCCTGCCACCACCACGTAGCCGGCGTCCGGCCCGTCGTCGACGGCGGGGGCGCCGGACTGGTCGTGGGGGACGGTGACGAAGCAGGTGCCGAAGGCGACCCCGCCCGAGGGGTCGGCGACCTTGAACTCGACGCCGTACACCCTGCCGTTGCCGGCCCCCTGGCGCTCGGCCCTCACCTTGAACGTCTGGTCGTCGAGGATGACGATGTCGTCCAGCGTGGCGCCGTCGCCGCGCCCGGTCGCGTCCTCGGGCTCGTCGCTGTAGATGGACAGGATCCGCGCGGCCCGGGCGGGATCGAGGTCGCCGTCGCACTCGTCGCGGATGGAGTCGATGCACTCGGAGAGGGAGATCTCCTCGTAGGCGTGGTTGGGCGGCCAAAGCTCGATGGGGTCGGCCACCTCCACCACGGGGGGCGCGTCGGGCCTCACGGTGACGTCGGCGGTGCAGGTGTCCGAGAGGCCGTGGATGTCGGTCACCTTCAGGGTCACCCGGGTCGTCCCCGCGCCGTAGGGCCCCGGCGGCGACTGGACCAGGGTGATGGGATCGCCGTCGGGGTCGAAGGAGCCGGCGTCCACCGAGACGCGGACGGGCGGCACCGCGCACTCCACCTCCACGTCCCGGCACCGGGCGACGGGGGGGCGGTTCACCGCCTCCAGCTCGCAGGTCATGGAGCAGCCGTCCCCGTCCACCTGGTTGCCGTCGTCACACTCCTCGCCCAGCTCCGGCTCCAGGACGCCGTTGCCGCAGTGTTCCAGGTGGCACAGGGCGTTGCAGCCGTCGCCCCCGATCCGGTTGCCGTCGTCGCAGGTCTCGTCGAGCCACGGCTCCAGGAGGCCGTTCCCGCAGTGGGGGGCGGGATCGCTCCCCATGCGTCCCCAGGCGGCCCAGGTGGGGCTCGTTCCGCAGAGGGCGAGGAACGCGGACGCGGCCCCCAGGCCCAGCAGGGCCGGAGCCGCCACGCGCCGGAGGGCGCGGCGGGCGCGAAGGATCGAGCTCATGGAGTCCTCCCCTTGGGTGGTGCGGCGTCCCGGGTCGCCTCGTCGGTCCCCCAGGCCGCTCGGACCCAACCTGTGCAACCGGACGGCCCGGACAAGGACGCGGAGTGCCAGGGGATCGCACCGCGCCGGTGGGGACGGGACCCGGAAGGATCGCCCGCCTGCACGGCGCGGGGATGGCAGCCGCGGCGGGGTCAGTCCTCGGTGGAGAGGTGGACCTGGTAGCCGTGGAGGGTGGTGGGGCCGGCGGTGGGATCGGTGACGGTCAGGGTCCAGGAGCCGGAGGCGGGCTCGCCGGCCAGGACGGCGAGGTCCCCGGCCGCGGGGTGGACGGCGCTCCCGTAGAGCTGGACGTGGCGCAGGTTGGAGTCCCCCTCGCCCCGGAGGAGGACCTCGGTGCCCGAGGGGGAGGTCAGCGTCGCCTGGACCGGCTCGGGGAAGTCCGACTCCAGGTCCACGTAGGCCCACGCCTGGGACACCCGGCGCGCGCCGTCCTCGACCACCGCCTCCACCTGGAGCTCTCCCCCCGACACCGGGCGGGGATCGCCGGCGACGCCCGCCGAGACCGTGGGGGCGATGGAGGAGTCGAGGGCGCAGGCCATGGACCAGTCCGTGGAGGAGCCCGACTGACCGTCGGGGGCGGTGGTGATCAGGAACCCGAAGGGTCCCGTGCCCTGGACGCCGGAGACGACGTCCAACTCCACGGGGAGGATCGACGCCGGCGGAGGAGAGGCGGAGGACCACAGGGCGCCGTCGGGGGTGAACCACCACAGCGCCACCGGCCCCGTCGCCCCCTCCTCGATGGAGAGGCGCAGTGCCCGGAGCCCCGAGGTCAGGGTCACCGTGTAGGCCTGGACCTCGGGGTCCGGCCACCCCTGCCCCTCCAGGTCTTCGAGCTGGCTGCAGCTCACCTGGGACGCGAAGCCCGGGGACGAGAGGACCTCGAAGTCCGGCGCCCCGCCGGTGGGGGTGACGCCGCCGGCACGGACCTCCACCGGACGGACCCCCGGGCCGACGCCGGGCCCCACCAGGAACCACGCCCGGTAGCGCGCGGCGTCCAGGGCCTGCCACTCCGTGTCCCTCCCCCACGGGGTCAGGGAGGGGATCTCCACCTCCACGTCGGTCCCCGAGGTCAGGATTGGGGGGTCGAAGGAGAGGGTGATCCCCACGAGGTCCCCGGGTCGGGCGGAGGCGGGGCTGACGGCGACGTCGAAGGCGAGGCGGACGGAGACCGGCGCCGACGCCGTCGCCCCCCTCCACCCCGCGAAGAGGCGCCCCTCCCCCTCGCTCACGCCCACGATGGAGCCCCGGGCCGCGTCCACCTCGGCCAGGCTCTCGGGCTCCATCCAGAAGACCACGGCGTCGGTGGGGACCTGGACGGACAGGCCGTCCTCGTAAGTGGCGCTCACCGAGAGCTCCACCTCCCCCGCCGGGGCCACCGCCACCTCCCCGGGGGAGATCGCCAGGGCCGACACGGCGACGGACCGCTCGTAGGGCGGGTCCTCGGGCTGCCCCGGCGTGCCGCCCACCGGCTCCGAGCAGGCCGCGCCCCCCGCGCCGAGGACGGCCGCCAGCCCCAGGGCCCGGGCCACTCCCCGCCATCCGCCTTCCATCGGGCCTGCCACCTGCCCTTCCTCCACCGCCGCGCCGTCGTCTCCATCGCCGCGGGCGCCCGCCATCATATCCGCAACTCCGCCCCATTTCCGCTCCCATACCCCATCCTGGAGGCTCCCCGGCCGCGGTGGGGCGGCGGGCGGGTAGAATGCGCCCATGACGTCCGATGCCGGGCCGCCCCCCTGGAGACGCGCCCTCCCCCGCCTGCTGCTCGGCGTCCTGCTCGCCGGGGTCGCCGCCACCAACCTGTGGTGGGTGGATCGGGACACGCGGATCCGCGACGGGGACGAGCAGGGGGTCGTGGGCACCGTCGAGCTCTTCCTGGGTTCCCTGAAGGAGGAGGGGGCGCTGCGGACCGTGGAGCGGGCCGCCCTCGAGGACTGGGGGACCTACCCTCCCCTCTACTCGCTGGCGGTGGCGGGGATCGCCCGGGCCGCCGGGGCCACCTCCCCCGAGTCCCTCGCCGTCGAGGCCGCCCCCACCCTCTTCCACCTGGGGACCCTCGCCCTGCTCTACGCCCTGGGCGCCGCCCTCGGCACCGGATGGACCGGCCTGCTCGCCGCGCTCCTCTACGCCTCCTTCCCCCTCGCCGCCGGCCTCTCCCGGCACGTCATGACCGAGGGCGCCCTCCCCTTCTTCGGCGCCGCCCTGGTGCTCGCCCTGGTCCGCTCGGGGGGCCTCGCCCGGCCCGGCCCCGCCGCCCTCGCCGGCCTCGCCCTCGCCCTCGGCCTCCTCTCCAAGCAGACCTTCGCCTTCTATGCCTGGGGCCCCGTCGCCGCCGCGCTGTGGGCCCGGGCGCGGCGGGGACCGGGGGGAGGGCTCGCGGGCATCGCCGCCCTCGCCCTGGCCCCCGCCGCCCTCGCCCTCCCCTGGTACGCCGCCCGCTGGCACTCCCTCGCCGAGTACGGCCGCCAGAGCGCCGCCGCCAACGACCCCACCGCCCCCCTCGCCGCCCACCTGCTCTGGTACCCCGGCGCCACCGCCGGGCTCCTGCTGGGGCCCGCCCTGACGGGGATCCTCCTGGCCGCCGTCGCCGCCGTCGGCCTCCACCCCCGCGCCCGCCGCTTCGCCCCCCGGGGGGACGGGTGGCCCCTGGTCACCGCCTGGGCCCTGGGCTCGCTGCTGGTGCTGCTGGCGGTCCCCAAGAAATACGAGCGCCTGCTCTACCCCGTCGGCCCCGCCCTGGCCCTCCTCGCCGCCGACGGCCTGCGGCGGGCCTCCCGCACCCCCGTCGGGGCCGGGTATGCCGGCCTCACCGCCGCGGCGGCTCTCGCCACCTACGGCGTCAACGCACTCGGCGCCCCGGGCCCCCTCGCCGCGCCCTTCGCCGCCACCCTCGCCCCCCTGCCCGTCCTGGACGAGCGCTGCCCCCAGAGCTGGACCGGGCCGCCCGTGCGGGACGACCTGGGGTTCGCCGCGGTCCTGGCTGCCCTGCCCCCCCGCCGGGGCGCGGGCACGCGGGTCCTGTTCCTGCGGGAGCCGGCGATCCCCTGCGACTACCAGACGGCCTTCAACTATGCGTATTACCTGGAGTATTTCGCCCGGGTCCACGGCCGGGACCTGCGGATCCTCCCCACCGCCGAGGCCGATCCCGCCGGGGCCCTGGAGGCCCTGGGGGAGGGGCCGGAGGTGGTGGCCTCCACCGCGCCGTTCCGGTGCGAGGGGGGGCTGCCCCTGACCCCCCACGGGGACCTCTTCCCCGATCCCGCCGGGGCCGCCCGGGCCTGCGACGCCCTGGCCGCGTACTCCCCCGCGGGGATCGTGCGCTCTCCCTCCCCCCGCGTCCCCTTCGAACTCCACCTGATGCGCAGGTCCGGGGCGGGGAGCGGCCGCCCGGCCCCGGCCCCGCCTGCCCCCGGGAGGAGCCCCTGATCCGCCCGAAGCTCGCCGGCCCCGCGCTGCTGGTCCCCCTGGCGGTCCTGGCGGTGGTGGTGCGCGCCTCTCGCTGGCCCTTCCGGTGGAACCAGATCACCCTCGCCTACGCCACCTACTTCGCCGACTACTCCCGGTCCTTCGAGGCCGGCGACTGGAAGACCTGCCTCACCCTCTTCGTCGGCGTCCATCCGCCCCTCTACTCGCTGGTCTTCTCGGGCGTTCAGGCCCTGGACGCCCGGCCTGCGGCGTGGATCCTCACATCCCTGGCCTTCTCCGTCGCCACCGTCCCCGCGGTGTACGGCCTGGGCCGGACCTTCCTCGGCCGAAGCGGAGCCGCCGCCGCGGCGCTGCTGCTGGCCCTGTCGCCCTACCACGCGCTCTACTCCTTGGAGGTCAACGACTACCCCCTGTTCGCCTTGGTCGTCACCCTCTGCCACTGGGCCTTCGCCCGCTCCTTCCTGTGGCGGGACGGCAGGCCCTCGTGGCCCTGGGTGCTGGCGGCGACCGCCACCGTCTACACCCACTTCCTGGGCGTGGCCGTCGTCGCCGCCCAGGGCCTCGCGCTGCTGCTCCTGCACGGGGACCGCCTGGGCCGCTTCCTCCCCGCCGCCGCCGCCGCCGTCGCACTGGCTTCGCCGATGCTGCCCACCGTCCTGACCAGCGCCGGTGGCGAGGGCTACATCAACGCGCCCACCCCCGTCCCCGCGGTGCTCCGCGCCGTGGTGCCGGCCCTCGTGACCCGCTTCGGGCCCGCGTGGGTCCTGGTGCCGCTGGTGCCCCTGGTGCTGGCGGGGGCCGCGGTCGCCGCCCGGGAGCGAAAGGGGATCGGCCGCTACCTCCTCGTCCACGTCGGCGTGTACGGCGGGATCCTCCTGGCCCTGCTGGCGTCGGGGGTCGCCTCGACGGCGCAGTTCCCCTACTACCTGGGGGTCCTGCCCGCGGTGTTGCTTCTGGCGGGGGCGGCCGTGGACGGGGCGGCGCGTTCCCGCCGGACGGGGGCCGCGTTGGCGGCGCTCGGGGCGGTGGGCGCGGTCGCGGCGGGGAACGTGGCGTTCTTCGTGGGGACCCACGCCCGGGCCCGGGCCGCCGTGGGGGCGGCGGGGACCACCCACCGGCCGGTGGCCACCCTGGCCGGCGCGTGGGGAGAGCGCCAGGCGGCCTTCCTCATCGCCCCCCCCACCTTCGGGGACGACGAGAAGGACCGGGTCGATCCCGCCTACGCCTTCCTGTCCCCCTGGCGGCCCCACCGCTTCGGGACCCCGCCGGGCCTCCCGGAGTTCGTCCCGGTGGACCCCTACTGGGGCAACCCGTTCGCGCTCCCCGGCGGGCGGACGCTGTACACGTTCACCCAGGTGGACGGCGAGCGCCTGCGCCCCCTGCTGGACGCCCACCTGCGCCACGGCGAGGACGTCTGGATCGCGCTCTACGACCTGCCGGCGGCGCCCATGTTCCGGGTGGAGGCCAACGAGATCGCCCGGGACTACGAGGTGCGGGACCGGCGCGACTGGCCCGAGGGCACCCTGCTGCGGGTGACCGGTCCGATGGGAGGGAGGGAACCGTGAGCCGACGTCCGCCCGCGTCCTTCGCCACCCGCTGCGTCCACGGGCCAGCGGGCGGTGACGCCCCGGGGCCGCCGCCCCGCCCCACCTCTCCCCCCATCTACCTGACGTCGGCGTTCGCCTTCGACGACGCCGAGGCCATGGCGGAGGTCCTGGCGGGCCGGTCCCCCGGATGGTCCTACTCCCGCTTGGGAAACCCCACGCGGGCCGAGGTGGAGGGGCGGCTGGCGGACCTGGAGGGAGCCGGCGACGCGGCGCTGACTTCGTCGGGGATGGCGGCGATCTCCGCGGCGATCCTGGGCGCGGCGGGGTCCGGGGACCACGTCGTCGCCGCCTCGACGCTGTACGGGAACACCCGCTCCCTGCTGACCGGCCTGCTGGCGCGCCTGGGGATCGAGCTGTCCACGGCCCCGCCGGGGGATCCGGCGGCGGCGCGGGCGGCGCTGCGCCCCCGGACCCGCCTGCTCTACTGCGAGACCATCGCCAACCCCACGCTGGAGGTCGCCGACCTGCCGGGCTGGGCCGAGGTGGCGGCGGGGGCGGGCCTCCCCCTCGTGGTGGACAACACCTTCGCGACGCCGGTGCTGTGCCGCCCCCTGGAGCACGGGGCGTCGCTGGTGGTACACAGCGCCACCAAGTACCTCTCGGGCCACGGCGACGTCCTGGCGGGGGTGGTGGCGGGCGAGCCCCTCTGGGTGTCCCGGGCCCGGGCGGTGGCCGCGGACCTCGGGAGCGCCGCCGATCCCTTCACCGCCTGGCTGCTGGGGCGGGGCCTGCCCACCCTTCCCCTGCGGGTGGAGCGCCAGGCCCGGACCGCCACCCGGATCGCGGCGTGGCTCCGGACCCGGCCCGAGGTCCGGGACGTGCGCCATCCTCGCCCGACCCCCTTCCTGGCGGGCCCGAGCGGGATCCTGGGGCTGGAGCTGGAGGGGGGGCGCGAGGGGGGGAGGCGCTTCCTGGACGGCCTGGGCCTCATCACCCGGGCCCCCACCCTGGGGGACGTGCGCTCCCTGGCGGTCCACCCGGCCTCGACGACCCACCGGCAGCTCTCCGAGGCCGAGCTGCGGGACGCGGGGATCGCGCCGGGTTACGTGCGCCTCTCGGTGGGCCTGGAGGACGCCCGGGACCTCATCGCCGACCTGAGGGCGGCCCTGGGGGGGCGGTCCCCCCGCCGCGCCCGGCCCGCGGCCCCCCGGCCCCGGGATCCGGGTTAGGATCCCGGGCGGAGGCTCCCCGTGTCCGACGATCCTCGGGACCGCGAGCTCGCCTGGCTCCGCGTCGAGAGGGACTTGTACCTCGCGCTGCTGGAGCTGGGGGAGGCGGAGGACCTGCCCCACTTCCTGCGGGAGGCCCTGGGGCTGATCGTGGGGGTCACGGGGGCGACGCGGGGCTACCTGGCCCTCCACGAGGGCGGCGACGGCGCCGGGTCGCCCCGGTGGTGGACCGCCCGGGCGTGCTCCGACGGGGACGTCGCGTCCATCCGCGCGGAGATCTCCCGGGGGATCGTCGCCGAGGCCCTGTCCACGGGGAGGACGGTCAGCACCGCGTCGGCGGTGGACGATCCCCGCTTCCAGGGCCAGGCGAGCGTCGCGGCGAACCGGATCCGGGCGGTGCTGTGCGCCCCCGTCGGGGGAGCGCGGGCCGTGGGGGTGCTCTACCTCCAGGGCCGGGCCGCCCCGGGGCCCTTCGACGAGGGGGATCGCCTCCGGGCCGAGGCGTTCGCGACCCACCTGGGGCCCCTGGCGACGCGGCTGCTGGCGCGGGAGCGGGAGCGCGAGGAGCGGGACCCGACCCTCCCCTACCGGGAGCGCCTGGGGCTGAAGGGCATGGTCGGCCGGAGCCCCGCCTTCGCGGACCTCCTCCGGCAGGTCGCCCTGGTGGCCCCCCTGGACGTGGGGGTCCTGCTCACCGGCCCTACGGGGACGGGCAAGACCGAGATCGCCCGGGCCATCCACGACGCCGGCCCCCGCGCCCGCCGGCCCTTCGTGGAGCTGAACTGCGCCACCCTGCCCGAGAACCTGGTGGAGAGCGAGCTGTTCGGCGCCATGCCGGGGGCCCACTCCACCGCCTCCCGCAGGGTGGACGGGAAGGTGGCCGCCGCGGAGGGGGGGACCCTGCTCCTGGACGAGGTGGCCGAGCTCCCGCCGCCCGCTCAGGCCAAGCTGCTCCAGCTCCTCCAGTCCCGGAAGTACTACCGCCTGGGGAGCACCCGTCCGGAGGTGGCGGACGTGCGGGTGATCGCCGCCACCCGGGCCGACCTGGCCCGGGCGAAGGAGGAGGGTCGGTTCCGCGAGGACCTGTACTACCGCCTGCTGGTCCTGCCCATCCGCGTGCCCTCCCTCGGGGAGCGGGCCGGGGACGTCCCCCTCCTGGCCCGCCACGCCCTGGACGAGGCGTGCCGGCGCCACCGGCTGCCCCGGCTGGAGCTGGGCCCGGGGGCGCTGGCGGCGGCGGCGGCCGCGGAGTGGCCGGGGAACGTCCGCCAGCTCTGCCACGCCGTGGAGGCGGCGGGGATCCGCGCCGCGGGGGAGGGGGCGGGGACGGTGTCGGCCCGGCACGTCTTCCCCGACCGCCCCGATCCCGAGGAGGCGGGGGCCGCGACCTTCCAGGAGGCCACCCGACGCTTCCAGGCCCGGCTGGTGGCGGAGGCCCTGGAGGCGTCCGGCGGGAACGTCTCCGAGGCGGCTCGGCGGCTGGACGTCGCCCGCTCCCACCTGAACGACCTGATCCGGGCGTTCGGGCTGAGGCGGGGCGGGCCTTGAGCGAGGGGGCGGAGGCCGCGGCGGCGGGGCCGCTGGGGCCGGGGGACGAGGTCCCGGGCTACCGGATCCTGGGGGTCCTCGGGAGCGGTGGCGCGGGCTTCGTGTACGAGGGGATCGAGGAGGCCACGGGGGCGAGGGTGGCGCTGAAGGTGCTGTCCCGCACCGCCGCCGAGGACCCCGCGGGGGCCCTGAGGTTCGAGCGGGAGTCCCGGGTCGCCCGGGACGTGGGCCACCCCGGAGTGGTGCCGATCCGCGCCTTCGGTGCCACCCGCGGGGGCCACCCCTTCGGGGTCATGGACCTGCTCCGGGGGCGCGACCTCGGCCGGGCGCTGGCGGAGCGGGGACGCCTCCCACCGGAGGAGGCGACGGGGATCGTCCGCGCGGTGGCCGAGGTGCTGGCCGCGGTCCACCGGGCGGGCGTCGTCCACCGGGACCTCAAGCCCCGGAACGTGTTCCTGGAAGAGGGGGCGGACGGCGGGCGGATCTCGGTGCGGGTGCTGGACTTCGGGGTGGCCCGGGCGGACGGACCCGAGGCGGGGCCCGTCACCATCACCGGGGCGCCGGTCGGTACGCCTTCGTACATGCCGCCGGAGCAGTGGTGGGGCCGGGGCGTCGACCGGCGGGCCGACGTGTACGCCCTGGGGGCGATGTGGTTCGAGCTCCTCGCCGGGGCCCCTCCCTTCGTCGCCGAGGGCTACGTGGACCTGCTCCAGGCCCACCTCTCCCGGCCGGCGCCGCGCCTCTCGGACCGGGGCGTGGCGGTGGCGGGCGAGGTGGAGTCCCTGGTGGCCCGGATGCTGGCCAAGGACCCGTCGGGGCGCCCCGCCTCGATGGAGGAGGTGCTGGCCGCTCTGCCCGGCGGGAGGGCGCCGCCCCGCCCCGCTCCGCCTCGATGGCGCGCTTCGGCCGGACGGGCGGGGATCTGGGCGGCCATGGCGGGCCTGGTGCTCGGGATCGGCTACCGCGGCGAGCACGCGCCCGCGGAGATCGCGCGGCTGGGGGGATGGGGCGCGTGGGCGGTGATGGCCGCCTTCGCGGTCATCGCCGCGGCCTCGGCGGCGCGGGCGGGGCGGGAGCGGGGCGGACCGGGGGCGGCGGGCGTGGCGGCGGCGGGGATCCCCTGGACCCTGGGGCTGCTGGGGGCCTTCACGGGGTGGGCGGCGATCCGCGCCCACTCCGCGGAGCTGGATCCCGCGGCCCGCTTCCTGGTCTTCCAGGCGGGCTCCAGCGAGACCCACGCCGCCCGCTTCCTGGGCGGGGCGGCGACGGCGGCGCTGCTCCTCTCGCTGGGGGTGGCGCCGGGGGAGCGGCGGAAGGCGGGGGCGCGGAGCCGGTGGAGGGGAGTCGCGGGGGTGCTGGCCGCCGCCGCCTTCGGCGCCTGGGCGGGGGGAGGAGGCGGAGCGCTGGTGGCGGCGGTGGGGGCCGGGGCGTGGCTCGCAGGCGCGGCGCTCCTTCCGGGGAGGGACGCCGCGACCCGGGGCCTGGCGGCGGTGGCGGCGGTGGGGGCGGCGGCCGCCGCCGCCCTGGCGAGGGAGGACGCGGCGGCGGCGGGGGCCTGGATCGCGGGGCTGGACCGGGCGGCGCGGTCGGAGGCGGTGGTGGCGCTGGCCCGGCGCCGGGAGGCGGTGCTGGCCCTCTCGGCCTTCGCCCTGGCGGTCGTGGCCTGGGGGGTCTTCCGGAAGGTGAGGGCCTCCATCGAGGGCGCAGGCCCCGGGGAGGCCCGCCGGCTCCGCCGCGCCGCGGGGATCGCCGCCGCCTCCTTGTGCCTGGCGACGGGGGCGGAGGGGGCGCTGGTGCTCGGTCTGTCCGGGGAGAGGGCCCGCCTGTGGAGCGCCCTCGCCCCCCAGTTCGCCGCCTGGTCCCACCTGGATCCCCCCACGGGCCGGGCCCCTCCCCCCGCCGCCGTGGCGCCAGCGGTGCAGATCGGCAGGCAGGCGGTCTTCGTGGACGGGGAGCGGATCGCCACCGTCGCCGCCCTGGAGGTGGACGGGGGGCCGGCTCCCCGGCTGCTGGCGGGCGCCCTCGCCCCGAGGCTCGCCGGTCCCGGGGAGAGGCCGGAGGGGGCCGCGGGCCTGCTGCTGGCCGCCGACCGGAGCCTCCCCTTCCGCGTGGTGGAGACGGCGCTGGCGGCGGCCCGCTCCCTGGGCGTCACCGAGGTGGACGCCCTGATGGTCCCCGGCCCCCCTCCCCGGGTGCCGCCCCGGGCTCCCCCGGAGGCGACCTACGTCGTCCCCGGCGACCTCGGGGCCGTGCGGGTGCGCCTGGTCCCCGCGGATCCGGGCACCGGCGCCACTCCGGATCCGGCGGAGCCCTGGGGAGCGGTGCTGCTCCGGCTCTCCGGAGCGGGTGGGGACGCGGAGCTGGAGGTCCGCCCGTAAGGGCGGCGCCGCGCCGGGGGGGGGCGCGGGTGTCCTCCCGGGAGGACGCTTCGCCCCCCCCTCTCCTGTCCTCCAGGGAGGACAGCGGGGCCGGCACCGCGCGCCCCGTGGACGGATTCACCAGGTGAAACCAGTACTTACGATGCATCGCACCGGCTGGCCCGGTCCGTGCTCCCTCCTGGGACCGTCCGACCCGCGGCCAGCCGGCCCGGGGCC
>JAKLKC010000034.1 GCA_023150875.1 Myxococcota bacterium | reverse complement strand
CGTCCAACCCCGGTCTCGTCCAAGCGACCGAGGCCACCGCCTGGAAGGCCACCTGGCCCCGGTCCGCCCGGGCCAGGTCGTCCCCCACCACCCAGTCACCGGCCAGGGTGACGCTCAGGGCGTCGGGGTTGGAAGACCCCGCCCGCGCCCGCAGGGGGCGGCCGGTGACCCGCAGGCGCACCACCCGGTCGCCGAAGTCGTTCCGGCCGAACCAGGGGTCCCGGGCTCCGTCGTTGGCGACCATCCCCAGCCCCCAGTGGGAGGTCACCAGACCGGCCTCCAGGGCGATCCCGGGCCACGAAAGGGTCAGGGCCGCCCGGCGCGGCGTGAACGCCTGGGCGGACGTCGCCCCGAGGGTGTCCCGGCGGCGCTCGTCCAAAGTGACGGGGACGTCCCAGGTGTCTCCGGCGAGCTGGCCCGAGAGGAAGTCGAACTCCGCCCCGAGGCGCATCGGTCCCGCCCGGAACTCCCCGCCGGCCCGAAGGCGCTGATCCAGCACGGCGGACTGGCCAAAGGAGGTCCCCCCGGCGTCCACCGGGAAGTCGGACAGGAAGGTGCCCTGGAGGCGGTACTCCCCCGTCAGGGCCACCGCCGCGTCCTCCAGGGACTCGATCCGCAGCTCCACGGCGGCGGCGGCACCGGGGAAGAGGCTGGCGGCGGCCCACAGGGCGGCGGCGCAGGGGACGGCGGCGCGGTTCACGGGTCCTCCTGGAGGGTGCGGAAGAAGGCGCAGGACCCGTCCTCGAGGCAGGGGTCGTCGGAGATCTCCTGGCCGCCGGTCTGGATGAACCGGGCGGCCTGGAAGACCGAGAAGGTGTGGATGTCGAAGGGGAGGGAGGGGTCCGGCGTGTTGAACCCGTGGGACCCCGCGGGGCTCACGTAGGGCAGGCGCATCCCCGACACCCCGCGGTCGGTCTGGACGGTCGCCCGCAGCGGGGCGTCCGACGGGGCGCCGTAGCCGTCGGAGCCCCCGTCCAGGTCGTCGGCGTCGAACAGCACCGGCTCGCCGGAGGGCCCGGTGAAGGGGCCCCACTCCTCCAGCCCGCGCACCACCTCGTTCTCGATGAGCCAGCGGTCGACGGTCATGCCGTAGCGCTCGTCCACCGCGTGCCGGTCGTAGACCCCCGCCGCCCGGGCCAGGGCGATCTCCGATGCCACGGTGACGATGGTGTCTCCGGGGCTCGGGAGGAGCAGGAGGTTGGGCGGTGGCTCCCCCAGCTCCACGAAGGGCTCCCGCAGGTAGGCCCGGGCGTAGGCGATGGGGTCGCCGGGCTCGGTGATGAGGCTGAGGACGTGCAGGACCCGGCGCAGGCGGGGCGTGCCCCGGACGTGGGCGAGCCCCTTGGTCCCGGCGACGATGGGGGAGCCCGCCCGCATGGTGATCCCCTCGTGGACGACGTCCGCCTCGAACGTGTCCAGCAGGGCCACCTCGGCGCCCGCGGAGTCGAAGACGGCGATCCGCCATCGGTCCCCGAGCCCCTCGTTCCCCGGGACCTCGTAGGCGACCCCCTCCTCGGGGCCGGTCTCGGGGATCCCGGCGAGGATGGCCTTCTCCGGGGGGTCCGGAGCGTCGGAGGGGATCGAGAGGCGGAAGCGGCCGTCGGAGGGGATCCACGCCTCCCGCACCTCGCCGTTGTCCAGGTTCTCCACCCGCACCCGCCCTCCCCCGGGGACGGTGGGGAGGGTGGCGACGTGGACCTCCCGCATGTCGGTGGCGCTGGTGACGTACTGGACGATCCGCAGGGTGCCGTCCTCGCCCGGGAGGCCCAGCAGGAGGGGGCCGAGGAGCCTGCCCACCAGGGCCTCCACCACGCCGCCCAGGTTGGAACGCCAGCCGATGTCCATCAGGCCGCCGCCCGCGACCACGGGGACGACGGCCTCGAACTCCGGCTCCACCGCCCCGGCGATGGCGGAGTCGATGCCCCCCAGTGAGCCGCCCATCAGAGAGAGAGGCGCGTCGGGGCCGGCGATGTCGGGGGTGCCGTCGCCGTCCCAGTCGCAGCTCGCCTCCTCGGCGCCGTCCCCGTCGATGTCCACCCCCATGGTCCCTTCGCCGCAGGCCCGCAGGGCCCGGACCATCTGGAACCAGTCGACCACGGCCTGGCGCACGGTGTCCCGGGTGTGGAAGCCGTCGGCGGTCCACTGGTCGTCCCCGGAGTCGGGGCGCCCGTCGTTGTCCAGGTCCCGGGCCCGGTCCACCTCCAGGTGTTCCAGGAAGGGGAGGAGGCCCGCCAGCTCCAGGATGGTGGCCGCCAGCTCCCGCTCCTCGGGGTCGATGTCCAGGCCGTGGCCGGGGAAGTCCATGGCGCAGGCGGCGTAGCCCACGCGGTTCAGGGCCCAGGCGAAGCCCGCGAACTCCAGCCGCGAGGACCCGTACCCGTGCCCGTAGATCGCCACCGGGAAGGGGGGCTGGTGTGCGTCGTCCGGGACCGGGAGGGTGCAGGTGAAGGCGATCTCCCGGGGGACCGCGTCCACGCGGCCGGTGGGGGCGTCGAGGCTCCAGATCTCGTCGGAGGTGTCGCGTCCGCCGTCGTCCCGGTCGTAGAGCAGGTCGGGGGAGGTGAAGAT
The DNA here is from genome assembly GCA_023150875.1 of Myxococcota bacterium. Classification (GTDB taxonomy): domain Bacteria; phylum Myxococcota_A; class UBA796; order UBA9615; family JAKLKC01; genus JAKLKC01. The sequence goes on along the minus strand of JAKLKC010000034.1, from coordinate 70,643 downwards.
CCCCGAGACGATGGCCTCGGAGTAGCGGTAGCCCTCGAACAAGGCGTCGGCGGAGTGCTCGGGCACGACCCCGGCGGCCGCCAGCACCGCGATGACGTCGGCGGTGGGGACGCGGTAGGGGTTCTCGCCGGGGCCCTCGTCCTGGACGGGGAGGGCGCCGTGGACCCGGGCGGGGAACTGCCCTTCGAGGTGGGCGTAAGGCCCTTCCCCGTGGAGCCCCCGGCGGAGGTCCACCAGGTCGCCGGTGATCCGGCCGGTGGTGAACGTCCACGCGAACGCCACGTCGTCCACCCCGAGGCCGAAGGCGGGGAGGGCGTCCAGGACCGGGAGGAGGGCGTCGGTCTGGCGGGTGTGGTTGACGTAGCGCCACGGGCTGCGGACCGGGGCCCCGTCCTCGCCCACCAGGCGCTCGGTCAGCACGACGGCGTAGGTCGTCGCCTCCCGCAGGGGGACGGCGGGCCGGACGATCAGGGTGTCGGTCTGCCGCTCGTACCAGGTCAGCAGGTCCTGGCGGGGATCTCCCCCCTCGGGCCAGACGTTGGGCTGGTGGTCCAGCAGCCCGTCCCCGTCGGTGTCCTCGCCGGGGTCGAGCCCGCCGTCCCCGTCGGCGTCCTCGTCGAAGGTCTCGAACATGAGGGAGGGGACGCCGGAGCGGGGGTCGTTGGGGAAGTAGGCGTCGGTCTGGACCAGGTCCCCGGGGAACCGCCCGTGGCCGACGTCCAGCTCCGCGGCCTGGAGGAACCCGGGGGAGCCGGGGGAGACGTCGATCACGTAGACGGCGTCGTCGGAGACGTCCCCGTCGTCGGCGTGGAGCGAGGCGATCCGGTCCAGGTCCAGGGCCCGGTCGAACCGCACGGAGATCGGCGCGAACACGCCGAAGCCGTCGAGCCGGTTGACCTTCCGCCGCGTGTCCCGCTCCAGCTCCGTGGACGCCAGCTCCGAGAAGTTCAGCCGGAGCCCGGTCGCCGACGTGGGATCGGGCTGGGTGGCGAGGTCGTTGGGGAAGGGCAGCTCGGGCAGGGGCTCGGCGTCCCAGTCGACGACCACCGTGGGCCCGTCCCCCTCGGGGGTCGAGCGGAGCCCCTCGGCGGAGCCGCAGGCGGCGAGGGGGACGAGGAGGGCCAGGAGGAGGGGAAGGGGTACGGGCTTCAAAGCGCGTCCGGGGCGGAAGCGAACGCCGACTCCGCCCGGCGAGATGGTACAGGAACGTGACGAGGGTGTCAGGCACCTACACTTTTACATTTCCTTCCCCCTCGGGAACGTCAGCCTCCTCGGGCCCCCACTCCCGCGCCCCCGCCTGCCGCAGGACCTCCAGCGCCTCGTCCAGGCGTTCGTGGACCAGCAGGAGGAGCAGGTCGCCGGGGCGGGACCAGGCGAGGGCGCGGCGTACGGCGTCGACCTCGTCGGGGACGTCCTCGATGCGGGACTCGGGGAGGCCGGCGTCCACGAGGTGGCGGCGGAGGAGCGCGGGGATCTCGCCGGGGAGGCGACCCCGGAGGTGGTCGGGAAGCTCCTTCAGGATCACCCGGTCGGGGGAGAGGCGGGCGGCCCGGCGGGCGTAAGCCTCGATGAGGGCGTCGGTGCGGTCCCCGGCGTGGCTCAGGAGCACCAGGCGCCGGCTCGCCGGCCAGCGGGAGGCCAGGTCCACCATGTGCTCCATCCCCGCGGAGTTGTGGGCGAAGTCCACCAGCGCCGCCGCTCCCCCCACTTCGAAGAGGTTGCTGCGGCCGCGGCTCTCCTCCGGGGAGGGCCGGAAGCCCCGGAGCGCCGCGGCGATGGCCGGGACGGCGATCCCCGTCCGGCTCGCCAGGAGTGCCGCCGTCAGCGCGTTCTCGACGTTGTGTCGCGCGAACCCCGACAGGGCGATGGGGATCGCGGCGGCGGGGACCAGGGGGATCGCCGGGGCGCCCTCGGCCTCCCGGAGCCGCAGCTCGCCCCCCTCCACCCAGGCCCCGAGGGGCTCCTGGACCCGGGACGTCTCCGGACCTCCCGCCGAGAACCACGCGATCCGCAGGTCCGGACGCCGCGCCCGCACCGCCGCCGCCCCCGCCGCGAGGCTCGGGTCCTCGGCGTTCAGCACCAGCCAGCCCCCCTCCCTCACCCCCGCGGCGACGTGGAGCTTCGCCCGGGCCATCCCCGCCCGGTCGTCGATGCCCCACTCGCCGAAGTGGTCGTCGCTGACGTTGGTCACCGCCGCGGCGTCGGCGCCGTCCAGGACCAGGCCCCGGCGGAGCATCCCGCCCCGGGCGGTTTCCAATACGGCGTAGGTCACCCGGGGGTCCCGCAGCAGCGCGCGGGCCGCCCCGGGGCCCGTCCAATCGCCCCTTTCCAACCACTCCCCGCCCACCCGGATCCCGTCGGAGGAGGTGTGGCCGGAGCGGTGCCCCGCCTCCTCCGCCGCCCGGGCCAGGAGGCGGGTGGTGGTGGTCTTGCCGTTGGTGCCCGTCACCAGCACGAAGGGGATCCGGCCCGCCGGCGCCGCCTCCAGCTCCGTGGCGGAGGGGAGGGTCGAGAGCGGCCAGGTCCGGGAGTGGACCCCGAGGCCCAAGGTGAAGCCGTCCTCGTCGTCGAAGGCCGGGATGCCCCGGGCCTCGGCCTCGGCGTGACACTCCAGCAGTCGGGGGTTCGCCTCGCCGGACTCCAGCGCGCGCACGGATGCGAGGGCCGCGTCGTCCAAGGCATCGCCGGCCGCCGCGCGCTCCAACGCCTCGCAGGCGGCCAGCAGGCGGTCCCGGGGGGCGGTCATCGCCACCACCGCCCCGCCGGCGTGGCGCGAGGCGGCGGTGACGGGCTCGCTCCACCCCAGGTGCCGGGACAGGATCCGCGCCCGCTCGGCGAAGCGCGCCAGCGCGGCCTCGGCGTCCTCGCCGGGCCCGAAGGTCACCTCGGCGGCGGCGCCGGGGCGCGGGATCAGCGGGTGCCTGCCGGTGATCCGGCGGGATTCGACCACGCGCATGTGTCGGGCTCGCTCCCGGGGAGGGTCAGTCGGCGTCTTCCCGCGCCAGGAACACCCCGCGGGCGTCCCGGACCACGGCGCTGCCCGAGAAGTCCAGCAGCGGCGCCTCGGGCTCGCCCCCGTCGGCCCGGGCCCGGTCGGGGACTCCCTGGAACTCCGCCCCGCTCCGGGCCTCGGCGGGGCGGCCCCCGAAGTAGATCACCTGCTTCCACGTCCGGGTGACCTGGTCGGCGAAGAGGAGGAGGAGGTCGCCGGGGACGCACTCCCCGAGGGCCGCGTCCGTGGTCTCCACCTCGGTCTCCAGGACGCGGATGGCGGCGGGGGCGATGCCGGCGGCGAGCAGCTCGTCCTCCAGCAGGCGCGGCACCTCGTCCCTGCGCCGGCCCCGGGGGTTGTCGTCCCGGCGGCAGTAGAAGACGTCGAAGCTCCGGGCCGCCCGGCGCGCCATGGCCCGGATGTCCTCGTCCCGCCGATCCCCCGGGGCGGAGAGGGCCACCACCCTCTTGCCGTTCCGGCCCAGGGCCCCCCCCGAAACGAGGTTGTCCACCAGGGCGCACATCGCCTCGATGGCGGCCGGGTTGTGGCCGTAGTCCAGAATCACCTTGAACCCGAGCTGGTCGAAGACGTTCATGCGGCCCGGGGCTTGGAAGAACGTGGTGTCGAAGGTGCGGAGGCCGTGGCGGATGTCGTCGAGCTTCACGCCCATGGCGAAGGCCATCGCCGCCGCGAACATGGCGTTCTGGACGTTGTGGACCGCCCGGCCCTCCAGGGTGGCGGGGATCAGGTGCGTCCACAGCAGGGGCATGTGGGCCCCCTTGTCGTACAGCGAGATCATCTGCCCGTTGGCCCCGTCCTCCAGGGCGGCGGCGCGTCCGCCCGAGCGGACGTGTTCCCGGACGAGGGGGTTGCGGGGATGCAGGGTGACGTAGCAGATGTGACGGGCCTCGCTGCCGTCGGCCATGCGGAGACACCACTCGTCGTCGGCGTTGAGGACGATGGTGTCCCGGGCGACCTCGATGGGGATCCGCTTGACCTCGGCGAGCTGATCCAGCGAGTCGATCCCGTTGAGTCCCAAGTGATCGGCAGTCACATTGATACAGCACGCGACGTCGGGATGGCGGTAGCCGAGGCCCGCCCGGAGCAGGCCGCCCCGGGCCGTCTCCAGCACCGCCACCGACACCGAGGGGTCCCGGAGCACCATCCGGGCGGCGATGGGGCCGGTCATGTCCCCCTCGATGTAGACCCCGTCGGTGGTCGCCATGCCCACGGTCTGGCCGGCGAGCTTGTGGATGTGGGCCAGCATCCGTGTGGTGGTGGTCTTGCCGTTGGTCCCGGTCACGGCGGCGATGGGGATCCGGGTGGGGGTCCCGGGGGGGAAGAGCATGTCCAGGACCGCGCCGGCGACGTCCCGGGGCTGCCCCTCGCTGGGGGCGACGTGCATCCGGAACCCGGGGGCGGCGTTGACCTCGCAGATCCCCCCGCCCACCTCCCGGAAGGAGCGGGACACGTCGGGGGTGAGGAAGTCCACGCCGCACACGTCCAGCCCGATGGACGCCGCCGCCCGGACCGCCATCTCGCGGTTGTCCGGGTGGCACGAGTCGGTCACGTCGATGGCGGTGCCGCCGGTGGAGAGGTTGCCGGTGGAGCGGAGGTAGAAGACCTGTCCCGCGGGGAGCACCGAGTCCAGCGTCAGCCCCGCGGCCCCCAGCAGGCGCTCCGCCTGGGCGTCGACCTCGAGGCGCGTCAGGATCTTCTCGTGGCCGATACCCCGGCGGGGGTCCTGGTTCACCGCGTCGATCCGCTCGGCGATGGTGTGGACCCCGTCGCCGACGACGTGGCCCGGCACCCTCTTCGCCACCGCCACCAGCTCCCCGTTGACCACCAGCATCCGGTGGTCGAAGCCCCGGATGAAGGTCTCCACCAGCACGGTGCGGCTGTGCTCCCGGGCCTGGCGGAAGGCGGCCTCCACCTGGGCGTCGTCCTCGAGGCCGATGGAGACGCCCCGGCCGTGGTTGGCGTCCAGGGGCTTCACCACCACCGGGTGACCCAGGCGGCGGGCGGCGCGGACCGCCTCGTCCGCCGTCCACACCTGCACCTGGCGGGGCACGGGGAGGCCGACGTCCCCGAGGATCTTGTTGGTCAGCTCCTTGTCCGAGGCGATGTCGACGGCGATGTGGCGGGTCTCGCTGGTGACGGTGGCCTGGATCCGTTTCTGCCAGCGGCCGTGGCCGAACTGGACCAGGCTGTAGTTGTTGAGGCGGAGCCAGGGGATCCCCCGGGCCTCGGCGGCGCGGACCAGGGAGGCGGTGGAGGGGCCGAAGGCGCGGCGCTGGGCGTCGCGGATCAGGCGCTCCAGCTCCCGGCCGAAGTCGAAGTCGGGCTCGGCCTCGGCGCCGCCCCGGAGGTCCTCGGGGATCGCGTGGTGGAGCAGGCGCAGGGCGAGGCGGCCCGCGGCGTGGCCCACCGACTCCTCCTCGTACTCGTAGACGACGTCGTACTGGCCGGGGGCGTCGGCGCCGCGGGTCTTGCCGAAGGTGACCTTGCAGCCGGCCAGGTTCTGGAGCTCGATGGCGACGTGCTCCAGGACGTGGCCCATCCAGGTGCCCCCGTCCTCCCGCAGCCGGCGCACGAAGCCCCCCGGCTCGCCGTAGGAGCAGCCGTGCTCCGAGAGGGAGGGCACGGCCTCCAGCAGACGGTCCACGAAGCCCGGGATCGTCCCCGAGGGCCGGTCTTCCAGGGGACCCAGGTCCACCGTGAACCGGATCACCCGGAAGTTGGCGTAGAGGTTCGGTCCGAGGTAGGTGCGCTGGTCGAGGATCCGCATCGTCCGTCCGCGGCGGGGGCACCGGCCCGGCGCCACCCCGCGGGCATTCTAGCGGGCCCCGGGGGCCGTGGGGGAGTCCGCCTTGCCGGCGGTGCCGTCCGGCAGGAGCGGAGTCAGCAGGGGGGCTGGCCGTAGGAGACGAGGCAGTCCTTCAGGGCTGGGGTGCAGGTGAACCCGCACACGCCGGACTCCTGGGGCTCACAGGCCGCCGAGTGCAGGCACGTGAACCAGTCCTCCCAGAGGCAGGGGCTGACCATGGACTCCGACGCGCAGATCTCCGAGTTGCATCCCGTCCGGATGCAGGCGTTCGGGGAGGTGTCGTCGTCCGGGGGCGGCGTGGTGTCGTCGTCGGGGGCGGTGTCGTCGTCGGGGGCCGTGTCGTCGTCCGGGGGCGGCGTGGCGTCGTCGTCCGGGGGCGGCGTGGTGTCGTCGTCCGGAGGCGGCGTGGCGTCGTCGTCGGGGGACGGCGTGGTGTCGTCGTCCGCGGCGTCGTCGTCGGCAGTGACGTCGTCGTCCGCGTCGTCGTCGGGGCCGGCCTCACCGGCGCAGCGGGTCCCGATGGCGGCCAGCAGCAGCAGGGCGGCGGCGGGTGCGAGGGCCTTCGTCAGGATGCTGGTGCTCATGGGTGGCGACTCCGCGCCCCGTCGTGTCCGCGGCCTTCGGGGCGGTCGGACCGGAGTATAACTCGCGATCCCCGCTCCGGCGCCCGCGGAGGGTCAGCGATCCGCGTCCTCGGGGCCCGGCGTCGCCCGGCGCGTCTCCAGGTCGAAGTGGGCACCGTGGGCGAGGACGTGGAGCCTCACCCCCACGAGCTGCACCGGCCGGCCCTCCCGGGCCGTGGCCATGGAGCTGTACTCCAGGCCCGAGACGTCCACGATGGTGATGGCTCCCGAGCCCACCACCTCGACGCGGTTGTCCGGGCCGAGGAACGCGGCGGTGTCCTCGTCCAGGCCCACGCCGATGGCGAAGGGGTTGTAGGCCAGGGCGGTCATGAGGCGGCCCAGGCGGTCCCGCTGCCGGAAGTGCTGGTCGACGATCACGCGGTTGGTCAGGCCCAGGCCCGGGGCGAGGGTCACCTGGCCGGCGATGGGTGTCGCGCCCTCGCGGCCGAAGGCGATCATGTGTTCGGAGACGAAGGCGGCGCCCGCCGAGGTCCCCGCGACGTGCACGCCCCGGGCGTTGAGGCGGCGGACGTGGCTCGCCACCGGTGTCCCGCCGAGGATGGTGGAGAGGCGGAGCTGGTTGCCGCCGGTCATGAAGACGCCCGTGGACTCGTCCAGGGACTCCAGCCAGTCGCTCCGCTCGGTGTCCCCCCGGTCGCGGTAGTCCAGCACGTCCACGTCGCCCGCGCCGAGGTCACGGAACACGTCCCGGTACCGGTCGCCGGTGGAGGACTGCTGGGACGCGGTGGGGATCACCGCCAGCCTCGCCTGCCGGCCTCCGGCGAGCTTCACGAACCGGCGCAGGATGGCGCGGGCGCTGACCTTGTCCTCCGCGCCGCCAATGGGGATGACGAAGCCGCGGTGGCCGGGGGTCGGTTCTCGGGATGGGGGCATGGTCCGGCGACGTCCCGAGGGCGGACGCGTGACGAGCCCTCGCCTCCCCGAACGCGGCGCGAGGTTACGCCTCGACATGGCCGGGGGCAAGGTGCCCCGCAGCCGGGGATCCGGGTCTGCCCGCCCCCGGACCCGGGGCCGATCCCATGCCGTCCCGCGTCAGGGTGTGTGGCCCGCGCGCCCCCGCGTCGCCCCCCGGCCGCCACCGATGGCGATGAACAGGGCGAGGACCCCAGCCACGAAGACGAGCCACGCCAGCCAGCTCGCGGCGACGCCGGTGGCGAGGGCGATCACCCAGATCGCCAGCAGCCCGAGGGCCAGCAGGAATGTCAGTCCGGTCATGGTCGATTCGGACATCGTGCGCTCCCGTTTCCTGGGGAGGCCGGCGGCGCCCCCCGGGGGTGACGAGCCCGTCCCGTGCAATCGGCGTGCGCGACGGGGAGGGTCGGCCACGGGACCCCTGGCAATATTCCCCGGGGCGGGCGATCCTCGGCCCATGGCCGGCCCCGAGACCATGAGCCCCGACTCCTTCGAGGAGATCTCCGGCGAGGTGCTGGGGTCGACGAGGGCGGAGGACACCGTCTCGGACTCGGGGGGGCCGGGGGTGCCGGCGGCCGATCCCCTCCCCGAGGAGATGATCGGCGCCGTGCTGGACGGGCGCTGGCGCCTCGACGCCCTCATGGGGGGAGGCGCCATGGGGGTGGTCTACCGCGCCGCGTGGCTGGAGAGGGGCGGGCGGCCGGTGGCGGTGAAAGTGCTCCGGCCGGACCCCACGGGCCGTTCCACCCGGGCGCGGCGGTTCCGGCGCGAGGTCTCCACCATCGGGAGGCTCCGACATCCCCACATCGTGGCCTTCGTCGACGCGGGGGTCATGGAGGGGGGGCGGATCTACCTGGTGACCGAGCTGCTGGAGGGGGAGCCACTGTCGCGGCTGATCCGGCGGGAGGCGCCGCTGGGGCCCCCCCGGACGATGCGGATCGCGGGGCAGATCCTCCAGGCCCTGGTCGCGGCCCACGGCCGGGGCGTGGTCCACCGCGACCTGAAGCCGGACAACATCTTCGTCACCCGGGACCGGGGCGAGCCGGACTTCGTGAAGGTCCTGGACTTCGGCGTGGCGAAGGTGAGGGACGGCGAGGGCCCGGAGGGCCTGGAGCTGACCCGCCGTGGCGAGACGGTAGGATCCCCCCGGTACATGGCCCCCGAGCAGGCGCTGGCCCGGGAGGTGCTGCCCCAGAGCGATCTCTACGGTGTGGGTCTCGTCATGTACGAGATGCTGACCGGTCGCCCCCCCTTCGAGGGCCGGGACGCGCGGGAGCTGATGCGGGCCCACGCCTTCGAGGCCCCGCCGCCCCCTTCCATCGACGGCGACCGGCTCTCGGGTCCCCTGGTGGAGCTGGTGATGCGGCTGCTGGAGAAGGACCCCGGCGACCGCCCCCGGGACGCGGCGGACGCCCTGACGACGCTGTGGTGGTGCGCCACCTGCCCGGATCCGGTGACGGTGCGGGCCCGTGCCCCCCGGCCGCCGGGGGCGGAGGTCACCGCGGACCTGCCCGCCCGCCCCCCGCGGAGGCGCCGGGAGCGTACCCCGGAGGGAGAGCCGGCGGCGGACCCCTCTCCCGGGCTCGGCCGCGACGGGGCCCACACCCCCGCCTGGCGCCGGGCGGTCCCCCCGGCGTGGCTGTGGTGGGCGGCTTCGGCCGTGGTGGGGGCCGCCGCCGGGATCTGGCTGGCCCTCGAGTTCCTGCCCGCGCCCTGATCCGACCTACCGCCACACGGCCCGGAGCGCCTGCTCCGCCCTCTTGCGGGCGTCCCCGTCGGCGGCGGCCACGTCGTCGAAGTCCCCCCGCAGCGCCTTCAGCGCGTAGCGCTCCCGGTCGATCTCCTGCCGCGTCCGCACGCCGAGGCGCCGGAACAGGGCGATGGGCGGGCACCAGCCCTGGACCGCGTGCTGGATCAGGAAGGGCAGGACGACGGCGGGCAGGGCGAGGAAGCGCCGGTCCACCGCGAGCCCCAGGCCGAGCCCCCCGAGGGCCAGGCTGCCCGCGTTGAGCTCCAGCCACCTTTCGATGTCCCACTCCTGGTCCAGGGCGTCGATGCGCCGGCCCAGGGCCTGGCGGGAAAGGGGCGCGGCGTCGAGCACGCTCTCCTCCAGGCGCCGGTCGATGGCGGCGTTGGCTCGGGGTGGACTGTGGCGGCGCACCCGGTCCGTGTGGACGCGGTGCGCGAGCCGTGGGACGCGACGTTCCATGGTGCGGTGGCCTCCGCTCCCCGTCCCGGCGAGCAAGACCCGGGCCGCGGTGTGGCCCGCAGGCTCAGGCGCTCCTGCCGCCGACGACCGCCGCCGCGGCGGTGCCCAGGCCCAGCTCCTCGCCGTAGGCGCGGACGGCGTAGCCGAGCCAGGCTCCGGGGTCGGGGCCGGGGGGCGTCACCTGGCCGAGGGCGCCCCGGACGGCGAGCAGGGCGCGGTGCTCCACGGTGCCGGGGAGGGCGGTGGCGGCGATGCCGAGGCGGGCGCCGTGGAGGTAGGCCGCCAGGACCCGAGCCTCGGAAGCGTGGAAGGAGCCGAGGACGTCCCCCTGGACCGCCCCGGTCCACGCCGCGGCCTCGACCTCGAAGGGGGCGGGAAGGGACTCCCCGGCGCCCCGGGCGAGCCAGTCGGCGAAGGGGGCGGCCCCCGCGGGGAGGTGCTGGCGCAGGGCCACGGCCACCGGCGCGAACGACCCGGGGCCGCGGGGAGCCGGCAGCGCGCCCATGTGGAAGGGGGCCAGGGCGCCCACGAGGGACCGGACCACCGCCGGAGGCGATCCCTCGGCGGCGAGGGAGGCGAGGTCCCCGGGGGCGCGGTAGATCCCCCAAGCCCCCAGGACCAGGGCGCCCAGGGCGCCCTCGGCGCCGGGGCGGGCGAGGAGGCGGCGGACGGCGGAGGCGTCGGGGGGTGAGCCCGGTCCCGACTCGGAGAGGCGGTAGAGGCCCGAGAGGGCGCGGGCCGCGGCGGCGGGATCCTCCAGCGCCACCGCGGACCCCGCGGCCAGCAAGCCCGCGAGGGCGGAGTCGAGGCGACCCGCCGTCTGGCGGAGCCAGGCCCAGGGCCAGGTGTCGGCCTCGTAGACCCGGGGGCGGCACGCGGCGCATGCGGATACGCCTTCCCCCGTCGGGCGGGGCTCGGCCAGCAGCAGGCCGCAGCCGCCGCATCGCCAGGCCGCCGCGGCGGCGCCGCAGCGCCCGCAGGGAGGGGGAGGGGCGTAGGCCCCCGGGCGATGGGCGCGGGTCCCGCCGCACTCGCCACACCGGACGATCCTCCAGCCGGTGGCGGCGGTGATGAAGGCGGAGGTCCGGGCCTCGACGTCGTGGGGAGTCTCCAGGAGGGGGTCGCCGTCCTCCCCTGAGCCCCACTCCGCCTCGTCGTTGCCCGCCGCCACCCGGAGGCGCCAACCGCCCGCCCGGCGCCGGGCTTCGATCCTGCGGGCGTGGGGGATCAGCGGGTGCTGGAGCAGGCGCAGGCGGAGCTCCATGGAGGCGCGGAGCAGGGGCGCGCTCTCGCCCCCGGGGTCGTCGTGGGCGATCCGGACCACGGCGTGCCTCCCGTCGGCCCACAGGACCGCGGAGCCCGCGGAGCCCGGGAGGCGGAAGAGCCAGTCGAACCGCCCCTCGCCCAGCACGCCCTGGACGTCCCCCCGGGCGGGTGGGCTGGCCCCTTCCGCGGCGGCGCGGCGGCGCACCCACAGGCCGGGGTGGCGCGGGTGGGCGCGGGCGTCGGCCGGCGGGTCCAGCAGGACCCTCAGGGTCTCGGGGAGGGCTTGGATCATCCGGCGCGGGGGTCTCCGGAGGGGGCCGACGTCGTCGGCCGCGGGCGGTCGATCCCGATCATCGGCCCGGAGCGGCTCCCCGACAAGCCCAGGGAGCCCCCTCACCCGTTGTCGAGGATCTCCTCGCGTCGCGCGGTGTGCTCGGTGACCTGATCGCCGCGACGCACGGTCAGGCGCACCGAGGAGCCCGAGGCGCCGGTGATGGCGCCGACGGCGGCGTCCAGGTCCCGGCCGTCCACGGGGGCGCCGTCCACGGCGACGATGACGTCTCCGGGCTCCAGCCCCAACCTCTCGCCGGGGCCGCCGGGGATGACCCCCTGGACCGCGACCCCGTCGCCCGCGGAGGCGATCTGGATCCCGAGGCCGCCGGTGCGCCGGGAGGGGAGGACGAGCCTGAGCTCCGCCTCGCCCCCCGAACCGACGACCGCGTGTAGGCGCGGGGAGCGGGCCGTGAGCAGGCCGTCGGCCCGGAACGCCTGGGCCTCCACGTCCCCCGAGGGGACCTCCAGGCTGAAGAAGCCGTCCTCGCCGCACCACGCCCTCCCGATCCGCCCGCCGGCGCCGTCCCACACCTCCACCCAGGACCGGGCGGCAGGGCGCCCGTCGGTGTCGAGCACGAGGCCCAGCAGGATCCCCGGCCGTGAGAGATAGGTGTCGCCGGCATCGTGGACCTCGCCGGCCCCGAGGGCGAAGGGCTCCAACAGGGCAGGGTCGAAGCCGTCGACCCGCACCGCGACGTCGTGGACGCCGGGGAGCAGGGGCACCTCCACCCGCCCCGCCTTCCCGATCCGGGCCGTCACCCGGGCGGGGCGGGTGCGGGGGCCCTGGGCCTCCTTCCCGAGGGCGGAGTCTCCGCGGTCGTCCACCACGACCGAAGCGGGCAGCGCGGCGTCGGCCACCAGTCGGAAACGCAGGAACCCGTAGCCATTCAGTCGAATGACCACCCGGTCCCCGGGGGCGGCGGTGACCGAGCCCTCCCCGATCCCCTCGGCCCGGGCGTGGAGGGTCACGGACCCCGCGCCGCACCGGCAGGTGTACTCCCCCACCGCCTCGTCCCGGCACGCGGGGCCGTCCTCGCCGCAGCGGACCTCGGCGTCCACGGGCCACCCGGCGGGGTCCATGACCCGGCAGGAGATGGGGGAGGGGTGAGCCGGCTCGTCGTCCGCTTCCCCCTCTCCTTCCTCGCCTGCCTCGAGTGCGGGCGCGAGCGGGGGCGGGCCCTCGGCCTCGTCGCCTCCCCGGACCTCCGCCGCCTGAACCGGCGCCGCGTCCGCCGGGCCAGCCTCCTCCGCCGGCCCTCCCACCCCCGGACCCAGAGCGACCCACACGCCGAGCAGCGCCAACAGCGACGCGAGCAGACCGATGACGGCGACCGGACGGCGCATGGTGAACCCGGCGCGGAGGATAGCACGGGAGGGAGGAGGGGGCGGGGAGGGGGGTCGGCCAGCCATGTCCGGCGAGGCGGGCCCCCGGCGGGCTGATCCGCACTTTCGCGCGAGGCGTCCTCAGTCGAAGTGAGCGGCGGGTGTCAGGACCGCCACGCCGACCTTCGGTCGCTCATGGCGGGCGTGGCCTCCGACCTCGGCTCCGCCCGAGGGCCCCTTCGCGTTCCAGCACCTTCACCCGCCGCCCTCTCCCTCGGATGGGGCCGCCGCGGCCCCGCGCGCCAGGGCATCCCGACATGCCGCCTCCAGTTTCGGGAGCCGGTGGACCACGGCCGACGCGATGAGGCCCGGGTCGATCGCGTCGTAGTCGTGTCGGAGCACGCTGCCGAACTGCCGCAGGGCGTGGAAGTCGACCGCCGGGTAGGCCGCGTCGAGCCTGTCGCCGATCTTCCGAGCCGCCTCGGCGATCCGCTCGAGACAGCGCTCCACCGCGTCGCACGTCTTCTCGTCCGCGAGGGAAGCCGTAACGTCGCCCCCGCCCAGGTGTCGGCGGATCCTGGCCACGTCGTCCAGGATGCTTCGAAGGCGCCGCTCGACCTGATCAGAAGGCATGGACCACGTCCTCGCCCGCCCTCGAGCGTTCGACGGGCCCGAGGGACGCGACGTCCACGCGTGCTCCCAGGGCGTCCGTGAGGTAGCCCGCGAGCTTCGCGAGATCGAAGACGTCTCGACCGGGCTCGAGCTCTACCGCCACGTCGACGTCACTGCCGAAGTCCGCGTCCCCCCTGGCCACCGAGCCGAAGACCCCCGCGTGCTTGACGCCCAACCGGGCAAGGTCCCCCCGGCGCTCCCGGAGCGTCCGGATCACCAGCGACAGCGGAGGAGGGCGGGGTCCCCAGCGAAGCTCCCGACCCATCTGATCGCAGCAGGACCGCAGGAGCGCGCTGACGCTCGTTCCCCTCTCGGCCGCGTACCGCTTCGCCGACGCGAGGGAAGGCTCATCCATGGTGATCGTCAGGTTGGGCATGTGATCCCCCGTTCGGACACATGATCTGGGGGAGATCATGTGTGCAGGCAACCGGCACGTCAACTCCGGAACGGGCCTGGGGGCCACGCAGCCGCCGTCCTACATCTTCCCCGTCCGCCCATCCCCGCGATCTTGCGCCCGGCCCGGGGCCGTGACCGAGCCCCGGCCGGCGGGCGGGCCCCACGAGACGAGGGTCACGTCGGAGGGGCAGAAGAAGCGGATCCGGGGGGCGGTGGAGCGCTCCATGCCCAGGCCCTTGGAGACCACCAGGGGGAGGGCGCCCAGGAAGCTCAGGCCGGAGGCGTGACGGCGGGGGAGGCGGGAGAGGGTCAGGGGAGGACCGAAGCCGGGGACCACCACCTGGCCGCCGTGGGTGTGGCCGGCCAGGGCCAGGTCCACCGTGCCCAGCTCCGTGGCCGCCGCCGCGAAGTCCGGCGCGTGGGCGAAGGCCAGGTGGAGACCCCCTTCCGGTGCGGGCGGGAGGAAGGGGCGGAGCACGGCGGCGTCCATGGCGAAGCCGTGCGCCAGGCTCAGGCCCGTCAGCCGCAGGGGCACGCCCCCAGCGTCCAACACCCGACTCTCGTCCTCCAGCAACTCCAGCCCCGTCCCCCGCAACAGGTCGGGGAAGCCGTCCCGGGGGTCCACGTTCCCCCACACTGCGAAGGCTCCGTACCGCGCGGACGCGGCGAGGGCGGCCAACAGGGGGCGGAGGCGCTCCGACTGCTCGCGGTAGCGGGCAGGATCGGGGCACTGGAGGAAATCCCCAGTGATCACAACGAGATCGGGTCTCTCGGCGGCCACGCGGCCCAGCCACAGCTCCTCGCGGGGGCCCACGCGGTCGGTCTGGATGTCGCTGACGTGGGCGATCCGGAGGGGGCTGGACAGGCGGGCACGGGCGGGGGCCTCGACGACGTGCTCCACCCGCTCCACCCGCGAGGGCCCGAGCACCAGCGCCTCCAACCCCACCGCCGCCGACGTCAGGCCCAGGGCCGCCCACGCCGCCGCGAGCCGGGGAAGGGCGCGGCGGGCCAGGAACGCGTGGCCCACGGCGAGGGCGGGCAGGGCCGCCAGGCCGGTGAAGGCCAGGTAGCGCAGCACCGTGAACGCCGGGTGCCCGGGACCCGCGGTGGCCAGGACGAAGCCGCTCGCCACCCCCAACGCGACCACCAGGACGACGGGCGCCGCGGCGGCCGGCGCACCCGCGCCCCGCCCCAGGGCCCGCCGGGAGGCCACGAGGGAGCCGACGCCGGCGGCGGCCATCACCGCCCAGAACACGGCGTCCCTCAGCAGCAGGTGGCTCTCGAACTCCATGGGTCCTGGCCCCGGCGCTCCCCTGCGGCCCCTACCGCGACACCCGGGCGCCCTCGGCGATCCGCCGGGCGGCGAGCATGGCCACCGCCATGATCGAGTGCTGGGGGTTCACCCCGAGGTTGGTGGGGAAGACCGAGGAGTCCACCACGTACAGGCCCGGCAGGCCGTGGGCCTGGAAGCCCGTGTCCACGACCCCGGTGGACCGGTCGGGGGACATGACGCAGGTGCCGAAGAGGTGGGAGGCCATCATGTGGACCTGGCGGGGGTCCAGCTCCATCCGGTCCAGGATCCTGAGCCCGTCCGGCGAGTGGACCTCGTCGGGGAGGCCGTGCACCCCCAGGTAGACCTTGCGGGCCCCGGCGGCGAACATCATCTCGCCCAGCAGCTTGATCGCCCGGGCGGCGACCCCCATGTCCCGCCGGCTGGGGGTGAAGCGGATCATGTCTCCGCCCAGCAACGGCATGGGGCGCACCGTTCCCCGGGCGTCGGAGCGGACCTGGAATCCCCACAGGGCCATGCGGTCGAAGCGGGCCAGGCGATGCATCATCTCGCGCCCCGCCCCGGGCATCCGCACCACCGCCAGCTCGGGGGGCAGGTTGATCGCCTCCAGCTTGAAGCCCTCGGGGCGGTAGTGGGCGCTCTCCCACGCCTGGGTCGCGCCGCTCCACATCCGCACCGGCTCGTCGAACTCGCCCGCCACGCCGGTGCCTGGGTGGCAGGTGAAGTGGTCTCCGAGGCGAGGCAGGGCGCGGCCGAGGCCGCTGCGCCGCAGCAGGTTGGGGGACTGGATGGCGCTGGCCGCCACGATCACCCCCCTGCGGGCGCGGGCCCGGAAGGGGCGGAGGGGGCGGCGACTCTCCGGGTCCAGCAGCTCCGCCTCCACCCCGTGGCAGGCGGCGCCGGCGAAGGTCAGGCGCGAGACCCGGCAGTTCTCGTAGATCCTCGCCCCCATCCCCACGGCCCGGGGCAGGTACGTCAGGTCCAGGCTGAGCTTGGCCGCGTTGGGGCAGCCCTGGAGGCAACGCCCCGAGCCCTGGCAGCCCTGCACGTTCCTGCGGATGACGTTGCCCGCGAACCCGAGGGCCCGGGCGCCGGCTTCCATCAGGGTGGCGTTCCGCCCCATGCGGTCCCGGGGGACCTCGCCGACCCCCAGGTCGTCCTCGATGCGCTCCATGTAGCGCACCAGCTCGTCGTAGGGGAACGCGCCCTTCAGGCCGGGGAGGCGGTCCCACTGGAACGCCACGTCCTCGGGGAGGCGCCACACGATGGCGGAGTTGACCAGGGTGCTCCCCCCGACGGCGGAGCCCTGGATGACGGGGGAGATCGCCCTCCCCGTCATGCCCCCGCTGAGGCGGTCCCGGATCTGGCGCTTCACGGTGGTGAACACGTCCCCCGCGCGGGCCTCGACGGGGACGTGGGGGCCCTCCTCCAGGACGACGACATCGGCCCCGGCCTCGGCGAGGCACAGGGCCACGGTGGCACCCGCCGCCCCCGAGCCCACCACCACGAAGTCCGCCTCGTCCACACCCTCGGGTCCGGGCGTCGCCAGGTCCAGGCGGGAGGGGGGGAGGCTCATCGCCCCTCCCCGCGGCCGAGGGCGACCGGGTCGGAGGCGGATGGCAGGCCCGCGGGGTCCGCCGTGGGCGTGATGCCGAGGGCCGCGCGTACCCGCGGATCCCCGGCGTAGCCCATGCCCGCGAAGGCCTTCCACAGCATCGTCAGCTCCCGCACCAGGTAGAGGCGGTGGTCCGCCAGGCGCGACACCGCGCGGTCGCGTCCGTCGGCGTCCAGCCCGAGGAAGGTCCGGGCGCCCAGGCCCAGCAGGGGAGGGGAGAGCAGCACGATCCACACCGCCAGCCGCAGGAGGAGGGCGGAGGAGTGGGGGAGCATGTCCACGAGGCGCGGGACGAAGGCGTCCATCCCGACGTCGGCGGCGCCGACCGCGAGGTCACCCTCCACCTCCGACGGGTAGAGGGCCTCGCACAGCCGCGCCGCAGCGCGGACCTCGAAACCGGTCCAGGTCCAGCTCATCGTTCGAACACCGCCGACTCGCCCCGGGCGGGCTTCCCCGGCCCGGGACGGGCCCTGCCGGCGACCCCCGGCGCTCCCGGGCGGCGCGGCGTCCCGCAGCGCCCCCCAGAAGGTACAGGCTCCTCCCCGGGAACGGAAGGACGGCGGGCGATCCCCGCCATTGCCCCCGCTCACCGCCCCCGGCGCGAGGCGTGGACCAGCTCCACCACCCGCGGCCACGCCCAGGGAGGCTCCCCCGCCACCGCCCGGGCCAACGCCCGCAGCTCGTCCTCGAAGCGCCGGAGCCCCTCCTCGCCCAGGGCAGGGCCGACGTAGGAGTGGGAGCGCATCAGGCCCACCAGGGTCTCCTCGGGGAGCGCGTCCGTCACGCCGAAGACCTCCCGCCGCCGGGGACGGCGGGGGAGGGCGGCGGCGACGAAGGCCGAGGCGACGTCGCCGCGGCGGCCTCCCCCCGCGGCCCTGGAGTTGTGGCGGGCGATCAGCTCCGCGACGGCCCGCTGGAGGGGGTTCCCCTCCCACCTCACCCCCAAGACCGCCAGGGTGCCCCCCGGTGCCAGCAGCCGCGCCGCCTCCCGGGGGCCCCGCTCCCCGTCCAGCCACTGGACGGCGTCGGCGACGGTGACGAGGCCGTAGCCCTCCCCGGGGAGCCCGGTGGCCTCCCCCGCGGCGTGGACCCAGGTGGCGGGGAGGGCGGCGGCGGCGGCCCGGGCGGCCAGGGCCTCGCCCATGCCCCGGGCCGGCTCGACGGCGTCCACCCGCGCCCCGCGGCGGGCCAGGTCCAGGGCGAGCAGCCCGGTGCCGGCCCCCAGGTCGCAGACCGGCAAGCCGGGGACCGCCAGGGAGATCAGCCGGTCCACCGCCGCGGCGGGCCAGGGGGGCCGGTGGCGGTCGTAGTCCTCCGCCACCCGGTGGAACACCCACCGGCGCTCGTCGTGGACCTCGATCCCGCGCCGACCCGCCATGCCCGCGACCCTCCCCGGCGCGACCCCCGTGCGCCGCCCCTCACGGCGACGGGGGCGCGTCCGATGGGAAACTTGACGAAAACTCTACACGTCCTGCGTACTTGGGGGTGGCGCGGGGACCGGACACGGTTCTATGGTGCCTCCTCGTCCCCCCGCGGACGAGGGGCGGGCGGCCGGGTCCCACCCCACCAACGGGGCACGGCGGAGTCCCGCGCCGCCGCCCGCGGGAGTCTTGGAACCGTCACCGTGAAGATCGCCGTCATCTCCGACCTGCACCTCGGCGCCTGCTCCGCGGTGGACCAGTTCCGCCACGGCGAGGAGGCGTTCCTGCGCTTCCTGGACCGCCTGGAGCGCCGCTTCGACCGCATCGTCCTCAACGGCGACGTGTACCAGACCGACCACGGCCGGCGGCCGGGCAGCCAGGCCGAGGAGCTCCACGGCGCCCGGGAGCGCTACCGCCGCCTGGTGGAGCGCTTCGACCGCGGGCCATATCTGTACATCGCGGGCAACCACGACCACGTCGCCGTGGCGGAGCTGGGGGCGCCCGAGGTGGTGGACATGGAGGCCGACGGCCTCCGGCTGCACTTCACCCACGGGCACCTCCACGACCCCTTCCTCCAGCGCCACCCGCGCTACGGGCAGTTCGCGAGCTGGCTCGCCGGCTGGGTGGAGCGCATGGGGCTCCGGCCCCTGGCGGAGGTGCTGGAGTGGTTCGACGGCTACAAGCACACGCCGAGCCCCTCCGACAGCCCCCGGGGCGCCCTGGTTCGGGCGGCGCTGGCGCGGCTGGACGCCCGGATCTCGGACGTGGTGGTGATGGGCCACACCCACCGGGGCACGGTGCTGCGGACCCCCGCCGGCCACTACCTGAACTCCGGGACCTGCTCCCGCTCGCGCCTGTCCTGGCTGGAGATCGACACGGCGGCGCGGCGCTTCTTGCACCGCTTCGAGGAGCGCTGAGGCCGGCGCCCGGAAGGGCCCGCTCCTCCCGAGGTCGCCGTGAGTTTCGACGCCCGCGCCGTGTGCGCCACCGTCACCTTCCTGGACTCCGGCGGCCGTCCCGATCCCGGGGCGGCCCGGGAACACGCCGCGCGCCTGGCGGCGGGGGGGATCGACGGGTTGCTGGCGCTGGGGACCACCGGCGAGTACCCGTCGTTCTCGCTGGCGGAGCGGGCCCGATGGATCGGCGCGGCGGTGGAGGCGGCGGGGAGGCTGCCGGTGATCGCCGGGTGCGGGGGCACGGCCCTCCCCGACGTGGTGGACCTGGTGCGACGCGCCGCCGACGCCGGGGCCCGGGCGGTGCTGGTGCCCCCTCCGTTCTACTATCCCGCGCCCCCGGAGGAGGGGCTGGTGCGCTTCTTCCTGCCTGTCCTCGACGCCTCGCCCGTCCCCGTCGCCCTCTACCACATCCCGGCGATGACCCGGGTCCCCATCACCCCCGGGCTGGTGCTCCGCCTGGCGGGGCACCCGCGGCTGATGGGCGCGAAGGACTCCTCGGGGGATCCCGCCTCCGTCGCCGCGCTCGCCGCGGTGGCGCCGGGCTTCCGGGTGTGGGCGGGATCGGACCGCCTCGCGTCCCGGGCCCGGGCCCTGGGCGCGTGGGGCACCATGTCCGCGGCGGGCAACGCCTTCCCCGGGGAGGTCGCGGGCGCCGGCCGCGGGGAGCCCGAGGCCCAGCGGGTGCTGGACGCCGCCCTGGCGGCCCTGGACGAGGTCCGCCCGTCGTCGAAGGTGGCGGCGTGGAAGTGGCTGGCGTCGGTCACCACCCTGCCGGGGGCGAGCACGGGCGTGAGGCCACCCCTGTCTCCGGTGACGGAGGCGGAGACCGCGGCCCTGCGGGCGGCGCTGGAGGCGAGGGGGGTAGAGCTGGCGGGTTGATGGGGAATGCGTCCGGATGGGGGGAGGTCAGCGGCGGCGGCGGAGGGCGGTGGCGAGGAGGAGGGCGAGCAGTCCGACGGCACCGGGGCGACCGCCGGGGGCCGCGGAGCAGGCGCCGTCGTAGTCCCCGAGGTACAGGGCGTCCGACACCACCTCCGGCGCGCTCGGGTCGGGGGAGAGGCCCGAGTCCAGGCTGGGCATGACCGGGCTGGTCTCGCCGGCGTCCAGGGCGCCGTTGGCGTTGGCGTCCTCGACGCCGTCGGGGATCCCGTCCCGGTCGGTGTCGGGGTTGGTGGGATCGGTCAGGGTGGCGGGATCGGCGTCGGCGACGAAGAGCGCGGGATCGGTGTCGAGCCCCATCGGCTCGAAGAGGCCGAGCTCCACCGAGTCGGGGATGCCGTCGCCGTCCGAGTCCATCGAGACGGGGTCGGTCTCCAGCGCCGAGACCCGCCCGTCGCGGTCGGCGTCCTCCACTCCGTCGGGGATCCCGTCGTCGTCGGTGTCGGCGTCCAGGGGATCGGTGAGGGAGCCGGGGTCGCGGTCGGCCGCGAACACCGCGAAGTCGGTGCCCGAGGCGGCCTTCTGACCCACCCCCAGCTCCATCCCGTCCCCGAGGCCGTCGCCGTCGCTGTCGAAGCGACCGGGATCCGTCTCGTGGAGGGCGCGGGCCCCGTCGCCGTCCAGGTCCTCTTCTCCGTCCCCGAGCCCGTCGTCGTCGGTGTCACCGTCCAGGCGATCGGTCGTCACCCGGGGATCCGCGTCGGCCGCGAACGACGGCGAGGTCGCGTCGGTGTCGGGGTGGACGAGGTCCAGGGTGATCCCCGCCTCGACGCCGTCCAGCAGGCCGTCGTCGTCGCTGTCGGGGTCCAGGGCGTCGATCAGGCCGTCCGCGTCGGTGTCGATGAAGCCCTCGATGCCGTCGAGGACGCCGTCGTCGTCGGAGTCGGCGTCGAAGGGCAGGAGGCCCGCGGCGAGCTCGAGGTCGTCGCTCAGCAGGTCGCCGTCGCTGTCCAGGGGGGACGGCGGGTCCCCGGGATCGCCGGGATCCTCGCCGGATCCGCCGTCACCGTCGCCGCTCTCGGGGATGGGGAGCCCGTCCGGGAGCGTGGGCTCGCGGTGGCTGACGGGGGGGGAGCTGGCCGACGCCTCGCCCATCGGCAGGACGAGCGCGACGAGAACGGCCAGGCGTACGGGTGCCTTCGCCCTCGCGGACATGGGGAACTCCTTCCTCTCTGCGTTGCCGGCGGCGGGCGTGGGAGTCTTCGCCGCCTCAATGCTCTTCGGCGGACCCGCCAGGAACTTGATGCCGACCCCGTCCCCCAAGGGGCCGGGTAGTTGATCAAGGGGCGCGGTGGCGCGATCCTGGTGTCCGCCATGAAGGAAACCGCCCCCCACGACGACGGCCCGGTCGGCACCGACACGTCCCCCGGCCTCGACGCGCCGTCGCCCGAGGGGCTGCCGGTGGCCCCCCAGGCCGGGTTCCCCCGCTACCGCTTCGCGGAGCGCCTCGGCGTGGGGGGCATGGGCGAGGTCTGGCTCGCCGAGGACTCCCGCCTGGGCCGCTCCGTGGCGCTGAAGCTGGTGCGGGAGGAGAGGCGGGACGACGCCCGGGTCACCCGGGCGATCCTCCACGAGGCGGAGATCCTGGCCGCCGTCGCCCACCCGAACGTGGTGCCGGTGCACGACCTGGGGCAGACCGAGGACGGGCGCTGGTTCTACGCCATGAAGAGGGTCGAGGGGAGGACCCTGGCCGAGGTGCTGGCGGCCCTGGTCCGCCGGGACCCGGGTGTGGAGGAGTCCTTCCCCCAGGCCCACCTGGTGCAGGTCTTCCGGCAGATCGCCCTGACCATCGCCCACGTCCACTCCCGGGGGGTGATCCACCGGGACATCAAGCCCCCGAACGTGATGCTGGGGCCCTACGGGGAGGTGCAGCTCATCGACTGGGGGCTCGCCCGGCGGCGGATCGCCCGGGACGAGCCCCTCCCCGACGAGCCCGACGCACCCCCGGCGGCGGCCATCGAGGTCCACAGCCTGGACCAGGGCATGGTCCAGGGCACGCCGGCCTACATGGCGCCGGAGCAGGTCCTGGGCCGGTTCGAGGAGGTGGACGAGCGCTCCGACGTGTACGGCCTCGGCGCCATCCTGTACGAGATCCTCTGCCTGCGGAGCCCCTTCGTGATCGAGGCGGGGGAGTCGGTGATCCCCTTCCTCCGCCGCGTGGTCCGCACCGAGCCCCCCCTCTGCTCCGCCGTCGCCCCGCCGGGGCGGGACGTGCCGCCGGACCTGGAGGACCTGGCGATGCGCTGCCTGTCGCGGCGCCGCGCCGCGAGGCCCGAGTCGGCGCTGGCGGTGGTGGAGGCCGTGGACGCCTGGATCCAGGGGGTGGGCGAGACCAAGGCGCGGCGGGGGGCGGCCGAGGCCCGGGCCCGGACCGGGGCGGCCGAACTGGCGCGGTGGCGGGCGCTCCGGGCGCGGGGGATCGCGGACGGGGCCCACGTCGCGCGGCGCGCCGGCCAGGCGCTGCCCTGGGGCGGCGTGGAGGAGAAGAGGCCCCTCTGGGCGCTCCTGTCCTGGGTCGAGAGCACCGGGCGCGAGGCGGAGTCCGCGTTCTCGGCGTCGGCGCGCGCCTTCCACGAAGCCCTGGCGCTGGATTCCGGGAACGAGACGGCGAGGGCGGGCCTGGCGGACCTCCACGTCGGGCGTTGGCGGGACCTGCTGGACGCGGGGCCCGCGGCGGCGGCCGAGCGGACCCGGTGCGAGGAGATCGCGCGACTCTACGACGATGGCCGCCACGCGAGGGAGCTGCGACCGGAGCTCCGGCTCTCCTTCGGCCACCTGCCCGCCGGGGTCGAGGTGGCGGTGGCCCGGGTGCGGGAGGCCGACCTTCGCCGGGGACCCGAGGAGTTCCGGGTGCTGGGTCGGACGCCGCTCCGGCCCCAGAAGCTCGAGCGCGGGGAGTGGGTCCTGCGGCTGAGCCTCCCGGGGCACGCCCCGGCGCGCTTCCCCATCGCCGTGGTCCGGGGCGAGGACGCGGGGCTGGACGTCCGGCTCCCCGGGGCGGACCGGATCCCCGAGGGCATGGTGTACGTCCCCGGTGGCGAGGCGGCCGTGGGCGGCGATCCGGCGGCTCCGGGGGCCCTGCCGGCCGGGACGGCCTTCGTGCCCGACTTCGCCATCGGGCGGCTGCCGGTGTCGTTCGCCGAGTACCTGGAGTTCGTCGCCGCGGTGTTCGAGCGGAACCCCCAGGAGGCCCGGCGGCGCCTTCCCCGCCCTCCGCTGCTGGCCCGCTCCCGCTGGGAGAAGGCGGCGGACGGAGGGATCGTGCTGGACATGTCCCCCGGCGAGAAGGCGGTCCAGAAGGGCGTACCGCCGGGCCCGGTCTTTGGCGTGTCGTGGGACGACGCCCGTGCCTACTGCGCCTGGCGCGGCGACAGGGACGGCTTCGCCTACCGCCTGCCGGGGGACCTGGAGTGGGAGAAGGCGGCGCGGGGGCCCTTCCGCTGGTCCTTCCCGTGGGGGGACGCCTTCGATCCCTCCTTCTGCCGGATGGGCCTGTCCCGGGGCACCACGCCCCGCTCGGGGCCCAGCGCGGCCTTCCCGGCGGACGTCTCCGTCTACGGCGTCCAGGACCTCGCCGGGGGCGTCCGGGAATGGTGTTCGGACTTCTTCGACGAGAACGCCGACCTGCGCCTCGCCCGCGGCGGGGGCTGGCAGTGCCGCGAGCCCGACTGCCGCGCCTGCGCCCGCGCCGGCCTCCGCCCCGACACCCGGGCCGACGACCTGGGCCTCCGCCTCGCCCTCTCGCTGGACTGAGGGGGCGGCGCGGAGGGTGCCGCCCGGCCGCTGTCCCCCAGGAGCCGCCATGACCCGCCGCCTCGTCGCCCTGTCCGCCCTCCTGCTGGCCTGGCCCGCCGCCTCGCCCGCGGGGGCGATGGACACGGGCGCCCCGACCTTCGCCATCACCGAGGCCGACGACTACGCCCTCGGTCGCCGTTACGTCGACCTGATGCAGGCCTTCGGGAAGGTGGTCGCGGACTCCCCCGAGGCGGAGAGGGCGCGGGTCCTCGCCGCCGAGGTCGTCGCCGCCAGCGACCGGCCGGACATCGTCTACGGCGTTTACGTACTGGCCGAGGACGACCCCAACGCCATGGCCCTGCCCGGCGGCTTCCTGGTCCTCCACTCCGGGATCCTCGCGATGATGAGCGATGACGAGCTGCGCTTCGTCATCGGCCACGAGATCGCCCATGTCCAGCTCCGCCACTTCGCCACCACCCGGAACATCGAGCAGGCCCTTGCCGCCGTCCACGCCATGGGCGGCGCCGCGCCCGAGGGGGGGAGGACCCCGGACGGAGCGGCCCTCCTCCACGCCGGCCGCATCGAGCGGAGCTACTCCCGTCAGCTCGAGTTCGAGGCCGATCTCCACGGAATGCTCTACGCCCTACGCTCCGGGGGCACCCTCGGCGCCGGAGTGGCGGCGATGGGCAAGCTGCGGGACTTCGCGGGCGAGACGCCGCCGGACGGGGCCGACGAGGCCAGCCACCCCTCCTTCGCCGACCGCATCGACCAGCTCGCGAAGGGAGCGGACAACATCCGCGCCCACCACGCCGCCTTCGCCGAGGCCGTGCAGCTCGCCCGCTCCGGCGCTTGCGGCGAGGCGGTCCCCGCCTTCGAGCGCTTCCTGAAGGTCTTCCCTCGCTCCGCCGCCGCCTGGGCGAACCTGGGAGCCTGCCACCTGCACCTCGCCGTCGCCGGGATGCCGCCCAAGGCCCCCCTCGACGAGCTGTTCGACGACATCGCCTTCTACGAGGAGCCCGACACGCGGGTGCGCACCCTGGACCCCGCCCACGCCCGGGAGGCGGAGCGGGCCCTCCGCCAGGCCCTCGCCGTGGACCCCAACCGCGCCCACGCCTGGGACGCCCTGAGCGTGCTGTACCGCCGCCAGGGCCGGCTCGCCGACGCCCGCGCCGCCGTCGACCGGGCCCTCGCCCTGGACCCGAAGTGGGCGGGCCACCACGCCACCCTCGGCAACCTGCTCGCCGTGGAGGGCGACGCGTCCGCGGCCCTGAAGGCGTGGAAGAAGGCCGACTCCCTCTCCCCGGCGAAGCTCGCCTCCCTCGCCCGCAACCGCGCCCTCCTCTTCGAGAGCCGCGGTCAGCGGAAGAAGGCCGTCGCCCAGTGGCGGCAGATCCTGCTGGTGCCCGGCCATGCCGACGACGCGGCGCGACACCTGGCCGCCCTGGGCGCGCCGGTCACCGAAGCGCCCGCCCCCACCGCCCAGGGGGCGGCGGCGCTGGCCTCCGGGCTGGCGGAACTGGAGGGAGGGGATGCCGAGGACGTGGTCTCGGTCGGCGGGACCTTCGGGGAGCCCGAGCGGAGCCTGGGGGGCCTGACCCTGGGGGATGAGGCGGAGGCGGTCCTGTCCCGCCTCCCGCCCCCCGCTCGCTCCGGCGACGAGGGGGGCGTGGAGTTCTGGTCCTGGGTCGACCGGGCCCTCGCGGCGGCCGTCCTGGACGGACAGGTGTTCTCCGTCGAGGCGTCGTCGGCGGCGGCGGGGGGAACGTCCCGCGGATTGACGGTGGGCGCGGACGAGGCTCGGGTCCAGTCCCTCTACGGCACCCCTACGTCCGTCGCCCGTGACCCCACCATGGGGTTCGGGATCCTGGTGTACCCATCCCTCGGCCTCGCCGTCTTCCTGGAAGGAGGGGGAGGGGATGCCGGGGGATGGAGGGTGTCCCGCATCGTCATCGGCCCGTCTTGAGCCGGGGTGTGTGTCATTACGCACACATCCCTATGCGGAATGGCACTCATCCGATCAGCGCACCACCAGGACCGGCACCTGGCTGGCTCGCAGGACCCTCTCCGCCACCGAGCCCATCAGCACCCGGGACACGCCCGTGCGTCCGTGGGTCCCCATGACGATGAGGTCGCACCCCTCGGCCGCCGCCTCCGTCAGGATCTCCTCCGGCGGGAAGCCCTCGCGGGTCCTCAGCTTGTACTCGGCGACCCCCTGGACGTGGTCCTGGGCCACCTTCTCGAGGGCATCCCGCTGCTGGGCGGCGAGGCGCTCGTACATCTCGATCATCACCTGGGGAACGGTGCCGACCTCGGGGGGGATCACCGCCATCGGGTACTCGGGGACGGCCCCGACGTGAAGGAGCACGATCGAGGCGCCCAGATCCCGGGCGAGGCGGGCGGCGAGGTCGAGGGCCCGGCCAGAGGTCTCGGAGAAGTCGACGGGGACGAGGATGCGGCGAAATACCATGGCTGCCTCCGGGGAACGGCCCCCGGAGGCAGCAGGAACCGTGCCGGATCACTGGGCCTCGAAGACCACCTCGTCGTAGAGCCCCAGGGAGTCGAACGCCCAGATCACCGCGTCCATGTCCTCGTCGCACCGCACGCCCGACGGCAGGTACTCGTCGAACTCCTCGTACTGGAACAGCCCGACGTCCAGGTCGTACTCCAGAGGGAAGGAGGCCAGGGACTGGCCGAAGCCGGAGCCGGCGGAGTAGAAGGAGATCCCCGCCTCGACGACGTCGGCGGGTCCGTCGGCGTCCTGGATGTCCGCCCAGGCGACGAAGACCATGTCGGGGCCGGCGGCGGCGCACTCCCACCCGAAGTCCAGGACCTCGGGGGGGAAGAGGTCCACGGGCTCGTAGTGGCCCATCGCCTCGTCCTGCGCGCCGGTCAGGTCGGTGACGGTGACGCGCACCTCGTAGGGCCGCGTCGGGTCGAGCTCGGGGAAGTAGTCGACGGGAGCCGAGAAGTGGTAGGTGTTGCCGCCGCCGCCCAGCAGGTCGATCAGGGAGGGGCTGACGACCTCGGCCCCCCGGCTGTCGAGGACGGCGGCCTCCACGGTGAGGAACTCGAAGTCGTCGTCGTCGTAGACCTGCACCTCGATGTCCCAGGTCAGGGAGTTGCCCCGCTCCAGCGTGAAGGTCACCGAGCGGATCTCCGGGGCCTCGTTGGTCCAGACGAGCCGGCCGCAGCCGGTCGTCACGAACGCGAAGCCCATCGCGCTCGCGAGCAGGGCAGGACGGATCAGGTGGGAAGTCATCGTGAACTCCATGGAGGGATGGGGGAGCGTGCCCCGGTCCGCCATCCACAGCCGTCTACGGACGGTCCCCCAGACGGTTGCACTCCCTCGGGACTTTCGTTCCCGCTGCCGTCGGGGCGTCCCGGGCGCGGAGCATCCCGATCCGTCGCGCTCGCCGCGTGGGTGCTCTGCGTGGGCCTCGGCGCACCCCCAGCCGCCCGGGCGGGCGGTGAGGTGCTCCCCGATCCCCTGCCCAGGGCCGAAGATCCCCGGGAACCCCTGCCGCCGATCCACCGGTACCTGAACGTCCTCTCCTCCGGCCGCCCCCAGTGGAGCGCCGACGGCGAGCGCGTCCTGTACCTGACCCGCACCAGCGGCACGAACCAGGTGTGGTCCCTCCCCCGGGAGGGCGGGATCCCCCAGCAGGTCACCTTCTTCGAAGACGACGTCGCCGACTTCGCCACCAGCCCCGTGGGGGACGTGATGGTGCTGGCCCTCGGCCGGGGCGGCGACGAGCGCACCCGGCTCTACCGCGCCTCCAACGACGGGATGTGGATCCACCCGGTGGCGGTGGACCCGGGGGCGATCCACACCTTCGGCGACTGGTCGGACGACGGCCGGCGGATCGCCTGGTCCACCAACGCCCGGGACGCCGCCACCTTCGACGTCCGGGTGCTCGACCTGGGGTCCGGCCAGGTGCACCGGGTGGTGGAGGAGGTGGGGCACTGGTCGGCGGGGGAGTTCTCCCCCGACGGTCACCGCCTGCTGGTGGTCCGCTCCCGGTCGGGCTTCGACCAGGACCTCTTCGTGGCCCGGGTGTCCACCGGCGAGAGGCGGGCGCTCGGCGCGGGGAAGGGGGCGGCGCGGTACCGTTCCCCGCGATGGTCGGGGGATGGGCGGTCCGTGTGGGTGCTCTCGGACCAGGGCCGCGACTTCGTGGGACTGGCCCGGGTGGACCTCGGCGGCCGATCGCCCCGACCCAGGTTCGTGGAGGAGGGCCCCTTCGACCGGGAGCAGCTCGCCCTCAGCCCGGACCGCCGCCTCGCCGCGGTCGTCTCCAACGTGGACGGGTGGTCCCGGCTGGAGCTGCGGGACCTGGCCGGCGGGCCGCCCACCGCGCCGCCCGACCTGCCCCGCGGGGTGTACGGGAGCCCGGTCTTCTCCCCCGATGGCCGCCGGCTGGCCCTGACGGTCTCGGGCCCGAGGCTCCCCCAGGACGTGTGGATCGTCGACGTGCTGGAGGGGACGGCGCGGCCCCTGCTGCGCTCCAGCCGCGCGGGCGTGCCCGAGAGCAGCTTCGCCGACGCCCGGCCGCTGCGCTGGAGGAGCTTCGACGGCCTGGAGATCCCCGGGCTGCTGTACGTCCCCCCGCGCCGGGGGGCGCCCCATCCCCTGCTGGCCCTCGTCCACGGTGGCCCCGAGGGGCAGGCGCGCCCCGGCTTCGACGCCGTCACGCAGTACTTCGTGAGGCGGGGCTACGCGGTGCTCCTCCCCAACGTGCGGGGGAGCACGGGCTACGGGAAGGCGTTCAGCCACCTGGACGACGTGGAGCGTCGGGAGGACTCGGTTCGGGACCTCGCCGAAGGGGTGCGCCACCTCGTCGCCGCCGGGATCGCCGATCCGACCCGGGTGGCGGTGATGGGGAGCAGCTACGGCGGATACGTGGTGCTGGCGGCTCTGGTGAACCACCCTTCCCTCTTCCGGGCCGGGGTGGACGTGGTGGGGATCGCCGACTTCGAGACCTTCCTGGCACGCACCGGGCCCTGGCGGCGGGCGCTGAGGGCGGCGGAGTACGGCGATCCCGCGAAGCACGCGGAGCTGCTGCGGCGGTTGTCGCCCCTCCACCGGATCGAGGCGATCCAGGCGCCGCTCCTGGTGGTACACGGGCTCAACGACCCCCGGGTGCCGGTGGAGGAAGCGGAGCAGGTGGTGGCCGCCATGAGGCGGCGGGGGCAGTTCGTGGAGTACCTGCGCTTCGACGACGAGGGCCACGGGATCGCCAAGCGGGCGAACCGGCTTCGCCTCTACCCTCGGATCGCCTCGTTCCTGGACCATGCGCTGGGGCTGATGGGCGAGGGGGACGGGGAGTGAGCGCCTCGCCTCTCCCGGGGCAGGGTGGGGCTTGAGCCTCCTCAGGCCACGAGATGGAGGGGAACGGCCTCGGAGCGGATCCGTCCCGCGTTCCCGCGTTCCCTCGTGCCCGAGCCCAGGCCGAAGGCCGGTGCCCGCGCCCGTGCCCGGCGGGGACATCCGATCACGGTGCCGTTGCCCACCACGGATCGGGCACGGGTTCGGGCTCGGGCACGCAAGGAACGTTCAGTGGATTGCCTGAGGATGGTTAGGGCAGGGGATGGAGGCCGCCGCCGTAGGACTGGAGGGTGGCCTGGTGGACGGTGGTGTCCCAGGGCCAGTCGTCGGCGACGCGGGTGACCTTCACCAAGCCCACGCCCCGGACGTACCAGGCGTCCAGCGTGCCTTCCGCGGAGTAGGCACCCCAGCCTCCCCCGGTCTCGGCCTCCGTCCAGGTGCCGGAGACGTGGAGGGCGTCGAAGGTGCCCGCGGGTACGGTGATGGACTCCGAGGTCGAGACCACCGCCAGCTCGGCGCGGACGTCCGTCGAGAAGTAGCCGGAGTAGTCTTGGACGAACTCCGTCACCCAGGTGTGGCCGACGGCGACGGCCGCGGCGGCGGGGAGGTGGCGGTAGCCTGGATCGTCCGTCACGACGACGTCGTAGTCCGAGTAGGTCCCCTGGAAGCCGCAGGTGTCCACGCCGGACGGGCCGCAGGACTTCCAGTAGCTGCCGTCGTAGGGGCCGCCCCCGTAGGCGTAGAGCTCGGCCCCCAGCTCCCACGCGGCGCGCCCGTCGAAGGTGCCGGCACCGAGGGAGGTGAGGTGCTCGGTCCAGGCGACCTCGCCGACGTCGGGGAACTGCCGGGTCACGTCGTACTCCCACGTCGCGCCGGGGAGGTCGAAGGGATCCCAGGGATTGCAGACGCCATCGAGGGGATCGGTCGGCGTGCTGTCGTCGTCGGCGGTGTCGTCGTCGGAGCCGGTGTCGTCGTCGTCGGCGGTGTCGTCGTCGGCGGCGGTGTCGTCGTCGGAGCCGGTGTCGTCGTCGGCGGCGGTGTCGTCGTCGGAGCCGGTGTCGTCGTCGTCGGCGGTGTCGTCGTCGGAGCCGGTGTCGTCGTCGGAGCCGGTGTCGTCGTCGGCGGTGTCGTCGTCGGCGGTGTCGTCGTCGTCGTCGGTGTCGTCGTCGTCGGCGGTGTCGTCGTCGGCGGTGTCGTCGTCGGCGGCAGTGTCGTCGTCGGCGGTGTCGTCGTCGGTGACGAGGTTCGTGTCGTCGTCCTCCCCGTAAGCGTCGTCGTCGGCGAGGACGCCGCTCTGATCGGTACACCCGGGGTCCACCGCCAGGACGAACAGGGAGGCGAGCAAGAGGGACCGGTACGGGCTCATCGGGGACACGACCTCCAGAAGGGGGCGTTCCTACACGATAGCCGAGATCCGCCGAAAGCGCGCGGCGCGTTCACTTCGGCGGCGAAGGCGGGGAGGGAGACGGTCTGGGTGATCAGGGCAGGGGGAGCAGGCCGCCGCCGTAGGAGACCAGCTCGCCGTACACCAGCGTCCGCTCGCCGCCGCCGAGGCCGTCGTCGCCGGTGCGGCGGAGCTTGACCATGCCCACGCCCCGGGCGTACCAGGCGTCGTAGGCGCCGGTCCAGGAGCCGATGGTCCCGGTTGCGGTGGTCTCGGTCTCGCTGTAGGTCCCGTGGACATGGAGGGCGTTGAAGGTGCCGGCGGGGACGGTGACGCTCTCGGACATCGACGCGACGGTGAGGCTGGCGCTGACGTCGATGGCGAGGGCGGCGGTGCCGTTGATCAGGTAGGACTGGTTGAAGGCCGTGGTCCAGTTCGCTCCGTCGGTGAGGTCCGCCTCCGGCAGAAGGTACCTGAACCCGGGGTTGTCCACGGTGTCGATGTTGATGGCGGTCCCGCCGCCGCTGTAGCTCGTCTGGAACCCGTAGGAGAACTGCCCCGTGCCGGTGCAGGCCTTCCAGTAGGTGCCGTAGAGGGTGCCGTAGGACACCGTGTTGAGCGTGGCGCCCAGGAACTCGGCGCTGTGGCCCTCGTAGGTGCTCGTGCCCGACGAGGTCACGGTCTCCGTGAACGACTGGTCCCCCACCTGGGGGAAGTTCCGGGTGACGTCGTACTCCCACCGCCCGCCGTGGAAGTCCACGGGATCCCAGGTGTTGCAGGAGTCCTCGACGTTGCCCACAGGGGTGGTGTCGTCGTCGGCGGTGTCGTCGTCGGCGGTGTCGTCGTCGGCGGTGTCGTCGTCGGCAGTGTCGTCGTCGGCGGTGTCGTCGTCGGCGGTGTCGTCGTCATCGCCGGTGGTGTCGTCGTCGCCGGTGGTGTCGTCGTCGCCGGTGGTGTCGTCGTCGTCCTCCCCGTCGTCGTCGTCGGTGGGCTCAGGCTGGATGTTCGTGCAGCCGGGCGCGACGACGGCGAGCAGCGCCGCCAGCGAAGGGGTGAGGACGAACGCCTGAAGGGCGGTGCAGCGCATGTGGAGGCTCCTTGAGGTGCGCGCAGCGTATCAGGGCTTGCCCGTCACCCACAAGGGCAACATCGCGCCTCACCGTCCGGCGGGGTCACATGCCCCGCCCGCGCAGGGGAGCCTAGCGTCCCACCGCCCGCGCGAGATCGGGCGCGTCCCGCTCCACCGCCGCGACCCGCTCCAGGACGCGGCTCGCCCGGCCGAGGTCCTCCAGGCAGCGGATCCCGATGGAGCGGGAGGCGGGGAGCACGACGTAGCCCCGCCGGCCCGACAGGAGGTGCCCGGTCTCCACGAGTCGCGTGGTGGAGGTGCCGAGGACCGCGCCGATCTCCCGGAGGTCCGGCGCCTCGGGGACGGTGGCGTCCGGGGGGCCGTTGGCGGACCAGGAGCGGTCGTGGCAGACGGTGGTCACCGAGTCGACGTCGCCGAGGGAGAGCCGCAGCGCCGCGCGGCGGACCACCTCGGGGGTGAGCAGGGGGTACTCGGGGGCGATGGCGAAGACCGTGTCCGCGGGCCAGCCGTACCTTCCGGCGGTGCGGACCGCGCCCAGAACGACCACGGAGGCGCCGGCTCCGCTCCGGCCGAGGGCGCCCGGCAGGACCGCCAGCGACGCGCCGAGGCCGCGGGCGGCCCGGGCTACCTGCCGGTCGTCGGTGGCGACGACGACGCGCCCGAACACCCCCGATGCCAACGCGGTGTCGACGGCCCGGGCGAGGAGGGAGATCCCCGCGACCTCCCGGAGCATCTTCCCCGGCAGGGCGGGATCCCACCCCGGCGCCGGGATCACGCAGATCGACGAGTCCTTGTGGTGCACGGAAACCTCCCTGGCCTTCCTCTCCCGTCCCCATCGGCGCTCCGGGCCCGGTCCTTGAGGCCCCTCCCTGCCGTCGGCGCCGTCGGCCGGTCAAGTCCTCCGGGGGGCGACCGATGACGAACGGGGGAGGGAGTCGCGCCGAGAACGTCCCCGATGACCCTCCGCCCCGCCTCCGCCCGCCGTCCGTCCGTCGTGGGCATCCACGCCCCGTTCCTGGTCCTGGGTGCCGCGTGCGGCATGTCGGCGCCCGGGGGGCCGTTGCTCTCGGGAAGCGACGCCGCCTCGACCGACGGATCCGGCGAGGAGACGTCCGCCGTCGACGCGCTCTGCGCCGATCCGCCTCCCGTGTCGGGAGATCCCGACGCGACCGAGGCCCAGCTCGCCGCCGCGGCGCGCCTCGCCTGCCACCGCCAGGCCGCTGGCCTTTCGATCCTGACTCTCTCCCCGGCGCTCCAGGCCGCGGCCCAGGCCCACGCCGACTACATGGACGCCACGGGGCTCTACGGCCACGACGAGGCGGACGCCTCCCACCCGCGCTTCACCGGGGAGGACGCGCTGGCGCGGGTCCTCGCCGCCGACTACCCCGCGGACCTCGCCGCCCACCGCCTGGACGAGGCGATCGCCTTCGATGATGGGGGCATGTCCGCCTCCGGGGCGGTGGACCTGTGGATCTCCACCGTCTACCACCGCCTCCCCCTCCTCCACCCCCTGGCCACCGAGCTGGGCCTGGGGATCCGGGGCTCCTACGCCGTGGCGGTGGTGGTGGGCCGCTGGGACACCTCCCAGGCCGGCGGCGGGGGATCCCTGACCTGGGGCCTGTATCCGGCCGAGGGCCAGTCGGGAGTCCCCGTCTCCCTGGACTCGGATCGGGAGAGCCCCGATCCCGCCCCGGACCACGGGGTCGTGGGCTTCCCCGTCACCGCGACGTTCGGCGCCGCGCAGTGGGGCGAGGACCCGTCCGATCCCTACGCGCTGGAGGTCGACCTCTCCCGGAGCGGGATCCAGGACGCGGCGGGGCGGCCGGTCCAGAGCCTGTTGCTGGAGCCCGGGGCGGATCCCCACCTGCTGGACGCGGTGGCGCTGCTGCCCACGGAGCCCCTGGCCGAGGGCGCACGCTACCGGGTGACGCTGGGGATCGTCGTCGCCGGGGAGGAACTGGACCTGGGCTGGAGCTTCGTGACCGGCGGTGGCGGATGAGGGGACGCGCCGCGGCGGTCCCCACCTGGCTCACCCATCGTCCTCGACGTCATCATAGGCGTCGGGGTCGACCTCGTAGTCCTCCGGGCGGCTTCGGCGCCCGCCCTTCGCGCCGAACTCGTCTCCCCGACCGTAGTCGGTGGGCTTCTTCTTGCGGGGCTCGAAGGACCGGCGGCGGTCGCCGAACTCGTTCTTGGTGCCGAAGCTGCCCTCTTCCGCCGCTCCAGGCGGCGGGGGGCCCGTGAAGCCCCGGGGCGGCCCGCCGAAACCGCCCCCGGGGCCGCCCGGTCCGCCGCGGTCGAAGCCGCCGCTCCGGGGTGGTCCGCCGTAGCCACCACCCCCGGGTCCGCCCCGGTCGTATCCGCCGCTCCGGGGCGGCCCGCCGTATCCGCCGCCACCCCCAGGTCCGCCCCGGTCGTATCCACCGCCCCGGGGCGGTCCGCCGTACCCGCCGCCACCCCCGGGTCCGCCCCGGTCGTATCCGCCGCCGCCGGGCCCGCCGCGGTCGTATCCGCCGCCGCCGGGTCCGCCGCGGTCGTATCCACCGCCGGGCCCGCCGGGCCCGCCGGGCCCGCCGGGACGTCGGGACTCGAACTCCCTCCGCCCGTAAGGCGCGCCGCCGGCGTCGCCCGGCCGCGGGCCGGGTCGGGGGCCGGGTCCTCCCCCCGCGGCGGGACGGGCGAGGTCGACGATGAGGCGGCGGTCCTTCAGGGTCGCGCCGTTCATCTGGTCGCGGGCCCGGACCGCGTTCTCGGGGGTGTCCAGCTCGACGAAGCCGAAGCCCTTGCTGAGGCCGGTGGCGCGGTCGAAGATCACTCGGACGTCCACGACGTTCCACCCGGACTGGGCGAAGAAGTCGCGGAGCTGATCCTCGTCGGTGGAGTAGGGGAGCTGGCTGACGAAGAGCTTGGTGATGGGGGGGGTTGACATCGAAGATTCCAGGATGCCCGGGATTCGTCGGTCCGGATCCGTGCGAGACTGGCCTGGCTCCTCTCGGTGGAAGGGGTCTGCAGCCTTAGCGCTGCCGGTAGATGATACGCCCACGTGTGAGGTCGTAGGGAGACACCGCGACGATCACCTTGTCGCCGAGGAGGACGCGGATCCGGAACTTGCGCATCTTGCCGCCCAGGTGGGCGAGGACGAAGTGCCCCGCTTCGGTCTCGACCCGGAAGACGCCGCCCGGGAACACCTCGGTGACGGTGCCTTCCAGTTCGATCTGATCGCTGCTGCTCATGGAGTCCTTTCGTGCGGGGACGGGTCGATGGGGCCAGCAGGGATCGGGTGGCGGGGCCTGATCTCCGTATTTGCCGGCGACCCTGACGCCTGGCGGAGGAGACAGGCGCGCGGATGGTAATCAGCGGGGGCAAGGACGTCAAGGCGAACTCCGGCAACGGAGCGGGCTCGCCCCAGAGGATCCCCGCGGAAGGGGGGCGGGCGCCCGGGCGGCCCCGCGTTCTGTGACCCGACCCGGTGCCGGGCGGAAACATGGTCCCATCGCGTCTCGCCGCAACGGGTCCGACGTCCATGGCCGGCGCCGCGGGTCGGCTTCGCCTCGCCTGGGTGGGGCGGCGGGCGCGGTCTCGCCTCGGCTCAGCTCCTTTGATGCACGGTGGCGACGAACTCCACGCGCCGGTTGCGGGACCTCGTGCCCTCGCCCTCGCCGGGCACCTCGGGCCTCTCCTCGCCGTAGCTCACGCGTTCGAGCTGCTCGGGGCGGACGCCGAGGCCGACCAGGTACTCCTGCACGGACGACGCCCTCCTCTCCCCCAGGGCCAGGTTGTACTCCGTCGAGCCCCGGTCGTCGCAGTGGCCCTCCAGCGTGACCCGCAACGTCGCGTAGCGCTTGAGGATCGTCGCGTTCCGTTCCAGGACGGATCGGGTGTCGGGGGTCAGGTCGTGGCTGTCGTACTCGAAGTAGACCTTCTCGAAGTTGGCGCGGAGCTCGTCGATCACGGCGTCGGGGACGTCCTCGACTCGGGTGGAGCCGGCGCTGGCGCCGTCGCCGGCCCGGTCCCCCGCCCCATCGAGGGGGGATCCGTAGTCCTTGACCTGCACCTGCTTGGTGCAGCCGGCGAGAGCGAGGGCGATCCCCAAGGGGACCACGGCGGCGAGGCCCGGGGCGAGGCGCCCGGGCGGAGCGGAGCGGGACCGGGGCATGAGTCCTCCTTGTAGACCATCAAGCTGGGCGCCCGTCGCCGGCCGGCCAGCCCCGACGCATCAGAACACGCGAGGAGGTCCGCGCATTCACCCGGTCCACGGGTTGGGGCCCCGGAGGAGGTGGTCGGGGCCGGGTCAGAACTCGAAGATGGGGATCGCCCGCACCCTCGGAGCCAGGCGATCGCCCGGCTCCGGATCGGGCCCCGCCAGGGCCTCGGCCTCGACCCGCCGCTCCCACTCGGGGGATCCCAGCGCCGCCCGCACCGCCAGGCGGTGGGCCTTGCCGAAGTGGGAGAGGCTCACCATCAGCGCCGTGAACCCGATGACGAACAGGATCCCACCCCCCGCCGACAGCGCCAGCCAGGGGATCGAGAAGTAGTTGAACCCGCCCTCCGTCAGCAGGCTCACGCCGGTCAGGCCGTAGGCCAACGCCACTCCGGAACCGCCCAGGAAGACCCCCGAGACGACGGCGTTGGCGATGGCGTGGCGCTTCTCCAGGAGGATCGGGTCGTGGCGCACCCGCGCCCGCGCCACCCCGGCCGCGGACTCCCGGCGGGCCTCGGGCGCGGGCGCCGGCGAGGACGCGTCGAGCGCGCGCAACGCCAGCCGCGCTGCCGCCACCGAACCCGGGGCGCCGAAGGTGGGGGCGGCCAGATCCGGAAGCCCCGCGGGCGTGGCGGGGGGGGCGGCGGAGGCCGCCTCCGTCCCGGCGATCGCCGCGGGGAGGACCGGGCCGGCCGGCGGGGCGGCGGAGGCGGCCAGCGCGGGCTGCTCCAGGCCGATGATGAGGACCAGCCAGGCGGCCAGCAGGCAGCCGGCGGGGCGGCGCGGGGGACGGGTCATCTCGCGACCTCCGGGCCACCTCCATCCGCCGCAGGGGATCCCCCCGCGGCGTCCCCGGTGCCCCCCGTGCCTATCGGCGGGTGGCGCGGGAACCTGACGGGGGAGCCGGGAGGATCCGGCGAAGGGGTTGCCGGGGGCCCCGGAAGGGCGGTCGTCGGATCCGGTTCAGAAGCGGAACAGCGGCACGGAGAGCGCCAGGCCGGGATCGGCCGGACCCAGGAGCGGCGCGTTTGCCAGGGCCGGGACGGCGGCGGGGTCCAGGGGAGGGAGGGAGGGGCCCAGGGCGAGGGTCTTCTCGATCTTCTTGGCGACCTCCCGCTGGTCCAGGCCGAACATGAGGAAGCCCACCCCGACGAAGACCACCGAGAGGCCCGCCGCCGTGACGTAGACCCAAGGGGCGCTCCGGTAGTCGAAGCCCTCGGCCTCCCGGGTGGTCAGGCCCCACTGCACCGCCCCGATCCCCGTCATGGCGGCGCCTCCCCCGAGGAGGACGGCGCCGATGACGATGCCCGCCGTGCTCCGGTCCCGGGCGAGGTCCAACTGCGCCTTGGCGGCGGCGTCCCGGCCCTTGGCCTCGGTGGAGGCGACCCGGGTGGTCCCGGCCGGCGGCCCCGCGAAGGCGCGGGACGGCGCCCCTCCGAGGAGGAGCGTGAGGGCGAGGAGGGTGCAGAGGGAGGGAAGCAAGCGGTGCAAGAGATCCCCCATCCGTCGGATCCGGGCGGTGCGGGCGGCCCGGGCCGCCCCGGGGGCCCGATCAGAACGTGAAGAGCACCACGTCCCCGGCGAGGTACACGTCCCGGGGCGAGAGGGGCAGGCCCGCGAACATCCGCCCGCCGCCGCGGGGATCCAGGCCGGCAGTAAGGCTGCGGTAGAGGCGGAGCTGGTCCAGGCCCTTGGACAGGAACACGAAGCCCGGGACCAGCAGGCCCAGACCGATGAAGAAGAGGGGCATCTGGGGCAGGAACACCGGGGTCCCCCCAGCGGCGTCGTAGGCCACGGCCTTGAAGAAGTAGTAGGCCCCGGTGGGGATGAACGCCGCCGCCGTCGCCAGGCACCCGATGGACACCGCTCCGTACACGATGGTCAGCTTCAGCGCGGCGTCGGCGGCGGGATCGGAGTCGGAGCCCTCCCCCGCCGTCGCGGGGTGCCGGCCCATGGGCGGCAGGGACGGCCCCCCTCCTCTCAAGGAGGCCGCCGCCAGGCGGACGGATTCACTGGATCCGAACCGCGGGGGGGCGAGGTCTGGCGCCGGGGCCGGTGCGGGTCCCGGGGCCTCCCCCACGCGGACGGCGGGCGCGCCTCCCCCCGCGGGACGGGCGAGCGCATAGGTCTCCAGCGTCAGGAGCAGGGGCAGCGCCGCGAGGAGGGCCGCAAGGCGCTTGTGCAGGCCACGAAGGGACATCCGCGTCTCCGAGGGACCCGTCCGAGACGGCCCCCGGCAGACTAGACGAGCGGACCCACGCTGTCAAACACCGGACGGGGTGGTGCGGACAATAAGTGTGCCGTTACGCGGAGTTGCGTGGGCCTGTCTCCGGGCCACCCGTGCCGCGGCGCAGCTCAGGTGCCCCGGCGGTCCAGCGCCCCGCCGTAGGCCAGGGTCTCGAGGCGGGCGATGCGGTCCTCCAGGGGAGGGTGGGTGCTGAACATCCGGGCGAAGGCCTCGCCGGGCCGGAGGGGATTGACGATGAACATGTGGGCGGTCGCCTGGTGGGCGTCCAGCGGGACCCGGGCGCTGTAGGTGCCCAGCTTGCGGAGGGCGTCGGCCAGGGAGACGGGGTCGCCGGTGAGCCGGGCCGCGGTCAGGTCGGCGGAGTACTCCCGGGCGCGGCTGATGGCCATCTGGATCAGCGCCGCGGCGAGGCCGGCGAACATGGCGAACAGGATCATGGCCACGGCGCCGAGGGGGTTGCTCCCCCGCTCGTCGTCCCGCCCGCCGCCTCCGAAGATCATCCCCCACCGGGCCATGCTGGAGATCCAGCCGACGGCGCCGGCGACCGTGGCGGCGACGGTGGAGATGAGGATGTCGCGGTTGGTCACGTGCCCCAGCTCGTGGGCCAGGACGCCCCGCAGCTCCCTAGGGGACATGATCCGCACCAGGCCCTCGGTCACCGCCACGGCGGCGTGCCGCGGGTTCCGGCCGGTGGCGAAGGCGTTGGGGGAGGGATCGGGGATCACGTAGACGCGGGGCTTGGGGATCCCCGCCCGCCCCACCAGCTCGTCCACGACGGCGTGGAGCTGGGGAGCCTCCGAGGGCGACACCTCCCGGGCCCGATACATCCGCAGCACGATGCGGTCGCTGAAGAAGTACGTGAAGAAGTTGAGGACGGCGGCGAAGAGCAGCGCGATCCCCGCGGCGCCCGGATCGCCGGTCACCGCGTAGGCTCCGCCCACCAGGAGGGCGGTCAGGAAGGTCAGCAGGAGCGTGGTCTTGATGGCGTACATGGTCTCCTCCGCTCCGGGTGCCGGATGTCCGGGCCGGACGGACATCCTCAAGATAGGGTTAGACTTCCCGCTGTAAAGGGCGCGCGCGGGCGTCCCCAGCGCGCTGCAATCCCTGGAGCCCCCGATGAGACTCCCCCTCGCGGCGGCGATCCCCCCCGCCCTGCTCCTGGCCGCCGGGACGGCGTGCGTGCAGTGGTCCTACCCCACCGTGGTGAGGGTCATGGCGGTGTCGAACCGGCAGGACCTGGCCGCCGCTGCCAGCCTCGACGCCTTCGCCGCCGAGATGGCCGTCGTCGTGGGCCGGGCGGCGCCCTTCCTGTCCCTCCAGGAGGACGGAAGCGGCCAGCCCTTCGAGAACCTCGTCGTCCTGCCCGAGCACGTTGGCCTGATCGCCGCCTTCGCCGGGAGCCGCGGCGAGGCCGCCCGGAGCGCCCCCACCCTCGCCTCCGCCCTCGCCGCCCTGGGGGACGCCTACGCCACCCCCCGCGCCGAGTACGAGGCCCGCTTCGCCGGGGAGGCCGGCGCGTCGAACCCGCTCCTGGCCGCGTCCGACACCCTCGCCCGGGCCTGGTACGGGACCTTCCCCGCCCTCGCCCGGGAGCACGGGATCCACCTCGTCGCCTGCGCCCCCCTTCCCGACGTGGAGTCCAGCCCCGCCCCCGAGGACGTCGCGGTCTTCGCCGACCCCGACCTCGCTTCGCCCCCGGAAGCGGTGTGGGTCGCCCGGAGCCCCGAGGTCCGCTCCCGCTGCACGCTCTGGGGTCCCGACGGCCAGGAGTTGCTGACCGCCGAGGAGATCTCCCCAGGGCCCGAGGAGGTGGCGCTGCTGGGGCTCTCGGGCGGCGACCTCGATGGGGTCGCGGGAGTCACCCTGGGCTTCGGTCGCGTCGGGATCGCCGTGGGCGCCGACGCCGGCTCCGGCGAGGTCCTCGATCGCCTGAACGGCGACGGCGTCGCCGTGGTGCTGAACCCCCGGGCGAGCTGGGGACCCTGGTGCGCATACACCGGCGAGGACCTGGACGGGGACGGGGCGGGGGACACCTGGGTCCCCCAGGCCGCCCAGGGCACCCTCGTGGACGCGATGACCTGGGAGATCTGGCCGGGCCTGCTCTGGATCGCCTCCCCCGTGCTCACCGGCAACCTCTTCGACCACGCCTTCGACGGGCAGGCCATGATCGCCCGCCGAAACCACGAGCTGTCCGATGCCGCGACCCCCCTGGCCGCGGGCGCCGAGCCCCAGGACGCCCTGGCGGTCGTCGGCCCCTGGGCCGTCGAGGACCCGGGCGTCGCCGATCCCACCCTCTCCCTGGTCCAGCGGCGCGAGATCCTCTCCGCCACCGCCGCCGCCCTCGCGCCGGGATCGGGCGCCGACATCGAGAACCACTACATCCACTCGGTGGTGTGGGCCGAGATCTCCCTGGGCGGCGAGCCGGTCGACTGACCGGGAGGCCCGAGGGCCGCCTTCCGGGGCGCGGCCCCCCCAGAACGAGCACCGCCCGCCGGCCCACCCCTTTGGGGGGTGCCGGCGGGCGGCGATCCGTCCGGGCCGGGACGCCCCCGGGGGCGGGGAGCCCCCGGAGACGACCCGGGAGACGCGAGGGGCGGTCAGTACATGCCGCCCATGCCGCCCATGCCACCCATGCCGCCCATGTCGGGGGCACCGCCGGAGGCGGCCTCCTTCTTGGGCTTCTCGGCGACCATGGCCTCGGTGGTCAGCAGCAGAGAGGCGACCGAGGCGGCGTTCTGGAGGGCGGTTCGGGTGACCTTGGTGGGGTCCACGACACCGGCCTCGATGAGGTCACCGTACTCCTCGGTCTGGGCGTTGAAGCCGAAGCTCGGCGTCCCGGTGTGGCCGCGGACCTTGTCGACCACGATGGACCCGTCGACCCCGGCGTTGTTGGCGATGACCCGCAGGGGCTCCTCGATGGCCCGCCGGACGATCTTCACGCCGAAGCGGCCGTCGCCGTCCAGGTCCAGGGAGTCCAGGGCCTGCTGGGCGCGGATCAGGGCGACGCCACCGCCGGGGACGATGCCCTCCTCGACGGCGGCGCGGGTCGCGTTGAGGGCGTCCTCGACGCGGGCCTTCTTCTCCTTCATCTCGGTCTCGGTGGCCGCGCCGACGTAGATCACCGCGACACCGCCCACCAGCTTGGCGAGGCGCTCCTGGAGCTTCTCGCGGTCGTAGTCGCTGGTGGTCTCCTTGATCTGGGCCTCGAGCTGCTTGACGCGGCCCTGGATGGCCGTCTGGGCGCCGGCCCCGTCGACGATGGTGGTGTTGTCCTTGTCGATGGTGACGCGGCGGGCCCGCCCGAGGTCGTTCAGGGTGACGTGCTCGAGCTTGATGCCGAGGTCCTCCATGATGGCGCGGCCGCCGCTGAGCACGGCGATGTCCTCGAGCATCGCCTTGCGGCGGTCGCCGAAGCCCGGCGCCTTCACGGCGGCCACGTTCAGGGTGCCGCGGATCTTGTTCACCACCAGGGTGGCCAGGGCCTCGCCCTCGACGTCCTCGGCGAGGATGAGGAGGGGCTTGGCCGAGCGCGCCACCTGCTCCAGGACGGGCAGCAGGTCCTTCATCGACGAGATCTTCTTCTCGTGGATGAGGATGTAGGGGTCTTCGAGGACCACCGTCATCCGCTCCGTGTCGGTGACGAAGTAGGGGGAGAGGTAGCCCCGGTCGAACTGCATGCCCTCGACGATGTCCAGCTCCGTCTCCAGGCCCTTGGCCTCCTCGACGGTGATGACGCCGGCCCGTCCGACCTTCTCCATCGCCTCGGCGATGATCTCGCCGATGGTGGTGTCGCCGTTGGCGGAGATGGTGCCGACCTGGGCGATCTCCTTGCGGTCCTGGGTCGGCTTCGACATCTTCTTGAGCTCGCCGACGACGGTCTCGACCGCCTTGTCCACGCCCCGCTTGACGTCCATGGGGTTGACGCC
Source organism: Myxococcota bacterium (assembly GCA_023150875.1). Taxonomy (GTDB): domain Bacteria; phylum Myxococcota_A; class UBA796; order UBA9615; family JAKLKC01; genus JAKLKC01. Next base: position 28,937 of record JAKLKC010000034.1, on the reverse strand, counting down.
GGCGGCGACGAGCTTGCTGCCCTCGCGGTAGATCGCCTGGGCGAGCACGGTGGCGGTGGTGGTGCCGTCCCCCGCGACGTCCGAGGTCTTGGAGGCGACCTCCTTGACCATCTGGGCGCCCATGTTCTGGAACTTGTCCTTGAGCTCGATCTCCTTGGCGACGGTGACGCCGTCCTTGGTGATCAGCGGAGAGCCGAAGCTCTTCTCGAGGACGACGTTCCGGCCCTTGGGGCCCATCGTGACCTTCACCGCGTCGGCGAGGACGTTCACGCCCTGCAGGATCTCGCGGCGGGCGTCCTCGCTGAAGTGAATCTCCTTGGCGGCCATTTGCTGGAACTCCATCTGTGGCGACGAACGCGCCGGGGATCCCCCCGCCCGTGCGCCGCGTGCGGTTCGCGTGGTTTGCGCGGCCATCGGACCCGGCCCTCCATGGGGAGGCCCGGGGGCCGGGATCAGGCCTCGACGATGCCGAGGACCTCGTCCTCGCGCAGGATCAGGTGCTCGACGCCGGAGAGCTTGATCTCGTCTCCGGCGTACTTGCCGAACAGGATCCGGTCGCCGACCTTCACCAGGGGATCGCGTCGGCTGCCGTTGTCCAGCAGCTTGCCGGTGCCAACCGCCACGACCTCGCCCTGGATGGGCTTCTCCTTGGCGGTGTCGGGGATGATGATCCCCCCGGCGCTCTTGGTCTCGCTCTCGATCCGCTTCACCAGCACGCGGTCGTTCAGGGGCATGAACTTCGTCGTCATGGATCCACATCCTCCTCGGGCCATCGCCGCCACCCACCATCCGGGCGCGGGAACCCCGGATCGCGTCGGGGCGGGCGAACCATAGACACGGAAGCAACGGTGTCAAGGCGGCGTACGTCCGCGGTCAGAGCGTCGCGCGCGCGCGTGATACATAAATCACCGGGACGGAGGAACCCGGAGCCTCACCGTCCGGACGGCCTCCCGCGGGCGCGATGCCGACGGGCCCGCGCGCTTTCTTGACAGGGGGGGGTGGGTGATTAGCTTCCCGACGCGCCGGCCATATGGCGCGTCCCACTCTCAGTCCGAGATGGCGGGCGATGGCCCGGGAATCCTGTGGGGACCGCGCCGGCGAGAGGAGCAGCGATGGGGAAGATCATCGGCATCGATCTCGGGACCACGAACTCCGTGGTCGCGGTCATGGAAGGCACCGAGGCGAAGGTGCTCACCAACGAGGAGGGGGGCCGCACCACCCCGTCGGTGGTCGCGTTCACCAAGGACGGGGAGCGCCTCGTCGGGCAGGTCGCCCGCCGCCAGGCCATCACCAACCCCCTGAACACCGTCTTCTCCATCAAGCGCTTCATGGGCCAGCGCTTCGCCGACGTCCCCGGCGAGGTCAAGCGGGTCCCCTACACGGTCGTCCCGGGCGAGAACGGCGACGCCTCCGTGGACATCCAGGGCCGCAAGTACTCCCCCCCCGAGATCTCGGCGATGATCCTCCAGAAGCTCAAGAGGGCCGCGGAGGAGTACCTCGGGGAGTCGGTCACCGAGGCCGTGATCACCGTCCCCGCGTACTTCAACGACGCCGAGCGCCAGGCGACCAAGGACGCCGGGAAGATCGCCGGGCTGGAGGTGCGCCGCATCATCAACGAGCCCACCGCCGCCGCCCTCGCCTACGGGCTGGACAAGAAGAAGGAGGAGACCATCGCGGTCTACGACTTCGGCGGCGGCACCTTCGACATCTCCATCCTCGAGGTGGGCGAGGGGGTCGTCGACGTGAAGTCGACCTCGGGGGACACCCACCTGGGCGGCGACGACGTCGATCAGAAGATCATCGACTGGCTCAACGCCGAGTTCAAGAAGGACACGGGGCTGGACGTCAGCCGGGACAAGATGGTGCTCCAGCGGCTGAAGGAGGCGGCGGAGAAGGCCAAGATCGAGCTGTCCAGCGCCCAGGAGACGGAGATCAACCTCCCGTTCCTCACCGCCGACGCCTCGGGCCCCAAGCACCTCCAGGTCCGCCTGTCCCGCTCCAAGTTCGAGCAGATGATCGAGGACATCATCCAGCGGACCATCGAGCCCTGCCGCAAGGCCCTGAAGGACGCCGGGCTCCAGCCCAGCCAGATCGACGAGGTGGTGCTGGTCGGCGGCTCCACCCGGATCCCCAAGGTCCAGCAGGTGGTCCAGGACTTCTTCGGCAAGGCCCCCAACAAGAGCGTCAACCCCGACGAGGTGGTCGCCGTGGGCGCGGCCATCCAGGGGGGCGTGATCTCGGGCCAGGTCCGGGACGTGCTGCTGGTGGACGTCACTCCGCTCAGCCTGGGCATCGAGACCCTGGGCGGCGTGATGACGGTGCTGGTGCCCCGCAACACCCGGATCCCCGTGGACAAGTCCGAGGTCTTCAGCACCGCCAGCGACAGCCAGACCGCCGTGGACATCCACGTGCTCCAGGGCGAGAGGCCCATGGCCCGGGACAACAAGACCCTGGGCCGGTTCCAGCTCGTGGGGATCCCGTCCGCCCCCCGGGGCGTGCCCCAGATCGAGGTGAAGTTCAGCATCGACGTGAACGGCATCGTCCACGTCGGCGCCAAGGACAAGGCCACCGGCAAGGAGCAGAAGATCTCCATCACCGCCAGCTCGGGCCTGGGCAAGGAGGAGGTGGAGCGGATGGTGCGGGAGGCCTCGGAGCACGAGTCCGAGGACCGCGCCCGCAGGGAGCAGATCGAGCAGCGCAACCTGCTGGACAACATGGTCTACGGCGCCGAGAAGCAGGTGAAGGAGCACGGCGACAAGCTGCCGGCGGAGGTGCGCAGCCGCATCGACGCCCAGGTCGCCGACGCCCGCAAGGCCCTCGAGGGGGAGGACGCCGGCCGCATCGTGGCCGCGAAGGAGGCCCTCGAGAAGACCCTCCACGAGATGGCGGAGGCGATGTACAAGGGCGCCGCGGAGGCGGAGGGCGGCCAGGCCGGTCCGGGGGCGACCGCGGGCGCTGGCGGGCGGCCGGGGGCGGGACCCGACGACGTGATCGACGCGGAGTACGAGGAGGCCTGATCGGCGGGCCGGGCCCGGGGAACGGGGTGCTTCCCCGCGTCCCCCGGCGCGGCGGACCACGACGAGAAGAGCTTGGGGCGGCGGCGGTCCGCGGCGGGTCGCCGTCGCCCCTTTTCCACGCGCGGACCTGGCCCCCAGGCGATCCCGAAGGGTCGCGGGGGGGGGCGGCGGTCCGCTGGGAGCGCCCGAGTGGCCGGCAAGCGAGACTACTACGAGGTCCTGGGCGTGAGCCGGGGCGCGACCCCGGACGAGGTCAAGAAGGCGTACCGCAAGCTGGCGATGGAGCATCACCCCGACCGCAACCCCGGGGACGCCGAAGCGGAGCAGCGGTTCAAGGAGGCGGCCGAGGCCTACGAGGTCCTCTCCCACGCCGAGAAGAGGCAGACCTACGATCGCTTCGGGCACGAGGGGCTCGGGAACCAGGGCTTCCAAGGGTTCCAAGGGGTCGACGAGATCTTCGCCAGCTTCGGGGACCTGTTCGGGGAGATGTTCGGGTTCGGGGGCATGGGCGGCGGGCGGCGCCGCGGGGGGCCTCGGCAGGGGGAGAGCCTGCGCTTCGACCTGGAGCTGGAGTTCAACGAGGCCGCCTTCGGGTGTACGCGGGAGATCGACGTCACCCGGGACGAGCCCTGCGGCACCTGCTCGGGCAGCGGCGCGCGGCCGGGCACCTCCCCCCGGAACTGCCAGACCTGCGGGGGCCGGGGCGTGGTGTTCCAGCGCATCGCCATGGTGCAGATGCAGACGGCGTGTCCCCACTGCCGGGGCAGGGGGAGCGTGATCAGCGATCCCTGCGACTCGTGCCGGGGCTCCGGGAAGGTCGCCCGGACCCGGAAGCTCACCGTCACCGTGCCCCCGGGGGTGGACACCGGGATGCGGCTGCGCCTCCAGGGGGAGGGGGAGCCCGGCGACTCCGGCGCCCCCCCCGGCGACCTCTACGTATTCCTGCACGTCCGCTCCCACCCCCTCTTCGAGAGGCGGGGGGACGACGTGCTGTGCACCGTCGAGGTCAGCTTCCCCCAGGCGGCCCTGGGGGCCGAGGTGGACGTGCCCACCCTCGACGGCCAGGACAAGCTGAAGATCCCCCCCGGCACCCAGGCGGGCGAGGTCTTCCGGCTCCGGGGCAAGGGGATCCCGTCGGTGCGGGGGGGCGCCCGGGGCGACCAGGTCATGCAGCTCTCGGTGCGGACGCCCACCCGCCTCACCGAGAGGCAGAAGGAGCTGCTCCAGGAGTTCGCGGAGATCGAGGGCCCCGGCACCCCGCTGGGCCGTGGCGGCCGGTCCGGCAAGGGCAAGGGCGCCCTCCGGGACTTCCTGGACAAGACCTTCGGCTAGCGGACGCCGTCCGCTTCGCCGTAGGGGCGGTGGGAGGGGCGTCCCGCCGGCGGCCGCCCGGGGGCGACCGTGGAAGTCCCGGCGCCCTCGGGTGTTCAACGAGCCCCTGGCTGCGTACCATGCGCCGTTGTCGGCCCCCGACCTGCCGGGGCCAGCCCTTCAGGAGCCCGCGTGAACCCTGCATTCGATCTGGACCAGGCGAACCGGGAGGTGGCCCAGGCCGGGGCCTTCCTCGGCCGGCTCCGCCAGGAGCTGGGCCGCGTCGTCGTCGGCCAGTCCTACCTCATGGACCGCCTGCTGCTGGGCCTGCTGACGTCGGGCCACCTGCTGCTGGAGGGGGTGCCGGGCCTGGCCAAGACCACGGCGGTCAAGGCCCTGGCCACCGCGATCCACACCCACTTCCGGCGGATCCAGTTCACCCCCGACCTGCTCCCCGCGGACCTGGTCGGCACCCAGGTCTACCAGCCCCAGCGGGGGGAGTTCACCATCAAGAAGGGGCCGATCTTCGCCAACATCGTGCTGGCGGACGAGATCAACCGCGCCCCGGCCAAGGTCCAGTCCGCCCTGCTGGAGGCGATGCAGGAGCGGCAGGTCACCATCGGCGAGACCACCTTTCCCCTGCCCGATCCCTTCCTGGTGCTGGCGACCCAGAACCCCATCGAGCAGGAGGGCACCTACCCCCTGCCCGAGGCCCAGGTCGACCGCTTCATGCTCAAGCTCCGGGTCGGTTATCCGACCCGCGCCGAGGAGAAGGAGATCGTCAAGCGCGCCGGCGCCGGCTTCCCCGAGGTCCAGCCGGTGATCGACCCCGGGGCCATCCTGGCCGCCCGGGAGGCCCTGGGGAGGGTCCACCTGGACGACCGCCTCGTGGACTACATCGTGGACCTCGTCCACGCCACCCGCGACCCCAAGGCATTCGGGCTCGGCGACCTGGCGAGCCTCATCCAGTTCGGCGCCTCGCCCCGGGCCTCGATCTACCTCCAGACCGCGGCGCGGGCCTGGGCCTTCCTCCAGGGGCGGGCCTTCGTCACCCCCCAGGACGTCAAGTCCATCGCCGCCGACGTCCTGCGCCACCGGGTGATCCTCACCTACGAGGCCGAGGCCGAGGAGCTCACCCCCGACGCCGTCGTCGAGAGGATCCTCGCCCGCGTCCCCGTGCCCTGATCCGTCGGGAGCCCGAGCCTTGCGCTGGTTCCGATCCCGCTCCACCGGAGCCGCCGCCCCCGCGGCGCCGCCGCCCCCACCCCGTCGCCCCCGGGTGGAGCGCAAGGACGTCGCGTCCCGGGCGCGGGGGATCCACGTCCGGGCGAGCCACGAGGTGACGGAGCTGCTCTCGGGGCAGTACGTCTCGGTGTTCAAGGGCCGGGGGATGGAGTTCGAGGAGGTGCGGGAGTACGTGCCCGGCGACGACGTGCGGGCCATCGACTGGAACGTCACCGCCCGCATGGGGCACCCCTTCGTCAAGGAGTTCCGGGAGGAGCGGGAGCTGACCGTCGTGCTCATGGTCGACGTCAGCCCTTCCCAGCAGTTCGGGACCGACGGGCGCTTCAAGAGCGACGTGGCCGCCGAGATCGCCGCCACCCTCGCCTTCGCCGCCGTCCGCAACAACGACAACGTCGGCCTGATCCTGTTCAGCGACCGCGTCGAGCGCTACGTGCCCCCCCGGAAGACCCGGGGGCACGTGTGGCGGGTGATCTCCGAGATCCTCTCCCACCACCCCGAGGGCCGGGGCACCGACATCGGCGGGGCCCTGGGCTACCTGTCCCGGGTGGTGAGGCGGAAGGCGGTGGTATTCCTGCTCACCGACTTCCTGGACGCCGAGTTCGAGCGCTCCCTGCGGGTGGCCCGGCAGCGCCACGACATCACCGTGATCCCCATCGTCGACCCGCGGGAGCGGGAGTTCCCCGACGTGGGCTTCGTCGAGCTGGAGGATCCGGAGACGGGGGAGTGGGACCTGGTGGACACCGGGGACGCGCGTTTCCGCGACACCTTCCGGAGCAAGGCGGCGGCGCGGGAGCAGGACCTCGCCACCCTCCTCCAGAGGAGCGGCGTGGACCCGATCCCCGTGTCCACCGAAGAGGGCTACGACTTCCGGAGGGCGCTGCTCAAGTACTTCCGCGCCCGGGGCCGGAGGGCCAGGTGAGGGCCGGGTGGGCCGCGCTGGGGGTGCTGGCCGCAAGCATCGCCCTGGCGACGCCGGGCCTCGGGGCCGGAGGGGCCGCGGGAGAGCCTCCGGCGGGCATCCCCTCGGAGCCGCCCGTGCGGGTGGAGACCCGGGTGGACCGGGCCCGCCTCGCTCCGGGGGAGAGGGCCACCCTCACCTTCGTCGTCGACTGGGCGGAGGGGGTGACGGTGGAGGTGCCGGAGTTCGGCGCCGCCGTCGCCGGGCCGAAGGTGGCGGAGCAGGCCACCGACGGGCCCCGGGTGGAGGGGGGGCGCCACCGGGTGGAGAAGCGCTACGTCGTCACCGCCGACGCGGCCGGCACCTACGCGGTCCCCCCCGTGCCGGTCCCCTACACCCTGGCCGACGGGACGGCGGGGGAGGCCCACTCGGGCCAGGTGCTCATCGAGGTCGCGGGCCCCGCCGCGCCCGAGGGGCGGGAAGGGGATGAGGAGGGCGCCCCGGCCCGGGAAGGGCTGCGGGACATCGCCCCCCCCATCGCGCCGGACCCCGATCTCCGCTGGGTGGCCTGGGCGGTGGGGGCCGTGGCGGCGGCGCTGGCGCTGGCCGCGCTGGCCTACGCTTGGGCGCGGCGGCGGCGGCGGACCCCGGAGGCGCCTCCCCCTCCTCCCCACGAGGTGGCGCTCCGGGACCTGGACAGGCTCCTGCGCTCGGACCTGCTGGCCACGGGCCGGCAGAAGGAGTTCGCCTTCCGGCTGAGCGAGGTCCTCCGGCGCTACCTGGAGGACCGCTTCGCGTTCCCGGCGGTGGAGTCCACCACCGAGGAGCTGCTGAGCCGGCTCCCCCAGGCGGCCCCCGAGCTGGGGGCGGCCCGGGAGGAGGTGGTGCGGGCCACCCTGGTGGGATCCGACCTCGTGAAGTTCGCCGAGCAGGTCCGCCCCGCGGCCGAGGTCGAGGGGTGGGCGCGGGCGGCGCGCCAGCTCGTGGAGGCCACGGCGCCCGTCCCGGAGCCGGAGGAGCCGGTCCGGGCGGAGGCCGCGGTCCGGCGGGTCCCCGGAGGGGGGGCGTGAACACCTGGCGCTTCGAGGACCCCCTCGCCCTGCTCGCCCTGCTGGCGCTGATCCCGCTGCTGGTCCGGGTGCTCCGGGGGACGGGGAGCGGGCGGGTGCGTTACTCCGCGGTGTCCCTGCTGCGGCAGGTCGGCCGCCGCCCGGGTTGGTTCGCCCGCCACGGCCTGACCGCCCTGCGCTTCGCGGCGCTGGCCCTGCTCGTGGTCGCCTGGGCTCGCCCCCAGGGGGGGACGAAGCAGGAGGAGGTGATCTCCGAGGGGGTGGACATCCAGCTCGTCGTCGACACCTCGGGCTCGATGAAGGCCCTGGACTTCCAGGTGGGGGGCGAGTCCGTCACCCGCCTGGACGTCAGCAAGAACGTGGTCCGGGACTTCATCGAGAGGCGGGTCAACGACCGGATCGGGCTGGTGGTCTTCGGCCTGGACGCCATCACCCAGTGCCCCCTCACCATCGACTACGGGATCCTCCTCACCCTGCTGGACGACCTGCGGATCGGCATGGTCGGCGACGGGACCGCCATCGGCACGGCCCTGGGCACCGCGGTCCAGCGGCTGAAGGACGCCAAGAGCAAGAGCCGGATCGTGGTGCTCCTCACCGACGGCAGGAACAACGCCGGGGCCATCGAGCCCGAGCAGGCGGCGCGGATCGCCCGGACCTACGGGGTGAAGGTCTACACCATCGGCGTGGGGACCCGGGGCAAGGCGCCCTTCCTGGTGGACGGCCTGCTGGGCCGGCGGATCGTCTACCAGGACGCCGACCTCGACGAGGAGACCCTCGCCCGGATCGCCGAGGTCACCGGGGGGCGCTTCTTCCGCGCCACCGACACCCAGAGCCTGCTGGAGATCTACCGGACCATCGACCAGATGGAGAAGACCGAGATCAAGACCCGGGAGTTCACCCGCTACGAGGAGCTCTACCCCACGCCCCTGGCGCTGGGGCTCCTGCTCCTGCTGGCGGAGTTCGGCCTGGCCAACACCCGCTTCCGGCGGATCCCGTGATCCGCGGGCGGACCTGAACCATGCAGTTCACGCACCCCTGGGCATTCGCGCTGCTGTGGCTGTTGCCGGTCCTGCTGGCCTTGGGCGTGTGGTCCCACGGCCGGCGGCGCCGGGCCATGGAGCGGTTCGCCCGGATGGAGCAGTTCCGGGAGCTCCTCACCGGCGCCAACCCCTCGTGGCACGCCGCCCGAGCCACCCTCTTCCTCCTGGCGGTGGGGTTGCTGGCCTTCGCCGCCGCGGGCCCGCGCTGGGGCTTCCAGTGGGAGGAGATCCGCCGGAAGGGGGTCGACGTCGTGGTGGCCCTGGACCTGTCCCGCTCCATGCTGGCCCAGGACGTCCAGCCCAGCCGCCTGGAGAGGGCGAAGAGGGAGATCCAGGACCTCATCGACATGATGCAGGGGGATCGGGTGGGCCTCGTGGCCTTCGCGGGGGTCGCCTACGTGCAGGTGCCCCTCACCCTGGACTACGGCGTCTTCCACGTCTTCCTGGACGCCCTGGACACCGACCTGGTGCCGGTGCAGGGGACCGACCTGGGGGCGGCCGTGGACGCGGCGGTCAAGGCGTTCGACCCCGCCTCCCACACCGGAAAGGCCGTGATCCTCATCACCGACGGCGAGGACAACGAGGGCCGTGGCCTGGAGGCCGCCAGGAAGGCCAAGGAGGCGGGGGTGCGGATCTTCACGGTGGGGATCGGCGGAGGCGAGGGGGCCCCCATCCCCGCCGCGGAGGGGGGGGGCTTCCACAAGGCTCGGGGCGGCGAGATGGTCATGTCGCGCCTGGACGAGTCGGCCCTCCAGAAGATCGCCCTGGAGACCGGGGGCGCCTACGTCCGCTCGGTGTCCGGGGACATGGACCTGCAGGAGATCTACCTGCGGGACATCCGCGAGCGGATGGAGCAGCGGGACCTGGCCTCCACGCGCCAGAAGCGGTGGGAGGAGCGCTTCCAGTGGCCCCTCGCCGCCGCCCTGGCCCTGCTCTTCGCCGAGAGCTGGCTGGGGCGCGCCCGGCGGCGCCGGGCGGGAGCGGGGTTGGAGTCGGTCCCCGCGAGGGCGCCGTCCCGGGGAGCGGCGGCGTGGGCCGCGCTCGCCCTGACCGCCGCCGTCGCTTCGCCCGCCTCCGCCCTGGCGGAGGACCCGCCCTTCACCGGCAAGTCCCTGAGGGAGGGGTGGGCGGCCTACCAGCGGGGGGAGGCCGCGAGGAAGGCGGGGGACGAGGAGGGGGCCAAGGGCTTCTTCCAGAAGGCGCTGGAGGGGTTCCTGGGCGCGCAGGTGGAGCGGCCCGAGGACCCGCGCCTGGACTACGACGTCGGGGCCGGGCACTACCGGAACGGGGCCTGGGCCGAGGCGGAGCAGGCGTACGCCCGCGCCGCCCGGGATCCCCGGCTGGAGCAGAAGGCGACGTACAACATCGGCAACGCCCGCTTCCAGCAGGGGCGCCTCGAGGAGGCCATCGAGGCGTACCAGCGGGCGGTGGAGCTGGCTCCCGCGGACGAGGACGCGAAGCACAACCTGGAGTACGCGAGGGAGGAGCTGAAGCGCCGCATGGAGCAGGCGAAGCAGACCGCCCAGCAGAAGCCGCCGGAGTCCTCGCAGCAGAAGAAGGACCGGCAGGAGCAGAGCCCGGAGCAGCAGGCGGGCAAGGGCGAGGAGGGGGAGCCGCCGCCCGACGGGTCGGAGCAGGAGCGGCGGGACGGCCCGCGGGACCCCCGGCAGGCCGAGGGCGAGCCGCCTCCTCCCCCGCGGGAGGGGGAGGGCGAGCGGGACGCCCCCGCCGACGCCTCCCCCGAGCCCACCGGGGAGGAGGAGCCCCCCCCCGGCGAGGCCGACGAGCCGCCGCTGGCCGAGGGGGAGCTCACCCCCGAGGAGGCCGAACGCCTGCTCCAGAGCCTCAAGGAGGACCGGCGGAAGTACCAGGGGCGGCCCAGGGGCTCCCGTTCCCGGGGGAAGGACTGGTAGGGTGGCGCGCGAGGAGAGCCCGGCATGAGCGGACGGAGGAGCGGGACCTGGCGGTGGCGGGCGATGGCGGGCCTCGCCCTGGCCGTGGCGGCCCTCGGCCTCGCCCCCGCGCCGGTGGCGGCGGCGCCGGCCCGGGTCCACGCCACCGTGGAGCCCGATCGGGGGGAGGTGGGGCAGTCCCTGACCTACGAGCTGGTGGTGTCCGGCTCCGGCGAGGCCCGGCGGCCGGAGCTGCCCCGCCTGCCCGACTTCTCGGTGGTGGAGGGGGGGCAGCAGACCCGGGTGGAGGTGGTGAACTTCCGGCGCTCCGCCAGCGTGGTGTTCACCTGGTACCTCTTCCCCAAGCGGGCCGGCACCCTCACCATCCCCCCGGTGAAGGTGAGGGTGGACGGGGTGCCCATGGCGAGCCAGGCGCTGACGGTGGTGGTGGACTCCGCCGCCACGTCGGGCCAGGAGGAGGCGCCGCTGTTCGCCCGGGCGGCGGTGGAGCCCGAGGAGGCCTGGGTGGGCCAGCCCCTGCTCTACACCCTGAAGGTGGCCAGCTCCCTGCCCTCGTCCGAGCCCCGGTGGGACCTGCCCGAGCTCGGCGGCCTGCTGCGGGAGACCTCCATCGAGCCCCAGCAGTCCCAGACCACCCAGGCCATCGGGGGCCGGACCTACCAGGTGTGGCAGGCCCGGATCCCGGTGTTCACCATGCGCCCCGGCGAGTACGAGATCTCCGAGGCCGGCGCGCGGATCGACGTGGCGACCTCGCGGCGGGGCGGCTTCGCCGACCCCTTCGGCTCCGATCCGTTCTTCCGCAACTTGCCCTTCGGCGGGCTGGGCAACGCCGAGGCCCGGGTGGTCCGGGCCCCCGGGGTGAAGGTGAAGGTCAAGGCCCTGCCCGAGGAGGGCCGCCCGCCGGGGTTCACCGGCCTGGTGGGGCGCTTCTCGCTGGAGGGCTCCCTGTCGGAGGAGCGGGTGGCCCTGGGGGAGTCCGTCACCCTCACGCTGCGGGTCGAGGGCTTCGGGAACGTCTCGGCGGCGCGGATCGAGATGCCCGAGGGCGAAGGGTACAAGGTCTACGAGGACCAGCCGGTCACCGAGCTGAACCTGGAGGGGGCGGGCCTGCACGGCACCTCGGTGATCCGCAAGGCCATCGTGCCGTCGGTGGAGGGGGCGCTGGTGGTCCCGGCGGTGAGCCTGTCGTGGTTCGACCCCGCGACGAAGGCCTATCGCACCGCGACCGCCGGACCCTTCAAGGTGGAGGTGGCCCCCGGCGCCCCCGGGGCCGCGACTTCCATGCGGAGCCCCGCTCTGCGGGTCGACCAGAGGAGGGTGGAGCTGCTGGCCGACGACATCCTGCCCATCCACACCGGGCGGGGGGCGCTGCGGGACGGGGCGGTGGGGGACCACCCCGCGGTCCTGGCCGGGCTGGCGGCGCCTCCCCTGCTCTTCGGCGTGGGGGTGCTCGCCCGGATCCATCGACGCCGCCGCGCCGACGTGGGGCGGCAGCGGATCGGCGGCGCCGGACGACGGGCCCGGGCCGCCCTGAAGGCGTGCCGGGAGCAGGCCGCCGGCCAGGGGGACGCGGCGTGGGACGGCGGGTCGGCGGCGCTCCGGGGCTTCCTGGGCGACCGCCTCGGGGTCGCCGGCGAGGCGCTGACCCCCGTCGAGGCGGGGCGGATCCTGGAGGAGGCGGGCGTGGGCGACGGCCTGCCCGAGGAGGTGCGGCGCCTGCTGGACCGGGCCGAGGCCGGACGCTACGCCCCGGGGGCGTCCGGCGTCGATCCGATCTCCTTCCTGGACGAGGTCGCGGACCTCCTGAACCGCCTGGAGAAGAGGCTTTGAAGTCCGGCCGAGCGACGCGGGTCGCCGCCCTGGTGGTCCTCCGGCTCGCCGCCGGCGCGGTCGTCGCCACCGCCGCCGAGGACAGCCCCGAACAGGTCTTCGACGCCTGCAACCGCCTGTACGACGCCGGCGACTACGAACAGGCGGCCTCCTGCTACGACTCCCTGGTGGCCCGGGGGATCCGGAACGGGCACCTCTTCTATGACCTGGGCAACGCCCGCTACCGCTTGGGGGACCTGGGGGGATCGATCCTGGCGTGGCGCCACGCCGGCATCGACCTGCCCCGGGACGGAGACCTGGCGGCCAACATCGAGACCGCGCGCAAGCAGCGCAAGGACGCCCTCGCCTCCCCCGAGGCGGAGCGCTCGGCCCTGCGGCGCACCCTCCTGTTCTGGTACGACGGCCTCTCCCCGCGGGAGCTGTGGACCGCCGCGGTCTGTTTGAACGTGCTGCTCTGGACCCTGGCCGCGGCTCGCCTCTTCCGCCGGAGCGAGAGGCTGACCTTCGCCGTGGCGGCGGCGGCGGTGCTGACGGCGGCGTTCCTGGGGGGCGCGGTGGTCCGGTCGGCGGGAATGCGCTCCGCCCCCCCGGGGGTGGTCCTGTTGCCCGAGGCCACCGTGCGCTCGGGCCGCGACCGGGCGAGCACCGACCTCTTCAAACTCCACGAGGGGGCCGAGGTGACGGTTCGGAAGAGGGACTCGGGCTGGCTCCTGGTGGAGCTCCCGGACGGCAAGAGGGGGTGGGTGGACGAGGGGGCGGTGGGCATCGTGGAGTGGTAGGGCCGAATGCCGGCCCCCATGGGCGCGTCCCCGGGGGCGTTCCTTTACCCCGGCCGGGCCTGGGGTGTACGATGCGAGGCCATCCGCGGGGACCCGCGGGTGCGACTGGAGACGAGGACAGCGATGCGACGCGCGATCCGTTCCGCCGGGCTGGCCGGGCTGGCCACCCTCATCCTCTCCACGCTCCTGGCGACCGCCGCCTGGGCCGCCAACCTCGACAAGCTCGCCAAGAAGCTCCCCGAGGCGGAGCGCGCCGTGTTCATGGCCCTGCGGATCTTCATGACCGAGGAAGAGCAGACGGTCTACCTGAGCAACCTCCGCACGCCGGAGGAGCGGCAGAAGTTCCTTGAGGACACGGGGTACTGGCAGAAGTGGGAGCGCCTCCAGCCCGAGCAGCAGCAGGCCATCGCCCTGGGCCGGGTCCTCCCCGGGTTCGACCGGGACGCCCTGTACATGGCCTGGGGCAAGGCCTACAAGATCCGCAAGGACGTCGAGGATGGCGTCTACGTGGACGTGCTGTACTACCGCTGGGAGAAGGACAAGAAGGGCCGGGAGTTCGTGTCGTTCCCCGACAGCCCGAGCGGCTACCGGAACGAGAGCTTCGACAAGCTGGTGTACTTCGCCAACGGGCTGCTGGTGGACGTGGTCAAGGAAGGAGAGGAGCGCCGGCCTAACCTCCGCCCCGGAGACGCCGCGACGGCCCCGGACCCCACCGGCCCCGCCGCCCCCGAGTTCGACCTGCCCCCCGCCACCGGAGGCATGCCGAAGTAGGCGGGGGGGCGAGGACTCGCTACTGCCAGGCCGAGTAGTACGCGTCGCACCCCCCCTCCGAGAAGGTCTCCATCATCCCTCCGCAGCGACTCTCCAGCGCCGCGAAAGCGCCGGCTCCCCCGTCGTCCCGGGCCAGGGCCCGCTGCTCCTGGACCCAGGTGGCGCACCAGCCCAGGTGGTCGTCGCGGTCTTCGTAGCCCGACGTCTCGCCCCACCCGAGGCCCCACTCGTCCAGGCACGCCTCGAACCGCGCCGCCGCGGGCTCGCACATCGCGTCGCAGGCGGGGGTGGGGTGGCAGCCCGCCAGCGACGCGAGGGCGGCCAGGAGTCCCGCGCCCCCCGGGGCGGCGCGGGTCGGGGAGGAGTGTCGGATCACAGGAAGGCCACCGCGTAGGGCTCGAGGGACGTGGCGATCCACCCCCCGGCGGTCCGCTCGGTGCAGGTCTCGGCCTCGAAGACCCTCAGCCCGGCGTCGGAGTCGGGGTCCAGCCAGGACACCCGCTGCACCACCCACACGTCCCCGCGGTCGTCCGCCGCGACGTCGTTGACGAATGAGGTGCTCTCGTCCAGCAGGGTCGCGGTGCCGGCGGCGAGGTCGGCGCAGTAGATCCGCGAGCCCCCGTCGGTGCCGACGGCGAGGATCCCCTTGCCGCTGGCCAGGCCGCCGAAGCCGGCGAGGTTGCCCCCCACCTCCGCCTCCGGCCAGGTGTAGCCCGCGTCGAGGGCGCCGGTCCCGGGATCGAAGACCCGGGCACCGCCGTCCTGGGCCACGGCGAAGGTCTCGTCGTAGTAGACGCCCTCGAAGACCAGCAGCTTGCCCGGGTCCATGGGGTGGCGGGCCAGGGTCGGGGACGGGCCGGTGGTGAACTCCCTCAGCACGGTCCGGGTGCCGCAGTCGATCTCCAGGATCCGCCCGCCGTCGGCGGCCGGCGTCCACACGTAGCCGGCGCGCTCGAACCGCTGGAGGCTCACGTAGAGCGTGTCGCCCAGGGCGAGGGCCGAGAACGCCTCGGGGGTGCCGTCGCCGTCGTCCCAGCTCGACAGGTCGACGGTGCCCACGGTCTGGCCGGTCCCCGGGTCCAGCACCAGCAACGACGCCTCCTCGTAGCGGGTCACGAAGTAGGCTCCCCCGCACGAGGCCACCCGCCGCGGGTTGCTGCCGGCGCCGGTGCTGACCTGGAACAGGGGGGCCGAGAAGTCCTCGGGGTCGTAGGCAGTGAGGTTGTCCGCCCCGAAGGCGTTGACCACCAGGATCGTGCCGTCGTCCACGGTCACCGAGGGATCGCCGGACGTGGTGACGATCTCGTCCTGGACGGCCCAGCCGTCCAGCTCCACCAGGGCGAGGGAGCCGACGGAGTAGTCCGTCGTCGTCACCACCGCGTGGGTGGCGCCCGCCGCGACGTCGTCGTCGCCGGCGGTGTCGTCGTCCGCGCCCGCGGAGTCGTCGTCCGCGCCCGCGGAGTCGTCATCGTCGCTGGCGGGGGTGCAGCCGGCGGCCACGGCCAGGAGGGCGGTGGCGAGCCAGGCGGTCTCGAAGGAAGGTCCACGCATGGTCTACTCCTTGGCCCCGCTTGGGGGCGCTTCGGGTCGGGGGTGGGGGGACGGCCCCGGGAGGGTGAGGCCGATGGTCGCGAGGAAGGTGCGTCCGGGCGTGGGGTAGCCCGTGAAGTCGGTCAGCGCCTTGACGGCGCGGGCGTCGCCGGTGGGGTCCAGGGGGTTGGCGGGCACCACGGCGACCCGCTCGTCGGTGAGGTTCCGGACCTCGAGGGCCAGGAAGGGCCAGCGGCGGCCGGGCTGCACCCGGAGGTGGGCGCCGTGGACGGTGCGGGGGGGCTCCAGGTACCAGTTGGTGGCGTCCTCGAAGGTGCCCGCGGTGTGGCTCACGCTCCAACCCAGCCGCAGGAAGGGCCAGACCAGGGCCACCCGGGCCTGGACCTCCCACTCGGGGAGGTGGGGGATCCGGTTGCCGGCGTAGGCGTCGTCCGGCGAGTCGTTGCGGGAGTCGGCCCAGGTCAGGTCGGCGCCCAGGTGCAGGAGGCCCAGCACCGTCGCCTGGACGCCCGCCTCCACCCCCGAGACCCGGGCGGCGCCCAGGTTGATGGGCATCGCCTGGCGCTGGGCGTTGGTGACGTAGGCGATGAGGTCCTCGCTCGCGGTGTGGAAGAACACCACCTCCGCGGCCGCCCGGGTCTTGCCCACCGTCCCCTCGAACCGCGCCCCCGCGTCGAGGGTGGTCCCCGACTCGGGGCGCAGGTCGTAGTTGCCGATGAGGGCGCCGCGGTTGCCGTAGATCTCCATGAAGTCCGGCAGGCGGACGTAGCGGCCGGCGTTGGCCTTGAGGGTCAGGGCGGCGACGGGGCGGAAGCGCACCCCCAGCCGGGGCGTGAAGGGGAACCGCACGGGCTCGGCCCCCTCGTTCACCCGGAGGGTGCTGTAGGGGACCTCCCCCAGGAAGCGGTCGTCGACGATCCGCCCCTCCAGGACGGCGGAGACCCTCAGGCGGTCGCCCCAAAGCGAGAGGGAAGCCTCGCCGGAGAGGCGGCCGGTGCCGCGCCACCGCGTGCCGTCGGTGGGGGGATCCTCCAGGAGGCTGTAGGGCTGGTAGGTGTCGACCCGCAGCGCGGCGGAGACGTCCGCGGCCAGGAAGGGGAGGGGGACCAGCCGGACCCGCGCGGTCCCCCCGAGGTCGTGATAGCGGTAGACCTGGTCGTAGACCCCCCAGCCGACCTCGCCCCCCAGGTCGGTGTAGTGCTCCCGGCGGTACTGGTGGTACAGGCGGGCGTCCACGCGGCCCGCCCGGGGGAGGGGGACCCCCAGGGCCAGGTGGGCCAGGTTCCGGACCGTGGAGAGGTGGGCCGACAGGGCGGGGTCGTGGGCGTTGCCCGGGATCCCCTCGTCCCGGGCGTAGAAGCCGTCCTGGAAGGTCAGGGAGAGCCGGTCCGAACCGCCCCGCACCCGGGCGAGCACCGAGATGTCCTGCTTGTCGTTGTTCTCGCGGGTGACGGTGCGGTCGTCGAAGAGGTTGTAGGGGGTGGCCCGGTCGTCGAAGTAGGCGAAGTCGCCGCGGGTGCCGAAGGAGTCGACGGAGAGACGCAGGTCGGCCCCCCGGCCCAGGTCCGTGCCCCCCGAGGCGTGGACGCGGCGGGTGACGTACTGCCCGTAGGCGCCCTCGATGCGGGTCGGGGGGCGGTCCCCGGTGGGGGTGACGAGGTTGACCACGCCCCCCATGGCCGCCGAGCCGAGCCACGCGGGAGCGCCGCCCCGCCAGACCTCCACCCGCTCCAGCCCCGACAGGGGCAGCTCGGCGAGGTTGACGACCCCGAGGCCGTCGGGGTTGAGGGGGACGCCGTCCAGGAAGACCTCCACCTGGCGCGCGGTGGAGCCCCGGATGGTGGCGGTGGTGTAGTCGCCCAGCCCCCCGAGCCTGCGGACGTGGACGCCCGGGGCCGCGGAGAGGGCGTCGCCGAGGTCGGCGCCGGGCGGGAGCGTGGGGTCGTCGGACCGGACCACCGTGACCGCGCCGGAGGTGTCGGCGGGATCGGGGGCGGCTCCCTCCTCGGCCTCGGCGACGACGTCCACGGTGTCGTCGGCGGCGCGGGCGATCCCCGGGGCTCCGGAGTCGGCGTCCTCCGATCCCTCGGCCTCGCCCGCCATCGCCCCGGGGGCGAGGACGAGGCACGCCGCCACCCGGCCGGCGACCCGGCGGAGGAGAGCGAGGAGTGGGGAGGACGGGAGGACCACGGGACGCCCCGGCCGCGCCTCGGGAGGCGGAGCGGCGGGGCCCGGCTGGGCCTTCGCCGCGCGGGCTCGGAGCGTTCCTGGCGGGGAGCGTAGTCCGAGCGCGCGCCCCTCCACCCGAAGGACGACAACGCCGCGGATCGGCCGGTCTCCTGGCTTCCGGATCTGCCGGGACGCACGCCTTCCCGAGCTGCCCTCGGTGGCATCGTGTGCGCCCGTCCCCGGTCACAGTGGCGGGGGCCGCGCCGGTCTCGCTGGGGGCGGTTCCCCCGGCTCACCGGCTTCCCGTTTCACCCCATCCTTGGGGCACCGCATCCGCTCGATTCGGTTTTTCGAACGACCCCGGGAGCGCCGACCGCCGCCGAGGTCGGGGGGAACGTACCAGGGGGCGCCGCGCCGCGCAAGCGGCGGATCGCGGGAGGCTCCCGGCGCTCCCCTTTACACCCCGGCCTCCCTCTGCGAACGTCCCACACGGGCCGCGCGGCGCGCGGAGGGCCCCCCCGGGGAGAGGCGCATGCGGATCTACTCGTGGAACGTGAACGGGATCCGGGCCGCGGCCCGGAAGGGGCTGCGGGCCTGGCTCGACGGCTGCGGGGGCGCCGTCGTCGGTCTCCAGGAGGTGAGGGCCGGACGGGACCAGGTCCCCCCGGAGCTCGACGCGCCGGAGGGGTGGCACTTCGACGTGTCCTCCGCCGAGAGGGCGGGCTACAGCGGCGTGGCCCTGTACAGCCGTCGCCGACCCGACGCCGTGCTCACCTCGCTGGGGGCGCCGGAGTTCGACGCGGAGGGGAGGGTGCAGATCGCGCGGTTCGGCCGGCTGACCGTCGCCAACGTGTACTTCCCCAACGGGAACGGGAAGGACCGGGACAACGGCCGCGTCCCCTTCAAGCTCGGGTTCTACCGGCGTCTCTTCGACGTGCTGGAGCCCGAGAGGCGGGGGGGCGGGAGGGTACTGGTCATGGGGGACTTCAACACCGCCCACACCGAGATCGACCTGGCCCGTCCAAGGGAGAACCGCGAGGTCAGCGGCTTCCTGCCGGAGGAGCGCCAGGAGCTCGACCGCTGGATCCGCAGCGGCTGGACCGACACCTTCCGCGTCTTCGAGAGGGGCGGCGGGCACTACTCGTGGTGGAGCCAGCGCTTCGGCGTGCGGGCGCGGAACGTGGGTTGGCGCCTCGACTACGTCCTGGCCTCCCCGGCGGCCAAGGAGTTCCTGCGGGGGGCCCGGATCCACCCCGAGGTGCAGGGCTCCGACCACTGCCCGGTCAGCGTGGACCTCGACCCCGCGGTGGTGGGGTGAAGCCGCGGTGGGACGGGGGCCTCCCGGTCCCGCCCCTTGTCGGAACCCGTCCTGCGCTCTTTCCTTGTGGTGAAGACCTGACTATCCTCGCGGCCGCGACCACGGCTGCGGGGCGCGACCGCGCTCAGGAGTGCCGGCGCCCGTCCGATGGGCCCTACGAGTCCGGGCGAGGATGACGCGGATGTTCCAGCTCGAGATCTTCCGGGACCGCAGCCTCGTCGCGACGCAGCCCCTCCGCCCCGGCGAGCTGACCATCGGCCGGGACCCCACCTGCGATATCGTGCTCGACGATCCCCTGGTGTCGCGCCAGCACGCGCGGCTGCACGTCGGGGACGGCGAGTTCGTCATGGAGGACGTCTCCCACAAGAACGGGATCGTGATCCGGGAGCGCAAGGTGGAGCGGGTGGTCCTCCACCACGGGACCACGGTACGCCTGGGGGGCCACCACCTGCGCCTCTGCCTGGGCGGGATCGGCCTGCCGTCGACCTGCTGCGCCGAGCCCCCCGTCGTGCCGTCGGACGGCCCCACGGTGGTACTGCCGGCCTACACGCCCTCCGTCGCCCCGTCGTGGTCGCTCCGGGATCCCTGCCTCTCCTGGAAGGAGAGGGGCGCGGAGCGGGTCGTCGTCCTGGACGCCCGCCGCCGTACCCTGGGCCCCGGCCGGGACGCGGACGTCGTGCTGCCCCTGTGCGGACCGCCCTCGCCCCCGCTGGCGGCGGTGGAGTCACGGCGAGGCCGCTTCGCCTTGACCCGCCTCGGTCCCCGCGGCTCGGTCCAGGTCAACGAGCGGCCCATCGACCAGCGCCTGCTGGCGGACGGGGACCTGGTGAGCGTCGGGGGACAGGTGCTCGCCTTCCACTGCCGCGGCTGATCCCGACCGGATCCTAGGAAGGAACCGGCGTGAGGGTCAGGGCGGGGAGGAGGGTGCCGGTGATCCCGTCGGCGGCCAGGTGCAGGCAGAAGTCCTGGCCGTCGTCGGGACAGGGCTGGCAGGGGATGGACAGGGCGGCGAGGAGCGTGCAGACCGCTCCCTCCTCGCCCCCCAACATGAAGTCGAAGTCGCGGGAGTCGATCTGGGCCTCCAGGGTCGCCCCGGCGACGGCCGTGCCGGCGTCCACGAAGAAGCCGTCGAGGATGGCGTCACCCAGCTCCACGCTCAGGCCGCCGCCCAGGTCGATGGAGAGGTCGATGGGCTCCTCGAGGACGAAGCGGGGGTCGTCCCACCCGGCGTCGGTCACCGCCACGGTGGCGAAGGTCATGTCCTGGACGTAGCCCCCCGCGCCGTCGTCGGCGCCCAGGGCGAAGAGGAGGTCCAGGCTGTCGGCCTGGAAGTCCGACGGCTGCATCAGCAGGTGGTAGTCCACCAGGTACGTGTCCAGGAGGGCGTCGAGGCCCGGGGGATCGGTGACCGTCGCCTCCGCCAGGTTCAGGTGGAAGGCCCGCTCCGTGGCGGCGGCGTCGTCGTCGGGGGTCGGCGTGGTGTCGTCGTCGGCGGTGTCGTCGTCGGCGGTGTCGTCGTCGGCGGTGTCGTCGTCGGCGGGGCCGGTGTCGTCGTCGGCGGGGCCGGTGTCGTCGTCGGCGGGCGTGGTGTCGTCGTCCTCGGCGGGCGCCGTGTCGTCGTCCGCCGCGGTCTCGGTGCAGCCGGGTGCGGCGAGGGCCACCGCCGCCGCCAGGATCCATCCGTCTCGCCAGGTGGTCATCTCTCAACTCCTGTCCGGTCGGGAGGGCGCGGCCCTGCGGCCCCGCCAGAGCCCCCGCGCCGTCCCCGGAGCGGAGCGGCGCGGCTCCCCTCGGGGGGAGAGTACCGGTGCCGACTCCTCGCCACCCGGGCACATCGATGCCCGGCCCGGTGGCTGGTCGGCGCGCGGCCCCGGCCTATGGAAGCGTGACCCGCCGGCCCGCGGCGGCCGAAAGGGGGGGATCGTGCGCGACCGCACGCCGCTGGGATTGGGAGCCTTTCCGGGCCCGGGACACGTCTCGTTCGCCGTGTGGGCGCCGGAAGCGAGGCGGGTGGACGTGGTGCTGCCCGCGGACGGCGGCAGGCGGCTGACCCTGGAGCCCGACGGGGACGGGATCCACCGGCTCGTCGCGGCGGGACTCGGCCCCGGCACCGAGTACGCGTTCTCCCTGGACGGCGGTCCCCCTCGCCCGGATCCCTGCTCCCGCCGGCAGGCCCGGGGCGTCCACGGACCGTCGGTGGTGGTGGCGCCGCCCCCGAGGGACGACCTCGCGGAGGGTTGGCGGGGCGTCCGCCTCGACGACCTGGTCTTCTACGAAGTCCACGTAGGGACCGCGACCGCCGAGGGCACCTTCGCCGCCCTGGAGCGGCAGCTCCCCAGGATCCGGGACCTGGGGATCACGGCCCTGGAGCTCATGCCCGTCGCCGAGTGGGCGGGACCCCGGGGCTGGGGCTACGACGGCGTCCTGCTCTACTGCCCCCACGCCGCGTACGGGGGCTACGGGGCGCTGCGCCGTCTGGTGGCCGCCGCCCACCGCGCCGGCCTCGCCGTGTTCCTGGACGTCGTCTACAACCACTTCGGTCCCGAGGGGAACTACCTCCCGGAGTTCGGGCCCTACCTGGACCCGGCGCGGAAGACCCCGTGGGGCGCGGCGGTGAACTTCGACGGCCCGGGCAGCGCGGGGGTGCGTCGCCACGTCGTGGACAACGCCCGGTACTGGATCGCCGAGCACGGCATCGACGGCCTCCGCCTCGACGCCATCCACGGGATCGTCGACGGCTCGCCGGTGCACGTCGTCGCCGAGATCGCCGCGGCGGTGCAGGAGCTCGGCCCTCAGCTCGGCCGCGAGGTCCACGTCGTGGCCGAGAGCGACCTCAACGACGTGAAGGTCGTGAGCCCCCGGGGCGAGGGGGGCTGGGGCTGCGACGCCCAGTGGAACGACGACTTCCGGCACGCCCTCCACGCCTGCCTGACCGGGGAGCGGCAGGGGATCCTGGCGGACTTCGGCCGTTTCGAGCAGCTCGCGCGGGCGATGCGCGAGGGCTTCGCGTTCCAGGGGGACTACTCGGTGTTCCGGGGGGACCGGCACGGCACCGACTCCCGCAGGATCCCCCCCCGCCGGTTCGTGGTCTTCTGCCAGAACCACGACCAGGTGGGCAACCGTCCCCGGGGGGAGCGGCTTGCCTCGCTCGTGCCCCCCGAGGCCCTGCCCCTGGCGGCGGGGCTGGCGATCCTCTCCCCCTACCTGCCCCTGCTGTTCATGGGCGAGGAGAGGGGCGAGGTCCGTCCCTTCCTGTTCTTCACCAGCTTCCCCGACGAGGACCTGGGACGGGCGGTCCGGGCGGGGAGGACGGCGGATTGCCGGGCCCTGGGCTTCGACGACGAGGTGCCCGATCCCCAGGACGAGGCGACCTTCCGGGCCTCGGTGCTGGACCCGCCGGCGGGGGAGGTCGCCGGGGCGGCGTTGGCCGAGACCTACCGGCGCCTCCTGGAGCTGCGGCGGGAGCACCCGGCCCTCCGCTGCCTGGACCGGGGAATGGCCCACGAGATGCGCCCCGGTGCCATCGACGTCCTCGTCGTCCACCGGCGCGCCCCCGACGGCGGGCCGGACGCCGTGGTGGTGGCCTCGCTGGAGGGGGAGAGGACCCCCCTGGCCTTGCCCCTCCCCGATGGGCGTTGGACGGCGTTGCTGGACTGCGCCGCCGAGGGGGCCCGCCTGCCCCAGGAGCTCGTCCCCCACTCGAAGGTGACCCTGGCGCCCTACCACTTCGCCGTGCTGCGCCGGGCATGATCCCCATCAACCCCCGCCGGACCGTCCCGCGCCCCGGGGGAGGACCTCCGTGAAGACCGTCCACGTCGCGCTCGCCTTCCACGCCCACACCTCCTTCCCTGGCCTCGCGGCGCGGCTCCGGGACCTCTCCGGAGACGCGGAGCTGGCCGCGGTCCCCGCGGTGGGGGAGGACGGCCTGGCCGCCGCCGTCGCCGGGGTGGAGCGCCTCCTGGCCTTGGGCGAGGCCCTGTCGGCCCCCGTCACCCTCCAGGCGAGCAACGAGTGGCTCGCCACGCTGCGCCGGAGCGCGGGGGAAGCCTATGGTGCGCTGCGCTCGGCCTACCGGGACGGCCGGATCCACTCCCTGTACGGTCACGCCCACGCCGGCCACGCCGCCCTCCTCACCGCCGAGGAGATCGCCGACGAGGTCCGACTCAACCGCGAATACCTGCACGAGATCATGGCGGTTCCCGAACCCCGCCACCCGGGCGCCCTGCCCCCCTGGGCGGCGGTGGAGGCGGACGGGATCGACGGATATCGCGCGGCGGGGTGCGAGTACGTGGTGTTCCCCGACGTGTCCGCGGTCCCCGCCCCGGTACGGATCGCCCCCAGCGGCGGGGACGTGACCTGGCGCGCGTTCGTCATCGACGGGCTCCTGGCCCTGCCCCGTCACCGCGGGATCTCCCAGGGGCTCATGGAGGGCCCCGAGTCCAGGGCTCGCTACGCCGAGTCCCTCGGGGCGGCGGTGCGGGCCTGCCCCGACGGGGGGCTGTTGCTCTCCCTCCCCGACACCGGCCTGGCGGACTGCGATGAGGGCATGATGGAGGCCATGGGCAAGGCGTGGTCGCAGGTCAGGGACGAGGGCCTCGCCACGGTGCACTTCGTCACCCTCGGCGACTACCTCGACACGGCCCAGGTCCTGGAGAAGTCCCGCGTGCTGCCGCGGCTCTCGTTCGACCGGGTGTCGTGGTGGCCCGGGAGCGCCCCGATCCTGAGCGTCGACGGCCACTTCCCCGCCCTCGGCGAGGGGAGGGTCGCGGGCACCCCGGTCGGCGCCTTCCACCGGGACCACCCCGACGCCCCTTGGATGCCGGGGCGGTTCGCGGCGGCGTTGGTGGACTGGCTGCTGCCCGCCCTCGCCTTCCCGTTGGCCCTGCCGCACCCCGCGGGCTGGTACGTCGCCCTGGACCTGGACCCGGGGAGGATGGGCGCCGAGGACCGCATCGTCTTCCTGGCCCGCCTCCTCAAGAGCGGGGACGACTGGGTGTGGACGGCGGACGAGGGCGCCCAGGCGAAGACGTGGCTGTGCCTGTGGCACGTCCTGGACGCAGCCCGAGAGCTGAACGCGAGCGGGCGGGTGCCCAGCCCCGCCGAGCCCCTGGAGGAGCGGGTCTGGGAGGGGATGGAAGCCGTCCTGACCCTCGGGGTGGACCGCAGGGTCGACGCGCTGGTGCCGGCGGTGAGGGCGCGCCCGGCGCGAGGGGTCGGTGAGGGGGACGTGGATGCCGACGCCCGGGAGGTGCGGTGGCGCCGGGACCGGGCCGCGGACGCACTCGGGGCGGCGCGGAGGAGCGCGGCGGCGCTGCCCGCGGGCGGCGGGTCCTGGGAACCCTTCCTCGGGTCCGCCCGGGAACACTTCAAGGAAGCGCTCCTTGCGACGGTGGCGCTGGCGCGGCTGTGGACCCGCGCCGATGACGTCCGCGAGGCGCGCGCCGACGTGGACCGGCGCCTCGCCGCCGTCTTCCCGCCCCACTCCCTCGGGGTGATGGACCGCCTCTACCCCGGCGGGGGGCGCCCGCGACTCCGGTACCCCCGGGCGGGGGCGCCGCCACCCCCCGCGGCCCCTCCCGGCCGCCCGCGCCCCGCGCTGCACTGATCCCACGCCCGGGACCGGGTTCGGGGCCAGCTTCGCCTAGGGGCAGGGCGGCTCGGTCCACCACGCCTCGTTGTTGCCCTCGTCGCACTCGGTGTTCACGCCCCAGCCCCCGGTGCCGGGGTCGTCGGCCACGGCGACCAGCCCCTCGCCGAAGCCCTGGACCGGAGCGAGGAAGACGAGGGGCCCGGAGCTCTCGCCCGGGGGGACGGGCTCGCCCAGGGGAAGGGTGGCGAGCAGCGTCCGGACTCCCCCGGCCTCGGAGTAGAGGCTCACGGGGGTCCCGGCGGGCGCCTCGCGGAAGCCGTGGTTGCTCACCTGGACCGCCACCTCCATCACCCCGTCGGGGCAGGCGACGGCGCACACGTCCCAGATCAGGATCCGCAGTTCCGCCTGGGGGCCGGCGAGGGAGCCCCAGGCGCGGAAGAGGCCCTCGGCGAGCCAGGTCGCCGACGCCGCCGGCTGGGGGGTGCCGTCGTCGGTCATCATCCCCGACGCGAAGGCGTTGGCCCCCCAGGTCACCCCCGTGGCCGTCCAGCCGGTGCCGCCGTGGCCGTAGACGGTCATGCCCGGCGTCGGAGTCTGGCCCCACTCGTTGCTGGGGACGAGCACCTCCGCGGCTCCGTCCCCGTCGACGTCCGCCGCCACCGGGTACTCCCAGAGGGTGCCTCCCCCCATGGCGCAGTCCTGGTGGCGGGTGGCGCCGGTCGCGCCGTCGAGGATCCGGAAGCAGTCCTCGTCGGCGTGGAGGACCTCGGGGAGGCCGTCGCCGTCCAGGTCGGCGGCCGAGGCGCTGGCCAGGCCGCTGGCGTCGGAGATCGGGGCCTCCCAGACGACCGTCCCGTCCCCCTCCACCAGGGCGAGGCGGGTCCCCATGGGGGCGGCGATCTCGGCGCGGCCGTCCCCGTCGAAGTCCGCGATGGCGGCGCCGCCGCAGCTCGTGCCGCTCTGGGACCAGGTGACGGTGCCGTCGTGCTCGACGAGGTGGACCGACGAGCCGGTCGACACCACCACCTCGGCCTCGGGGTCGTCGTCGACGTTCCCGATGGCGGCCCCGGGCCAGATCTCGGACGCCGCGGCCGTCGTCCACAGGGGAGTGCCGCCCCAGTCGTAGGCCGACCCGTTCATCACGATCTCCTGGACCCCGTCCCCGTCGAGGTCCCCGACGGCGACTGCGGCGGCGGGGTAGGACGAGTGGGTGGCCAGCTCCGCGCCCGTGGGGCCGTCGAAGACGCGGGTGTGGGTGACGACCTCCGAGGTGCCGTCCCCGTCGAGGTCGGCGACCACGGCGGTGGGGTAGTCCTCGTTGGAGTCGATGGCGGTCCGCCAGATCGGGGTCCCCGTCCGGTCGAGGGCGGTCACCGCCCGGGTCTCGAACACCACCACGTCCGGCCAGCCGTCGCCGTCCACGTCGCCGATCCCCGGGCTCTGGCCGCCGGAGATCGGGCGAGAGACGCTCCCCGGGAGCTCCCACAGGGGGCTCCCATCGCCCCGCAGGGCGACGACGGCGCTGGCGGCGCCCGAAGTGAGTCCGGCGGCCAGGACCACGGAGGGGAGATCTCCGGGCCCCGGAACGCCGTTGCCGTCGGTGTCCTCCAGGTAGGCGACGGCGGGCACCCCGTAGACGTCGACGATCCCCCCCGCCGTGCCGGCCCACCGCCACTCGACGATGACGTCCCAGGGATCGGGGACGGCGAAGACCTCCCCCTCGCACGCCTCCACCTGCTCCACCGGCCCCGGCTCGGGCTCGTCCAGGTCGCAGGCGGTGTCGACGCAGTCCGCGATCCCGTCGGCGTCGGTGTCGGGGTAGCCTTCGTCCACCAGCCCATCCCCATCGTCGTCGGTCCCGTCGCAGAGGTCCTCGACGTCCGGCGGCGTCGTGTCGTCGTCCCCCGGCGGCGGCGTGGTGTCGTCATCGACGTCCACGTCGTCGTCGGGGCGGCTCAGGCTCGTGTCGCTGCACGCGGAGACGGCGAGGATCAGCGCGAAGGCGAGGGGCGGGCGCGGGACGGGCATCGGGCCTCTCGGGCGGGGGGGAGGGCTTCAGTATCCGTCAATGGCCCGGCGGGCGGGGGCTCTCGCCTCTCCGCCCGCTTCCAGGCAGGACCCCCGGCGCCGTCGGCCACTCCATCTGGTGCTCGCGTCCGTGTCCTGCCCGATTCCGGGCACCTCGCCTCCGGTCTCGGCCGACCTTCTTGTCAGAGATGGGCGCCCTCGACCGGCTGGCCGGACTTCGGTCTCTCCTGCCGGTCCCCCTCCTCCAGGGACTGGATCTGACGGCGGAACCGTTCCTCGAGCATCGTCCCGAAGTACCGCGGGGCGGCCGCCCGGGCCCGGAGGAGGGCGGCCCCGGAATCGGACTTGGCGAGCGCCCTGAGCGTGTCCAACTCCTTGTAGCCCTCCCGGATGCTCTGGACCGTGGCGGCGTCGAGGGTCCCCTGGGAGGTCGGCGCGAGGGTCATGGCCAGGCTCCACTCCGCCACCTTCCCCGGCCCCTCCTGGACGCGCCATGTGGTGGATCGGGACCACCCGACGAGGCTGCCCGTGGCGGGCTCGACCTCGACGGCATCCCGGAAGGAAAGGAGGGTCGCCTCGGGGTGGGCGTCGAAGGGAACCGGTGACGCACCGAGGACGGTCACCACGACGGAGCCCTTCTCCCCCTGCTCCACCGAGCGCTGCCAGAGGGTGCTCACGTAGGATCCGGGGACGACCTCCACGGAGTCCTTCTTGTCGGTGCGCCGGGTAGCGTCCGCGGCAACGTAGGGGTTGAGCGGGGACCACCCGCTGGAGACCTTGAACGGTGCCGACGACGGTGGGCGCCTCCGGATGACCGTCGACCCGGGGTGGAATGTGTCCGACCCGATATACGTTTTCCCAGACGTGCTGCAGCCCGTCCCTTCGTGCCTGGCGTGGTGGGCGGACTCACGGATGAGGAACGTCCAGCCCGCGTCGGCACCGGGACTCGACGGCGGCGCGAGGGGATCGCCGGTTCCCAGGGCCAGCCATCGGCTATCGAGCGTCCAATCCCCCGAGCACTCCGTCGCCCCTCTGGCTTCTACGCGCATCGAGCCGGCCAGGACGAGTTCGCGTCCGGGCTCCAGTCGAAGACCAGGGAGGGGCGACTCCTCGGCGTGGGCGGGATCGGAAAGGGCGATCGCCGAGAACAGGAAGATCGCGAGCGGTCGTGGTCTTGGGAGCATCGCTGACCTCGTCGGCACGGAAGCTGCCGGGAACCGGGGGGGAGTCACCAAGGGAACCATCGCCGTTCGGACGCCAGCTTAAAGAACGAATCCGTCCCGGCGGGCTGGCGGCGCCCCCTCCACGCCACATCAGGAAGCCGGAGTCCGGGTCGCCACGATGGTGATGGCCGACAGGTGCCGGGCGTGCTTCCGGAACACGCGGCGCATCTCGAGCACCCGGGCGCGGGCCTGTCGGTCGCACAGGACGTTCCACGCGATCCTCAGGACGCCCAGGATGCCCTCGTCCTGGATCATGCGCCGCAGCTCCAGCAGGTGCATCGGTGAGGTCGTCATCGTCGTCACGGCGAAGCCCTGGTCCGCCAGCAGTTGCCGCCACTCGGACTCGGTGAGGGGCCGTGCACCGACGTGGATCGCCTGGGAGAGTTCGCGCTCGATCCCCGCCTTGAGGCCCTCGTCGAGGGTGTCGGGCGTCAGGGCGAGCTCGTGGATGCCGTAGCGTCCCCCCGCGCGCAGCAGGCGCCGCGCCTCGTCCACGATCCGGACCTTGCCCTTGGCGGTCTGCATGGTGAGCATCGCCTCGCCGTACACCACCGTGGCCGACCCGCCGGGGAGGCCGGTCTCCTCCGCGTGCCCCACCACGCACCGCGCCCCCGACGCGGGCAGGTAGCCGCGCACGATCTCCGCGGCCTCCGGGGCCCGCTCCACGCCCGTGTAGCTCGCCGGACGTGCCGCGAGCGCGCGCCGTGCGGTGACGCCGAGCCCCGGCGCGAACTCCACCACGTCGTCCGCCGGCGAGATGGCGAGGTCCGCGAGCATCCGCTCGGTCAGCTCCCGGCCCCCGGGCCGCAGCACCCGCTTGCCGAGGCGGGCCAGCAGCCAGTGGCCCGGCATCCGGGTCACGTCGAGATCGGCCCCGGGGAGCGCCCCGGTTCGGAGGGTCATGGACTTCATGTTGCAGCTCCTGGTGACGAGGGCCGCGGCAGCGCGGCATCACGAAAACGATAATCAATTTCATTTAGAAGATCAACCGGTCCCGCTCGCACGCCCGCCCTCAACGAGTGCCGGCACCCACCCCCAGCCCCGCGGATGGTCAGAAGCGGCTGTTCGGGGGAGCGGAGGCGCGCGTCCCGTCAAGGGGTGTGTGAGGGCCCAAATCGTCGGGCGCGTCGCGCCGACGATTTGCCATAGGGCCTACCCCATGTGGCTTTTGGCACAGATCGGGG
>JAKLKC010000033.1 GCA_023150875.1 Myxococcota bacterium | reverse complement strand
CAGGCCGCAGGCCGGTGCCCGCGCCCGTGCCCGGCGGGGACATCCGATCACGGTGCCGTTGCCCACCACGGTTCGGGCACGGGCGCGGGCACGGGCTCGGGCACGCGAGGAACGTTCGGTGGATTGCCTGAGGATGGTTTGAGGGCACCGGATCGGGTTTCAGGCACCGACACATTTACATTTCTCCGCCGCCTTCGGCCGTTCAGGGAGGCGCATCCCGGGATCGGGTGTCAGGGGATCGGGTGGATCGGGTGTCAGGCACCGGGATCGGGTGTCAGGCACCGACACATTTACATTTCTCCGCCGCCCCCGCCCGTTCAGGGAGGCGCGTCCCGTCGCTCCGCCCCCGCGTCGCGCCCTGCGCCGTCGCTGGAGGGGGCGCCTCGCTCCTCGTCGTCTGTGAAGGCGCTGTGGCGCTCCTCCTGGATGGTGTAGGCGCGGCCCCCCGGCTCGACGAGGATGGAGATCTCCCCCGCCACCCTCGCCTCGGGCACGGTCAAGCCCGCGGGCCAGCTCTTCTTGGCGATGCCGCTGGTGATGAGGACCCGGGAGGTCCGGGCGAGGCGCTCGACGACCTCGGGGATGGGGTGGCCGTACTGCCCCCCGCACGAGAAGACCGAGAACTCGGGGTCCAGGCGGTCGATGAGCGTCGAGACCGAGCTGTGGGAGCTGCCGTGGTGGTCGGCGCGGTAGACCTCCACGTCCATCTCCCGGCCCCTGCCCTCCAGGGAGGCGGCCAGGGGCCCCTCGACGTTGGTGTAGGTCACCTTCTCGTCGGTGAAGGTCCGGACGGTGAACGCCGCGGGGGCCTGACCGTCCGCGGGGGTCTCGGCGCCGGTCAGATCTCCCCCCGTGAACAGCTCGAACTCCCCGTAACGCAGGATCAGCGCCACGCTGAAGTCGTTCTCGTTCGCGGGGGCCTCCCGGTAGAGGTCGGGGTTCGCGCCGGCGAGCGCCTCCATGACCGACGGCTTGCCCTCCTCGAACCGGCCGTCCACCGCCACCACCTCGACGGTGACCCCGGCGCCCAGGTCGATGGAGCCGGTGCCGAGGCGCACCGCCTCGCGGGACCCCAGGCGGCCCGACTCCACCCAGCGGGGCCAGGCCTCCAGCAGGCCCTGGTGGGGCCGGGTGCGCTTGCCGATGGGCTCGGCGGCGTCCCCCCGGTCCAGCAGGCGATCGATCCGGAAGGGGACCAGGGGGTCCTCCATCAGGCCGAACAGGCCGCCCGGGCGCTTGCCGTCGGGCTTCACGTCCACGTCCCCCATGTGGTCGGCGTGGTAGTGGCTGATCAGGAACTGGTCCAGGCGGCGCTCGCCGACGATCGCCTCCACCCGCCGCGCGATCCTCTCGTAGTTCCGCCGATCTCCCCAGCGGTCCTCCCCGAGGTCGATCATCAGGGTCCGCCGCTCCGGTGCCGGCCCGACGATCAGCATCGAGTCCGCCTGGCCGAGGGAGAAGAAGCGGATCTCCAGCCCCGCCGGGGGAGGACCGGCATCTCGGACTGCGTCGCCGCGCCGGGCGGCGCATCCCGGAGCGACCAGGACCAGGCCGGCCGCCGCCAGGAGCGCCATCGCCCGGTGCCGGAGCCTGACGACCGGTGTAAGATGACACCCCGTCGCCGTGGCGCCG
Source organism: Myxococcota bacterium (assembly GCA_023150875.1). Classification (GTDB taxonomy): domain Bacteria; phylum Myxococcota_A; class UBA796; order UBA9615; family JAKLKC01; genus JAKLKC01. Next base: position 74,808 of record JAKLKC010000033.1, on the reverse strand, counting down.
TCGTTCCGCCGGAATACCCTGACCCCATGCATGCTCGCTCCGTCGCGGCGCGCGCCGCCCTCTTCGGAATGGCCCTGGCGGCCCCCCTCGCCGCCGGCTGCGAGACCACCCAGGTCTGGTTCTCGCCCTCCGAGGACCCCGAGGCCGTGATCGTCTCCGAGATCGCGGCGGCCGAGACCTCGGTGCACGTCGCCATCTACACGTTCACCTCGGAGCCGATCCGCGACGCCCTCGCCACCGCCGCCGACCGCGGCGTCGACGTGAAGGTCTACGCCGACCCGCAGCCGGGCGTCAACGACGCCGCCCTCGCCTTCCTGGAGCGGGAGGGGGTGCCGGTGCGGGTCTCGGCGAACGCGGCGGGGGGGATCATGCACCACAAGTTCGTGGTCATCGACGGCCGCAGGGTGCTCACCGGCTCCTACAACTTCACGCTGAGCGCGAACACCATCAACGACGAGAACCTGGTCTCCATCGCCTCTCCCCACGTGGCGGGGCGGTTCGAGGAGCAGTTCGAGGAGCTGTGGAGCCGTGAGGAGTAGGGCCCTGGCAGCGGGGTTCGGCGCCGCCGTCGCCGCCGCCGCGGTGCTCGCCGGCCCCGGCGCCGCGGCGCGCACCTTCCCCCTCGCCATCGACGCCGAGGACGAGGACGACCTGAGGGAGCTCTACGAGGCCGGCCGGATCTCCGAGGACGACCTCGCCTCCCTGCTGGAGCTGCTGGAGAACCCCGTCGACGTGAACTTCTCGGAGAGGGACGACCTCTACTCCCTTCCGGGACTGACCCTGGAGATGGCCGAGGCCATCCTGAAGGACCGGGTCGCCAACGGCCCCTTCTCCTCCCTCGCCGACCTCGCCCGGGTCCCGGGGATCGCCGCGGAGGCCATCCGCGAGATCGTCCCCTTCGCCTACGCCCGGAAGCCCGAGACCCGCACCGATCCCGTGCGGGCGCGGCTGAAGGTCCGGGTGGCGAAGAACTTCTGGGAGGGGGAGCCGGTGGAGGGTGCCTCCCCGGAGAGCACCCTGTCCGTGGCGGACCTCGGCCTCGGGCAGGCGCCCCGGACCTACCTGCTCGGGGACGTGCACGCCTACCGGTGGCTGCGCGCCGGCGCCCTGTTCTTCTTGCAGGAGGGGCTCGGGGGCGTGGTGTACGACCCCGAGTCCCGGGACCTGCACGCCTCGTGGGGCAAGCCGGTCGTCGAGTTCTCCAAGGCGTTCCTCTCCGCCACGCGGGCCGAGGGATCCGCCGTCGTGGGGAGCTTCACGGCAGGCTACGGCCTGGGCCTGACCTTCGACGTCTCCGACCGGATCCACCCCCACGGGTGGTACTCGGACCTCACGTTCTACGAGTCCTCCCCCGACTCCGCCCCCGGCGCCTACAAGAGCCGCGCGCGCCTCTTCGGTGGCGCCGCCCGCCTGACGGCGCTGCGTTTCGGCCGCGAATCCCTGGACCTGTCGGTGTTCGGCTCGTCGTGGCTGCACGACGTCTACCAGTACGACATCGCCGTGACGGGGGGCGAGGACGTGGACCCGCTCCGGGACGAGACGGTGTCGCCCCGGATCTACATCGACGGGCAGCGGGTCGGCTGGCTCACCCTGCCCAACGCCTACCGGGAGTCCCTCGTCGGCGGCAACGTCACCTTCCGATCGGGGCGGCGCAACCACGTCGGCGTGACGGCGTGGGTCGGGCACCTGGACTTCGACGTCATCGAGGGGGTGGAGGACCCCCGGGAGTTCCTGCTCCGGGAGGGCTACCCGACCGAGGATCTCTACGGGGCCTTCGGCGTCAACGGAGCCTTCGGCATCGGCGTCGTCGACCTTCGGGGCGAGTACGCCCGCACGTTCACGGGGGGCAACGCCCTGTTGTTCAAGGCGGTGGCGAGCCCCCTCTGGGGCGAGATCGAAGGCTCGCTGCGGCGCTACGAGACCGGCTTCGGCAACCCCCACGCCCGGGGTATCGCCGCCCCGGACGCATACGGCGGGATGCGGGACCGGGACGAGCAGGGGGCGCGGCTCAAGGTCCGCCTGGACCCGCTGAAGGGGCTGAGCGTCCGGGCGACCATCGACCTGTGGCAGCGGATCAGCCTCGGGATCTCCAACGCCGAGGCGTACTTCCGCGTCTCCGCGCGCCCCGTCCACGGCCTCGAGATCGCCGCGTTCGCGGACCTCAAGAACCGCGACCTCGTGAACAACGGGCGCACCCGCATCTACGGGAGCGACGACGAGGACTACCTGGACCTGGACGAGGAGGGGCAGGCGTCCGGCAACGAGCGCCTCGACTCCGTGCCCGACGCCGACGTGACCTACGGGGCCGGCGAGAAGCACTCCATCGGCGGCGAGGTCCGCCTCTCGCCGGTCCCGAAGGCCACCTTCGAGGTGCTCTACCGCCGGACGTACGAGGACTCGGGCAAGGTCTACCCGACCGGGGACGGGCCCTGCGAGCCCTGGTTCCAGATCGGACACTACATGGCGTTCCGGGCGCGGCTCGCCCCGACGAAGACGACGACGGTGTCGATGCGCGCGCGCTACCGCGACGACGACGTCCACGGAGGGATCGAGGAGCGCTCCGTGGAGGCGTGGCTCCAGGGGGACCAGCTCATCGGCGGCAAGGTGAAGGTGTCGCTGCGGGGCACGTTCGGGCGCTTCCTCCCCGATCCCGACGCGCCCTGGAAGGACGCCTGCGAGACCGCCGGGATCCCCACCTTGCAGGGGTCCTGCGCCGTCCCCGCGGCGGACGAGGAGGAGGTCTACGTGACCGAAGGCAGGAACTACGGCGAGATCGCCGCCTCCGTGGAGGTCCGGTTCTGATGTCGTCCCGACTGCTGGCCGCCGTGCTCGCCACCGCCGCGCCGCTGGCCGGGGCCCCCGCCCTGGCCGCCCCTGCCGCCGGCGACGTGGTGATCACCGAGATCCTCATCGACGCTCCGTCGGCGGACGAGTGGTTCGAGCTGACCAACCTCTCGGACTCCACCGCCGACCTCTCGGGCTGCGTGATCGCCGAGGGGGAGACGGGGACCGAGAACGCCCACACCGTCACCGCCCTGTCCATCCCCGCGGGGGGGATCGCCGTGCTGGTGAAGAGCGGCGACTGCGCCGCGTGGAGCGAGCAGGGCTCGGCGGGCACCTGCGAGGTCGCCGCGGACTACACATACGGGAACCTCAGCTTCAACAACGGCGACCCCGAGGAGCTGACCCTGACCTGCGGGGGCGTGGAGATCGACCGGATCTCCTACGACTGGACCGAGATGGAGGGGTCCTGCCCCGCCGACTCCTCCTGCGCGGCCGGGCTCGCGCCGGACCGCCTCTCCGCCGAGGGGAACGACGACTTCCCCCAGGGCTGGTGCATCCCCCTGAGCGCTCCGCCCCACCACGACGAGAACGGGCTCCCGAGCTACGGCACCCCCGGGGCGGCGAACGAGTGCGCCGCCTTCGAGTGGCCGGAGGCCGGCGACGTGGTGGTGACGGAGATCATGGTCGCCCCCCAGGGCGCGCCGGAGTGGTTCGAGGTGTGGAACACCCGGGACCGGGACGTGGAGCTTACCCTCTGCTCCATCCGGAAGTACCGGGTCGACGACGAGGGGTGGGTCGACCCCTCCACGGTCAAGAGCTACGAGATCGGCAGCGACGGCCGGACCCTGTGGATGGGGCCGGGGGCGGTGCAGGTCTTCGCCTACAAGGAGTGCTTCCTGGACGGGGCCCTGGGCTCGGGGGACGGCGGCGAGGACCTGCCGTCGAGCTGCCCCGGCGGCGAGTACGCCTACTCCACCGTGACCTTCACCAACGACGGCGACGAGAGGGTGGCCCTGGTCTGCCCCGACGCCGACTCCAGTGAGGAGGTGCTGGTGGACGAGGCCCCCTACGACCCCACCTCCGACGGGGTGCGGGAGGGGCACTCCCTGATGTTCGACCCCACCGGCGCCCCGGACCCCGCCGCCGCCAACGACGACCGCGACGCCTGGTGCGAGGCGGCCTTCTCCCAGTGCTTCCTGGAGCCCACCGACGAGGACTGCAACTTCGGCACCCCCGGCGTCGTGGGGGAGTGCCTCACCGACGACGTGGACTGGCCCGACGGCGGTCCGACCTGCCGGTGCGCCGCCGCGACTCCCGGGCAATCGTCGGCGGTCGCCCTCCTCCTGCTGGGGGCGGCCCTCCGGCGGAGCCGGGGCGTGGGGGGCCGGTGAGGGCGCGGCTGGCGCCCGCCGCCGCCGCGGCCCTGGCGGCCGCCGCGGTCTGGTCCCTCCTCGGGGGCGCCCGGGCGGGGGAAGGAGCCGATCCCGTCCCCGGCGCCGCCCAGGAGGCCCTGGACCGGCTCGCCAAGGGTCCCCCCAAGCCGGCGGCGGACGTGCTGCGGATCCACTTCCTCGCCGTCGGCCAGGGGGACGCCACCATCATCGAGGGCCCGCGGCTGCCCGACGGGGACCGGCGCGTCCTGGTCTACGACGTCGGCGAGACGTCGGGGGGCGGGAACGAGGGCCAGCACGTCGTCGAGCCCTACCTGCGGAGCCAACTGGACGACGGCCCGAGGCACCGCCCGGTGGTCTTCCTGGACTACCTGATCCCCAGCCACTACCACCGCGACCACATGGGCTGGTACGACGAGGACTCCGCGAGCGGCATCTACTACCTGTACGAGGCGTCGGGGGTGAAGGTCGGCAAGGTCCTGGACTCGGGCCTGGACTACGACGCCGCGGGGACCGGGGACAAGCTCTACCGGAAGTGGGTGGAGACCTACCGCGTCCCGCGGGAGACCCTCGCCTTCGACCAGCGCTCCGAGAAGAGGCAGATCGACCTGGGGCCCGACGTGTGGATCGAGGTCCTCTCGGTGGGGGCCGAGGTGGAGGGGAGGGGGCGGGTGCTCAAGGACCGCCACGTCAACACCACCAGCCAGAACGACTTCTCCATCGCCATGATCCTCCACTACCGGCGGTTCGATTTCTACATCGCCGGCGACCTCAGCGGGTACCTGCACGAGAGCTGGGGGGCGTGGTACCACAACATGGAGGCCGCCAGCGCCCACCAGCTCCGGGATGTGGAGGTCTACAAGGTGAACCACCACGGCTCCCGGTGGAGCTCCAGCTACCCCTTCCTCCAGCGGATCCGCCCCGAGGTGGGGGTGATCTCGTGCGGCAAGGGGCACAAGCACCCCAACCCGGCGACGGTGGAGCGCCTGCTGGGGTGGGAGGACTTCTGGTCGGGGAGGCCCCGGGGGACGGACCTCTACCAGACCCAGGCGTGCGACGGCTACCTCGCCCCGGGGCCCCACGAGGTGACGGGGAAGAAGCAGGTCGTCTCGGACGGCTCCATCGTCCTCGAGACCGACGGCGAGACCGGCTTCACCCTCTGGCTCCCGGGGGCGGCGGAGGGGATCCGCTACGAGATCGATCCGGTCGCTGCCTACACGGATCTGTCCTGGCAGGCGCTGAAGCTCCGGGAGCGGGTCGCCGCGGGCGAGCCGCCCTTCGGGGGGAAGGCGGACTTCGATCTCCAGCTCGCCCCGGTGATGGGCGTCGATGACGTCGAGCGGGGGATCGTCACCGCCCCGAGGCTCCAGGACGGGGCCCCGGGCGCGGACTGAACCCGGTCCGAGGGAAGGGCCCCCCGCATTGGCGCTTGCCCTGTTGCGGGGGGCCCCGCACAATGGCGCCGTCCGTCCTCCTCCTCCGGCGACGACCGTTCGACGGCGGCAGGCGTTCCGGGGCGGACCCACCGCGAACCCTCCAGGATGGGCCCCTTCCGCGTCATGGACTCCCCAGCGATCTCTACTCCCGACTCGAGATCGATGCGCCGCCTGGGCTGGGCCTTCGCCGGGCTCGCCGGGGTGGCCTACGTGCTGATCGTCTTCGGCGCCTTGGTGCGGGCGTACCAGGCGGGCCTCTCGTGCCCGGACTGGCCCCTGTGCCACGGGGGGGTGGTGCCCCCACTGTTGGACGAGGGGGTCCTGCGCCAGAACCTCGTCGACGCGGGGATCCTGCGCCACGGCGAGGCGACGGCCCACGGTCTCTCCTTCCAGGTCCTGATGGAGTGGGGACACCGCGCCCTGGTGGGGGTCCTGAGCGTCGGGCTCCTGTTGGCCTCCACGGCCGTGTTCCTGGACCCCCGGGGCCGGCGCGCCGCCGGTCCACGGGTGGCGGCGGTGCTGGCGGTGCTCGCCGTCCAGATCGTGCTGGGGGGGCTGACGGTCCTCCACCTCCTGGCCCGGTGGACGGTGACCTCCCACCTCGTCGTGGGGAACCTCTTCGCCATCGGCCTCGCCCTGACCGCGGGGGCCCTGTTCCGGGCCTCCCGCGGGGGAGCCGGTCGGCTCGCCGGGGTCGGGCGGGGCTTCCGCGCCGCCACCGTGGCCGCCGGGACGATCCTGAGTCTCCAGATGGTCGTCGGCGGGCTGGTGTCCTCGGGGCAGGCGGGACTGGCCTGCGGCGAGTGGCCGACCTGCGTGGACGGCGTGTGGTTCCCCACCTTCGCGGGGGGCATGGGCGTCCAGATCGTCCACCGCCTGCTGGCCTACGGGACGGCCATCGCCTTCGCCGTCCTGGCCTGGGCCTCCCGCGGGCAGCCGGGGCCCGTTCCCCGCCTCGCCGGGGCCGCGCTCCTGCTGGTGCTGATCCAGATCGCCGTGGGGATCGCCAACGTGCTGTTCCATGTCCCCGTGGGTGTGACCGGCCTCCACTCCGCCCTCGCCGCCGCCCTGTGCATGACCACGGCCCACGTCGCGCTCGAGGCCTTCCGCCGTCCAATCGTGCTCCCCCGGCGGCCCGACTCGGTGCCCGCCGGGGCCCGGGCGACGGCGTGAGCGCCACCCCGGTCGTCAGCTCCCCAGAGATCGAGGCAGATCGGATGTCCAACTCCCCGCGCCCCGTCCGGAACGTCGCCGCCGCCGTCGCCACCTCCCTCCTCGCGGCCCTCGCGGGGTGCATGGGGGACGCGCCCCAGAGCACGCTGCACAAGAACTCCGATCTCGCCGACATGACCTGGGGCGTCTACATGCTCGTCACCTGGATCACCCTGGCGGTGGGCGTGGTGGTCTTCGCCCTGCTGGCCTACGTGGTCTTCCGGTTCCGCGACCGGGGCGAGGAGGGGATCCCCGAGCAGGTCCACGGCAACACGCGGCTCGAGATCGCGTGGACCCTGGTGCCGCTGGCCCTCGTCGTCGCCATGGCGATCCCCACCGTCCGCACGATCTTCGCCGCCGCGGCGCCGGCCCCCGAGGGGGCGGTGAAGATCAAGGCCGTGGGCAAGCAGTGGTGGTGGGAGTTCGAGTACCCCGAGCTGGGGGTGACCACCGCCAACGAGGTCCACATCCCCGCGGGCGTCCCCGTCGCCTTCGAGATCGTCTCCGCCGACGTCATCCACAGCCTGTGGCTCCCCCAGTTCGGCGGCAAGCGGGACGCGGTGCCCGGGCGTACCAACCACCTGACCTTCACCGCCCGGGACACCGGGAACTTCGTGGGCCAGTGCGCCGAGTACTGCGGCGACTCCCACGCCCTGATGAAGCTCCGGCTCGTCGTCCAGGAGGAGGCCGACTTCCAGAGGTGGGTCCAGGAGCAGAAGGCCCCCGCCCAGGGGGACCTGGTGGCCTCGGGCAAGCCCGGGCCCAAGGCGTTCCTGGAGGGCGGCTGCATCGCCTGCCACCAGGTGCGGGGCAACCCCATCGCCGCGGGTCGCATCGGCCCCGACCTCACCCACGTCGCCAGCCGCGGCACCATCGGATCCGGCATCCTGGACAACGACGCCGAGAGCATGAGGCGCTGGCTGCGGGACCCCGAGGGGGTCAAGCCCGGCTCGCTGATGAAGCTGCCCCACAAGCTGAGCGAGCAGGAGGTCGAGACCCTGACCCAGTACCTGCTCGAGCTGAAGTAGTCCCGGGCCCGAACGGACGAGTTCCCCTCCCGGTCGCGGACCCACGCCGCGCCCCGGGGACGATTCGAGGAGATCGGATGAGCGCGACCCCCCTCACGGCGCACCCCGCCCACGCCCCTCCCGCCGCCGCGCCCTCGGGGATCTGGGACTGGATCACCACCGTCGACCACAAGAAGATCGGCCTGATGTACGGGGTGACGGCCTACGGCTTCTTCCTGCTGGGGGGCATCGAGGCCCTGGTCATCCGCGCCCAGCTCGTGAAGCCCCAGTCCGAGCTCGTGAGCGCGCAGTTCTTCAACGCGCTGTTCACGATGCACGCGACCACGATGGTCTTCCTGGCGGTCATGCCGCTGAGCGCCGCCTTCTTCAACTACATCGTCCCCCTCCAGATCGGCGCGCGGGACGTCGCCTTCCCCCGCCTCAACGCCTTCTCGTACTGGCTCTTCCTGCTGGGGGGGCTGCTGATCAACCTCAGCTTCCTGCTGGGCTTCCCCCCCGACGGCGGCTGGTTCGCCTACGCCAGCCTCTCCGAGCGGATGTACTCCCACAGCCCGGCGATGGACTACTGGGTGGTGGGCCTGCTGGTCCTGGGCACCGCCTCCCTCGCCGCCGGCGTCAACTTCATCGTCACCATCCTCAACATGAGGGCCCCGGGCATGACGATGATGCGGATGCCGGTCTTCGTTTGGATGACCCTGGTGGTCCAGTTCCTGGTGGTGCTCTCCTTCCCCATCATCACCGTCGGCCTCATCGAGCTGCTCCTGGACCGCACGGTGGGCACCAACTTCTTCCTGCCCCTCCACGGCGGCGACCCGCTGCTGTGGCAGCACCTCTTCTGGCTGTTCGGCCACCCCGAGGTCTACATCCTGATCCTGCCCGCCATGGGGATGGTCTCCGAGGTGCTGCCCACCTTCTCGCGCAAGCCCCTCTTCGGCGCCCCCTTCGTGGTCTTCTCGGGGATCCTCATCGGCTTCCTGGGGTTCGGCGTCTGGAGCCACCACATGTTCACCGCCGGCCTGGGGCCCGTCGCCGACGCCGCCTTCTCGGCGACGACGATGCTGATCGGCGTGCCCACCGGCGTGAAGATCTTCAATTGGATCGCGACGATGTGGGGGGGCCGCCTGCGGTTCACCACGGCGATGCTCTTCTCCGTGGGCTTCATCGCCCTGTTCACCATCGGCGGACTGTCGGGGATCATGCACGCCTCGCCGCCCATCGATCTGCACCAGCAGGACTCCTACTTCGTCGTCGCACACATCCACTACGTGCTCTTCGGCGGCGCGATCATGGGGCTCTTCTCGGGGATCTACTACTGGTTCCCCAAGGTCACCGGGCGCCTGCTGGACGAGGGGTTGGGCAAGGTCCACTTCACCCTCCAGTTCGTGGCCCTGAACATCGCCTTCTTCCCCATGCACTTCCTGGGCGTCGACGGCATGCCCCGCCGCGTGTTCACCTACGACGAGGCCGACGGCTGGCACCTGTGGAACCTCGTCTCCACCGTCGGCGCGTGGATGATCCCCATCGGGCTGCTGGTGTTCATGTACAACGTCTGGTGGAGCGCGCGGCGGGGGCCCCGGGCGGGCGACGATCCCTGGGACGGCGCCAGCTTGGAGTGGGCGATCTCCTCTCCCCCGCCGGTCCACAACTTCGACGCGATCCCCAACGTGCCCAGCGACCGGCCCCTCTGGGACCAGAAGTACGGGGACGCCACCCTGGGGTTGGACCGGCGGGACCCCCACATCCACTTGCCACCCAATTCGTACCGGCCCCTCATCGCCGCGGCGGGGGTGACGACGGTGTTCGGCGCCTTCCTGATCCGTGGCCACGACATCTACCGGCACCTGCTGGACGCCCCGGGGTCGACGATCCAGTCCATCCCCTTCTCGAGCCTGTTCCTCGCCACCGTGGCGACGGGCGTGATCGTCCTGCTCTACGGCCTCTACACGTGGTTCTTCGAGCCGGTCGAGTGAGCGGCTGCTCCCGCACCATCCGCCGTGCGACCCGAGGACACCGGGATGACGACCATGACCGAGACCTCCCCCGCCACCGCCGCCGCCCGGGCGATGCTGCCCGAGCACGGCACGTCCCTCGGGGTCCCGAACCTGAAGCTGGCCTTCTGGACCTTCCTGGGCTCGGAGTGCTTCTTCTTCGGCACCCTCGTGGCGACGTACCTCTCGTACCGGGGCAAGAGCCTCACCGGCCCCTACCCGGCCGACGTGTTCAACTTCGCCGTCACGTCGATCTCCAGCTTCGTGCTGCTGATGAGTTCCTACCTGATGGTGCTCGCCCTCGCGGCGGTGCAGCGGGGGGACCGCGGCAAGACCCTGGCGTGGCTGTTCGGCACCGCCCTGTTCGGGCTGATCTTCCTGGGCTTCCAGGCCTTCGAGTTCACCGAGTTCTACGCGAAGGGGCTGACGCTCCAGAAGAACCTGTTCGGCACGACCTTCTTCGTGATGACCGGGTTCCACGGCGCCCACGTCGCCGTCGGGGTCCTCTGGCTCCTGTCCCTGTTCGTGGTCGCCTGGGTGAAGGGGATCCCCAGGGAGAAGGCGCTGAACGTCGAGGTCGCGGGCCTCTACTGGCACTTCGTGGACATCGTCTGGATCGTCATCTTCACCGTCGTCTACCTGATCCCCGATCCGTCCAAGGGAGCGTGACGCCATGACCGACCACCGCCACGGAAGCGAGCCCGGCCACGGCGACTCCGCGGGAGCCGCGGGGCACGCCCACCCCACCGTCAAGACCTACACCGGGATCGCCCTCCTCCTCTTCGCCATCACGGCCCTGGAGGTGTGGTTCTCGGTGGCGCCCTTCCTCCAGCCCCCGGACCGCCGGCCCCTGATGATCTTCCTGCTGCTGGCGGCGGCGACCATCAAGTTCGCCATCGTCGTCGGCTGGTTCATGCACCTGAAGTTCGACGCCCCCGTCTACCGGCGCCTCTTCGTCGCCCCCCTGGTGGTCACCATCCTCGCCGAGGGCGTCGTGGTGTGGCTGACCCAGATCCACCTGCGGGCCTGAACGCATGTTTCCCCTCCCGCCCGGACGGCTCCCTCCGTTCCCCGGGTGGATCCACCAGCCCGGCATGCCCTTCGCCCCGCGGTACGTCTCGCCGGGGGACCTGGCGGACCTGCCCGCGGACCCGGCCCAGTGGGCGGTGTGGGACCTGCACGCCAGCGTGATGTTCGGCGTGCTGGCCTTGGGGCTGGCGTATTTCTGGATGGCCGGCCCCCTGCGCCGCCGCCACGGCCTCGGCCCCCCGGTGGGGCGCTGGCGGGCCCTGTCGTTCTGCGCCTCCCTCGGGACGCTGCTGGTGGCCCTGAACGGGCCGATCCACCACCTGAGCGACTACTACCTGTTCACCGGACACATGGTGCAGCACCTCCTCCTGACCCAGGTGTTCCCGCCCCTGTTCCTGCTGGGGCTCCCGGGCTGGATGGTCTCCTGGATCCTGGGGCTCCTGCCCGCGGCGGCGACCCGGCTTGGAAGGTCCCTGACCCGCCCCGTCACCGCATTCGTCCTGTACAACGGGGTCATGGTGCTCTGGCACGTCCCGGGGATGTACGAGTGGGCCATGCGGGACCACGGCGTCCACGTCGTCGAGCACCTGGGGTTCATCGCCACGGCGGTGATCGCCTGGTGGCCGGCCACCGGATCGAGCCCCGCGCTCCCCAGGCCTTCCTATCCGGTCCAGATCCTCTATCTTTTCGCCATGACGGTGGCCATGAAGGTCACCGGCGCGGTCATCGCGCTCCAGAGCCAGCTCGTCTACACCTTCTACGCGGCGGCGCCCCGGGTCCTGCCCCTGAGTCCCATGGGGGACCAGCACCTCGGCGGCCTCATCATGTGGGTGATCGGCGACTCGGTCCTGTGGGGGGCGATGGGGATCCTCTTCTGGCGCTGGGCCCGCCGGGACCGGGACGCCCGCCCGGGAAGCCTCGAGACCGGCCCCCTGCCCCTCCAAGCATGAGCCTCCTCCCCCCCGTGATCCTCCTGGCCTCCCTCGCCGTCGCCGTGGCGGGCTGCGGCGGCGGGGATCCGCCCGGGGGGACCGGCCCGGAGGTCGGATCGGCGCGGGCCGGCGCCCCCGCGCCCGGGGTGCCCTCGCCGCCCCCCCCGCCCGGCGCAACCGAGGGGCTGACCACCCGCGGCCTCTACCGGGTCCGCTACGAGACCGAGCCCTCCCCCATCCCCCTGGGCCAGCTCTTCACGGTGAGGACCACGGTGACCGACGCCGCGAGCGGCGTCCCGGTCACCGGCGGGACGGTGTCGGTGAACGCCCGGATGCCGGACCACGGCCACGGCATGGAGACCGCCCCCGAGAGCGCGCCGGGGGATCCCACCGCGGGGGAGTACGTCACCCGGGGCATGAAGTTCCACATGCCGGGGAGCTGGACCCTCACCGTGGACGTGGGGGGAGATCGCCCCGACCACGTCGCGTTCGTCCACGTCGTCCCATGAGCCCCGCTCTCCGAGGACTGGCGCTGGGCCTGGCCCTCTCGGGCCTCGCCGCGGCGGGCTGCGCCCCGCCCCCAACCCCGGGGCCTCCCCGCCTGGCCGCCCAGGCCCGGGCCGCGGTCCTCCGCATGTCCCCGGTCCCCCCGCCTCCCCCGAGCCCGGGCAACGCCCTCGCCGACGACCCCCGGGCGGCGGAGTGGGGCCGGACGCTGTTCTTCGACGCCGGCCTCTCCCCCGCGGGGCTCTCCTGCGCCTCCTGTCACGACCCCGACCGGGCCTTCACCGACGGTCGGCCCCGCTCCCGGGGCGTGGGCGAGGCCCCCCGCAACGCCCCGACCCTGCTGGGGGCGGCCTGGTCCCCCTGGCAGTTCTGGGACGGGCGCAAGGACAGCGCCTGGTCCCAGGCCCTCGGCCCCATCGAGGCCGCCGTCGAGATGGGGGGCAACCGGATGGCCGTGGTCCGCCGCGTCGCCTCGGCCCACCGGGAGCGCTACGAGGCCCTCTTCGGACCTCTCCCCGACTTCTCCGATCCGGCCCGCTTCCCCCCCGCCGCCCGTCCCGATCCCGAAGGCGGCTCCCCCGAGGCCGCCGCCTGGGGGGCGATGGCGTCCCGGGACCGGGAGGCCGTCGACCGGGTCTTCGCCCACGTCGGCAAGGCCATCGAGGCGTTCGAGCGGGGGCTGGCGCCCGGGGGCGGCCCCCTGGACCGCTACGTCGCCGCCCTCCGGGCGGGGGACGACACCGGGGGCGGACACCTGGAACCCGCCGCCGTCCGGGGGTTGGACCTGTTCACCGGCGAGGCGGGGTGCGTCAACTGCCACCACGGCCCCCGCCTCACCGACGACGCCTTCCACAACCTGGGCCTCCCCCCCGAGCCCGGCCGCCCCCCGGACGTGGGCCGCGCCCTGGGCGCCCACCAGGTGAAGGCCGACGCCTTCCGCTGCGGATCCCCCTACAGCGACGCTGCGAAGTGCGACGAGCTGCGCTACCTGGACCCCTCCTTCCCGGACTTCGTGGGGGCGTTCCGCACCCCGACCCTGCGGAACGTCGGCCGCACCGCGCCCTACATGCACTCGGGACAGTTCGCCACGCTGCGCGAGGTGCTGGAGTTCTACGACACCCTGCCCGGCCTGCCCCTGCTGGGGCACCGGGAGCTGACCCTCCAACCCCTCGGCTTGGAGCCGGGGCAGCTCCGGGACCTGGAGGCGTTCCTGCTCTCCCTGGACGACGACCAGCCCCGCCGGACCGCCGAGGTCCCCCGGTGACGCCCTCCCCCCCTCGCCGCCCCCAGGGCGCGGGGCGTCCCGGCGACCCACTCCCGGGGGAGCGCCTGCTCCGCTGGGTCCCGGCCCTGTGGTCCGTCGGGATCCTCTGCATCGTGGTCCTGGCCTGGACGGCGTGGCGGGTGCGGGACCTGGCCGGCACCGCCCGGGAGCAGCCCCCCGCCTTCCTCGTCGTCCCCACGGATGGGCCCCTCCCGGTGATGGGGACGCTGCCGGAGTTCCGTTTCACCGACCACACCGGCGCCCCCCTGGGCGCGGGCGATCTCCGGGGCCTGCCCTTCGTGGCCGACTTCGTGTTCACGCGCTGCCCGGACGTCTGCCCCCGCCTCACCGCCGCCATGGCGGGCCTCCAGGAGGGGATGCGCCGGGACGGGCCGCCCGGGGAGCCGGGCTTCCGCCTGCTCTCCATCAGCGTGGACCCCACCCACGACACGCCCGAGGTGCTGGCAGCCTACGCGGCCCGCCACGGCGCCGATCCCCGGGTGTGGCGCTTCGTCACCGGCCCCGTGGAGCACACCCGGGAGGTGATCGAGGCCGGCTTCCGGGTGGCGATGGGGGTGCTGCCGACTGCCCCCCCCCGCGCCTCCCCGGACGGCGGCGGGGGAGGGGACCGGGAGGACGCTACCGCCCCGTCGCCCCCCACCATCCTCCACGGCAACTCCTTCGTCCTGGTGGACGCCCTGGGCCGGATCCGGGGCTACTATTCCCCCGACACCGACGGGATCGGCGAAGTGGAGCGGGACCTGAGGAAGCTCATGGCGGGGGGCGGATCGTGACCGCGGGGGCCGTGCCCCGGTTCCGGCCCTCCCTCCGCCTCACCCCGGCGGGAGCGTGCGCAGGGGGTCACGGAGCGTGCGCAGGGGGTCACGTACCAACACATTCACATTCGGGTGCGGCTCTACTCGGTCGACGAGGAACCTCAGTGGAGACATGGGGTCCGCGCGCCACGGCCGCCGGATCCCGGTCTCCGTCGACGCACCGGCGCGCGGGTCAGATCCCCGTGCCACCACTCCCGACAACGTAGACAGCCCCCCGTCCTGAGTCGAACCCTGGGGCCCCGATCAGGATGTCGGGCCGCCCGTCCCCGTCCTGGTCGCCGACGATGTCTACCGATGCGCCCGCGACATCGCCAGGTGCCTCCCCCTCGATTAGAAGATCGGCGTCGGAAAGGGAGTACACACCGTCATGGATGGGGCCATAGAAGACGAACACGCCCCCCCGGTACTCGTCATGGCTCGGGACTCCCAGGACGATGTCCGTGGCCCCATCTCCATCCAGATCCGCGCCGGGAGCGATCGAGATCAAGGGTGCGGGGTAGGTCGGGGATTCCGATTCGAACCGGGCGTCGGCGGATGCCAGTGACCGGGTACCGCAGACGGGTCCACGGATCAGGTATGCGTTGGTGAGCCGGTCGGGCGTGATGTCGTAGGGAGCCGTGGCGACGAGGACATCGTCGAAACCGTCCTGATCGACGTCCCCCACCCCCCGCACTCGGTGCCCCGCGTGTTCGTCCGTGGTTGTGCCGACCATCATGGCTCCGGCCGAGCTCGGGACGGGCACCCGACCAGACCTGGGCCCATAGACCACGAATGCGGCTCCGGCACCATCACCGGCAGCAGCATCGTCCCAGTACGCTGCTCCGATGACCAGATCCTCGCACCCGTCGCCGTTCATGTCTCCGGCGGAATCCGCGCCGGTACCGATGTAGCCTTGCGCCCGCTCGCCGTATACGAGAACGTCCGCCGCATCGCTTGCGTAGGTACCAGGGGCGAAGTCGTTGAACACACCTACGGCCCCAACGTCGTCTCCCACGCCGTCCACACTGGCGCCGTGGGCATAGACGACGAGGTCGTCGGAACTCCCCTCCAACAGCGCCGATGCGGCCACAATGCCAGTAGGGAACTCCATCCAATGTGGTGCAGCGGACAGGCTCCAGTCGGCGAGATCGGAGACCAGCCACCCGCCGGAGAACAGACCGCTCACCACCCACACTATCCCGCTTTGCTCAAGCACAAGGTCTACCTGGCCATCGTTGTCGAGGTCCTTCCCTCCCGCAAGCCCCCAACCCGGGGCGGAGTAGTCGGCCCAATTGAACACTACGCCCGCCGCGGCATCGACGGCCGATGCCTCGCCGCTCACCGGACCGAGGACGACGCAGACGGCGCTGACCCCCCCGACGCCATAGCGAGCCACGTAGGGCGCGGAGAAGACGATGTCCTCCACGCCATCCCCATCCAGGTCGCCCCCCGCCAGCACCATGTGCCCGACCTCCTCGGTGTCCGGGCCCCCAAGCAGCCGCGCGTGCGCGGCTGCCAGCGACACCACTCCCTGGAGCCGGCAGCCGACCGCAGTGCCATCGCAGTCCTGGTCGATGCCGTCGCCGCAGATCTCCCGGCTGCCGTCCGCCCCATCGCAGTCCGAATCGACCGCGTCGCCACACGAGTCCTCCGCTCCCGGGTGGGCCGCTGCATCCCGGTCGTCGCAGTCCCCTCCGGCCGCGATGGCATCCGTGGGAGCCTCACATGCCAGGATGGACTCCGACCATGCGCCGAATCCGTCCCCATCCGCATCGGGATACCAGACGCGGAGGTCTACGAGCCCGTCGCAGTCGTTGTCGATGCCATCCCCGCAGACCTCGGTCGTGCCGGGGTGCGCCGCGGGGTCCGCGTCGTCGCAATCGACCTCGGACGGTGCCCCATCGCCGTCGGCGTCGGTACAACCGGGCTCGGCGGGCGGCGCCTCCGTGTCGTCGTCCGACGATCCCGCGTCGTCGGACGCAGGTTGGGCTGCTTCATCGCAGCCTGGCATGAGAACTACGACGGCACAGAACTGCAAGATGGCCGCCGTCCCCAATGAAGTCCGACGCACGTAGGCGCCTAGGTTCCCGGGGACGCCGACCTGCGTGCCGCAGACCATGATTGAGTGGAGCCGTCGCATGTTCCAGGGCAGTCCGTGCAGCGCGTTCGTGTTTCGTCCTAGAGGAATGAGGACACCGAACCCATCCTGATGCCCCCCTCGCCGTCCTGGTATTCAAGAGCCCCATCCGAAAGAAGCAGCAAGATCGGATCCTCGTCCGTCCGAATGATGACCTCGGCCCGCGGCGGTCGGATGCCGGAAACCTCCAGCTCCCGGTCAGCCTCGAAGCGCCACAGGCCCCCGGCAGGGTCATAGTCGACTCCTGGTGTACCCGTTTCGACCGAGCAGTCGGAGCAGAGGCACGGGTTTACCACCGCGCACACCGGCGAACTCTCAGCGGATGCCGACGACCTCCGCGTCGCTGCCTCCTGGGACGAAAGGAACAACGACGGTTCGGCCGGCGCGAGGTCCGTGCACCCCGGAATGATGACGACCGCGTGGCGAGGCACCGTGGCCACCCGCAGCGGCATCTGGCCCCATCCGAACGACTCAAGAGCCCAGTTCGGAGTGATACGGATCCAACGCCCCCCGCCGTCGCAGGGTGGAGGAGTCGACGGACTACCGGACGAGAGTGCCTCATAGGCCTGAGCGTCGGCCCACGCGACAAGCGCGTACGGGTAATCGCTCGCGCCCGGGCTCGATTCGTGCCGCCGGAAGAGGACAGCATAGAACCCAGCGCGGCCATCTAGACCGGGAACAATCCGAGCGGACAGGTATCCGTCGAGGTACGTGTTCCAGCGCTGGAGTGCACAGAAGGACCTCTTCTTGCCTCGCTTGCGGTAGTCAAGAGGCTGATCATCGACGAGGTCCGCGGTGACCCCGTAGGAGAAGAAGTCCTGGTACTCGCCGGTGTCCGCCCGAACCGGATCGTCCTCGTTGGTATACCAGAACACGCGCTCGACCCCGATGCCTGCGAGGTACGAGAGGCGTGTCCAGACCTGTCTCGCCTGCTCCGTCTCATCGGTGAATGCCCACGAGGGCCAACCTCGGACATCGGCCGCCGCGTAGTCCCCATGACCTGGGGGTCCTACGAATGTCGTGAACAGGTCGGAAGGGTCCACTCGGACCTCGTAGTCCTTGAATTCTCCTGTACCGACAAAGTCAGGATTCTGGTGGCTCGAAATGCCGGTCTCCGAACACCAGAGGGGGATTTGGATCCCGCTGACCCACCACTCCCCGAGTCGAGCCCGAACTTCGTCCACGACGTCCGCAACTGCCCAGAGATACTCAAACGACTCTCCGACTCCGGCAGCGGCCTCACTGCCGAGCTTGCTTCCATACCAATGAAAGTCCATGACATGGAATGGCGCGGTCAAACCTCGCTCGATCGCCCACTGCTTCACGAGTGTGCTGTGTTCGGAATACCTCAGGTCGAAGAGATCACCGGTCGGGACGTGATGGCCCAGGTAATCCAGCAGGGAGACATATCCATCACGAACTCCCTCGCCGAGAACCTGGACGAAGCGACTACCGGCGCTCTCCTGCCACTGGACGATGACGGCAGCCCTGACGATGTGGAAGAAGATGCGGTCGAGAGCACACGCGACCCTTCGTGCATGGGGCAACGCATGTACGAATCGTCCGCAATCCCCGTCTTGGCCTTCGGGTTCACCGAGCGCAGATGACCTGGGGTGGTGCAGTCCGGGAAAGATGCGGATGACGTCCGGCGCGCACTGCTGCAGTATCTGTGAGGTTCGCAAGATCCACCAAGCCGTTTCCGCACAGTTGTAGTCGTTTTCCGCGCGTTCGAGTTCGTTGCCCAGGATGATGTATGGAAGGCGGGTACCCTCACCCCAGGTCAAGTCACCCGTGCCGGGATCAACGAGGCGGCGAAGGAACTCGTGCAAGAGAAGGTCTTGGCTGAGGTAAGCATCCGCGCTGACAGGGAGCGTCGATCCTGGAGCATCGCCACCGCGATACCGGTTGTCCGCTTGCGTCCCGTCAAGTGGTGTATGAGGGCCACCGTGTCCTCGTCGTTGACTCCGTGATCGCCGCCGCTCCCTCTCCCTGGGGAGAGGGGGCAGGCGGAACGGGGTGAGGGGCCGAGCGGCCTCCCCACCCGGGTCCTGGCTTCATCGCTTCCCGGCCATCCTGCTGGCCCGGAGCATACAGGTCGCATCCCGCCGTCCGTCGCACCCCTCCCACGCGCCGCCGGGGCCGGACGGGGTCAAGGGTGCGAAGCATCCCGAAGGGACCCCGCCCTTGACGCCGGCCGGAACCGGTGGCACCACCCCGGTGCCACGGACGGCGGGCCTCCACAGCCTCATACCGCCCCCTCCAGCAGCGCCGGCCCCGGAGGATACAGCAGCGCCATCGACTCCTGGCTGAAGTACCGCCGACCCACCGCCCACTCGTCGTTCTGCTCCATCAGCACCGCACCCACCAGGCGAACGACCGACGCGCCCGTCGGGAAGATCCCCACCACGTCCGTCCGGCGACGGATCTCCTTGTTCAGCCGCTCCAGGGGGTTCGTCGACCGGATCTGCCGCCAGTGCTTCTCGGGGAAGCTCAGGTACGACAGGGCGTCCGCACCGCCCTCCTCCAGCACCGACGCCGCCCCGGGGTACTTCGGCCGCAGCCCGTCGATCGCCTTGGTCAGCGCCTCCTGCGCCGCCTCCGGCGTCCCATGGGTGAACACCGTCTTGAGCACCGCCGCCACGAACGCCTGCGCCGACTTCGGAACCCGGCTCAGCACGTTCCTCAGGAAGTGCACCATGCACCGCTGCCAGCTCACCCCGTTCAGCACTGCCCGGATCCCCTTCTTCAGCCCCTCGTGGGCGTCGGAGATCACCAGCTCCACCCCGTGAAGGCCGCGCCCGATCAGGCCGGCGAGGAAGCCGCGCCAGGCGCTCTCCATCTCGCCGTCGGCCACATCGACGCCCAGAACCTCCCGCTCCCCGGTCTCGTTGACCCCGTGGGCCACCAGCACCGCCTTCGAGACCACCCGGGCACCCTCCCGCACCTTCACGTACAGCGCGTCCAGCCACAGGTAAGGGTACGCCTTCTGGAGCCGCCGCTGCCGGAACTCCTCCACCTCGCCGTCCAGGCTCTGGGCCAGTCGGGACACCTCGCTCTTCGACATCCCCTTCGCACCCATCGCCTCCACCAGCCCCTCCACCTTCCGCGTCGACACCCCCAGCACGTACGCCTCGCTCACCACGCTCACGAACGCGCGTTCCCACCGCCGGCGCGGCTCCAGGAACCCCGGGAAGTAGCTCCCCTCCCGCAGCTTCGGGATCTTCAGCTCCAGGCTCCCCAGCCGCGTCTCGAACTCCCGCGGGCGATACCCGTTGCGCGAGTTCTGACGCTCCTCGCTGCGCTCGCCGTACCCGGCCCCACACAGCACCCCCGCCTCCTCCTCCATCACCTGCGCCAGGAACCGCCCCGCCAGCTCCCGAAGCCAGTCCCGGTGCGCTCCCAGCTCCACCACGTTGCCCGCACCACCACGCGCCTCTACACTCGTCCTAGCCATCGGGTCCACCTCCGTCAGGGTTGGCTTCGCAACCCCCTTGTCGGAGAACCCGATGGCCCTCGTCAAGACCCTCACCGACGGACTCTCCGTCAGCTCAGGTCTCGTACACCACTCGGCGGGACTCTATCGGTTGTCCACACTGCCGAGGCGAAACGGTGCGTTGAGGCGCGGTGTTCCAGTGCCGTCTGTGAAGTCCCACTTGAAGACGACGGTACCGCGCATCTCTGCGAGAAGGTCGGGATCTGCCCGCTCCCAGGGCGGTTTGCCCACGCCACGATCTCCGGGCTGTGGAATCAGCTGCATGCGATCCGCGGCATCGATGACGGTGCGCAGCCGAGCAGGGAAGACGGGCGGTACCGAACCCGAGTCAGCCGAGTAATCACAATGACCGGGCTCAAGCATAGGTGATCCGCCGCCGCCGCACTTGGGTCCAGCACAGACGCTCGCCCCCGTCCAGTACGGCCCGAAGGGCTCAGGCCACCTAAAACCACCGCCCCCGGCCCACATGTGCTTCAAGTAAGCATCCGCGTCGTTGAGCTGTCTGATGAACGTGACTCCCAGCAATTCCGCGTCATGGACCAGTTGTTCTGTTGTACCGTGCCTGCGGGCGTCGGCACCTCCGTCATCGACGGAAAAACGCAGGAACGTGAGGCCAGTCCTTCGATCTGAAAAGTCGCGCGGGAACTCGCGCGGTTGAATCTGCAAGCCCCCTGACCCGGCCGGGAGCCCGGTGCGCCGCAGCGGAGATCCAGGTGGGGAGGCTGGGGCCGGGATGATCAAGCCGTCACCCGCGGAAGGGTCGGTATCACCGCCCGGTCGGAGAGAGCTGAGCAGTACGTCGCTGCGGGAGGATGCGGGAGCCGTACTTTCAGCAAACCCGGAGGTTGCACCCACGCCCGAGGTGGAATGGGCGTCAGGACTTCCGGGAGGCCCGCTAGGATTGTTGGAGCTGCTGCACCAGGAACGCACGGGTCCGCCGACACGACCCACGCCATCGCCCCGCGGACACGTGAACGGGGCAACCTCGCCCGAGGTTGAATCTTTGGGTGTGGCAGCAGCGGCAGCGCTGCCGACACGGCCCGACCATCCCCTCAGGCTTATCCGCTGTAGGATCTCGGATGCGGTCAGGTCGTCCGGTCGTGGTGTGGCCGGCGGGCTCGGCTCGACCATCCACCCTTTCAGGCGGGCGAGTTGCCGGAGGACGTCCGAAGCCGGGAGGTAGTCGGAGCCTGCAGACGGTTGGGTGGTCTCGTGGGTAGGCCACCCCTTCAAGCGGGCGAGTTGCCGGAGGACGTCCGAGGCCGGGAGGTAGTCGGAGCCTGCAGAGGGCCGGGAGGTCGCGCGGGTGGGCCAGCCCTTCAAGCGAGCGAGTTGCCGGAGGATGTCCGATGTGGGCGCGTCGCCCGGGCTAGCGGAGGGCGGGAGGCTCGCCTGGGCAGGCCTTCCCCGAATGTGGGCGAGTCGCCGGAATACGTCTGGCGCTGGAAGGTCGTCCGAGCTTGCGGAGGGGTGGGTGCTGGCCTGGGCAGGCCATTCCTTCAAGCGGGCGAGCCGTTGGTGGACCTCGGACGCTGTTGGGGTGCGTGGGCTCTGGTGCGTCGGACCACTCGGGCCGGCGGCCCCACCGTTCCTTCGGGGTTGGTGACACCACAGGTCACGTGGACTTCGGCCATCCGATGGGCACTCGCCAAGGCCGCCAGACCCACACCCCGCCTCCCGTCCGCGACGGCGAAGCCTCTCGGCCCGGACCGCAACGGCGTGGTCATCGGCAGGTTCCCCGCAACCGCAGCGCACCTCTCCATCGCAAGGCGGTGTTTCCTGTCCCTCCACGTCGTTCGCCACTGCCATCGTCTTCGGCTCCGATGTGGCTCCGCGTGCGCCGACCGACCGCCGCAAGGAGCCCCGGCGGGCCCCTGGCGTCAGAACGGGTTGCCCTCGATGGTCACCTGGAGGTCGTTGTTGGAGACCGCTCCCGAGATGGTCAACACGACCTCGACATACGAGCCCAGCATCCCCTTCGTGGCGATGTCGATGACGCCGGTGAACTTGCCCGTGCTACCGCTGGACGAGCTGCTCACGACGTCCGAGGTGTGAGTGAAGAAGAAAACTGCCTGCAGCTCATCCGAGTGGTTTACAGACACGGTGATGGTGTTGCTCGACGGTCGGGAGTAGACCGTGAGCCACACGCAGAGGTTCTTGACCCGCTCCCCCACAGCGACCGGGACCCTGAACGAGTACGTGTACCACCGACCGAGCCTGCATACAGCCCCCTTGCATGGGTCGTCGCACGGAACATCATGGCCGATCCTCCTCGGCTCGCACTAGCGGAGCGTCACTGCCCACTGTGGCGAGCGGCATCCAGACGCTACTTTGTGGCCACCCCGTCGTCAAGTCCCAAATCGTCGGGCCCTCCGCGCCGACGACTTGGCGTGGGGCCTGCTTCATGTGGCTTTTGGCGCAGTTCGGGGGCAAGCCGGAGCCTGGCGGCGTCCGAAGGGGGGGGCGTGGGCGAGGCCCCCCGCAACGCCCCCACCCTGCTGGGGGCGGCCTGGTCCCCCTGGCAGTTCCGGGACGGGCGCAAGGACAGCGCCTGGTCCCAGGCCCTCGGCCCCATCGAGGCCGCCGTCGAGATGGGGGGCAACCGGATGGCCGTGGTCCGCCACGTCGGCGGCACCCACCGGGAGCGCTACGAGGCCCTCTTTGGACCCCTCCCCGACTTCTCCGATCCGGCCCGCTTCCCCCCCGCCGCCCGTCCCGATCCCGAAGGCGGCTCCCCCGAGGCCGCCGCCTGGGGGGCGATGGCGCCCCGGGACCGGGAGGCCGTCGACCGCGCCCCCCACCATCCTCCACGGCAACTCCTTCGTCCTGGTGGACGCCGTGGGCCGGATCCGGGGCTACTATTCCCCCGACACCGACGGGATCGGCGACGTGGAGCGGGACCTGAGGAAGCTCATGGCGGGGGGCGGATCGTGACCGCGGGGGGCGCACCCCGGGGCCGGTTCCGGCCCTCCCTCCGCCTCACCCTGGCGGCCCTGCCGGTGTTCGTCCTCCTGTGCGGCCTGGGGACCTGGCAGGTGCGCCGCATGGGCGAGGCCCGGGAGGTCCAGGCCCTCATGGACGAGCGGGTCGCCGCGCCTTCCCTCGGGGAGGCGGACCTGGGACCGGAGCCCCCGGATCCCGGGGAGGTGGACTTCCGGCGGGTGGTGCTGGAGGGGCGCTGGGACTGGGACCGCACCCTGGTGGTGGGGCGCCAGTACTGGCTCGGGATCCCGGGCTACCGCCTGGTGGTGCCCTTCGAATGGCGCCCCGGCCCGGGGGGGACGGTGCTGGTGGACCGGGGCTTCGTGCCCCGGGACGGCTTCGACGAGGCCCTCTCCCGAGCGAGGGCCGAGGCCGCCGGCCCCGTCGAGCTGCGGGGCCTCGCCCGGGACGCGTCGGAGTGGTTCCCCGAGGCGGCGGCCACCGACTCCCAGGACCTGGGTGGCCGGGTGCGCCGCTGGAACCACGTCGCCCCCATCCCCATGGCCCGGGCGTTGGGCATCGAAGACCCCGGCTGGTTCGTCCGGGAGGGCGAACGCCAGGACGATCCCCCCCGGGGGCCGCCGCCCTCCTGGCCCGCCCCAGGGTGGACCTCCACCCACCAGGGCCGCCCCCACCTCCAGTACGCCCTCACCTGGTACGGCCTGGCCCTGGCCCTGCTGGGGACCTGGACCGGCATGGCCCGCCGTGGGGGTCATGGCCGTGACGTCGGGTCGCGGCCGGGGCCGCGGGGGTGATCCCCGGGGATCGAGGGCGGACGGCCGGCTCCGCGACCCGGTCCCCGCCGGTGCCATCCTCGCCCCGGTGGGTCTTCGGCGCGCGATGCGCGCCCTGGCGAGGGAGTCCGTGCCCGTGCCACCGCCCGCGCCCCGTGCCTCGCCGCCCCCCGCTTCCGTGCCCGGCGCCCCGTGGCCCGTCGTATCGTGCGAACATGGGCGGGACACTTCCCCCCTCCACCGCAGCGAGGTCCGGGACCTCCCCCTGATCGGGGGCGTCCCCGCGGCCCGGGATCCGAGCGGATGCGCGTCCAGTCCCCCACCGGGTGGTGGCTCCACGACCTCAAGCACCGGGGGCTCACCGCCTGGGCCCTGGCGGCGGTGCTCATGGCCTTCTACCTGGTGCTCTTCTTCCCGGGCCTCGGCGCCCGGGTGGGGGTGGACCTGGACGCCGTCGCCCGCGGCCTGTTCTCCGCGCTGCCCCCCCCCATCGAGCCGAGCCGCTGGACCCTGTACGGCGCCCTCTACACCGTGGCGGTGGTGGGTGGGGGCCTGTGGATGCTGCGGAAGTACCGGCACAACCGCTACCAGGTGGTGCGCACGTCGGTGGTGATGGCGGTGCAGGTGGTCTTCGCCTTCGCCATCCCCCACGTCCTGGAGTTCTTCCACCAGCCCGCCTACTACCTGACCTATTTCTGGCCCCTCAAGATGGACGCCCTCGATCCCCGGGGCTTCCAGGCCCTGGGGCCGGTCTTCGTGGGCTACGGCTTCGTGGGATCGCTGGTGCTGGTGCCGGCGATGACCCTGGCCTTCGGCAAGCGCTGGTACTGCTCGTGGGTGTGCGGCTGCGGCGGCCTCGCCAACACCTTCGGCGAGCCGTGGCGCCACCTGTCCAGCAAGTCCCGGCGCTCGTGGAGCGTGGAGAAGGTCTCCATCCACGCCGTGCTGGCGCTCGCCGTGTCGGGCACCGCCCTGTGGTTCGCCGCCGCCCTCGTGCCCGACGGATCGCCGCTGGCCCGCGCCGCCGACGGTTTCCGCTGGTTCTACGGGCTCTTCGTCGCCTCGATCTTCTCGGGGATCGTGGGCGTCGCCCTCTACCCCCTGGGGGGCACCCGGCTGTGGTGCCGCTTCGGCTGCCCCATGGCGGCGGCCATCGGCCTGCTCCAGAAGGCGGGCCGCTTCCGGATCCGGGTGAAGCGGGACATGTGCATCTCGTGCGGGATGTGCTCGACCTACTGCGAGATGGGGATCGACGTCCGGGCCTACGCCCAGGCCAACCAGAGCTTCACCCGGGCGAGCTGCGTGGGCTGCGGCCTGTGCGCCGAGGTCTGCCCCCGGGGGGTGCTCCGCCTGGAGAGCCCCTCGCGCCGGGGCTGATCCGGGCCGCGCCGCGCCCGGTCGGGTGGTACGGAGCGTGGTCATGGGGAGGCCGTGCGCCCCGCGCCCCGTCCCCGTCGGGCGGCGTGCGGACGTGTCCCCCTCCCACCCGCAGACGGAGTCGACCATGCGTCCCACCCTCCTCACCCCCGCCCTCGCCCTGCCCCTCCTCCTCGCCGCCGGGTGCGGTCCGAACCACGGAGAGGACGCCGCCGCGGGCTGCGACGAGGTGAAGACCGATCTCGCCCCGGGCGAGGTCTCGGCCCTGGGCTTCTCCGGGGCCGACGTGCTGGCCCTCGTGACCGGCCCCCGCACGGCGACCCTGGAGTGGACGGGGGGCAGCCAGACCACGGTGACCGTCGAGGCCGTGGACGTCGGCGGTGCCGTGCGCTTCGTGGATTCCGAGCCCGCCGAGCACGACGGGGACGGCATGGAGGCGGCGGCGGCGATGTGCGAGGACCGGCTGGAGATCGACGCCGTCCTGCACCTCGCCACCGACGACGGCGCCTTCGCCGAGGAGTGGAGCGTGGTGCTGAACGCCGAGCACGCCGGGTCCGCCACCTTCTACGTGGACTTCGATCCGGACGGCCTGGAGGGCACCTTCGCCCTCACGGACTACATGGATCCCACCGAGTTCGACGACGTGACCTCCCGGGTCTCGGGGAGCGTGTCCGAGACCGGGACCACCGGCATGGTCCAGGCGACGGGCAGCAAGACTGAGGACACCCCGGGCGACGACGGCACGTCGATGGCCCAGATCGTGGAGATCGGCATGTGGCCCGTCTCGGAGCCCGAGACGGAGTAGAGCCTGCTCCTACCGGCACTGCTGCGTGAGCACGTAGACGTAGTCGTCGAAGCACCCCGTGAAGAGGTCGACGGCGCACCTCTCGGTGTAGTACGAGCCGACCCCGCAGCTTGGGACGTAGTCCCGCCATCCCGGGCCGGCACCGATGCACGCGAAATCCAGGTCACAGCTCGACATGACGGCCCACCGCCGCTCCGCGTTCCCGTTGCAGTCGTAGTCGAACGAGCCGTCCGGCCGCGGGCTGTCGAAGTACTCGCGCTGACCCGGGAAGGCGTCGGCGTCCCCGTCGTGGCAGTCCCCCCCTTCGGTCGCGGTGTAGGGCGCCTGCGGCTCGCACAGGCAGGCGGGGGTTCCCACCCCGAATCCATCGCCGTCGTAGTCGGTCAGGTACTCGTAGCACCCCGTGGCGTTCCGCTCGTCGACCTCGCCGTCGCAGTCGTCGTTCATCCCGTTGCACGCCTCCGCCGCCCCGGGGTTCACGTGCCCGTCCCCGTCGTCGCAGTCCCCGCCGCAGGCTGTCCAACCGTCGCCGTCCCCGTCGTACCCCTCGTCCAGGAGTCCGTCGCAGTCGTCGTCCACGAGGTTGCACACCTCCGCGCGTCCCGGGTTCACGGCCTCGTTCTCGTCGTTGCAGTCCCCCGTGCACGTCCTGTATCCGTCGCCGTCCACGTCGAACCCCTCGTCCACGACGCCGTCGCAGTCCTCGTCCACGAGGTCGCATGTCTCCACGGCGCCCGGGTGGACGGCGGGATCGGTGTCGTCGCAGTCCACCGACGCGCCGCACAGCTCTGCTGTGCCGTAGCCGTCCCCGTCGAAGTCGGTCTCGTCGCACCCGCAGGGGCGGTCCGCCCCGTTGCAGTCCTGGTCGATCCCGTCGTCGCAGGTGTCGGCCGCCCCGGGGCGGATGGCGGGATCGGCGTCGTCGCAGTCCCCCGCGCACGAGGTGTGGCCGTCGCCGTCCCCGTCGTATCCCTCGTCCACGAGGCCGTCGCAGTCGTCGTCCGTGCCGTTGCAGCCCTCGAAGGCGCCGGGCCAGGTCTGGGGGCGGCCGTCGTTGCAGTCCCCTTCGCAGACGGTCCAACCGTCGCCGTCGACGTCGAAGCCCTCGTCGACCCCGGTGTCGCAGTCGTCGTCAAAGCCGTTACAGAGCTCCGGCGCCCCCGGCTTCACCGCGGATCGGGTGTCGTCGCAGTCCCCCTCGCACGTGGTGAACCCGTCGCCATCGGTGTCGAAGCCCTCGTCCACGTGGCCGTCGCAGTCGTCGTCGACGTCGTTGCACAGCTCCGGCGCCCCGTAGTACACGCCCGCGTCCGTGTCCCGGCAGTCCCCGCCACAGACGGTGAAGCCGTCGCCGTCGGCGTCGAACCCCTCGTCCACCAGCCAGTCGCAGTCGTCGTCCCGGCCGTTGCATGTCTCCGCCGCCCCGGGCTTCACGGAGGACCGGGTGTCGTCGCAGTCCCCAGCGCAGGTGGTGAAGCCGTCGCCGTCGTCGTCGTGGCCGTTGTCCGCCACCCCGTCACAGTCCTCGTCGTCGCCGTCGCACACCTCCACGGCGCCCGGCCAGATCCCCGGATCGGTGTCGTCGCAGTCGGTGGGGTCGCACGCGTCCGCCGTGCCGTACCCGTCGCCGTCCTCGTCGGTGGACGCGCAGTCGCAGGGCAGGTCCGCGCCGGAGCAGTCCTGGTCGACGCCGTCGTCACAGGCGTCCGATCCGCCGGGATGGCTCCCCGCGTCCCCGTCGTCGCAGTCCACCCAAGGCGACGCACAGCTCCCGTCGTCCCCGAACCCGTCCCCGTCCGCGTCCGACGCCGCGCAGGCGCAGTCGTCGTTCTCCTGTCCCGGCGTACCGAAGTCGCCGCCCTGCCAGATCAGGCTGGTGGCGCGGCACCACGAGGCGCCGAGGTCGTTGTCCAGGTGGTCGGAGCCGGGGGCCAGGGACATGGAGGCCCCCGCCGCGTCGGGGAACCCCGCGCCGCCACCCCAGGCGACCTCGTCCAGGAGGACGCCGGCGTAGGAGAGGGACACGGCGCCCTCCCCGTCCCCCAGGGCGATCCCCTCGTACACGTAGTCCGCTTCCACCCCACCGTTGGCGGAGGGATCGCCGCGGATCGCCAGGACGGCTCGCTCCCCGGGGGGGATGCTGAGGCTCGCGCCCGCGCTGGCGACGGTGTGCTCCCCGCCGGCCCCGTCGCGGATGGTCACGCCGGCGAGGCTGACGAAGCGCTCCGTGGGGTTCCACACCTCGAACCACTCCCCGGAGGAGTCCGCCACCGCTGTGGGTCGCGCCATGACCTCCACCACCACCAGGTCCCCCTCCCGGGGCACGACCGTCACCGTCGCCTCGCCCCAGCCGCTCCAGTCGTACCCGTCGTGGACGCGGGCGCGGCAGGTCCACGCCTGGCCAACCGCCAGGTCGACGCCCACGAGGGCCGCCCCGGTCTGGGAAGCCTGGAGAACCCCGTCCACCTCCCAGGCGTACTCCACCGCCAGGGGATCGGGATCGGGGTCGAGCCCCGTGAGGTCGGCGGTGCACTCCGGCACGTCTCCGGGTCCCGGCGCCTCCGGGGCGATGGCCACGGGGGGCGTGGAGGGGGGCGTGTTCTCGATGGTCACGGCGTTGCTGGCCAGGGGGGAGCCCTCGGCGTCGCCGTCGTCCGGGAACACCCGGCACTGGACCTCGTCGAAGTGGTCGAAGTACGCCCCGTCCAGCTCGGCTCCTTCCGGGCCCGCGGCTACCCCGCCCACAAGCCACTCGAACCGCGCTCCCTCGGCGTCGCCGTCGGGATCCGACCAGCCCTCGGGGGCGCAGACCAGCAGGCTGGTCTCGGAGGCGGGGGAGGGGCCGAGGGAGACGGAGGTGAAGGAGGGGGAGGCGTTCTCGATGACCACCTGGGCCGAGCCGGGGTCGCTCTCCGCCCCCTCGGGGTCCCGGGCGACGGCGGAGCAGGTCCAGGTCTGGTCGCGGGTGGTCGCGTCCGCGGGGACGGTGTCCCCCTCGATCCCCGCGTCCACGCCGTCCACGGCCCAGGACAGCGCGTAGGACACCTCGCCCCCCTCGGGGTCCACCGAGGCCACGGCGAAGCAGAAGAGGTCGTCGTCCCCCTGGGGGCCCGGTGGCGAGATCACCACCTTCGGCGCCGACGGGGGCTGGTTGGTGGCCACGACCGTCAGCCGGAGCACGTCGCTGTCCTGGAGCCCGCCACCGTCGGTGACGACCAGGGTGACCACGTGGTCGCCGGGGCTCAGGGCGTCGGTGGTGAAGGAGGCCAGGCCGCCGGCCGTGGGGGCCCCCGAGTGCAGCCCGCCGTCCACGTCGCTGGACCAGGAGGCCGTCAGGTGCTCGGCGCCCCCGTCGTCGCTGGCGGAGGCCACGAACTCGACGTCCTGGCCCTGGGTGTGCTCGCTCCCCTCGTCGGGGGCGACGATGTCGGCCTCCGGCGGGGCGTTGGTGGCGTCGTCGTCCGCGTCGTCGTCGTCGCCGGTGGCGTCGTCGTCGGGCGTGACCTCGGGGGGCTTCAGGCAGGCGACCCCCGCCAGCGCCAGGCCGGCGAGGAGGAGGAAGCGCGCGTGTGGGCGGAGTGTCATGCGAAGGCATCCCCAACGAGCCCCGATCCTAATCGGACTGGAGCCGTTCCGCGAGAGTCGTCGGGTCGGAGCCGGGCCGGGACGGCCGCGCCCGGGGCCGTGGCGCTCCCGATCACCGACCCCTATCATGGCCGAAATCGAGCGGAGATCCTCGGATGGAGGTCGATCTGGACCCGATGCTCAGGACCGCGGGCGCGCTGGCGGTCACCTACGGGGCGCGGGCGTTGGGCGCGGCGCTCATCCTCGCCGCGGGGTGGGCGGTGGCGCGGATCGCCTCCCGGGCCGTGCGCCGGGCCCTGGAGCGTGGGCCGGGGGTGGACCGGACCCTGGTCCCCGTGGTCGCCCAGCTCGTCCGCTACGGGGTCATCGCCATCACCCTCGTGGCGGTGCTGGCCCAGTTCGGCGTGCAGACCGCCAGCATCGTCGCCGTGCTCGGCGCGGCGGGACTCGCCGTCGGGCTCGCGCTTCAGGGCACCCTCGGCAACGTCGCCGCCGGGATCATGCTGCTGTTCCTGAGGCCCTTCTCCGCCGACGAGGTGGTGGAGATCGGCGGCCTCACGGCGCGGGTGGAGGAGGTGGGGATCTTCGTGACCCGCCTGCGCCGCCTGGACGGCGTGCCGGTGAGCGTCCCCAACGGCCAGATCTGGGGGCAGGAGATCAAGAACTTCAGCCGGGCTCCGGTGCGGCGCATCGAGCTGAAGGTGGGGATCGGCTACGGAGACGACATCGGCAAGGCCCTCCGCGTCGCCCGCGAGGTGCTCGACGCCGACCCCCGGGTGCTCGCGGACCCCGAACCGCTGGTGGCGGTGGGGGAGCTCGGGGACAGCAGCGTCAACCTGCTGATCTGGCCCTGGACGAAGAACGACGACTGGTGGGCCACCAAGCTCGACCTGACCCGGGCGCTGAAGGAGCGGTTCGACGCCGCGGGGATCACCATCCCCTTCCCCCAGCGGGACGTCCACCACCACCTGGTGCGGGGCGAGCGCGAGCCCGCCGAGGCGGGGATCATCCTCGGGAAGGGATCCGGCGAGTAGGGCAGGGGCCCGGGTCGGCCGGAGCCCACTCCGCTCCGTCCCCAGCGGTCGCCAGGGGACAAGCGGGCGCCCCCGGTGTAAGGTAGTCGCCTCGAAGGAGGACAACGCCATGCGCTCCGCACCCGCCGCGGGTCTCGCCGCCGCGGCCCTCGCCGCCGCCCTCGCCTTCCCGGCCACCGCCGCCGCCTGCGGGGGCTTCTTCTGCCAGCAGGTGGCGGTGGACCAGAACGCCGAGAGGATCCTCTTCGAGGTCCACGGCGACGGCACCGTCACCGCCGTCATCGAGATCGGCTATTCCGGCACCCCCGACGGCTTCTCGTGGGTGATCCCGGTCAGCGACACCCCCACCCTGGACGTCGTCCCCGGCTCGGCCCTGCGCCTCGTGGACCTCGCCACCGCGCCCCGGATCATCCCGCCCCCCATCGATGGCGAAGAGCTTGCCCCCACCGCCGGGGGCGACGACGACGCCGATGATGGAGGGGGGGTCGACGTCGAGGACCTGCCCCAGGTGGGCCCCTACGATCCGACCGTGGTGTCGTCGGAGGACCCGGACGCGCTGGTGGCCTGGCTCAACGACAACGGCTACCTGATCACGGCGGAGATGGAGCCCTACGTGGACGGCTACGTCGCGGCGGGGATGAAGTTCCTGGCGATGAAGCTCGCCCCCGACGCGGGGGTGTCGGACATTCAGCCGATCTCCGTGACCTGGCCCGGCGACGAGCCCATGATCCCCCTGAAGCTGACGGGGGTGGCGGCGGAGCCGGAGATGGGCTTCATCGTGTACATCCTCGGGGACCAGCGGTACGGGTCCAGCAACTACCCGACGCTGGAGATCGACGAGGAGCTGCTCCAGGCGGACCCGCGCAACGGGTGGAACAACTACTTCGGCCTGATCTCGTGGCAGTCGGACGAGGTGGGGGGGAGGGCCTTCTTCACCGAGTACGCCGACGACGCCGAGAGCACCCAGAACCTGGTGTGGTCCACCTGGTACTACGGCTGGGACGATGTGGAGGAGTCCCAGGCGTGGGCGGTGGACGCCATCGGGCGGCACCCCTACTTCACGCGCCTCTACGCGCGCATGTCCAACTGGGAGATGACCCAGGACCCCCTGTTCGCTCCGGTGGAGGGGGGGGACGTGTCCAACATCCATGACCTGTCGGACCGTCCCCCGGTCAGCTTCGACGCCGCCGTCACCGCCGAGGTGCCCTGCGCCATGACGTACTGCGGCCCGGGCGGGCGTTGTGCCACCACCGACGAGGGGTTCGAGGGGTGCGTGTGCGACGACGGCTTCGTCGCCCGGGCCATCGTCGCGCCCGTGGTGGGGGGCCTGGGCAGCATGGACACGGTGGCCTGCCAGGACGAGGACTTCGACCTCCTGGCCTCCGTCTCGGCCGAGGACATGCCCGATCCCTGCGCCGGGGTGAGCTGCGGCGACGGCTCGTGCCTGGCGGTGGGCGGTTTCCCCCACTGCGCCTGCCCGGACGGCCAGGCGGCGGTGAACTGGGGCGGCCTGCCCACCTGCGTCGAGGCCCGGGAGACGTACGGCCCCGGCCAGATCCTGTGGCCGGAGTGGAGCGGCAAGGGGGGTGAGGACGACTCCGGCGACCGCCTGGGCGACGACACCGGCGAGCCCGTCGCCTGCGGGACCCGCTGCGACGCCTCCGGCCCCGCCTCCGGCCCCGGCGCCCTGGCCCTCGCGGCCCTCCTCGGCCTCGCCGTCACCCGCCGTCGCGCCTGAGGCGCCCGCAACGACCGACCCGCCCCCAATGGCGGCCGCCATGGAAGGCCCCCGCTCCCACTCCAATCCCACTCCCCCGTCGGCCGCCCTCGCAGGCGGGCTGGGGGGTCAGTCCCAGAGGCCGTCCAGGCTGCCCCAGCACTCCAGCGTCCCGTCGAGGTGCACGCCGCACTGGGTGTAGCCCCCCTCGGAGACGGAGGAGAAGGTGCCGGTCGGATCGCTGGGGCCGCCCCAGCAGTCCACCGCGCCCGCCGTGCTCAGGGCGCAGTTGCCGTCCAGGGAGGACACCCACTGGAAGGTCCCCGCGGGGGGAGTGGTGACCGCGGGGTCGGCACCGCCCCAGCACTCGATCATGCCGCCGGTCCTCACGCCGCAGGAGTGGTAGTAGCCGCCGTCGACCATCTCGAACGTGCCCGAGGGGGGCGTCGACTGGCCGTAGTAGTCGGAACCCCAACACTCCACCGTGCCGTTGTTGCGCAGGGCACAAGCGTGGGTCGAGCCGATGCCAACCTGGACGAAGAGGCCACCCGGGACGTCCGTGATCATGTCGTTGACGTCCTCTCCCCAGCACACGAGGGCGGCGTCGGGCTCCCGCACGGCGCAGTTGGTGTTGCGGCCCGCGTCGAGTGACGAGTACGTGCCCGAAGGGGGCGAGGACTGGCCGTAGGTGTCCTGTCCCCAGCACTCGATCGTCCCGTCGTCCCGGAGCCCACAGGAGTGGTAGGTGCCGACCGCGACCTGCCGGAACGAACCCCCGGGGGGGCTCGTCGAGCCGCCGTAATCGAGGCCGAAGCACTCCACCGCTCCGCCCTCGCGGATGGCGCACACGTGGAACCGGCCGGCGCCCACGCTCGTCCAGCGGCACAAGCCCTCGGTATTGTAGTAGGTGTCGTCGCAGTCGCCCCCGAACGTGGAGTAGCCCGCCCCGGGCGCGGCGCAGAACCACGCCGTGACGGTGTCGTCGCCATAGCCGTCCCCGTCGGCGTCGGGGTGATACGGGGAGTCGAGGCCCTCGTCGGCGAGCCCGTCGCAGTCCTCGTCGTCCCCGTCGCAGACCTCCGCCGCGCCCGGGAAGGCGGTGGCGTCACCGTCGTCGCAGTCGTCGCCGCCGCCGACGCAACCTCCCGCCGGGAAGTGGCCGTCGCCGTCCACGTCCACGTCGAGGCCCTCGTCGGCGAGCCCGTCGCAGTCCTCGTCGTCCCCATCGCAGAGCTCGTGGGCGCCGGGGTGGGTGCCGGGATCGGCGTCGTCGCAGTCGTCTCCGAGCTCCGAGGTGTCCGGGGGCTGGAGGCAGCTCGTGGTCGAGGCCGAAGGGTCTCCGTGCCCATCGCGGTCGGCGTCGGTGTACCAGATGCCGAGGTCGACGGCCTCCTCGTCGACCTCCCCGTCGCAGTCCTCGTCCCTCCCGTCGCAGTGCTCTTCGGCGCCGGGATGCACGGCGTCGTCGGCGTCGTCGCAGTCGTCGCCGGCCGGAAAGCCGTCGCCGTCAACGTCGTCGGGGGCGGTGTCGTCGTCGGGGGCGGTGTCGTCGTCGGGGGCGGTGTCGTCGTCGGGGGCGGTGTCGTCGTCGGGCGCGGTGTCGTCGTCGGGCGCGGTGTCGTCGTCGGGCGTGGTGTCGTCGTCGGGGGCGGTGTCGTCGTCGGGCGTGGTGTCGTCGTCGCCGAGCCAGGTGTCGTCGTCGGGGGCGGTGTCGTCATCGTCGTCGCCACCGGTCGGCCGGGGCCCGCAGCCGGCCACGAGGAGCGGGGCGGTGACGAGGGCGACGAGGAGGGTCCAGGGGGCTCGCGGCATCGTCGGCTCCACGGGGGATAGCGTCCTCAACGGGCCCACGCCCCGGCCGGCGGGACGCGGAGGCAGCAGCACCCTAGCTCCCCGGGTGGCGGGCGCGCAAGCGAACGCCCCCGGGCGCCCCCGTCCGTTTGCCGCACCCGAGTGCGCGCGGCGCTCCCGGAGTCGTCGCTCGCCTTCCAGGGGCCGTCATCGCCATCGTCGTCGACCCTGGACGAGTCCGGGCGGCCAGGCCCGTCGTCCGCGGGGAGGGGGAGACCGGGGGCGAGGAGGAGGGAAAGCCTCCCATTCACACCGGGCGCAATTATGCCCGGTCCCGCCGGCGCCCCCCTTGCTCTCCCCCCGCCGACCGAGGAGACACCCCCATGACGCCGCTGCCCCGCTTCGCCGGACTCGCCACCCTCGCCGGACTCGCCTCCGGCGCCCTGCTCGCCTCCGTGCCCGCGCCGGCCCTCGCCTGCGGGGGCTTCTTCTGCCAGGTGGTCGCCATCGACCAGAACGCCGAGAGGATCCTCTTCGAGGTGAACCCCGACGGCACGGTGACGACCACGGTGGAGATCACCTACACCGGCGGCGCCGACGAGTTCTCGTGGATCGTCCCGGTCCCCGACACCCCCACCGACCTCGCGGTGGCCCCCTCCTCGGCGCTGAAGCTGCTGGACGCCGGCACCGCCCCCCGCATCATCCCGCCGCCCCAGGAGTTCCCTCCGGGCATGGAGATGGACAACGCCCTCGCGGCCGAGGACGGTGGCGGCGGCGTCTACGTCGAGGACCTGCCCCAGGTGGGCGGCTACGCGCCCCAGGTGATCTCGTCCGACGACCCCGAGGCCCTCATCGACTGGCTGAACGACAACGGCTACGTGATCACCCCCGAGATGGAGCCCTTCGTCGAGGGTTACGTCGCCTCGGGCATGAAGTTCCTGGGGATCCAGCTCGCCTCCGGCGCCGACGTCGGCGACATCGCCCCCCTCACCATGACCTACCCCGGCGACGCCCCCATGGTGCCGCTGGTGATGACCTCGGTGTCCGCCGAGCCCGAGATGTCGTTCATGGTCTTCGTCACCGGCGCCCAGCGGTACGAGTCCACGAACTACGTGAACCTCCTCTTCGACGACGCCGACCTCCAGGCGGATCCCCGCACCGGCGCCACCAACTACTACCCCCTGG
Organism: Myxococcota bacterium; assembly: GCA_023150875.1. Classification (GTDB taxonomy): domain Bacteria; phylum Myxococcota_A; class UBA796; order UBA9615; family JAKLKC01; genus JAKLKC01. Next base: position 39,582 of record JAKLKC010000033.1, on the reverse strand, counting down.
TCTCGTGGCAGGCGGACGAGGCGGGGGGGCGCGCCTTCTTCACCGAGTACGCGGGCACCAGCGCCGACACCTCGGGGTTGGTGTCGGGCACCTGGCTCGACGTGGAGGACTGGGAGGAGGCCCAGAGCTGGGTCACCGCCGTGCTGGACTCCAACCCCTACGTCACCCGCCTCTACACGCGGCTGTCCAACTGGGAGATGACCCAGGACCCCACCTTCGGACCCTCCGAGGGGGGCGACGTCAGCAACGTCCACGACCTGTCGGGTCACGACCCCGTGTGGTACGACCTGGAGGCGGCGCCCGAGGTGGATTGCGGCGACACCTACTGTGGCCCCGGCGGCCGGTGCGCCACCACCGAGTTGGGGGACGGCTGCCTGTGCGACGACGGCTACGTCGCCCGGGGGATCCGGGCCCCCCGGGTGGGCTCCGCCGGCCCCCAGGACACGGTCGCCTGCCAGGACGTCACCTTCGACCTGCTGGCCTCGCTGGAGGGCGGCATCGAGGGGGGCGTGTTCGACGTCTGTGCCGGAGATCCTTGCGGCGAGGGCGGATCCTGCGTCGAGGTGGGAGGGGTCGCCACCTGCGAGTGCGCCGACGGCTACGCCGCCGTCAACACCGGCAGCGGCGCGGTGACCTGCGTCGAGGCGGGCGAGGTCTACGGCCCCGAGCAGCTCCTGTGGCTCGACAACCCCGGCACCGCCAAGGCTGCCTGCGGCGGTTGCGCGGCGTCGGGGACGGACTCCCCCGCCGGACACGGCCTGGCCCTCGCCGGCCTCGCCGCCGGCCTCGCGGTCCTGCGCCGCCGCCGCTGAACCGGCTACACCCGCCCCCGGCTCCCCGGGGGCGGGTCCCGACCCTCCCTCGCCATCCCCCACCCACCCTCCGATCGGCTACGCTGCAGGACGATCCCCTCCCCAGGAGGCCCCCATGCCGTCCCTCCCTCGCCTGATCCCCCTGCCCGCCGTCGCCGCCCTCGCCCTGGCCACGGCCCCGTCCCCCGCCCACGCCTGCGGGGGCTTCTTCTGCCAGATCGTGGTGGTGGACCAGAACGCCGAGCGGATCCTCTTCGAGGTCAACGGCGACGGCACGGTGTCCACCACGGTGGAGATCCGCTACACCGGCGCGGCGGCGGACTTCTCGTGGGTGGTACCGGTGCCGGATACGCCGACCCTGGAGGGGGTGCCGGTGGCGGCGCTCCAGGTGCTGGACGCCGCCAGCGCGCCGGTGGTGTTCCCCGCCAACGCTCCCGTGGCGGAGGCCTCCGGCCGCGGGGGCGACGACGTGGCCGACGGCGCCCAGTACGGCGGCGTCCACGTCGAGGACCTTCCCCAGGTGGGGCCCTACGCCTCCCAGGTGATCTCGTCGGACGATCCCTCGGCCCTGGTGGACTGGCTGAACGAGAACGACTACGTGATCACCCCCGAGATGGAGCCCTTCGTCGAGGGCTACGTCGCCTCGGGCATGAAGTTCCTGGGCATGAAGCTCGCTTCGGGCACGGACGTGGGGGACATCGCCCCCATCCGCATGACCTACCCCGCGGACTCCCCCTCCATCCCCCTGACCCTCACGTCGGTCTCCGCCGAGCCCGAGATGTCCTTCGTGGTCTTCGTCCTGGCCGACCAGCGCTACGGATCGACCAACTTCGTGAACCTCCTGGTGGACGACGCGCACCTTAGGGCGGACCCCCGCACCGGAGCTCCCACCGAGCCCCTGGCCGAGGTCCTCGGCTACACCTTCCTCGGGGTCGAGGGCGAAGAGGAGGCGCGGGAGTGGGGCCAGGCGGCCCTCGCCCGGAGCCCCTACGTCACCCGCCTCTACACCCGGATGTCCAACTGGGAGATGGGCGAGGACCCCGCCTTCGGCCCGGTGGAGGGGGGCGACGTCTCCAACGTCCACGACCTCTCCGACGCCGAGCCGGTGAGCGCCGACCTGGACGCCACCCCCGCCATCGAGTGCGGCACCACCTACTGCGGCGAGGCGGGCCTGTGCGCCGTCACCGAGATCGGCGAGGGGTGCATGTGCCCGAGCGGCTTCGTCGCCCGCGCCATCGTCGCCCCCCGGATCGGCTCCCTGGGGCCCCAGGACACGGTGGCCTGCCAGGACGCGGGCTTCGACCTCATGGCGTCCCGTGAGGGAGGGATCGACGGGGGGATCTTCGACCCCTGCGCCGGGGACCCCTGCGGCGACGGCGGGAGCTGCGTGGCGGTGAACGGCTCCCCCACCTGCGAGTGCGCCGACGGCTTCGCCGCGGTGAACACCGGCGGCGCCGTCACCTGCGCCGAGGCCCTGCGGGCCTTCCCCGCCGACCAGATCCTCTGGCCGGGGTGGCCCGACGACTCGGGCTGCTCCGGTTGCGACGCGGCGGCGGCGGATCCGGGAAGGGTCCCGGGGCTCCTGGCGCTTCTGGGGGTGGCGGCGGGTCTGGCGGGGCTCAGGCGGCGGCGGGTGGCGGGGAGCTGATCACTCCGCCGGGAACGGCACACCGTCGATGGCGTGGTAGAACAGCCGCCGAAGCTCGTGGTGCCCGCGGTTGTTGGGGTGGATGCAGTCGCTGGAGAACCACTTGGTGGAGTCGTCGGCGTCGTACCAGGGGTTCTGGGCGTCGTCGTGGTAGAAGCCGTGGCCCAGGAAGTGGCCCCGCATGTCCACCATGGAAAAGCCCAGGTCCTCGGCGACGCCCCGCATCTGCTCGTTCCCCCCGTCCAGCGCGGGCAGCATGTCGGCGAAGTCGAAGCCGAAGAAGCACTCGGCGCTCTGGCCGACGCCGTCGGTGGGCTCGTACACGTTGGTCGCGTAGAACCAGACGCCGTCGGGGAAGCGAGCCGGGTCCAGGAACCACTCCGCCGCCGTCCTCAGGTTCGTCTCGATGTTCCCCAGGATGATGTCGACGTTCTCGGGGAGGACCAGCGCGAGCTGGGCGTCGTTGCCCCCCGCAGTCATCACCACCAGGGTCTCGCCCTCGGCGGGGAACGAGAGCCGCGCCTCGACCGCGGGGATCTGCACGTTGACCACGTCGATGGTGAGGGCGCCTCCGAAGGACTCGTCGATGACCTCGGTGACCGTCGGGAACAAGGTGGCCAGGTCCTGACCCGTCCCCTCGGGCCAGCCCTCGTCGTCGTTCTGGAGCAGGAGGTCCGCGTAGGGCTCGCCGCCCCCGGACACCCCGACCCCCGCGGTGATGGAGTCGCCGAGGAAGATGACTCTCGTGGGCGAGGTCGCCCGGTACCCGTCGGGGATGTACGTGTCGACGTCCGGATCCGCGGCGGGCCCGGTATCGTCGTCGGCGACGTCGTCGTCGGCCGCGTCGTCGTCGGCGGTGTCGTCGTCGGCGGTGTCGTCGTCGCCCGCGGACGAGGGGCAGCCGGCGGCCACGAGGGCGGAGAGGCCCAGGGCCAGGGACAGCAGGGGGAAGGGGAGGGGGCGGTGGGGGGGCATGGCGGCCGTCTCCGGGCGCGGGGGGGAGAGTCCGTGCCCACTGCTTGGAGTGGGGGACGTTACTCCAGCGGAGACGGGCGGCGCAACGGGCGCCGGCACCGGAGGAGCGTCACTCCTCCTTCGCGCCGCAGCGCAGCCAGGTCACCACGCGGTCTCGCTCGTCCGGGGTGGGGGAAGCCGCCGCGTCGGCGGAGGGCATGTACCCCAGCTCGATCTGGGTGGCCACGCCCTCCAGGTCCTGGGCGGCGAGCAGGGCGTAGGTGTCGAAGTCGACGCCCTCGGGGGCGTCCTGGCGGTCCTCGCCGGCGAGGGCCGACGAGTGGCACTCCAGGCAGTAGTCGGCGAAGAACGCCTCGGCGTCTCCCGCCCACACGGCGTCGTTCTCGGCGCAGTCCTGGGGGCCGCAGGCCGCTCCGGAGGCGGCGAGGAGGAGGGCCACGAACGAGGGGACGCGCAGCATCACTTGGCGGATCCTTCCGGCCGGACCGACTCCCCCGCCGTCCGGCGCCGGTCCATTCTAACGGGCCCTCGGCGCCGGGGCGCCTCCCGGCGAGTCCGGGCCCGTCCCGCCGCCGCCTACTCCCCCCAGCCGTCGCCCAGGAACGCCTCCAACAGCTCGCCCACGGCGGACAGGTCCAGGTCCTCGATGGCCAGGTGCGCCTCCACGGCCTCGCATCGCGGCACCGAGAAGGCGACGGAGACCTGGCCCGCGTCGTCCCCGGACTCGTCCACGAGGTCCACGTCCCCCTCTCCGGCGATCCGTCCGTCGGTGTCGAAGCCGGTGATCGCCATCGAACCCGAGGATGCGTACCAGCACGCGTCGGCCTCGCCGTGACGGCAGATCTGGAGCAGGGGGGTGTGGCCCTCGTCCACCAGGGCGTCGTCGTCGGTGGCGAAGAACCAGGCCGCCGTGGTCCAGTACGTGTCGGGGAACGGGGGATCCCCGCCCGCGAGGCGCTCGGCGTAGGCGTCGCAGGCCCCCGTCCGGGAGCTGAGCACCACCACCGGGACGCTGCCGAAGAGGCCATCGTATTGATAGAACCAGAAGCCGCCGGGCATGGACCCCGGGCTCTCCCCGTCGATCTCCCCCGAGATCCGGCCGGCGCAGCCCATGGGCGGGGCGGCGGCGGTGGCGAGGGCGGCGGCGAGCAGCAGGGAGCGGCGCATGGGGACCTCGCCCGACGGGCGCGGGCCCGCCGGTGGGACGGTGGAAGGGCGGGGGCGGCGAGGGGATCAACAGCCGGAGTCGGCGGCGATCTCCTCGGCGGAGCGGGGCACCACGTCCAGGCCCGGGACCTCGGCCGCCTCGAGGCCCGAGATCACCGCGTAGATGCAGTAGGGATCGCCCTCGTCGGGGCAGCCCTCGCACAGCACCCCCAGCCCCGAGAGGATCCCGCAGGTCGTCCCGTCGGAGCCGACGAAGGAGTCGACGTAGCGGGTGTCGAAAGCGGTGTGCAGGGCGCCCGACGCCAGGGCGGAGACGCCGGCGAACTCCGCGGAGAAGGTGCTCTCCTCCAGGTCCACGACGAACCCCTCGTAGCCGACGTACAGGGGGGCGGGACCGACGGTGAAGCCGGGGTTCGTGAAGGATCCCGGGGCGCCGGGCATGTCGACGCTGGGCTGGCACACGTCCTGGACCCAGCCGACGCCGTCATCGAGGGCCGGGGCGAGGCGGGCGTGGATGGCGTCGCCGTCCTCGCTGGCGGAGGTCGCCTGGAGGAGCACGACGCCCAGGTAGCCCAGGTACTCGTCCAGGTAGGCGCCGACGCCCGCGGGCTCGGTCACCGTGCCGGTGGCGTAGTCCACGGCGTAGGTGCGCCCGACGACGTCCTCGATCTCGATGGGGCAGCTCCCGAGGCTGCCGTCGCAGTCCTGGTCGATGGCGTCGCCGCAGACCTCCACGGCGCCGGGGTGGACGGAGGCGTCGGAGTCGTCGCAGTCCAGGCAGGCGTCGGCACCGTCGCCGTCGGCGTCGGACCTCTCGATCTCGACGCCGATCTCGTCGCTGGCGACCTGTCCGGCGGAGTCGGTGACCACGGCCGAGAGGACGTGGGAGCCCGCGAGGGCGGTGCAGGAGTCCACGATCCCCTCGTAGGGGGCGACGTCGTCGACGGCGAAGACGACGCCGTCGAGCGACGCCTCCACCACGGCTCCCGTGCCGTCGTCCTCCACCTCGGCGGCGAGGGTGACGAGGCCCGTGACCCCCTCGCCCTCGCCGGGGGCGGTGATCACGATGGTGGGGAGCTGGTCGACGGTGACGGTGACGGTGGCGCTGGCCTCGTCCCCGTTGCCGTCGGTGACGACGAGGGAGAGGGCGTGCTCCCCCCGGGAGGCCGACGTGGTGTCCCACTCGAAGGAGTAGGGCCCCGAGTCGTCGGTGCCGACCTCGCTGTCGTCGAGGCTGAGGGCCACCGAGTAGGGCGAAGCGCCCCCGGTCACGTCGGCCCCCACGGTGGCGGTGCCGTTCACCAGGTCGCCCTCCGCGATCCCGGCGAAGGCCACCGCGACGGGATCCCCCGAGGCGTCGTCGTCGGCGTCGTCGTCGTCGTCCAGGACCAGGGTGCCGTCGGTGCACCCGACGAGGGTGGTGGCGACGAGGGCGAGCCCCCACGCCCACCGCCGCCGCGCGTTCTCTCCGCCCATGGGATCCTCCGTCTGCCCGGATGGCGCGCGGATTGTACTCCCTCACGAGGGGCGAGTCCTCAGGATCCTTGGTACAACCGATCTCCGTCCACGAGCAGCGCCCCGGCCGCCTCCTGCGCGGCCACGGACTCGAACCCCACCCCACTGAAACACCCGATCCGGCATCCCGACACGTCCACGTCGTCCCGTGCCCGCAGCAGCTCCCGGACCCTCTCCAGCCGCCTCACGTCCTCCATCCCCATCCGCTTCCCCCACTTCGCCTCGCCGATCAGCAGCACCCGCCGACGCCCGCCGGGGTCGGGGAGCCCGTAGGCGACGAGGTCCACCTCGTGCCTCGCCCTGGCCCGGGCGTCCTGGACGACCCCCGATCCGACCTCCACCACCACGTCCCCCATCGTCTCCACGGACGCGTACCGGCGCACCCACGTCCGGCAGACGTCCTCGAACGCCGGGCCGAGCAGGCGGGAGCGGAACGTCTCCTGGGCCCGCTTCCACAGCGCGCTGGCGGTCGCCCGGTCCTGCCAGGCCGAGCAGGAGGGGCGGGTGATGGCGTGGTGGAACCTCACGATGGGCTCGGCGACGTGCCAGGTGGATCCCCCGCGGCGGAAGGTGTCCTGGCGTCGCTCGACGAAGCCCGTGTCTTCCAGGACGGCGAGGGGGTGTCCGACGTCCGTGGAGGCGCGCCCGAGGGCCGCGGCGATGGAGCCCCGAGTGGTGCTCCCCTCGGAGATGGCCGTGAGCACCGAGTGGTACAGGCCCAGGTCCCTCAGGTCCCGCTCCTCGGCGAGGAGGTATCGGCCCTCCCGGAACAGAGGCGTCATGGGGTTCAACGCGGTGCGCAGCACCCAGTCGTCGAAGTCCCCGCCCCGGGGAACGTCCTCCGAGACGAACTCCCGGCGGTAGGCTGGCGTCCCGCCGACCACCGCGTAGACCCGGAACGCCAAGGTGGGTTGGTCGTGAAGCCCCCAGAAGGCCGCCGCCTGGCGGTAGTCGAAGGGGTGGAGCATCAACTCCAGACTGGCGCGTCCCCGGAGCGGCGACTCGCCGGACAGCAGGCGGGTCATGAACGACAGGGCCGAGCCGCACAGGATCAGCCGGGTTCGGCAAGCGCTCCCGTCCTCCGTCCGCGGGGGTAAGGCCGCCTGGATCAACGACGGCAACGACCGGCACTCCCTCGCCAGCCGGGGGAACTCGTCGAGCACCACCGGGACCGGCCGGTCGCCCGCGCCCAGGTCCATCAACGCCGCCACGGCGGCGGGCCACCCGTCGAAGGCTAGGCGCCCCGGCACCTTCAGGTGCTCGGCGAGGCGCTGCCCGAGGAGGCGCAGGGCCTCGGCCTCCGTCGCCTCGGGCGCCTCGAAGCAGAAGCCACCCATCTCGCGGCACAGGGCCCGCAGCAGGAACGACTTTCCCTGGCGCCGCCGGCCGTAGACCACCCCCAGCGCGGGGTGGCCGGAGGCGTCCGCGGCGAAGCGGGCGAGCCCCTGCCACTCGGCGGCCCGATTGAAGACGTACCCAGGGGGCGGCGGGAGCATGGTCGGATCTTAGGACCATGGTTATAAGAAGTATAGTTCTAAAGCGCCGATTCCCCATCGCTCCGGCTGCCGCCCCCGATGCCGGAGCCCGCTCGATGGTCGTGCCCGTCTCCCCGGCCGGGACTATACTGAGCCCATGTCCGACGCCACATCCGAGTCCCTGACCGTCCCCGTCCGGCTGCCCAGGGAGGCACTGCGGCACCACCCCTGGTCCCCCGACGACATCGCCGCCGAGATGCGTGCGCTCTGGCTGGTCGAGCAGGTCCGGGAGCGCCGGCTCGGGTACGGCAAGGCGGCGGAGCTGGCCGGGATGCCCGTCGCCGCCTTCCTCGCCCTGATGGGTCGCCACCACGTCACGCCCCTGGGCTTTGAAGTCGGTGAGGTGGACCGTGAGGTCGACGGCCATGGGATTGCCGTCGGGGTGGAGACCGCTCGATGATGCGCGCAGGTAGCGACCCGAGCGCCAGCCTGGAGCCGATCCTGGTGCTATTCGGTCAGCAGGCCGACGGTTGCTCCTATGCGCTTCATCCGCGCTCACGGCGCATCATCGACCACCGCTTCCCGGGAGTGCACCCCGCCCCGAACGTATTCATCGGGTATGACACGCTCCTGGACTTCGAGCGGATCCATGGACCGATGTGGCCCCAGGTCGCTACGATGTTGACTGGCCTGACCCGCGAGCAGATCCGGGATCTCGGTGGCGCAGTGCTGTTCGACCCCGTGAACCAGCGTGAAGTCGCCCGGATCTTCTGATGGCGCGAGGTGGCCTGTATCTCGGCAAGAGCGGCCAGTTCGCGGTCATGGCGGAGTTCCTCATCCGAGGCTACAACGTCGCGATCCCGGAGGTGGACATCGGCGAGGACGTTTTCGTTGTGAACGACGATACGGGCGTCCTGAACCGCATCCAGGTCAAGGCTGCCAATGCGCAGGCACGCGCACGCCTGGGTGGCTACGCCGCAAAGTTCAGCTTCGGATGGCCCCAGGTCGCGACGCAGCGTACGCCCGACCTGATGTACGTCCTCGCATGTCGCCACAAGGATCGGTGGTGTGACTACATCCTGATGGGGAGGCGAACCCTGTTCGATCTGCACACCGGCTATGGCGTGGGCTATCGGGTAGGCGAGCAGATCCTGCTCAGGGTTACCATCACGCCGGACGACGTGCGGGGCAACGGCAAGTCCCTTCAGGTCCACCGTGAGGACTGGTCGCGATTTCCGGACCTTACCTCAACCCGGACCGCTGATCGAATCCCTGCTGGCCCTAAGGTCGTCACGCCGGAGAAGACCGCTGTCGAATCAAGCAAGTAGGCGGTGGTAGGGAGACCGGGACTCGACCCTTCCGGCCCCGCCCGTCCGGGACGGGGCCTCCAGGGCCGGGGCGCGTGGCTGACGCGGCCGTCACGGCCGCTTTTCAGCCACTGGCTGCGCCACGCGCCCGCTGACGCCGTCCGTCACGGACGGCGCCCTTCGGGCTTCCGCTTCGCGGAAGTCCCCTTGCGGCATCCTGCCGCCGGGTCGAGTCCCGGAAGAGGGGCCGAGGCGGGAAGTGGTAGGGAGACCGGGACTCGAACCCGAGACCTTCGGAGCCACAATCCGACGCTCTAGCCAACTGAGCTATCTCCCCACGAGCCGAAGGCGGCGGGATTGTCGGCGCGGGCGGGGGGATTGTCAAGGGAGGGGGCGGCCGGGGCGGGGGAAGGGGAGGAGGGCGGGGGTGCGGGCGGCGTAGGCGCGCCAGGACTCCCCCAGCACCGCCCCCAGGGCTGCCTCCTCGACGCGGATCCGGTAGAGGAGGGGGGGGACGCACAGGAGCCACAGCAGGGCCGCCGAGACCGCGCTGGCCTGCCCGAGGCCGATCCCCGCGAAGGCGACGAGGTCCCCCAGGTAGGCGGGGTGGCGCACCCGGGAGTAGGGGCCGGTGTCCACCACCCGCTGGTCCCTGTCCACCGCCACCCGGGTGGTGAAGGAGCGCCCCAGCTCGGACATCGCCCGCGCCCGCAGGGCGAAGCCGGCGGCCACCAGGGCGATGCCCATCAGGTCGGTGGCCACCGCCGCCGAGGGCGCCAGCACGTGGGTGTGCCGGGCCACCGCCCCCGACAGGAGCACCCCCGATGTCACCGACAGGGTCAGCCACCACCACGAGCCCGCGTCGGCCCGGCCCTCCCCGGCCCCGCGGCGCGAGGGGAGGAGCCCGAATGCCAGCTCGTAGACGAGCCACAGCAGGCTCACCGCGATGAACGCGCGGTGGGTCGGGGTCATCCACGGGTTCGGCATCGTCGATCACGCCTCGGAGGCGCGGCGCGCCCAGGTCACGATCGTCTCCCTCGCCGCCGCGAACGCCCGCCCGCGGTGGCTGATGGCGTTCTTCTCGGCGTCCGAGAGCTCCGCCATCGTCCGCGTTCCACCGTCCGGCAGGAACACCGGATCGTAGCCGAAGCCCCCCACGCCCCGGGGCTCCCTGGCGATCCGCCCCTCGCAGGTCCCCTCGAAGACCGCCTCCTGGCCGTCGGCCACCAGGGCCAGGGCGCACCGGAAGCGGGCGGCGCGGCCCTCGTCGGGCACACCCTCCAGTTCGTCCAGCAGCCGACGGGAGTTCCGGGCGTCGTCCTTGGGTTCCCCGGCGTAGCGCGCCGAGCGGACCCCCGGGGCCCCGCCCAGGGCGTCGACCTCCAGGCCGGAGTCGTCGGCCACGGCGAGCAGGCCCGGGGCCGCCAGGGCGTGGGCCTTCAGCAAGGCGTTCTCGCGGAAGGTCGCCCCCGTCTCCGGGACGTCGGGCGCGCCGGGCACGTCGCCCGCCGAGAGCACCTCGATCCCCTCCCCGGCCAGCAGGGCCCGCAACTCCCGCACCTTCCCCGGGTTCCGGGTCGCCAGCAGCACCCGCCCCCCGGCCCCATCCACCGCCGGCCGCCCGTTCATGGTAGAGCTACTCCTGGGACCCGGCGGGAGCCTACCCGAAAGCGGGCCGGGAGTCGCCGGCGGGCCCACCCAGGGATCACCTCATGGTCCGCTCCCCGGCGCCCGTCCTCGCCCTCGCCCTGCTCCTCCCCTCGACGCCGGCCCTCGCCGCCGCTTGGGTGGTCACCGATCGGTCCACCCTCGACGCCCTCAGCGTGCCCGGGATCGCCCCTCCCGTCTCCTTCGCGACCTACCTGTCCGGGGGCAGCGAGGCCCAGGGCTTCTCGAACCCTTGCGACTTCGGCTACAGCATGGTCGCGGGCCCCTCCGCCGACGCCCTCGCCGAGGCCGACCTCTCCTGGACCCAGTCCGGCGCCCAGGGGATCCTGTTCGAGCTGCCGGCTCCGTCGGTGTCGGTGGTGGTCCTGCCCTCCATCGACCACGGGCCCTTCCCCAACGAGGGCATCGAGTACACCGTCTGGGGCAGCGACACCGGGGACCTCGCCGGCTTCCCCGCGGGGTGGGACCTCGCCACCCTGGTCACGATCTACCGCGAGGGATGGGTCGACTCGTGTCCCGGCAACGAGCCCGGGGACGAGAGCGACGACTTCGCCGGACTGTACGGCTTCCGGGACCTCCCCCACCACTACGTCGTGGTGCTGCCCTCGGGCTCCATCACCATCTTCGAGGACCCGTCCCGGACCTCCTGGACCGCCGAGGGGGACGACGGCAGCGAGGAGGGCTGGCAGTCCTCGGACTTCGAGATCGACGCCGTGGGCGTGCCCGTGTGCGACGCGGGGCTGGTCGCGGTGGGGAGGGACGTCGCCGGGGTCGCGGGGGAGGCCATCGAGCTGGACGCCACGGGCTCCCTGGGCACCATCGCCACCTACGGGTGGGACATCGATCAGGACTTCGCCGTCGACCTCGCCGGCGCCGTGGTCACCCACGTCTTCGAGGCCCCCGGGGACTACGAGGTCATGCTGTCGGTCGTCGCCGAGGACGCCTGCTCCGACTTCGACACCGTGGACGTCCACGCCTGCGCCCCCGAGCAGGCGGACGCGGACGGCGACGGATCCCGGGCGGCGGTGTGCGGCGGCGACGACTGTGACGACGCGGATCCCGAGGTCCATCCCGGCGCCGAGGAGGTCGACGGGGACGGTGTCGATGGCGACTGCGACGGCCGGGACGACGTGGGCCCGCCCCCCGACGACGACACCGGCCCCCCGGGGGACGACGACGCCGGCTCCGCCGACGACGACGCGGCCGGGTCGGCACCGCCCGCCCAGGACTTCGAGGGGACCTGCGGCTGCGGCGGGAGCGCGGGCGCGGCGGGGGGAGCGGCCGCCGCGCTGGTGGCGGCAGGCGGGGCCCTGGGAGCGCGGTCCCGGCGGATCCGTCCCCGGGGGTGATGGGGGCCGGGCCGCGGGCGGGGTCAGGACTCCTCTTCGGTCTCGCCCCCTTCCTCTCGTTCCGTGAAGGAGATCGCCTCGACGGGGCAGCCCCGCCCCGCCTCCCGGCAGTCCGGCCGATCCTCGGGGGCCGAGGGGGCCTTCACCCGGGCGAAGCCGGCGTCCTCGTCGAGCCAGAAGACCTCGGGGGAGGCGTCGGTGCAGACGCTGCACCCGATGCAGGTCCGCTCGTCCACGCGCCACGGCATGGGGGGCTCGGGGCGGCGCCTGGGCCTGCGCCTCAGGCCTCCCCGGGCTCGGGGACCTCGCCCAGGAGGCCGGCGACCAGGACGTCCGCGTCGTCGATGCTCATGTCCTTGGCGACCGCCAGCTCCCGCACCAGCAGGTTGCGGGCGTTGTCGAACATCTTGCGCTCGCCGAAGGACAGGTTCTTCTCACCCTTCGTCGTCTTGAGGACCGAGAGGTCCCGGAGGACCCGGGCCACCTCGAAGATGGATCCGGTCTTGATGCGGCCGAGGTACTCCCGCTGCCGGCGGTTCCACGTCTGCTGGTCGAGCTTGACGTCCCTCTCCCGGAGGATGTCGAATACCTTCTCGATCTCGTCCGCCGCCGTGACCTCGCGCATCCCCGCCGATGCCGCTCCGTAGAGGGGCACCAGCACGATCATGTTGTTCTCGAGGATCCGGAGGACGTAGAAGTTCTGCTTGTGCCCCGCGATCTCACGGCTGTCTATCCCCTCGATCACTCCGACCCCGTGGTTCGGGTAGACCGCCTTGTCACCGATGTTGAACGCCATTCAGTCTCCGTGCCCCAGAGCGGGCGCTCCCCCGCGGGGGCAGGAGGAGCGCGGAGCGGGATTCTAACACCTCCGGGACCTGAGGTCAAAGTCGGCAACTGCGCGGGATCACGACCCTTTGGGGTGACCGGCGCCATCTGTCGGGGCGGTCGGGCCCCGGAGGACGGGGAGGGATGACCCTCGACCGCTGGCTGATCCGGCGGATCGCGGCGGCCACCGGGCTGGCGGCGGTCCTCCTGGTGGGGCTCGCGGTGGCGGCGCGGCTGGGGCAGGTCGCCTCGGTGCCCGCCTCCTTCACCCTGCTGCGGACGGCGCCCCTGGCGGCCCTGGTGGCCTGGATCGCAGTGCCCCTGGCGGCGTTCGCCCTGCCCCTGGCCCTCTTTGCCGGGGCGACGACGGTGCTGGCCCGCTTCCGGGAGTCGGGGGGATGGGACGCCTTCCGCCTCGCCGGGGCCTCCCCCGCCCGGCTGCTGCCGGCGATGCTGCTCTCCGGGGCCGTCGTCGGCGTGGTCTCGGGGGGCCTGGCCGCCTGGGGGGAGCCGTGGGGGCGGTACGGGCTGCGGGCGGCCCTGGCGGAGGCGGGGCGGGGCTGGGGGCCCCTCGGCGACGGTCCGGTGGACGTGGAGGCGGGGGGCTGGCGCCTCCTGGGGCGGGTGGAGGGGGGGCGCCTCGTGGACGTGCTGGTGGTGGCCGAGGGGGGCTCGGCGGGGACGGCGGCGAGGGGCGAGGCGGGTCCCGCACCCGGCGGGGGAGCGCTGCGCGTGGTCCTGGAGGAGGGGGAGTGGGCCCTGCCCGATCCGACCCTCGGGGAGGGGCGCATGCGCTTCGGGCGGCTGGTCCTGGACGTGCCCCTGCGGGGCGGGCGGCCCTCCCGGGGGGCCTACGAGCTCTTCCCCGGCGATCTCCGGGAGCTGGTGGCGCGGAACGCGGCCCTGGGCCGGTCCGATCCGGGGCCCGCGCTGGCGTGGCACAAGCGGATGGCCTTCCCGGCGTCCTCCCTGGTGCTGGTGCTGCTGGCGGTCCCCGCGGGGCTCCACGGGAGGCGCGGGGGGCTCGGCCGCTCGGTCCTGCTGGCCCTGGCCGCGGGGCTGGCCTGGTACGGCGCGATGCGCTGGGGGGACGGGGCGGTGAGGGCGCCCCCCCGGGGGATCGGCCTGCCCCCCGCGGTGGCGGCCTGGGTGCCCGCGGGGGTGTTGCTGGCCCCCGCCGCGGTGGGCTGGGTCCTCCTCCACCGGGTGCCCCGGGGGGCGCGGCGATGACGGTGGGCAGGCGGCGCTTCCTGGACTGCGCCGGATGGACGGCCCTCGTCCTGCTGGCGGCGGTGGCGGTGTACCTGGGGGTCTTCGGCCTGGAAGCCCGGGCCGTCGTCGCCCGGGACGGCGTCCGGGCCCTGGCGGCGGCCCTGCCCGAGGCGCTGCACATGGGCGTCCCCGTCGCCTGCCTCGCCGGGACGCTGGTGGCGGAGCTCCGGGCGGCGGGGCGGGGCGAGAGGGCGGCCTGGGCCTGCGCCGGGGCCGGTCCCCTCCGCCGCGCTCTGCCCGCCCTGGCGGTCGGCCTGCTGGCGGCGGGGCTCACCGCCTGGATCGGCGCCGGGCCGCGCCCCGCGGGGAGGGCGGCCCTGGGGGAGAGGGCGGGTGTTTACGCGGATCCCACGCCGGGGGGAGCGTTCCTGTGGCCGGGGGGCGTGCTGGTCGCCGACGAGGTCGCCGACGGCGGGGCGCGGCTGCGGGGGGTGCGGTTGCTCCCTCGCCGTGGCCCCGGTGGGTTCGGCGAGGCGTCCCGGATCCGGGAGCTGGCCTGGGGGGGATCGGCCTGGGTGGCGACGGCGGAGGGGGGAGCGGCGCCGGTGGTGGTCCCCGCCACCCCCGACGACTTCACGGGCCTCGGGCGGGACCTCGCCGCCGTGTCCACCCCGGCGCTGCGGACCCGGGCGAGGGTGCTGGAGGGGCTGGGCCGGTCCGGGCACGCCGAGAGGGCGGTGGTGGCCGAACGCGCCGCGTGGGCCGCGCTGTGTCCGGGCCTGGCCCTGCTGGGCACCGGCCTCGCGGGGCGGCGACGCCGGGAGGGGGCGGGGTCCGCGGTGCTGGTGGCCCTGGCCGCCGGGCTGCTGGCCGGCAGCGTTCTGGTGGTCCTGGGCGCCGCCGCCCGCTCGGGGGCGGTGGCCACCGGGTGGACCGCGCTGACCCCCCTGGCGACCCTCGTCTTCGGCCTCTCGCGGGCGCTCCGGGACTGACCCGGGCATCCCTCCTCAGGCCAGGACCACCAGGTCGATCTTGGAGGCGGGCACCAGCACCTCGGCGAAGGGTGGGGGATCCACCCTGTCGCCCCGCTCGTCCCAGAGCTCGTCGATCCGCATCAGCAGGCCGCCGTCGACGTGGTCCGTCACCGTGCCGACGACCTCGATCACGTGCTGGTGCAACAGGAGCTGCTTCTCTGCCATCCGGTTGCGCCCCCGGACGAGGGGGTCCCGCAACAGGACCTGGACTCGGCGACCTTGGAGGCCCTTGTCGGGCTGGGCCATGACGGCTCCTGGGGCGGGGCGCCGGCCCCGTCGCGCGCCCCCGCGGCTGGTGGGATCCGGGGGGCGGAACCCTAGCACGGGACCCGGGGCGCGGCAAGGCGGCCACGGGCCTTGACAGGCGGTCCGGGGGCGCCCCAGGATCCCCGCCGCTCCCGCCCCGCGGGCCCGGGAGCGCGGAGGTCCCCATGTCCCCGATCCGTACCGTCCAGGCCCTGAGCCTGGTCGCGGCGCTCCCCCTGGCGGGCTGCACGGCGGAGCTGAAGGAAGAGAACAGCCGCCTCAAGGAGAAGGTCTCGAACCTCGAGGCGGAGAACTCCCAGCTCCAGGGCCGGGTGGACGGGCTCCAGAAGAAGCTCGACGAGGCCAAGGCCGCCGCCGCCACCGCCGCGCGCGCGGCCCACCTCCAGGAGACGGGGATCGACCCCGACCAGCCCCTGACCGCCGTGCTGCACACCAGCAAGGGCAAGCTGACCTGCGCCCTCTTCCCCGCCAAGGCACCCAAGACCGTCGCCAACTTCGTCGGCCTCGCCGAGGGGACGAAGGAGTGGACCGATCCCCGGGACGGGCAGGTGAAGAAGGGAGTGCCGCTCTACGACGGCACGATCTTCCACCGGGTGATCCCGGACTTCATGATCCAGGCCGGCGACCCCCTGGGTCGGGGGACCGGCGGGCCGGGCTACAAGTTCGAGGACGAGATCGTCCCGGACCTCAAGCTGGACAAGCCGGGGATCCTGGCGATGGCGAACTCGGGGCCCAACACCAACGGCTCCCAGTTCTTCGTCACCGAGAAGGCGACCCCCTGGCTCAACGGCAAGCACACGGTGTTCGGCGAGTGCAAGGAGGTCGGGCTGGTGAAGGAGATCGCCCGGGTCCCCAAGAACCCCCGGGACAAGCCGCTGGAGGACGTGGTCCTCGAGAAGGTGGAGATCAAGCGCGGCAAGTCCTGAGCGCCCGCCTCCTCCCCGCCCAGATCCCGCCCCTCAGTCCTGGAACTGCACCAGTCCGATGTCCTTCGTCTGCCCGGGCTCGACCGAGAAGGGGACCTCCTTCTGCTGGGGGGTGGCGCAGGAGCCGCACCGCAGCGTGAGGACGTGGCTGCCCGCCGAGACCTCGTAGTCCCGGCGAGGGGTCTGGCCGATGGGCTGGCCGTCCAGGTACACGTGGGACCAGGGCTTGGAGTTGACCCGGATCTTCCCCCGCCCGGCCGGCGTCGGGGTCGCCGCGGCGACCGTCGGCTCGGGGGCCTTGGGGCGGGTCTCGGGGGGCGGCGACGGGGTGGGATCGGGCGCCCTCGCGGGGGTGGGCGCCTTCGCGGTCTTGGAGACCTCCACCTGGGCGACGCGGGGCGGCGCGGCCTTGGGGACCTCCGCCGGGGTGGGCTCCGCGGGGGCCTCCGGCGGCGCCTCGGCGGGAGTGACCTCGATGGGACGGGCGACCGCCGGGGGCTCCTGCCCGCCGGTGGCGGCCGGCGCCTCCACCGGGGGCGTGGAGGCGGCGGGGATCTCCTCCGATCCCGTGCCCGCGCCTCCTCCCCGCAGGAACTGCCAGAGGATCGCGCCGCTCAGCACCACGATGGCTCCGGTGGCGGCGAGGATCATCAGCTTCTGGCGCTGGCGCACCGCCCCGGTTGCCAGGCGCTCGGTGGTGGACGGGCCCTCCGCGGAGGTGTCGAAGAAGCCCCGGGCCCGCTCGGTCAGCGGGTTCGGCGCGACCGCCCCCCCCGCGCTGGCCACTTGATCCGATTGGGATCCTGGACCGATGGGCACCGGCCCCTGGCGGCGGGCCTCGGTCTTCCCCGTCTCCAGGAAGGCCCGGGTGAAGGAGCCGAGGCCGCTGTTGCCCTCGGCCACGGCCCGGGTGCTCTCCAGGCTCTGGGTCCCCGTGGGCATGGAGCGCGCGTCCTCGCCGGAGTCGGCGTCGGCGCCCTCGCCGCCGGTGCCCCACCGCCCGAGGTCGTCGAGGAAGGCGGGGAGGGAGCAGGCCCCCAGCTCCGGGGGGAGGGCGGCGCGGAGGCGCTCCAGCTCCCGCTGGAGCTCCCGGGCGGTGGGGAAGCGGTCGCCGGCGTTCCGGGCCATCGCCCGGGAGAGCACGGGTCCGAGGCCGGCGACCCGCTCCTCCGCCCGATCCACCGCCTCCCGGACGTCGGCCTGGAGGACCTTGTGCATGATCGTCAGGAGCTGGTCGCCCCCGAAGACCACCCGCAAAGTGGCCAGCTCGTGGATGATCGAGCCCAGGGAGAAGAGGTCCGACCGGGCGTCGAGGGCCTCCCCCCGGACCTGCTCCGGCGACATGTAGATGGGCGTGCCCTTGGTCACGTCGGCGGCGGTGGTCTTGTAGAGGTTCGAGTCCGCCTTGGCGATCCCGAAGTCCATGATCTTCACGTCGCCGCTCCGGCTGACGATGACGTTCGCCGGCTTCAGGTCCCGGTGGACCAAGTGCATCTCCTGGCCGTCCTTGTCCCTCAGCGAGTGGGCGAACTCCAGGCCCCGGCAGATCTGGATGGCGACGTCGAGCACCACCCCGGGAGGCAGGTAGCGGCCCTCCTTGCGGCAGGTCCGGAGCACGGAGTCGAGGGTCCAGCCGTCGACGAACTCCATCGCCAGGAAGTAGTCGCCCTCGAACTGGTCGAACTCGTAGACCTCGACGATGTTCTTGTGACGGAGCTGCCCCCCGAGGCGCGCCTCGTTGATCAGCGCCTTGACGAACCGGTCGTCCTGGGTGAGGCGGCTGTCGATCTTCTTGAGGGCGACCTCCTTCTCGAACCCCATGGGACCCGAGAGGACCGCCCGGTAGACCTTCGCCATGCCCCCTTCGCCGAGGAGGCTGACCAGCTTGTAGCGGCCGAAATGGACCGGAGCGCCTTGCATGCTCACCCGAAACGTCCCCTACGCCCCCGCCGGGATCGCGGGCCTCGTCGCCGCCCTCGTCCGTGGAAGGTGCGATCCTGCGCGGCGGCTGCCATTATAGCCTCCTCGCCGCCGCGCCCAAACCAATCGCCCGGCGAGCCGATGAGAACGGCGGGATCCCCCGGACGGCCGGAGCGGCGACCCTTCCGGCGGTGCCTGCGGATCGGCTTTGACACTCCCCCGAAGGTCGGCTAAGTAAGGGAGGCGTCGAAACTGACGATACGTCAGGTTCGACCCTCCGGCTCAAACTTCCGAGGGCGCTCCGTCAGCCCGGGACGGACGCCGCGCGAGACGGGACGAAGAGGCACGAGCGAACATGAAGATCACCCTGGTCCATCCCTATCCCGACATCTCCGCGCTGGGACTGCGCGTCCTCAGCCAGTGCCTCCGCAACGACGGGCACGAGGTGGTGTTCGTCAACCTCCCCGACTTCGCCGGGGACGGGCAGGTCGACCTGCAGATCAACGCCGACCAGCGTTACAGCCGCAAGGTCCTCGACGACCTGTGCGAGCTGGCGTCCGGGAGCGGGATGATCTGCACCTCGCTGATGACCAACTACTTCCAGTCGGGGGTGGAGATCTCCGAGGCGATCCGGCGGGAGCACCCCGGCATGTTCCAGGTGTGGGGGGGGATCCACCCGACCATCCGCCCCGCCGAGTGCCTGGACTACGCCGACGTGGTGATCTCGGGCGAGGGGGAGGACCCCATCGTCCAGCTCGCCCGCCGCGTCGCCGACCAGGGCTCGTGGGAAGACATCCCCAGCCTGGTCTTCCGCAAGGACGGCGAGGTCGTCCGCAACCCGATGCCGCCCCTGGAGCAGGACCTGGACCGGTACCCGTTCCCGGACTTCGTCCTGGAGGGGCACCACATCCTGTGGGAGGACAAGATCCGGCCCATGAGCGAGGACCTGCTCCGCAGGTACCTCCAGAACGGCACCATCAGCCGGATGTTCAAGAAGATCGGCTACCAGACCATGACGAGTCGGGGGTGCCCCTACCGGTGCACCTACTGCATCAACTCGACGCTGTGGGACATGTACAAGGGGCAGAAGTTCGTGCGCTTCCGCTCCGTCGAGAACGTCGTCCGCGAGATCGAGGAGGTCGCCAAGCGCTTCTCGTTCGTGAACTACCTGTGGTTCAGCGACGACGTGTTCTTCGCCCGCAAGCTCGAGGACATCCAGCTCTTCAGCCAGGAGTACAAGAAGAGGGTCGGGCTGCCCTTCTTCATCCTGGCGAGCCCGACGTCCATCACCGACGAGAAGTACAAGGCCCTGGTGGAGTGCGGGCTGCACACCGTCCAGATGGGCATCGAGAGCGGCTCGAAGCAGACCCAGACGCTGTTCAAGCGGACCTCGATGAACAACGAGCGGATCATCAAGGCCGCGGAGATCATCGCCAAGTACACGGACCGCACCGCGCCGCCCCAGTACGACTTCATCTACGACATCCCGTGGGAGACCGACGAGGACCGGCGGGAGACGCTGCGGCTGATCTCCGACCTGCCCAAGCCCTTCCGGCTCCAGGCCTTCAGCCTGATCCTCTACCCCGAGACGGGGATCTACCAGCAGGCGGTCAAGGACAACCTCATCGTCGACGAGAAGGCGGAGATCTACAACCGCTCCTTCGGGCGGCGGGAGGACAAGTACTTCAACACGCTCCTCTTCCTCAGCCAGAGCGGGAAGTTCCCGTCGAAGCTGATGAAGGTCCTCATCGACGAGCGGGTGAGCAGCGCGCTGACCAGCAAGCCGATGGAGCCGGTGGGCAAGGTGACCAAGAAGGCCCTCGCCTTCACCCGGAAGTACATCCGCAACAGCAACTTCAAGCGCCAGCGGATCCTCGAGGGGCGGGAAGCCACCGCCTGAACGGCGGCGGCGGGGTCAGGCAGGGTCGATCGATCCCGGCCCCTCGGCCGCCGCGCCCTCCAGGAAGGCGTCCAGGGGGGCGCAGCCCAGGACCGCGGAGGTCTCGCCGTCGAAGGTGAAGCGGCTCCAGCCGCCGGCGCAGCCGGTGGTGACGTAGTAGTACAGGGCCTCCCGCACCAGCGCCCCCTCGACGTAGAGCAACCCCTCCCACGACGCGGACCCCTCGGTGGTCCCCGCGGGGGCCACCCCGGCCACCACGGGGTCGGCGCTCGCCTCGTACACCCCGTTTCCGTCGGCGTCCCGGTACACCAGCAGGGACTCGAACGCCAGGGAGTGGGAGGTGCCGAAGTACGGCCCCAGCAGGTGGTCCCCCGGGACGGCGGGCAGGTCCATCTCGAACCCGATGCTGGCGGGGGGCGCCTCGCCGGTCCCGAGGCCGTCCAGGGGGACGGAGGCGAGCTCGTCCAGGACGCCGTGGAGGGTGGTGGCCAGCGCCCCGAGCCGGTAGCTGCCCGACTCCAGGCCGCCGAGGGCCGAGGTGTCCAGGCTCCCCGCCAGCGTCCCCGAGTGGACCTCGTTCGCCCACAGGTACAGGTCTACGGGGGCGTCCAGGTCCGTCAGGGACGTCTCGCTGCCGCCCCCCTCGAAGCTCAGGCCGTACCAGCCCGCCTCGGGGTAGCCTGCGGGTGGCGCCTCTCCGTAGTCCAGCGCCACCACGAAGAGCCGGACCGAGGTGGCGACGACGGCCTCCTCCTCGCCCAGGCCGCCGTCGCCGTCCTCGTCCACGTAGGCCACCGGGACGTACAGGGCGATCAGGCTGTCCACGCCGTCGGCGATGGGCCAGGGCTGGAGGTGCTGCGAGGGCGGCGTCTCGGGGAGGGGCAGCGTGTAGGACCACGCTTCGCCGTCGACGCCGGGCGTGACGGTGTCGGCGCCGTCCAGGACGGGGCCCGCGGGGGGCAGCACGGGTTCATCCCCCTGGACATCCATCAGGGCCAGGGCGATCCCGATCTGGTCCAGTCCCACGTCGGCGGTCGAGAAGGTCCGGGAGAGGAGGTCGCCCCGGACCTGCGGGCCCGGGAGGGCGAAGGAGGCCTGGACGTGGGTGGAGGGGCCGCGGCCCAGGGGATCCCGGGGGGTGAACCGGAGCCACGCCGCGGAGGCCGGCTGTCCGCCCACGTCCGCCTCCGCGTCCCACGAGAACGAGTAGGCGATCCCCTCCGCCGTCGCCGGGAGGTCGGCGGGGTCGTCCCCCCCCGCGCGGGTGGCGGCCTGGTACCGCAAGCCGTCCAGGGACCACTCCACGTCCACCGAGCAGGGATCGCCGTCCTCGTCCGAGAGGACGTAGGCGACGGTGGGCGTGGCGGAGTCGCTCGCCACCGTCGGATCGGCGGCGACCCGGGGCAGGTGGTTCGCCGGGGCGACGACGTCGTCGTCCGCCGGCGCCTCGCAGGCCGCGAGGAGGACCATCAGGGGTGTGAGGAGGCGGAGCCGGCGCATGGAAGTCCCATTCCGCGCCGGAGTATAGCTCAGCCAGGGCTGGCGGCGGCTCCCGCGCCCGGCGCGGGGCGGGGAAGGCCCCGGCCCAGGACCTCGCGGGTCACGGCGGCCACGGGGAGGGACAGGTCCTGCCCGTCCGCGATCTCCAGCGCCAGGGCCAGGGCGCGGCGGGTCGCCCGGCAGGCGCTCCGGCGGCCCTCGGGGGAGGGTAGGGGGTGCTCGTCCCCGGCCAGGGCGTCCAGTGCGGGAGCGCCCACCCCCCGGAGCAGGAGCGCCGCCCGGAGGCGGTCCAGCTCCACGGGGCCGGCGGAGAGGAGGGCTCGGGCCTCGCGGATCGCCACCTCCAGGGGGCCCGTCACCGCAGCGACCGCGGCGAGCAGCGTGCATCCCGATCCCACCGGGCCGGCGTACAGGACGCGGCAGCCCACCGCCTCCAGCACCGGGGTGATCCGCCCCACGTCCGCCGGATCGCCCCCCGCCAGGACCACCGGGAGGTCCTCGCTGCCCGCGCTGCCGCTGCCCGCCAACAGGGGGGCGTCCACGAACCGCGCCCCCGCCCCCGCCGCGGCGCAGGCGAAGTACGTGGCGGTCCCGGGATCCAGGGTGGTCATCTCGACCCACGTGGCCTCCGCGGAGAGGCCGGCGACCAGCCCCGACGCGCCCAGCGCCGCCTGTCGCGCCGCCCCGGCGTCGTCGTGGAGGGAGAGCACGATCCCGCACCCCGCCGCCGCCTCCGTGGGGGAGGCGTGGACCGGGGCTCCCGCGGCGCGGGCCGCGCGCCTGCCCCCCGGGGTCCGCAGGCAGGCGCGGACCCCCATCCCCCGCTCCACCAGGGTGAGGACCAGGGCCTCGGCGAGGGCGCCGGTGCCGACGCAAGCGAGCTGGATCTGGCCGGTTTCGGTGTGGTCGGGCATCGGACCGTCCTTTCCCCGACCGGCCTTTCAGCAAGGGGCGGACCATCGCCGCTCCGAGGGGCGAGGCGTGCAATAATCCCCGGCCCCCCGCCGTAGGACCGCCCGTCGCCCCCGCTCGCCCGCCCCCGGGCCCAGGACCGCCAGCATGATCGCCCGTTCCCCCCTCCCGAGCTTCCTGCGCGCCGCCCTCGTCGGGGCGCTCCTCGCCGCCGGCGCCGCGTGCGGCGGGTCCGGCGCCGAGGAGGACGCCAAGGAGGACGAGGCCCCGCCCAAGCCCGCGGTCCGCGTGCAGCCCGCGGTCCTGGACGCCGTCACCGCCACCCTCGACGGGACCTCCACGGTCGACGCCGCGGTCCGGGCGGACCTGGCGGTGGAGGTCGCCGGCACCGTGCGGGAGGTCCGGGTGGAGGAGGGGGATCGGGTCGCCCGGGGGCAGGTCCTCGCCGTGCTCGACAACCCCTCCCTGGCGGGCGCCCTGCGGCGGGCGGAGGCGGAGATCGCCCAGCGGAGGGCCGACGAGGACCGGCTGCGGCCCCTCCACGAGAAGGGCTTCGTCGCCCAGGCCGAGTGGGACCTGGCGGTCCGGTCCCGGGAGGCCGCGGAGCTGGCGCTCCGGGAGGCCCAGGACGCCTTCGACGCCGCCACCGTCCGGGCCCCCATCGCCGGGACGGTGACCGCCCGGGGCGTGAGGACCGGCGAGAACGTGGCTCCCCCGATGGTGGCGTTCGCCCTCGCCGACCTGGACCACCTGGTGGTGGACGTGCACCTCCCCGAGAGGGACCTCGCCCGCCTCTCCCCGGGGATGGCCGCTCGCCTGGTCTCGGAGACCGTCGGCGGCGAGCCCGTCCCCGCCGAGGTGGCGCGCCTCGCCCCGGTGGTGGACCCCAAGACCGGCACGGTGAAGGTCACCCTTGCCGTCGCCCCCGGCGCCGCCGGCCCCCTCCGCCCGGGGATGCTGGTGCGGGCCTCCATCGTCTCCGAGACCCGGGAGTCGGCGGTGCTGATCCCCAAGAAGGCGGTAGTCTACGACGAGGGGCGCCCCTTCGCCTGGCGGGCGAAGGAGGGCAAGGCCGAGCGGGTGGCCCTGGACCTGGGCTTCGAGGACCGGGACCGGGTGGAGGTGCGCGCCGGGATCGCCCCGGGGGACCCCATCGTGGTGGTGGGCCAGGCGGCCCTGAAGGCGGGGGCCGAGGTGGACGTGGTGGGCCCCGACGGCGAGCCGGTCCCGAAGCCCGGCAAGGACGATCCGGCGCCCCCCGCGGCGGGCTCCCCGGGCGGGACCACCGAGGGCGCGGCGGCCGCCGGCTGAGGCCGGTCCCACGTCGGCTCCACCTCCTCCGGCCCCCACGGACGGGAATCGTGAACCACCCCGGACCCGAGAGCACCCGCCCCGACGCGCCCGGCCCCGACGCCACGTCCCGCTTCGTCGGCGCGGTGGTGGACCGCCCCGTCGCCACGGTGATGGCGGTCCTGGCGTTCATGGTCTTCGGCGCCGTGTCCCTGGCGCGGCTGCCCCTGGGCCTGATGCCGGACCTGGCCTACCCCACCCTGACCCTCCGGACGGTCTACGACGGGGCGGCCCCCCAGGAGGTGGAGGAGCAGGTCAGCCGCCCCCTGGAGCAGTCCCTGTCCACCACTGCGGGGCTGGTCTCCCTCCAGTCGATCTCCCGGGCGGGGCAGTCGGACGTGGTCCTGGAGTTCGCCTGGGGGACCTCCATGGACGAGGCGTCCCAGTCGGTGCGGGAGAGGGCCGCCCTGGTCACCCTGCCCGAGGGCACCCAGCGGCCCCTCCTGCTCCGCTACGACCCCTCCCGGGACCCGGTGCTGCGGATCGCCCTGGCGGGCGGGGACGACCTGTACGCGCTCCGGCGGATCGCCGACGACGAGGTGGCGCGGCGCCTGGAGATGGTCCCGGGCGTGGCCGCGGTGAAGGTGCAGGGGGGCCTGGAGCGGGAGGTGGGGATCGAGGTCTCCGAGGACGCCCTCCACGCCCGGGGCCTGACCATCGACGACGTGATCGCCCGCCTGAGCAGCGAGAACGTGAACCTCGCCGGGGGATCCATCCGCGAGGGGGACACCGAGTACCTGATCCGCACCCTCAACGAGTTCCGCAGTCCCGAGGAGATCGAGTGGATGGTGGTGACGGGGGCGCGGGGGGAGCAGGCGTTCCTGAGGGACGTCGCCCGCGTCCGCTCCGCCCACAAGGAGAGGGACGTGGTGGGGCGCCTGGGGGGCGCCGAGGCGGTGGAGGTCTCGGTCTACAAGGAGGCCGACGCCAACCTGGTGGACGTCTCCCGCAGGGTGCGCCTGGCGCTGTTCGGGGACTCCTCCCTGGACGCCGGTCCCCGGGCCGAGGAGGGGAAGGACCCGGGCGTCGAGGCCCAGGAGGAGAAGAAGAAGTCCCTGGACGAGGCCCAGACCACCGGCCGCCCCGTGGTGGAGGAGATCGGGGAGGGCATGAGGATCCAGGTCCTCTCGGACCAGGCGGAGTTCGTGCGCCAGAGCCTGGCCGACGTCAGCTCCTCGGCCTGGCAGGGGGGGCTGCTGGCCATCGCCGTGCTGTACCTGTTCCTGCGCCACGGCCGCTCCACGGCGATCATCGCCGCGGTGATCCCCGTGTCGGTGGCGGTCGCGTTCGCGCCGATGTTCCTGTCGGGGCTCTCGCTGAACCTGATGTCCCTGGGCGGCCTGGCCCTGTCCATCGGGATGCTGGTGGACAACGCCGTGGTGGTGCTGGAGTCCATCCACCGCTGCCGCGAGGAGGGGGACGACGCCCGCGCCGCGGCGGTGCGGGGCACCCGCGAGGTGGCGGGGCCGGTGGCGGCCTCCACCCTCACCACCGTCGCCGTCTTCCTGCCCATCAGCTTCGTCGAAGGGATCGCGGGCCGCCTCTTCGGGGACCTGGCCCTGGCGGTGGTCTACTCCCAGGTCGCCTCCCTGGCGGTGGCCCTGGGAGTGATCCCCGTGTTCGCGGCCCTGCGGACGGGGGAGGGGGTGGGGCCCGCGCCCGACCGGGCCCGGGCGGTGGCCGGCTTCGACCCCCGGACCGCGGTGAAGAGCGCCGCCGCCGGCCTCCGCGACCTGCGGGGCTGGGTGCTGGAGGCGCCCGGGGCGCGCCGGTGGATCCGCCTCGCCGGCGCCCCCGCGGCCCTGGCCTGGATCGCGCTGCGGGGAGGGCTAGGCCTCGCCCTCTCGGGCCTCGTCTGGGGGGCGGTGACGGCGGCCTCGGGGGCGGCGTGGCTCGCCGGTCTCGCCCTGCGCGCCCGCCGCCCGGGGAGGCGGGGGGTGGGCGTCCGGGCGCTGGACGCCTTCGACCGCGCCTTCGAGGCCTTCCGGGCCGCCTACGGTCGCGCCCTCGGGGCGGTGCTGGCGCGCCCCTCCCGGGCCCTCGTCCCCGCGACGCTCCTCTTCGTCGGCTCCCTGGCGCTGGTGCCCCGCCTGGGGGGCGAGCTGTTGCCCGAGCTCCAGCGGGGGCAGTTCGTGGTGTCCCTGGCCCTGCCGGTGGGCACGCCCCTGGAGCGCACCCTGGAGGTCGCCGACGCCGCCGCGGCGCGGATCCAGGAGATCCCGGGGATCGCGTCGGTGTGGACGGCCGCCGGGGCCCGGGTGGACGCCGACACCGAGGGGGGCAAGGGGGAGCACACCGCCGACCTGCTGGTCAGCCTCGCCCCGGGCGGGGATCGCCGGGAGGCGGAGCGGGCCGCCAAGGAGCAGGTGCGCGCCCGGCTCCGGGGAGAGCCCGATCTCCGG
The DNA here is from genome assembly GCA_023150875.1 of Myxococcota bacterium. Lineage (GTDB taxonomy): Bacteria > Myxococcota_A > UBA796 > UBA9615 > JAKLKC01 > JAKLKC01. Next base: position 13,418 of record JAKLKC010000033.1, on the reverse strand, counting down.
CTGGAGATCACCACGCCGACCCTCTTCTCGTTCCGCACTCCGGTGGAGGTGGCGGTGTACGCCGACGACCTCGCCCTGCTCCGGCGCGAGACCACCCGCATCGCCGGCGCCCTGTCCGGCGTCCCGGGCCTCCGGGACGTGCGGGGCAACGTCGACCGGGGCTACCCCGAGGTCCAGATCCGCTACCGCCGCGACGACCTGGTCGCCCGGGGCCTGGACGCGGGGCAGGTCGCCCGGGCGGTGCGGGCCAAGGTCCAGGGACGGGTCGCCACCGAGCTGAGGGGGGGCGAGAAGCCGGTGGACGTTCGGGTGCTCCTGCGGGAGGGGGACCGGGACCGGGTGGCGCGGATCGCCGAGATCAACGTCAACCCCGCGGGCCTCCCCCCGATCCCCCTGTCATCGGTGGCGGACCTGGAGATCGGGGAAGGGCCCAGCGAGATCCGCCGCATCGACCAGAGGAGGGCCGGGGTGGTGTCGGCGGAGATCGCGGGCTTCGACCTGGGGCGGATCACCGCGGACATGGAGGCCCGCCTCGCCTCCCTGACCCCCACCCCGGGCACCCGCTACGAGATCGGCGGCCAGAGCCGCGAGATGGCCGCGTCCCGCTCCGAGCTGCTGCGGGCCCTGGCCCTGGCGGTGTTCCTGGTCTACGTGATCATGGCCTGCCAGTTCGAGTCGGTGCGCCAGCCCCTGACGATCCTGTTCGCCGTGCCCCTGGCGGCGGTGGGGGTGGTGGGGGCGCTGGCGGTGACGGGGACCCCCCTGTCGGTGCTGGTGCTGATCGGCGGGATCGTGCTCGCCGGGGTGGTGGTCAACAACGCCATCGTGCTGCTGGACTACGCCTCGCTGCTCCGGGCCCGGGGCCTGTCCCGGCACGACGCGATGCGCTCCGCCGCCCTCGTCCGCCTGCGGCCCATCCTCATCACCACCCTGACCACGGTGATCGGCCTGCTCCCCCTGGCCATCGGCCTGGGGGAGGGCTCCGAGCTGCGGCGCCCCCTGGCCCTGACCATCATCGCCGGCCTCTCGTCGTCGACCCTGCTCACCCTCGTCGTGATCCCGGCGATCTACGCGGGCTTCGAGGTGGAGCGGCGCGGCGCCCGGAACCCGGAGGCCCCGTCCCCCGGGGAGAGGGCCGCGGGATGAGCGGCCCCGGGGAGCTGCTTCCCCGGTTCAGCGTCCTCCGCCCGGTCACGGCGGTGATGGCGCTGCTGGCGGTGTGCGCCATGGGCGCCGCTTCGTGGGTGCGGATCCCGGTCCAGCTCATGCCCACGGGGTACGACTACCCCTACGTGTGGATCTGGGGGGAGTACCGGAACGCCACCCCGCGGGAGGTGGAGCGGCAGATCGTCCACCCCGTGGAGGCCGAGCTGGGCACCCTGCCGTCGCTGCGCTCCCTCAGCTCCCGGGCCCGGGTGAACTGGGTGAGCTTCGAGCTGGAGTTCCAGCAGTCCACCGACATGAGCGAGGCGTACAACCAGGTCGCCGACCGCCTGGACCGCGCCCAGTCGGCGCTGCCGGCCGACTTCGACCGCTTCTTCATCTACAAGTACGACCCCACCGACGAGCCCATCGCCTGGGGTGGGATCGCCGTGCCCCCCACGGTGTTGGACCCCAGCGGCCTGGTCCAGGACCGGGTGAAGCGCCGCCTGGAGCGGGTCCCGGGGGTGGCGCGCGTGGAGGTGTACGGCGCCGATCCCAAGGAGATCGCCGTCGACTTCGACGCCGAGGCGGTGGAGCGCCACCGGGTGGACCTGGTGGCGGTGATGGAGGCCCTGTCCCGGGACGACTTCGTCCTGCCGGCGGGGAGGGTGGTGGAGGGGGGCCGCCGCGTCCACCTGCGCTCCCTGGGGCGCTTCGGGGGCCTGGAGGAGCTGCGGAGCTGGCCCATCCGCCCCGGGCTGCGCCTCGGGGACGTGGCCGAGGTGGAGGAGGTGGACCCCTACTCCGGGAACATCAACCGCCTGGACGGGGCGCCCGCGGTCTCCATCGAGGTCTACAAGGAGTCCCAGGCCAACACCGTGCCCGTGGGGGACGAGGTGCGCCGGGTGCTCACCGAGGAGCTTCCCCGGGTCCCCGAGATGCGGGACTGGCGCTTCCACGTCTTCTTCGACCAGTCGAAGCTGATCCGCGAGAGCCTGGACAACCTCACCGAGAGCGGGCTGATCGGGGGGGCCCTGGCGGTGCTGGTGCTGGTGGCGTTCCTGCGGCGCGCCCGCATGACGGCGGTGATCGCCCTGTCGATCCCGGTGAGCATGCTGATCACGGTGCTGACCCTCTACGCCACCGGCGGCACCCTGAACCTCATGTCGCTGATGGGGCTGATGCTCTCGGTGGGCATGGTGGTGGACAACTCCATCGTGGTGGTGGAGAACGTCTATCGCCTGCGGGAGCACGGCGTGGCGCCGCTGGACGCGGCGGTGCGGGGGGCGGGCGAGGTGGCCCTGGCGATCCTGGCGTCCACCGGCACGTCGGTGGTGGTCTTCCTGCCGCTGATCTTCATGGGGGACGACGCCGAGTTCGCCTTCCTGATGGGGGAGGCGGGTCTGCCGGTGTGCTACGCGCTGGTGGGGAGCCTGCTGGTGGCGCTGGTGTTCATCCCGCTGGCCACGCTGACGGTGGCCCGGGAGGCGCCGGCCCCCGAGTCCGCCGTCGCACGGCGCGTCACCGCCCTCTACGCCCGGACCCTGGAGTGGATCCTCGCCCGCCGGGGCGACGCCGCGCTGGTGGCGTTCCTGCTGTTCCTCTCCACCTTCTTCGCCGCCTCCCAGACCCCCGAGACCGACGAGCTGAGCGGCAACCTGGGGGACTTCGTGGTGCGGGTGGAGCTGCCGACCAACCTGTCCTACCGGGAGAGGTTGGAGCTGCTGACCGGCCTGGAGGAGCGCTACCTCGCCCGGAAGGAGGAGTGGCGGATCAAGGCGGTGCGCTCCCACTCCTCCGCCGGGAACACCCGGGCCATGGTCAACGTCTTCCTGGAGGACCGCCTGCCCGGGGACCCCACCCGGGACGAGATCGTCGAGTCGGTGCGCGAAGACCTCCCCCGCCTGCCCGGCTGCGAGCTCCAGGTGGGCTGGGGATCGGGGGGGCGGAACGACAAGGACACCTCCATCACCCTGTACGGCGAGGACTCCGACCGCCTGGACGCCATCGCCCGGGAGGTGCAGCGGCGGATCGTCCTGGTGCCGGGGGTGGCCAACGCCGAGGTCGACCGCTCGGGGAGCGCCGCCGACGAGGTGCGGGTCCGGGTGGACCGCGAGGTCGCCACCCGGCACGGCCTGTCCACCCTGGCGGTGGCGCGGACGGTGGGCTTCGCCCTGAGGGGGCTGGACCTGCCACCCCTGTGGCGGGGGGAGCACCCCACCCCGGTCCTGGCCCGCTACCGGGACGCCGATCGCCAGGGGATGGCGGGGCTGGAGGGGCTCCGCCTGGCGGGGGCAGGAGGGGCCTCGGTGCCCCTGTCGGCGGTCGCCTCCGTCGAGACCAGCAAGGGGTACGGGGAGATCCGCCGGGAGGACGGCAAGACGTCCCTGCCCATCCGGATCCAGCTCCAGGGGGACGACATGAAGGACGCCATGGCCCGGATCGCGGCGGTGATGGAGGACGTGGAGCTGCCCCGGGGCTACTCCTGGTCCCGGGGGCGCCGCTTCAGCGACATGGAGGAGGACAGCCGCGCCCAGCAGTTCGCCCTGGTGATGTCCGTGGTGCTGGTCTACCTGCTGATGGGCATGCTCTTCGAGAGCTTCGCGCTGCCGCTGGGGATCCTCGTCTCGATCCCCTTCGCGTTCTCGGGGGTGTACTGGATGCTGTTCGCCACCGGGACGGCCTTCGACATGATGGCGGGGATCGGCCTGGTGATCCTGATGGGGATCGTGGTGAACAACGCCATCGTGCTGGTGGACCGGGTGCAGCAGCTCCGGGCCGAGGGCATGGGCCGGGACGAGGCCCTGGTGGCGGCGGGGGTGCAGCGGCTCCGGCCGATCCTGATGACCGCGGGCACGACGGTGATCGGCCTCGTCCCCCTCGCGGTGGGCGATGCCAACCTGGTGGGCATCCCCTACCATCCCCTGGGCCGCGCGGTGATCGGCGGCCTGCTGGCCTCGACGGCGCTGACCCTGCTGGTGGTGCCACTGAGCTACACGCTGTTCGACGACGCGCGAGTCGTCGCCGTCCGATGGGCCGGGTACGCCCGGTCCGTCCTCTGGGGAGCCCCGAAGAGCCCATCAAGCGCCCCGCACGCCGGTTAAGCCGAGGGCACCGAAGTCCTTCGGCGTGCTCCCGCAAGCCAGGTCCTCCGACCTGGACCGGCGCCGGTGCCACCCCTATCCTGACGACGTCCCCCCGCAACGAGGAGCTCCGATGCCTGGCTCGTCCGCCCCCCCAAAGGCCCCCCGGCAGCCCGGGCGGCGGTCGGGTTCCCCGGCGCGCCGTGTGGACCTCACCACCTTCGCCCGTTCACACCAGGAACTCCTTCGGCAGGTCGAGGAGACCCGCGAGTCCTTGCTGGTGACGCGGCGGGGGCGGCCCATGGTGGAGATCGTCCCCGCCCCGCTGGACGACGACCAGCTCCGCACCCGCCTGCGCGGCCAGGTGAAGAGCATGGGGGACGTCGTGAGCCCCATCGACGAGCACTGGGACGCCTCGTGATCGTGCTCGACACCCATGCCTGGCTCTGGTGGGCCTCCTCGCCCGATCTCCTGTCCGCCGAGGCCCGCAAGGCCATCGATGGTGCGCGACGGCTCCGGATCAGCGCGATGAGCTGCTGGGAAGCCGCCAAGCTCATCGAGAAGAAGCGGTTGACGGTCGCGACCGAGCCTCGGGAGTGGATCCGCCAGGCGTGTCGTTTCAGTCGCCTCGACGTCGAGCCGGTGACGGCCGAGATCGCCACCCTGAGCGTCTTTCTCCCCGCACCGTTCCACGGTGACCCCGCCGACCGCCTCATCGTGGCGACGGCACTCTCCCTCGACGCTCCGCTCGTCACCAAGGACGACGCGATCCGCGGTTCGGGGGTGGTGAGGGCGATCTGGTGAACGGGGCGGAATCCACCGACGGTATCGGCCTCGTCCCCCTCGCCGTGGGCGATGCCAACCTGGTGTGCATCTCCTACCATCCCCTGGGCCGCGCCCCGGTCCGTCCTCTGGGGAGCCCCGAAGAGCCCATGAAGCGCCCCGCACGTGCCGCCCGCCGCCCCCTCCTCGCCGCCCTGGCGGGGGTCCTCGTCGCCCTGCTCGCCGGCCCCCCGGCGGCGGCCCAGGAGTCGCCGCCCCCGGTGGAGGGGGTGCCGGTGGACCTGGGGGACGCCCTGCGCCAGGCGCTGGAGCGCAACTGGCAGGTCCGGATCCGGCGCCAGGACGTGATCTCCGCCGAGGCGGCGGTGATGGCGGCCTCGTCGATGTTCGATCCCCAGGTGCAGCTCGACGCCGACGGCAGCGACTACCAGGGCCGGAGCGGCGGCCAGAGCTTCCTGGGCACCGATCCCCCGGACGCCATCGACCAGTCCTTCTCGGCGAAGCTGGGGCTGTCGGGGCTGCTGCCCACCGGCACCACCCTCTCGGCCCAGGTGGGCCGCACCTACAGCCGCCAGTACCAGCTCTACCCGGACGCCTTCGGGGACCAGGACCTGGAGATCGACAGCCGCTACTGGAACACCTCGGTGACTCTGGGACTGACCCAGCACCTGCTGAAGGGCCTCGGGCCCGCCTACAACCTGGCCTCGCTGCGGGAGGCGAAGGTGGGGCGGGACGTGGCGGAGCTGGACCGGGACCGGGAGGCCCAGGACGTGGCGGGGCAGGTGCTCAAGGCGTGGTGGGACCTGCGCTACGCGGCCCGGGCGGAGGAGCTCGCCCGGCTGGCGCTGGAGCGGGCGCGGGACCAGCGGGAGGTGGCCCGGGCCCGCATCGAGGTGGGGGACCTGGCCCCCATCGAGATCTGGAAGGTGGAGGAGGCGGTGGCGGCCCGGGAGGGGGAGCTGCTCCAGGCCCAGGTGGCGTCCCGGCTCGCGGCCCAGGCCCTCCGGCTGCTGCTGGCCCCGGATGCGGGCGATCCCCTGGCCCGCGCCCTCCCCCAGCCCGCCGGGGACGGGGGGATCGCGCTGCCGGCCCGGGACCTGGAGGCGTCCCTCCAGGCGAGCCTGGTGGGGAACGCGGAGGTGCTGTTGGCCCGGCGGAGCCTGGAGTCGCGGCGGATCCGCCTGGCGGTGGCGACCCACGACCGCCTGCCCTCCCTGGACCTCCAGGCGAGCCTGAGCCTGAACGGCTACCGGGACACGGGGCCCGACGCCGAGCCCCCCGAGAGGGCGTTCGGTTCGACGAACCGCACCATGGCCATCGGCGCGACCCTGACCCTGCCCCTCGGGGGCCGCCAGGCGACGGCGGCCTTCCGCCAGCGCAAGGCCGACGTGGAGAGCGCCCTCCTCCAGCAGCAGGCGCTGGAGGCCCAAGTGGTGTCCAGCGTGGAGCAGGCGTGGTGGAACATCCAGAGCCTGGAGGAGCAGGCCCGGGTGGCCGCCGCCCGGGTGGAGAGCGCCCGCAAGAGCGCCGAGGCCGAGGACGCCCGCTACCGGGTGGGCAAGGCCACCACCCGGGACGTGCTGGACGCCGAGGCCATCCTGAAGGAGGCCGAGCTCATGGCCGAGCGCGCCCGCCTGGACGCCCTGAAGGCCCGGGTGGACCTGGAGGCGGTGCGGGGCAGCCTGTTGGACGCGCTGGGGCTGGAGGTGCGGTAGGGGAGGGCCATCCGCGGGCGGTCACAGCCCCGGGCCTCCGAAGGAGAACCCCTGGTCCAACTGCAGGCGCACCGGTGCGAAGCACCTTCTCAATCTCCGCGCCCCCAGAAGAGGTAGGCACCGGGGCTGCGGGGTGCGCCGATGATGAAGTCGGGGTAGCCGTCGGAGTCCAGGTCGCCGACGCCGGCCACGGCGTACCCGGCGCGGTCACCGGCTGCGTCGCCCTGGAAGCGCGCTCCCACATCCGGCAGGGAGACGGTGCCCGAGACGGGTCCGTAGACCAGGTATGCTTCCCCCGACTCCGCCCCCAATCCGCCATACCGGTAAGCGCCGACGAGGAAGTCCGCGTAGCCATCCTGGTTGACGTCTCCGGTGGAGGCGAGGGCATGCCCGGCCCCTTCCCCCCCCTCGCCCATGAGGGTGGCGTCCGCCGTGGTCACGGGGTGCTCCCCCGAGAACGGCCCGTGGAACACGTAGATGGCGCCCGCGTCCTCCACGACGCCGTCCGCACCCATGGCCCCCAGGACGACGTCTTCGACGCCGTCCCCGTTCACGTCACCGGCGAGCGCGACCGACGTGCCCAGCGCCGGTCGCCACTCGTCCGAGGTGAAGAGTGCGGCTCCGTCCGACGTGGTCACGGGACCGGAGAGCGGGCCCAGGACCAGAGCGACCGCGTTCTCTCCAACGCTGTAGAGTACATCGTCCAATCCGTCCCCGTTGACGTCGCGCGCGCCAGCGACCGCTGTCCCTCCACCGTCACCCAGGGTTGGGTCGGACCATTGCAGAGTGGCGTCCGCGTCTTCCGGGGTGAGCGCCCCTGTCACGGGTCCGTAGAACAGGCGGAAGGGGCCTCTCCCTCCGACCAGGATGTCGCCGAATCCATCTCCGTCGACGTCCCCGGCACTGGCGACAATTGCGCCGATCCTATCGAAGATCGTGGTCCCCCTCACGTACGCCGTCAGCCTCCCGTTGTCGAGTCCGTACCCCCCTTCGACGGGACCGCTGACGAAGTACGCGATCCCCGCCTGCTCCTCTCCGAGGGCACCGAACTCGTTGGGGGCGCCCACCAGTACGTCGTCGTAACCGTCTCCGTCCACGTCGCCGGCGATGGCGACGCTGGTCCCCGCCTCGCTCTCCCACCAGTCGCCGAAAACGCCGTCACCGCCCGTTCCCCCCTCACCGACTACGTCCCACGAACCCTCTGCAAAGGAACCGTATGCGACCAGTCCGACGCCGTAGCCAATGTCCAACCAAGGAATGCCCAGCACCAGGTCGGGAAACCCGTCCGCGTTGATGTCACCACCTCCTGCCACCGCGTCCCCGCCGCCCAGGTAGCCGTCGTAGTCCTGGGCGTATAGCCGCACCGGCGCGTCCGACACGACCCTCGTCCCAGTGTATCGGCACCCTACCTCGTCTCCGGTGCAGTCGCTGTCGACCCCATCGCCACAGGCGTCGATGGCCCCCGGGTGTACAGCGGGGTCCGAGTCGTCGCAGTCGGTCCGAAACTCAGGGGGGCAGTCCTCGGATCCCGCCGCCCCGTCGCCGTCCGCGTCGAACGGGTCGTCGGGGGCTCCCGAGCAGTCCTCGTCGCGCCCGTCGCAGGACTCCGCGGCGCCGGGGTGCACCGACGGGTCGGTGTCGTCACAGTCCACGTCCGACGGTGCCCCGTCGCCATCTCCGTCCGTCGGGGTGGAGTCGTCGTCGGACGTGGTATCGTCGTCCGGGGGCGTGCCGTCGTCATCGGCCCCGGTGTCGTCGTCCGGGAAGGTCGAGTCGTCGTCCGCCGGCGTCGAGTCGTCGTCGGCGTCGTTTGGCCCGCACCCCACCCCCAGGAGCAGGGCGGAGCACCCAACCCACCCGAGCAAGGTCTTGCGTGCCCGGCGGCTCATCTTGCTTCCTCCCCCAGGTGTAACGTGGCCGGGTTTGCCTCGCCTAGACCGGATCGAGCGTGCAGAGCAGCGTCCCGCCGGCTGCGTCGCCGTGGAACAACTCCCCCGGAGGGAGCAGCAGCAGGATCGGCATCTCCCGAGCATCGGGATCGAGGTGACGCGCCTCGGCGAAGACGTCGATCACCGAGACGCCCGCGCCGTCCTCGGCGAGGAGCGAGTCGGGTCCGAAGACCCAGTAATGGCCCTGGTAGTGGCTCCCGTCCGCACCCGCGGGAGGGGGGGATGCTGCGTCGTCCGCGCAGGCCACCTCGTAGGGTCCTGTGCCCTCCACTGCGACGGTGGGGACGGTCTGGACCCGGAGGGGCGAGGCCACCGCGGCGGCGTCGCGGCGGAATCCGATGCGGAACGAGGGCGCGGCGGGCCCCGCACCCACGGCGGCCGTGAGCGCCGCGGTCATGTCCGAGTCCGAGTATGCGCTGGGGTCCGCCCACGCCACGAGTGCATAGGGGTAGTCCGCGGCGGAGTGTGCGGCGGCACCGGTGCCCGTACTCGTGGGGTCCCGTCGGAACACGACCGCGTATGCGCCGCGTTGCGGGTCTTCACCGGACAGGAGCAGGCGAGCACAGGAGTAGCGGTCGAGGAACTGGTTCCACCGACGCAGCGCGCACCACGCTGGTCGCTTGGGGCGTCGAGCGTACAGTGTGTCGTCCGCGACGGAAGTGCATTGAAACTCCCCCGGGGTAAGCTCGCGGACCCGTGAGAAGACCCCATCTTCGGTCACCCCGTAGGTGTAGAACCCCTCCACCCCACCCTCGGTCGTCCCCTTGATGGAGTTTCCCTGGTTGGTGTACCAGAACACCCGCTCCGTCCCGCAGCCGGCGAGGTACGAGAGCCGCGTCCACACCTGGACCGCCTGCTCGTGCTGGTCGGTGAACACCCAGCGCGGCCAGGGCTGGCTGCCGACCGCGGGAGCGTCCGGGCAGGAGGAGACCAGGTCGAGGCCGACGCCCTCCATCACGTCGGGCGGGAACGACACGGTCGCGGGATAGAGGGAGCCAATCACGATGTCCGGGGCTACGCGGAACTCGAACTGCTCGAGCTTCGGGATGGGCACGCCGAAGTTATCGGCCATGGGCCAGAGCGAGGAGGAGTGGTGGACGATGCAACGGACGCCGTTGGCTACGTCCACGACGCTCCGCTCGATGAAGTGGCAGGGCTCCAGCCCACTGGAGATCCCTGTCTCGCTGCACCAGATGGGGAGGTCGTCGCCATTGGTCCACCAATCGGCAAGGCGACCGCGGATGGCGTCCACATGGTGCCGTGCGGCAGAGAGATAGAGGAAGCCACCGAAGTTGAACTGCTCGCTCTCCCAGCGGGGACCGTTGGCGTTGTACCAGTGGAAGTCCATGACCTCGAAGGGCGCGCGGAGGTTCAGGTGGGAGACGAGGCGGACGAACCACCGGTGGTAGGCTTTGCTCCAAGAGAGGTCACGGGGGTTCGAGGGTACGGGCAGGAGCGCGGCTTGCCAGTCCGCGATGTCCGGACCGAGCACGGTGGAGAGATAGGACAGCAGCTCATGGGTGAACAGGTTGTATGCGATCTGGAACTTCAGCCATCCACTGTCGACGTTCGGGCCCAAGACTCCGGTGAAGCGGCTGGGGTCCGGATCCGTGACCTGGGCCACGAGTGCGGCCCGGACGACGTGGAAGAAGGTCTCGTCCAGGTGGCACTTGATGCGGCGGACGTGGTTCTGCCTCTCGGCCGCGGGGACGGCCAGCTCCTCGGACGCCAGGAGAGTCTCGCACGCGGTGTCGTAGGCCGCGTCCCCCGTGGGCTCGTTGCTCAGGCTGTTGGGGGCGGGGTAGATCTTCTGCGCCGTGGGGGCGCAGTCCGCCACCACCTCGCAGGTCCGGAGCACGTACCAGCCGAGGTCCGCGGCGGTCACCGCACCCGAGTACAGCTCGTTTCCCAGGTTGACGAACGGGAGGTCCAGGCCCGCGCCCCAGTCTCCACCGTCGAGGAGCTGCACGAGGAAGTCCTGGTGGAGCCTGTACTGGTGGAGGAACACGCGAGGGTCCGGCGCGAGCCCGCTCGCGGCGTCGGCCCACTCGTCCACAGTGCCGAGCCAGAGGTTCGCGGTGCGGGGGGTGCCCGTTCCGTCATCCAGCATGTAGTCCAACGAGAACGCGCTCGACGCGTTGCCGGCAGCGTCGAAAAGTTCCGCGTAGTCCGCAGCAGTGGCATCAGGATCGGGATCGACGCTCACGCTCCGGTCCGACCTCTTGAACAGGGTGGGCACGACCGAGAGCCCGGCCGCGCCCGCGAGCGCCGCGACCCCCGTCAGCGAGTCCCGATACACTCCGGGCGCTTCGCACTCCGGGCGGCAGGTTCCCGGACTGTGCGGTGAGGAACAGTCCTCCGCGGCGCCGGCCCCGCAGGCCCGCGTCGACTCCACCCACGTCCACCCGATGGGGTCGTCACCGTACCTCGGGGCAGCGAAGTCTGGGCTGCACTGCCATCGGGGCACCCATGTATTGGCGGCGACGGCGTTCGCCACCGCGTCCGGGCTCGTGGCGTCGTCCCACGGGTCCGGGTGCAGGTCGGCCACCGGAATCCAACCGATGGCGTCTCCCTGCCACATCGCGCTCAGGTCCGCGTCGGCGTGCTCGATCTGACGCACGAGGGACACGCCCAGGTTCTGGACGTCGCGGACGAGTTGCACGGGGGACCCGGCGTATCGAGGGTCCGCATCCGCCCTGAGTCCGCCACCCGCAGCGGTGTCTGCGTACAGGTAGAAGCGGACGTAGCACAGACCCGTTCGTCCGCCCTCGGCGGGAGGGGCGGCGCATGATGACCCGTCACACGGGGTTTCGAACGTGGCGGCTTCCGCTCCGGGGCCGGGAAGCGGGGAGGGGATCTCGGTCCCGGACGCGGTCCGCGGCGGCATCCGGATCCCCTGACTCGCGGCGGGAGTCGACCGTGATCGGCGCGGCCGGCTCCTCACCGGCCGCACACTCACGGCCTTGGCTCTGGGCTGGAGACGGTTTCCCATCGCCCTCGTCATGAACAGGAAGGCGTCCTCGAACCAGGGAGTCAGGTCCGTGCCCTCGGGAAGCCAGCTCGCTCTGGACGCTTCACCGACCCCGCCGTCCGGCGCATGATCGCCGTCACTGGCGCAGGGGCACTCTCCGGCAGCGGTTGAGGAGTTCGGACCGGAGCCCGCCAAGGGGAAGTCTTCGGCGTGGGGCAGGCCGTTGCGGATGCCGGTGACGAGGCGACCGATCCGGTCCCGGAACGGGGCCGGCGGCGGGCGCCTGACGGCGGGAGACGACGGCCGGCGCCCGCCGGCGGAGGCGTCCGAGGACCGGGCGGATGTGCCGCGGCACCCGCGGCTCCCGCACGCCGGGTCACCGGCCGAGTCTGCGCCTGGGACGAGGCGAGCGTACTCGGCGTTGGCCCGGAAGCGCTCCCGGAGGAAGGGCAGGTCGCGGAAGACCTCCTCCATGCCCGCGAGCCCGCGGGATCCTATTCCGGTCCCCGCCGCGCCCGCCTTCCCGCAGCCGCACGTCATCTCTCGGCCTCCTCGGGGGGGACAGCTCATCCGGGCAGTGGCTCGACGTAGACCTCGCCCACCATGGTCCCGACCCCGCCGGAGCCGGTGACCTTGAGGACCACCTCCAGATAGTCGCCCAGGGGACCGGCGCCGTCCACGTCCGCCGCTCCGGTGGAGAGGCCCGTGGTCCCCGAGTCGGTGATGGCGTTGGCGGTGTGGGTGGCGAACGCCGGGACGTCCAGGGCGGGGGCGTGGTTGACCTGCACGGCCAGCGCGACGTTGGCGCGCTCCTGGACGTCCACGCTGACCCGCAGGTTGCGGACCGCGAGGCCGAGAGGGCGGCGGATGCGCACCCGGTAGGACCGGGTCTGCCCGTTCGCGGCCTGGAAGAGGGTGAGGGGATGGGTGACGATGACTTCGCCCATGTCGGTGCGCTCCCGAGCGGGGACCCCGTGGAGGGTCCGGGCGCCGTCAGAGGGGCTTGGCCTCGAGGTAGACCTGGCAGGTGATGTCGGCGTTGGCCTGCACCACCAGGACGACCTCGATGAAGGAGCCCACGGGCCCCTCGTTGGCGAGGTCGGCGTAGCCGGTGAGCCACCCGAGGTCGGTGACGGTGCTGTTGTTGATGGCGACGGTGTGCTCGGCGAAGGACTGGACGCCGGAATCGGGGGAATGGCGGATGATGACCTTCACGTACCGGTTGGCCGTCCCCTCGGAGCGGGCGATGCCGTTGAGCCAGACCCGAAGCTCCTTGTTGGTGCGCCCGATGGGCTGGGAGATGCGCACGGCAAACTCGTTCTCGGCGCCGCTGGCGTTGTAACCGGAGTAGGTTGCAAGGGGATGGGTGACCATGGCGAAGCTCACTTCGGGGACTCCTTTCGCCCGCCGGGCGGTGCGGGCTGACGGAGGCAGGGTACCCGCGGAGCGCACCCGCCCGGCGGAGCGTGCGGCCCGAAATGCACGGGGACCCGGCCCGGCGAAGCCCCAGACCCAAGTCGCCGGAGTGCGCGTGGCGGCGCCCGCGCGGAACAAATTCGTACAATCTCGGACACTTGCGGTATCCTCACCCCGCCCCGCCCCGCCCCGCCCCGCCCCGCTGCCCCACCGCTACATCAACGGTGGGGGCAGCGCACCGAAGTGGAGGCGTTCCGGGGTGGCAGAACGCCGAACTCCAGGCCGGGGACGGGGGGATCGCGCTGCCGGCCCGGGACCTGGAGGCGTCCCTCCAGGCGAGCCTGGTGGGGAACGCGGA
>JAKLKC010000032.1 GCA_023150875.1 Myxococcota bacterium | reverse complement strand
TTCGCGGGACCGCGACGCCGATGAGCTGGAAGGCGGACTCAGAAACTGGGGAACTACCTCTGGAACGACGTACTAGCGCCTGCCGCCCCACTGGTCGACCTTCCCATCGCCGTCGGTGTCGCGCCCGAAGCGGTCGATGGTCCCGTCCTTGTAGTACTCGAAGTACTCGGGCCGCCCGTCGGCGTTGGTGTCCTGCTCCACGCGGACCAGGACCCCGTTCTCGAAGTACTTGAAGAGGTCCGCCTTCCCGTCGAAGCCGGTGTCCCACTCCGAGCGCACCCGCTGGCCGTCCTCGTAGATGTCGATCCAGTCGATCCTGCCGTCGAAGTCGGCGTCCATCTCCTCGCGGGCGAGTTTCCCCGAGGAGTACGTGGAGATCACGTCGATCTTCCCGTCGTGGTTGAGGTCGACCTCCCGGCGCGCCGGGGTCCGGTCGGCCTCGGTCCCCGTCCGCGGGTAGTACTCCCAGACGTCCGGAGCCCCGTCCCCGTCGGTGTCGAAGGACACCTTCGCGAAGGTCCCGTCCACTCCGGGTTCGCCCTTCCCCGTCGCGGCGTCGGCGGGGGCGGCGGAGAGCGCGCCCCAGGTGACCACCACGCCCACCAGCATCGCTCTCTGACGACTCGCTTTCATTCCGGGGTGACTCCTTCGCGCCCGAGCCGGCCGGGGCGAGCCCGGCCCACCCCGCGGAACCCGCCGGAAGCGTAGCGGAGGCCGGGCGGGCCGGTCAACGCCCGCCGCCGCCTTCGCCGCGGGCGGGGGCGGGCGGGGGGCCCGGCGCCCTCCGCGGGCTCAAGTCTTCGCTCCGGCCCGCCGAAGAGCCCACCAGGCGGGATGGAAGAGGGCTGGAGTTGCCTCCATGCCACCGCGCCTCCCCCTCCGCGCCCTCCCCGTGCTCCTGGCCTTCGCGGCCCTGGCCGGCGCTCCCGAGGCCGCCCTGGCCCGAAAGCGGCCCCCCCCGCCGCCCGCTTCGGTCCAACCCCCGGTCCCCGAGGGCCAGAAGCTGGTGGTGGTCGACGCCGACGGCGACGACGTCCCGGAAGTGTGGACGTACTACGCCGACGCCGGCCCCGAGGTCCGCGGACCCGCGCACCTGCTCCGGCGGGACATCGACCTGAACCGCGACGGGAGGCCCGACATCGTGGCTTTCTACGACGGCGGCAGGGTCCAGAGGGAGGAGCTCGACCTCGACTTCGATGGCCAGCCGGACCAGGTGGACGTGTACGAGGGCGGAGAGCGGATCCGGAGCGAGGTCCTCCGCCCCGGAGGGGGCGTGGTCCAGGTGCGGCACTACGAGGGGGAGGACCTGGCCCGGGTGGAGGTCGACCGGGACGCCGACGGGAGCCCCGAGCGCGTGGAGTACTGGCGCCGGGGGTCGATCGTGAGGGTCAGTCACGACGACGACTCCGACGGCGAGGTCGACCGCTTCAGCGCGATCTAGAGGGCCGTCCCGCTCACGGCGGAGCCGGTCCTCGATCCCGTGGGGCGGGAGCGCGGGGGCGGGCGGGTGCGGCTTGCCCGGGGATCCGCGCGGGCCTAGACTCCCCCCAACCCCATGGTCCGATCCACCGTCGCCGCCGCCGTCTTGATGGGCGCCCTCCTCGCCTCGGGGATCGGCTCCGCGTCCGGCGCCGGGGCCGACGGTCCGCCCGCCGAGCAGGCCACCGACGAGGCCCTGGCCCACGACGACAGGGGCCGGGCGATCCTCCCCCTGGAGGTGCTTCTCCGGGATCCGGCCACGGGTGAGGAGGACCGCGCGGCGTACCAGGAGGGGATCCTCCTGCTCCAGGAGAGGCACTGGGCCGCGGCCGCCGAGGCGTTCTCGCGCCTCGCCACCCGTCTCCCCGCCGCCGAGGTCCACTACGGCGCGGCGGTCGCCTGGTTCGAGCAGGAGCGCTACGACCGGGCGGAGGCCCACCTGCGTTCGGCTCTGGCCGGGGGACAGGACGACGTCCGGGCGGCGAACCTGATGGGCCTGACCCTGTCGGCGCAGGGGCACGCCGCCGAGGCGATGGGATGGTTCGATCGCTGCCTGGGCGCGGCCCGCCGGGAGGGGAACACGGCCTTCGAGGGTTACGCGCTCCTCAACGCGGCCATCGCGGCCCTGGAGGGAGGGGACGCGGCCGGAGCGAGGCGCCGCGCGGAGCTGGCCCTGGAGATCGGCGAGGCCGGGCGGTACGGCAACGTCCGGGCGGCGGCGTGGAACACCTTGGGCAACGTGGAGCTGCACGCGGGCAACCGCGCCCGGGCCGAGGAGCTCTACCGTGCCAGCCTCAAGCTCGAGCGCAAGGGCAAGGGCAGCGGGGCCCGGGCGGTGGTCCTCTCGAACCTCGCCCAGCTCCTCGCCGCGTCCGGGAGGGGCGCCGACTCCATCGAGTGGTTCGACCAGGCCCTCGCCGAGGCGCGTCAGCGGAAGGAGCGGGCCATCGAGGCGTCGGTCCTGGTGACGTCGGCGGCGGTCCTCGCGGACCTCGGCCGGGCCGAGGAGGCGTCCGCCCGGCTGGAGGACGCGGCCAGGGTGTACGGCGAGATCGCGCTGCCCCGGGGGCTCGCCGAGGTCCGCATGGAGCAGGCCCGGCAGGCCCTCCACCGGGGCGACGCGGCGGGTGCCGGAGCGCTGGTCGCGGAGGTGGACGGGATCCTGGCGGCGCTGGACCTGCCCGTCGAGAAGGCCGACGCCCGGTTCCTCGCGGCGTCGGCGCGGGCCCTCGCGGGGGACGTCCAGGGGGCGCGGGCCGACGCCCGCGCGGCGGAGGAGGGCTACGTCGTCGCAGGGACGGCGGAGGGGGTGGCCCGGGCCCTCGGGCTCCAGGCCGACCTGGCGCGGGACGGCGGGGACCTCGCCGGTGCCGAGGGGCTCTACCGTCGCGCCCTGGAGACCTACGTGCGCTCGGGCCTGCGGACCGGCGAGGCGGAGCTCCGGGGACGGCTGGCCCACGTACTGGTGCGCTCGGGGCGCGTCGTCGAGGGGGTACGGGAGGCGGAGGGCGCCCGGGCGGCCATGGAGGGTGCCGGTCTGTGGGCTGCCCTCGCCGCCTTCGAGGACGAGATCGGCGTTTCCCTGGACCGGGTGGGGCAGTTGGAGGAGGCCCTCGGGCGCTACGGGGCGTCGGTGCGGGCGGCGGGGCGGGCCGGCAGGGAAGACCTGGCGCGCCACGCCGAGCGGAACCGGGCGTCCGCGCTGCTTCGCCTGGGGCGCCTCGACGAGGCGGAGGCGGCGGCGGCGGCCTCGGGGGACGCGGGGATCGTCGCCGACGTCGCCTGGGCCCGGGCGGCGCGGGCCTATCGGCTGGGCGTGGCCGAGGTCGACGCCCGGCGTGCCGACGCCGCCGAGGGCGCGTTCCGCGAGGCGGGCGCCCTGGCCCCCGCGGGCGAGAAGGGGGAAGAGATCCGCCGCGGAGCGCGGGCGGGCATGGCGGCGGTGTACCGGCTCCGGGCCCAGGCCGCCCAGGCCGCGGGGGACGTGTCCCGGGCGGGTGAGGCGTTCACCCAGGCCGTGCTGGAGGCCCGGCAGGGGAGGCAGGACCGTGTTCTGGCGACGGCCCTGTGGGACCTGGGGACCTGGCAGGCCGAGTCCGGGGACCGGGAGGGGGCGCGGATCCTGCTGGCGGAGGCGGTGGAGGCGGCGCGCCGGGTGGGGGACCGCGCCACCGAGGCCCGACTGCGCCTGCTCACCGGCAACACCCTGGTGGAGGACGACGCCTCGGCCGCGATGGAGGAGTACGCCGCCGCCGCGGAGATCGCGGCCCGCCTCCCCGACGGCTCGGGGCTGGAGGCCAAGGCCCTGTACAACCTCGGCGTCCTGCGGCTCCGGGCCGACCGGGTGGAGGAGGGGGTCCTGGCCCTGCGGGGGGCGCGGGAGATCTTCGCGCGGTCGGGGGAGGCGGCGCGGGTGAAGGAAGTGGACGCCCTCCTGGCCTCGGCGGGGACGGCCGGGACGGCCCGCGAGGCCGAGGACCCCGCACCTTGAGCGTGCAGACGGCGCCCCGGGACGACGGGGAGGAGGACCGACCCTTGAGCGATTCCCACTTCGAGCAGCCCTCGGACGGCGCCCTGGAGGGCCTCTTTCTCAACGCCATGGCGGCGCGCCAGGGGGGTGACGACCAGCAGGCTGCGGCGCTGCTGAAGGACATCCTGAAGGCCGAGCCCCGCCTCGCCGAGCCCTACCTGGAGCTGGCGGCCATCGCCGCCGAGAGGGGCGACCTGGACGAGGCCGAGGAGCTGGCCCGCAACGGGGTCGAGCAGCTCCGGCGCGGGGGTCAGTGGGTCGCCGACCTGGACGACGACGAGATGATGGCCTTCGCCCTCAACCTGCTGGGGGAGCTGGAGATGCGGGTGTCCGAGGAGCTGGTCCACGGGGACACCGAGGAGTTCCGGGCCCGGTGGAACTCCGCCGCCGCCCACTTCCGCGAAGCCCTCCGCCACGATCCCGACAACGCCGACGCCCGCCGGAACGCCGTCCACTGCCGTCCCCTGGGCGATGACCTCCAGCCGATCCCGGGGGTGGAGTAGGAGCGATCGGGCGCGCGGGGCGAGGCCCGGGGTCACCAGGAGGGGTCCAGGCGGAGCTGGACGGGCTGCCCGGGCCCCACGAGGGAGTGGGCGGTGAGGCCCAGGAGGCCGCCGCCACCACCCCCCGTCCCCGGGGTGAGCCCCCCACCACCACCGGGCGTCCCCGAAGCTCCGGCCGGTCCCGCTGCTCCACGGACGCGAAGAACGCGTCCATGTCGACGTGGATGACCTTCACCGCCTCAGCCCTGGTCGTCCCTCGGACGGATCTTCCCCTCGCCCGCGTCCCAGGTGCCGCCGAAGGACCCTCCGCGCTCGAACCCGGTGCGATCGGGGTCCGCCGGCCCGTCTCCGCCCGTCCCCCGGGGTTGGCCCACCGAGATCCCGCCGATGCGGACCGTCAGGGCGCCCGCCGCCGCCCGCCGCGCCGCCCAGCGCACCGCCAGCGCCCCCAGGGCGTGACGGGTGGGAGGGAAGAGGCAGGCGAGGCCGGCCACGTCCGTGAGGAAGCCCGGCGTCAGCAGCAGGATCCCGCCCACCACCACGAGCAGCCCCTCCACGATCTCCTGCCCGGGGGGGATCCCCCGGGAGAGGCTTCCTTGGAGGCGGCCCCAGGCCCGGCCGAACTCCCGGCGCGCCAGGGCGGCCCCGGTGAAGCCCGTCAGCAGCACGAGGCCCAGGGTGGGTCCGGCGCCGATCTTCCCCCCCACCAGCACCAGGAAGTAGATCTCCAGCGCCGGGACCAGCGTGAACAGCAGGAAGAGGCGGGCGAACATCCCTCACTCCCCCCGGGCCGCGCGCTCCAGGGCCTTCGCCTCGTCCCAGAGCGCGTCCATCTCCTGGAGGTCCGACTCCTCGGGGGTCCGACCCCTCTCTGCGAGGCGGACCTCGACGTGGCGGAACCGGCGCGAGAAGCGCTCCGCCGTCCCCCGCAGCGCCTCCTCGGGGTTGGCGCCGATCACCCGTCCGTAGCTCGCCAGGGCGAACAGCAGGTCCCCGTACTCGCGGGAGATCTCGTCCCGGTCTCCGCCCTCGAGGGCCTCGTGGAGCTCCCCCCACTCCTCGTCGATCTTCCGTTCCAGCGACTGGCGGTCGGGCCAGTCGAAGCCGACGCTCCCGGCCTTCTCGGCGATGCGGAAGGCCCGCAGCAGGGCGGGCAGGGTGGCCGGCACCCCCGCCAGGGTGGGGCGCCGCCCTCCGCCCGGCTCCCCCTCCCGCGCCTTGATGCGTTCCCAGTTCGCCCGTGCCTCCCCCGCGCCCGCCGCCGATCCGTCGCCGAACACGTGGGGATGCCGGCGCACCATCTTGGCGTGGATGGCGCGGCACACGTCGTAGGCGTCGAAGGCACCCTCCTCGGCGCCGATCTGGGACTGGAAGGCGATCTGGAGCAGGAGGTCCCCGAGCTCCTCCCGGAGGCGGCGCCGGTCGCCGGAGTCGATGGCCTCCAGCACCTCGTAGGTCTCCTCCAGCAGGTATCCCTTGAGGGTCTCCAGGTCCTGCTCCCGGTCCCACGGGCAGCCGTCGGGTCCGCGCAGGCGGGCCATCAGCGCGACCAGGGCGTCGAAGGGATGGGCCGGCCAGTCCATGGGGTTCCTCGGCAGGCGGCGGGCGGGACGGGGGAGCAGAGTATGGGGGCGGGGCGGCGGTGCCGCAACCGGCGCGGCCCGGCGGGGGACCGCTCCCGCGGCCCGTCCCCCGTGGTACACTAGCTGCCCTTCGCCCCCCGCCTTCACGCGGGTGCGCCGCCGGAGACGATGACCGCGACCCCGCGCCGCCTGCTCGTCGTGGACGCCGATCCCGTCCTGCGTCGGATCCAGGAGGAGGAGCTGGGCCGGGCGGGGTTCCGCGTGCTGACCGCCGCGGACGCCGAGGAGGCGTGGCGCCGTTTCGTCGCGGAGCGCCCGGACCTGGTGGTCACCGAGCTGATCCTCCCCGGGACGCCGGGCTTCGCCCTCTGCCGGCGGATCAAGGCGTCCGCCGATCCCCTCCCGGTGCCCGTGATCCTCCAGTCCGTCGGCAACAAGGACGTGCGGGGCGACTCCGATGCCCTGCTTCGCTTCGGGGCCGACGGCTGGATCGAGAAGCCCGTCAGCACCGACCGGCTCTCCTTCCGGGTCAGGGAGCTGCTCGACGGCCGGATTGCGGGTCCGGTGGGGGCCGACCGCCGCCCGGTGGCGACCCGCCCCCCGTTCCTGCTGGATCCCCAGGTCCCCTTCCACCAGGGGGAGCTCGCGGAGAGGGACGTGGCCTCCCTCCTCGCGAGTTTCTGCGTGGGGCGGCGGAGCGGGAAGGTCGTGGCGATGCGGCGCTCCGAGGTGCGCCAGGTGTGGTTCCGGAGGGGCCACCCCGTCTTCGCGGAGTCCAACGTCGAGGGCGAGGAGCTGGGCCAGATCCTCCTGGGGCGGAGGGCGGTGCGGGCCGACGCCCTCGCCGCGGCCCGGGAGGAGTGGGCCGGGGTGGACCGGTCCCTCGGGGTGGTGCTGGTCTCCCGGGGGGACCTCGGGGCCGCCACCCTGTTCCGGGCGATGCGGGACAACGTGGAGCGGGTGCTCCTGGGTCTGTTCGGCTGGTCCGACGGGACGTACTACCTGGAGTACGCCGACGACGCGCCCCCCCCGGAGGTCGTCTCCCTCAACCGCGCCCCGGAGCACTATTTCGTCCAGGGCGTGCGCCGGGGCTACGGCGACGACCGCTGCGCCTCGGTCCTCCGGGCGGTCGCCGGACCCCTCGTCGCCTCCCCGGACGCCGCCGCCATCGTACGGGAACTGCCCGATCCCCATCCCCTCCTCGGGCTGCTCGCCGGGCTTGCCGAGCCTCGCCCCCTCGCCGAGGTCCTGGCGGGACCCCTGCCCCCGGGTTCTATCCAGGACCTGGTCGCCCTGAGGGCCTTCGGGGCCATCCTGGAGGTGCGGGAGCCCCGGAGGGCCGCCGCCAGGGTTCCATCCCCTCCTCCCGTCCCCGCCGCCGCGCCGGCCACTCCCAACCCGCCGCCACCTCGCCCGCCCCCCCGGCCGGTCCCCACTCCGGCCCACCGGGCCGAGAGGCGGGCCGACATCCTGGGGGCCTTGGAGGCCGTTAGCTCCACGGTCCACTTCGAGAACGGCCGCCGCCTCGTCGAGGAGGGCGACTTCCCGGGGGCGGTGGCCGAGCTGGAGGAGGCCGTGCGGCTGGCGCCCCTGCAGGCGGGCTACCACGAGGCGCTGGGACGCGCCCACCTCGCCGCTGGTGGGGGGGAGGACCGGGCGGCGCTCGCCGTCGAGGCCCTGGAGCGCGCCGCCCGCCTCGATCCGCAGCTCGCCAGCGCCTGGCACGGGCTCGGCGTCGGCCTCGCCCGCCTCGGGCGTCTGCCCGCCGCCGAAGAGGCGCTCCGCAAGGCGGTGGCCCTGGGGGGGCCCCTGAAGCAGGAGTCCGAGCGCCTGCTCGCCACGCTCCGCCGATGAGGCGCACCCTGTCCCCCGCCGCCACCCAACCCGCGCGAGCCCACCCCGAAGTCTCCGTCCTGCTGCCCTTCCGGGACTGCGCCCCCTGGATCGGCGCGGCGCTCGCCGACCTGCGGGCGCAGACCCTCGGCGCCTTCGAGGTGGTGGCGGTGGACGACGGGTCCACCGACGGGGGCACGGAGATTGTGCGGGAGGTCGCCGCCCGGGACCCCCGCGTGCGCCTCCTGTCGCCGGGACGGGTGGGGCTCGTGGGCGCGCTGAACCTGGGCCTCGCCGCCTGCCGCGCCCCGCTGGTGGCCCGCATGGACGGGGACGACCGCTGCCGGCCCGAGCGCCTGGAGGCGCAGGTCGCGTTCCTCGCCGCCCACCCACGGGTGGCGGTCCTCGACAGCCGCTACGTGCCCTTCCGGGACGACGGCCCGGTGGGGGAGGGCTTCGCCGCCTACGCCGCGTGGCACGACGGGATCGAGGGCCACGCCTCCTTCGAGCGCGAGATGCTGGTGGAGAACCCCGTCTGCCACCCCGCCGCCGTGTTCCGCAAGTCGTGGGTGGACCGCGTCGGCGGATACCGCCCCGGGCCCTTCCCCGAGGACTACGACCTCTGGCTGCGCCTCGCCCGGGCCGGTGCGCGGTTCCACAAGCTCCCGGAACGTCTGGTCTCCTGGCGCGACCACGGCGCGCGGTCGACCCGGACCGACCGCCGCTACTCCGAGGCCGCCTTCTTCCCCCTGAAGTGGGACCACCTGGTGGCGACGCGCCTGGCCCGACGGTCGGTGAGGGTGGCGGTGTGGGGCGCGGGGCCGTCCGCCCGCCCCTGGACCGCGGCGCTGGTCTCCCGCGGGCAGGACCTCGCCGCCGTGATCGACATCGACCCCCGGAAGGTCGGCCGGACGCGGCACGGGGTCCCCGTCGTCTCGGGCGACGCCGTGGACTCCCTGGCCGCCGATCTCCTGCTGGTCTGCGTCGGAGCGCGGGGGGCCCGCTCCCAGCTCCGCCAGCGGCTCCAGTCCGCGGGCCGGCGGGAGGGGCGGGACTTCCTGTTCCTCCGGTGACCGGAGCCGGGCTGCGTAACCGGGGCCGGCCGGGTCCGTAAGGGTGGCGGTGCGCCGACCGCGCCGCCCGGAGGAGACCCGCCATGTCCCGCCCCATCGCCCTCGCCGCCGCGCTGGCCACCGCCGCCGCCCTCGCCTCCGTCCCCGCCACCGCCTCCCCCGTCTCCGGCGACGGGATGGTCTCCGGCTCCACCGCCTGGCGCGAGGAGGTCCGCGGGTGCGGCGGCTGCGAGCGTGCCGCCGAGCGCCGCCGCCACCCCCGGGACTCCCGCCACTTCGGCCTCGGGGTGGCGCTGATGGGCCCCGCCGGGACCGTCGGGGCCTTCGTGGACGTCATGCCCTTCTGGATGCTCTCCCTCCAGGGCGGCTGGGGCCTCGGCGACGGGCGCACCCAGGCGGCATGGGTCGAGGCGCGCCTGCTCCCCGCCCGGGGCGCCTGGTCCCCGGTGCTCGGGGTGGGCGTGGACTTCTTCTTCGGGAAGGTCCAGGACCCCACCGTGGAGGTCTTCGGGCAGGAGGTGGCGCTGTTCTCCCGGGCGGCCCATCCCTTCGTGGACGTCGGCCTCGCCTTCACCGCCCCCGGCGGCTTCTCGGGCCAGTTGGGGGCGATGCTCATGCTGACGGGCGATCCCTCCCTCCCAGTGCTCCCGGCTCCGTCGTTCCGTTTCGGCTGGTATTTCTAGACCTTACGCCCCTCGCTCCCGCCCCCGCTCCCGCCCCGGCGCCTCTTCGGGCTTCCTCTCCGGCCCCTTCCTGGTGTATGAACGGAGGACGAGAGGCCGATTCCGTCCGGCCGGCCTCGGCGTCGGAGCACCCCCATGCCCGCGTTCATCTATGAAGGCCGCACCGCCACCGGCGAGCTGAAGAAGGGAGAGGTCGAGGCGGAGAGCCAGGCCGCGGCGATGACCCGCCTGCGGTCGATGCAGATCAAGCCGACGACGGTCAAGAAGAAGACCATCCTGAACATGGACCTGAGCGTCCCGATGCCCCGCTTCCTGGGGGGCGGCGTGGGCGAGAGGGACCTGGTCATCTTCACGCGGCAGTTCGCCACGATGATCGACTCGGGTCTCCCCCTGGTGCAGTGCCTGGAGATCCAGGCCCAGCAGGTCCAGAACCCGGTCTTCCGGAAGGAGCTGGTGCAGATCAAGGAGGCGGTCGAGGGCGGTGCCACCTTCGCAGACGCCCTGAAGAAGTTCCCCGAGACCTTCGACGAGCTCTTCGTGAACCTCATCGCGGCGGGCGAGATCGGCGGCATCCTGGACACGATCCTGAACCGGCTCGCCGCCTACATCGAGAAGAACTCCAAGCTCCGCAAGCAGGTCAAGAGCGCCCTGACCTACCCGGCCACCGTGCTCGTGGTCGCCGGGATCGTGGTGGGGTTCTTGATGATCAAGGTCATCCCCGTCTTCGACAAGATGTTCTCGGACATGGGCGCGACCCTGCCCCTGCCGACCCAGATCGTGGTGAACCTCTCCCACCGGATGCAGGACTACTTCCTGTACTTCATCGCCGGGCTGGTCCTGGCCATCGTCGCCATCCGCCAGGCGCTCAAGATCCGGTCCGTTCGTTACGCGGTCCACAAGGTGGCGCTGAAGTCGCCGCTCATCGGCGACCTCCTGACCAAGGTCGCCGTCGCGCGTTTCTGCCGGACCCTCAGCACCATGATCTCGTCCGGCGTGCCGATCCTCGACGCGCTGGAGATCTGCTCGAAGACGGCGGGCAACCTCGTGATCGAGGGTGCCGTCATCGACATCCGGGACGCGATCTCCGAGGGCAAGACCATCGCCGAGCCCCTCGCCAAGGCGAAGGTCTTCCCCGGGATGGTGTGCCAGATGATCGCCGTCGGCGAGTCGACGGGTGCCCTCGACACCATGCTCGGCAAGATCGCCGACTTCTATGAGGACGAGGTCGAGGCGGCGGTCGGCGCCCTGACGTCGATGATCGAGCCCGTGCTCATGGTCTTCCTCGGGGGGACCGTCGGCTTCCTGGTCATCGCCATGTACCTGCCCATCTTCACCATGGCGAGTGCCCTCTCCGGGGGCTGACGTTGCCCGCCCCCAGCCCCGCCGGCGGATCCGCCCCGCGTCGTCCGCACGGCGCGGGGGGGCGGCCCCGCACCCGATGACCGGCGAGCTCGGCCGCGAGACGTTCCGGACCCGCCTCTTGCGGGTGATGCTCGTCCGCCTGCTGGTGGTGACGGTACTGTTCGCGCTGGCGACCTACGGCCTCTTCCAGGCGTCCGGGGCCGACACCGGCCGCATCCTCTCCGCCTACTCCATCGTCATCGCCGCCTACACCTTCAGCACCGTCTACGCGGCGGCAATGCGGCGGGTGGACAACCTCCGCAGGTTCGCGTTCCTTCAGTTCGCGGTGGACTCCCTGTGCATCGGCGCGGCCTCCTACTGGGTAGGCAACGCCACCGGGGTTTTCCTCTTCCCCCAGCTCTACGTCCTGCAGATCCTGGGCGCGGGGCTCCTCCTCCTCACCCGCGGCGCCCTGGTCTTCGCCGCCGTCGACTCCATCCTCTACGTGTCCGTCGGGCTGCTCACGCCACCCTCCGACGCTTCCGACGCCGTCGCCTTGACCGCCCTGCTGGACAACGACTCGAACAGCCTGCTGACCCTCACGCGGACCATCACCAACGTCTTCGCGTTCTTCCTGACGGCGTTCGTGTCGGGCTCGTTGACGCGGCGGGTGGAAGAGAGCGAGGCGGCGCTCGAGACGACGGGCGCCAGCCTGCGCCACCTGCGGGAACTCCACGGGAACATCGTGGAGAACATCCGCTCGGGGATCCTCACCTCGGATCTCGCCGGGCGGATCACCTCGTTCAACGCCGCCGCCGAGAAGCTGACGGGGATCCCCGCCTCGCTCGCGGCGGGCAGGCCGGTGGTCGAGCTGTTCCCCGAAGCGGCGGAACGGTTGAAGGAGCCCGCCCTCACCGACTCCCTCGGACCGGAGTCCGGCGGGAGCTGGGAGCAGTGGTACCGGGGAGACGCCCGCCGCCGCCTCTACCTGCGCTTCGCCGTGTCCGACCTGCGGGACCCGCGGCGCGCTCCCATCGGTCGGATCCTGATCTTCGACGACATCACGCGGCTGCGGCACGTCGAGGAGCAGCTCGAGCGGGACGAGCGGCTCGCGGCCCTGGGGAGGCTGGCCTCCGGCATCGTCCACGAGATCCGCAACCCCCTGGCCAGCATCTCGGGATCGGTGCAGCTCCTCCGGTCCTGCCTGGACCTCCGGGAGGACGACCGGCGCCTGATGGACATCGTGATCCGCGAGGCGGACCGTTTGAACGGGCTGGTGACGAACTTCCTGGGCTTCGCCCGCAACCCGACGCCGAACCTCGGGCGGGTGCGGCCCGATCGGATCGCCGCCGAGGTCCTCCAGATGGCCCGCTCCCAGGGGTGGTCCAGCGGGACGGTCGAGGTGCGCGAGCGGTTCGAGTCCGAGGAGTTCGTCCACGCCGATCCCGACCAGCTCCGCCAGATCCTGTGGAACCTGGTCCTGAACGCCGTCCAGGCGATGCCCCGGGGGGGGACGATCACCGTGGGTACCCGCGTCCTCCTGGGCTACGGTCCCAAGGACCCCAAGGACAGCGGGGTCATCCGGGTCGGGGACTGGTACGAGCTGTCGGTCCGGGACACGGGCGTTGGGATGGAGCCCGAGCAGCTCGCCCGGATCTTCGATCCGTTCGTGACCCAGAAGTCGGGTGGGACCGGGCTGGGGCTCGCCATCGTGCAGCGGATCGTCGACGCGCACGGGGGCTGCATCTCGGTGGAGAGCTCCCCCGGGCGGGGCGCCTCGTTCCTCGTATTCCTTCCCCTCACCGGCGAGGGGGACTCCAACGCCGCGGCCGGGCATCCGGCCAGGGATGTCGTGCCCGAGCCCGCCCCCAGGGAGGTCCGATGAGGCCCGCCTCGATCCTCGTCGTCGACGACGACCTCTCGCTGCGCCAGTTCCTGGAGATCATGCTGGCCCGGGATGGACACCGGGTGACGGCGGCGGGCTCGGGGGAAGAGGCCCTGTCCTGCCTGACCCGCGACTCCTTCGACCTCATGATCACCGACCTGAACATGGACGGGATCGGGGGCATGGAGCTGCTCCAGAGGACCAAGGAGCACGATCCGGCCATCGACGTGGTGATGATCACCGCCTTCGCCACCACCGAGAGCGCCATCGAGGCGATGAAGAGGGGCGCCTTCGACTACGTGGTCAAGCCGTTCAAGATCGACGAGCTCCGGATCACCGTCGACAAGGCCCTGGCCCGCCAGCGCACCGAGCGGGAGAACATCCTGCTCAAGCGCGAGCTGGCCGATCGCTCGCAGTTCGAATCGATCATCGGCACCAGCGTGGCGATGCTGGAGGTCTTCGAGCTCATCCGGAAGGTGAAGGACACTCGGATCAACGTCCTGATCACCGGCGAGAGCGGGACCGGCAAGGAGCTGGTGGCCCGCGCCATCCACTTCAACGGCCAGAGGAGGGACTCGCCATTCGTCTCCATCAACTGCGGGGCGATCCCCGAGGGCCTGATGGAGAGCGAGCTCTTCGGCCACCGCAAGGGAGCCTTCACGGGAGCCCAGAACCACAAGGACGGCCTGTTCCAGGCGGCGGACGGGGGGACCCTGTTCCTGGACGAGATCGGCGAGATGGTCCTGCCCCTCCAGGTCAAGCTGCTCCGCGCCCTCCAGGAGCGGCGGATCCGTCCCGTGGGCGGGCTCCAGGAGGTGCCCGTCGACGTCCGCATCATCGCGGCCTCGAACCGCGAACTGCCGGAGGAGGTGCAGGCGGGACGCTTCCGCGAGGACCTGTACTATCGGCTGAACGTGGTGGCGATCCGCTTGCCGGCGCTGCGGGAGCGGTTCGGGGACCTGCCCCTGCTCGCCGAGCACTTCGTCCGGAAGTACAGCGACGAGTACGGCCGCAAGGTGCGGGGGATCTCCGCTGACGCGATGGCGGTCCTGGAGCGCTACGGGTTCCCCGGGAACATCCGCGAGCTCCAGCACGTGATGGAGCGGAGCGTGGCGCTCGGATCCGAGCCGATGGTCACGGCCGGCGACCTGCCGGCCGAGGTGGTGGCGGTCTCGGGGAGGGTCCAGCCGGCGGCGCCGCAGGGCGAGCGGCCCTTCCGCGTGGGGCCCCAGGAGGACCTCGACGGAGGCACCCCCGCGGGCG
Source organism: Myxococcota bacterium (assembly GCA_023150875.1). Taxonomy (GTDB): domain Bacteria; phylum Myxococcota_A; class UBA796; order UBA9615; family JAKLKC01; genus JAKLKC01. The sequence continues at coordinate 64,145 of JAKLKC010000032.1, read as the reverse complement.
ACCCCTTCTTCCTCCCCCGGGAGGGACTCGACCTGGAGGCCGCGGTCGGAGAGCTGGAGAAGTCGCTGCTGCTCCAGGCCCTGGAGCGATCGGGGGGGCGCAAGAAGAAGGCCGCGGAACTCCTCAGGATCTCGTTCCGCAGCTTCCGTTATCGCCTGGCCAAGTACGGGATCTCCGAGGGGGACTCGGAGGAGGACTCCATGGACGGCTGACGCCGGGGCGTCATCGGACGGGGACGGTGAGCGTCGCGGCGAAGCCCTCTCCGGAGAAGGCCGCCCCGACCCGCACGTCGGGGCGGGTGGCGGCGACGATGCCTCCGACGGCCAGGGCCACCGCGGTGCTTCCCAGGGCGATCCCTGCGGTGAAGAGGGCGTGGTTGGCGTCGCGGTGGAGCTGGTACTCCGCCTCGCTCCTGGAGTCGTAGGCGGCCTGGAGCTCGGCGGTCGAGCCCAGGAAGAGGGCGGCCGTCCCCATCACGCACGCTCCCGCGGCGGTCCAGAGGGGGGCCCCCGGGGAGGCGCGCCGACGGGCCGCGCTCGGCTCCCCCCCGGGCCCGGCGTCCAGCACCACCCGCTCGCCCGTCCTCAGCTCGATGGGGTGGTTGCTGGGCTCGCCGCGCCGCGTGGAGTGGATGAGCTGGACCAGGTGGAAGCCGTGGCGCTTGCGGAGCTCGGTGTCCCAACCTCGCCCCTGGCTCTGCCCGTCCACCAGGACGTCCAGGCGGTCGGAGGACGGAGGGACCACCAGGGTCGCGTCGGGGGGGGACGCCTCCACCTCCGCCTTCACCGCCCGGAAGCTCGCCTCGCCGGTCGTGCCCAAGACGGCCGCGTCCCAGGTGACCTGCGAGAAGAGGGACACGCCGGTGGCGAACGCCTCCCGGGCGTCGGCGGTCAGGGAGTCGCGGTCCGCCTCCGCGGCCGCCGCCAGGATGGACAGGGTGGCGCCCTCGTAGAGGAAGACCCGTCCGAGGTCCTCCTGCCGGACGGGGGTCCGCAGGCAGGCGAGGTCGGCCCGGAGCCTCCGCAACTCCCGGAGCGCCGCCCCGGGGTCGTAGGTCTCGGTGGCCAGGCGCATCGCGCCGTCCAGGGACTCCCTCCACGTCTCCGCGCGGGTGGGGCGACAGTCGGCGCCGCCGACGGCGGCGAGCCCCGGTTGGGGCGTCCCGAGGCAGATCGCCCCGACGAGGAGCGCCACGGCCGTCCCGATGCCCCCGCCGCTCCGGACGGGGATCCCGGGCGGAGGCGTCCGGGGCGCCGGGGCCCCGCTCCCGGACATCGCGCATACCACGCCGGGGACTCCGGCCAGGGGTACCGTCCCGATCATCGTCTCTCTCCTCCGTGGGGCCGTGTCGCCCCTCTCGAGACACCGTCAAGGGCACGCCGGTCGGTCAGGGATCCCAGCGCCAGCCCGCCTCCACACCGAAGGTCCACTCGGGCGTCCCCTCGTCCCCCGATGTCGGGAAGGTCACTCCCCCCTCGACGAAGGGTCCCCTGGCCTCCCCCGGCCTCCGGAAGTCTACCCCCAGGTGCGCCGCGGGGGCCAGCCGGACGTGGTGCCGCTCGGTGATCCACCCCTGGAGATCGGCTCCGCCGTAAGGTCGGATGGGTCCGATGGGCGTCCGTGCCTCCACCCCGAGCCGGGCCAGGCCGACCATGAGGCCCCGGGCGCCGCCCGCGTCGCCGCCTCCACTGGCGCCGAACCCGAGGTTCGTGCCGACGAGTCCCCCCGCCCGCAGGTGGAGGGGCCTCCACAGCCTGACGCGCACGTCCCCCGCCGCCCCGAGCCAGGAACGGCCCCCATACTGCGTGAAGTCCAGGGCCACGTTCCCGCCGACTCCGGGGCCCCTCCACGCGTTCGCCGAGAGGGCCGCCCCCAGCCGGGACGCGGCGGGAGCCCGGAAGGCCGAGCCCCAGAGCTCCTTCGGGAGGGGCCGGGGCCCGGCCTCGGGGTCGAGGTACCAGATCCGGAGACCCGGGACCGGCGCCCCGGGGTCGTCCGCGCCGGTGAGGGCCGCCAGGAACGTGTATTGCCGACCCCGCCGCCGCTCCACCCCGAGGAGGGCCTGCCACATCCACTCCGGCATCTCGCCGTCCCGGAACGCGCGGGTCAGCTCTGCGTCGGGGTCTCGGGTGAGCTCGGGGAGCAGGTCGGCGAGGCGCAGGGGCCCGGGGGGGCCGTCGGCGGGGACGGTGAAGAGGGCGGAGAGGGCGTGGGTCCCGTCCTCGACCGCCTGGACGAGGTGGTGCCCCGGTCGGAGCCTCAAGGACCCGGGGCGGGGAAGGGGCAGGGGACGCCCGTCGATCAGGATCTCGCGGTCGGAGTAGCGGCCACCGTCCACCAGCTCCACGTCGGGCGCCGCGAGCTGGAAGTGGCGGCTCCGGGCGGCGCTCCAGGCTGGCCGCAGGTCTTCGGGCAGGGAGTCGTCGGCCGCCTCCCAGGTGGGGTCGGCGGCGACGGCGGCGTCGAGGAACTCCGACTCGTCCCTGCCCGCGCGCAGGGCCGCCGTGGCCGTCAGGACGAGGGCGGTCCGCAACTCCGCCGGCGACACCGGGGTCCACGCGCAAGGTATGTGGGCGAGCAGGTCATCGAAGAGGCCCAGCGCCGCCTCGTACTCGCCGGGGGACGAGGCCCTGGCCACCGCCTTGGCGAGCCGGGTGGGAACGAAACGCTGCCAGAGCCACGAGTCGTCTTCGGGGCAGTCGTTCGCCCGCACCCGGGGATCGGCCTCCCGCAGGGCGTCCTGGACGGTGACCGAGGAGGCGGGGTGGACCGTGAAGTCCCGGGGATCGACCAGCATGCTCGCCGCCCTTGGGAGCAGGCGGTAGAGCTCGGGCAGGTCCTCGGCGGGATCCCCCGCCCGGGGCAACCAGATCACCTCGACGGGAGGGCCCGCGGCGGACGCGGCCGGGACGCGGGACAGGGAGCCGAGGACGACGGGGGCGAGAAGGAGAAGACGCCGCATACGCGGGGAGGGGGCCATCGTGCACCTCCATGTTCCACCGCACTGGAGCACATCCCCGTCGGGGATCCGCGCCACCACCATTACACACCATTACATCGGCGGCGGCACGCTCCGGCCGGAGGACGTGGGCGTTCTGCTATCATCCCGGCCCGGATTCCGGCCCGGCGAGGGATCTCCGTCCGCGCCGTCGGTTTCCGCGGGGACCCATGTCGTCGCTCCTGGAGGACCTGGACGTCGCGAGCCTGGCCATGCGCATCGGGCTGGCGACCCACGACCAGATTTGCACCGCGCTCCACGAGCTGGGCGGCTCGGGAGGGGCGCGGAGCCTCCTGTCCATCCTCGTGGAGAGGGGCTTCCTCGACGCCGATGGGAGGGCCCGCGTCGAGGAGGCCCTTCGGGCCTCCGGGGGAGGGGGCGCTTCCACGGGGAGCGCCAGCGAGAGCGAGGACACGACCCTGGCCCGGGACGAGGAGCCGGGCACGCGCCCCGGGAGGCTGCCGTCGGACCTCTCCGCGGGCGCGGCGAGGGCCTCGGGGGACGGCGGATCCTGGCCCGATCAAGGCGCGCGGTCGGGGCGATCCATCGTGCTCCAGCTCCGGGAGGAGCGCGGGCTGGCGGGGCGGGTGCAGCTCCCGGGGCAGGGGGCCTTCAGCCACCGGTCGACGGGGCCCCACGGCTTCGCCACCGCTTCGTTCGGACGGGACTACCGCTACCTGTTCGGCCGGGAGATCGGGAAGGGGGGGAGCGGCGTCGTCACCCTGGTGTACGACGTCGACGTCGGCCGGCGTGTGGCCCTGAAGACCCTCCGCTCCGGGGTGGGTGCCGGAGATCGGGAGATCGAGCGCTTCATCGGGGAGGTGCAGGTCACCGGCCAGCTCGAGCACCCCAACATCGTGCCGGTCCACGAGCTGGGCCGACTGCCCAACGGCGAGGTCTACTTCACCATGAAGCTGGTGGAGGGGAGGACCCTGGAGACCGTGATCCGCGGCCTGCGGAAGGGGGCTCCCCAGTACCGTCGCCAGTACGGGCGCGCCCGCCTGCTGCACATCTTCCAGCAGGTTTGCCAGGGGCTCGCCTACGCCCACTCCAAGGGGGTCGTCCACCGGGACCTCAAGCCGGCGAACATCATGCTGGGGGAGTACGGCGAGGTCGTGGTCATGGACTGGGGGCTCGCCAAGCTCCGGGGCGCGGCGGCCGACGGCGACGGGGAGATGCCGTCCCACCGGATCCACACCCTGCGGAGCACCGGGGCCGCCGACACCCTGCACGGCACCATCAAGGGGACGCCGGCCTACATGTCACCCGAGCAGGCTCGGGGCCACGTCGCCGCCATCGACGAGCGCTCCGACGTGTACTCCATCGGAGCCATCCTCTACGAGTGCCTCACGCTGAAGCGGCCCCACGAGGGGGCGGACCCCATGGCGGTGATCCGCGCCGTGGCGCGGGATCCGGTGACGCCGCCCCGCCAGAGGGCGCCGGAGATGGCGATCCCCGAGGACCTCGACGCCATCGTGATGCGCTGCCTCGAGAAGGACCCCAACCGGCGCTATCCCGGCGCTTCGGCGCTTCAGGGGGAGCTGGAGAACTACCTGGAGGGGACCCGGCGCAGGCGCCAGGCGGCGCAGAAGGTCCACGAGGCGGCGAGCCTGGCCGCCGCCCACTCCCGGCTGCGCCAGGAGGTCTCGGACCTCCAGCGGGCGTGGCGGGAGCGCTCCCGCCAGGTCATGCCCTGGGACGCGCCGGAGCTGAAGAGGCCGGTCTGGGACCTCCAGCGGGAGGTGACCCGCCGGGAGGTCGAGGCCGTCGACACCTTGGGGGAGGCCATCGTCCGCTACGGGCAGGCGCTGGCCTACGATCCCGAGAACCGCGAGGCGCGCATGGGCCTGGCGGCCCTGTACTGGCGGCGCTTCCGGGACGCCGAGGCCAGCCGGGACCCCCGGGACACCCGCTACTTCCGCAAGCTGGTGGAGCAGTACGACGACGGGACCTACGCCGAGCGCCTCGTGGGGGATGGAACCCTGGAGGTGGCGTCGGCCCCCCCGGGGGCGGCGGTCTCGGTGTGGCGCTACGAGGAGCGTGACGGCGTGCGGGTGCCGGTGGACGAGCGGAGGGTCGGAGTCGCGCCCCTGGGCCCGATCCCCCTCTCCATGGGGGCCCACCTGCTGGTCCTGCGCCTGGCCGGAGCGAGGGAGACCCGGGTCCCCGTGTTCCTGGACCGGTGCGAGCGGCGGCGGGTCGAAGTGGCCCTCGTGGGGGAGGACGTCGTCCCCGACGGCTTCGTGTACGTTCCCGGCGGCCCCTTCGTGAGGGGCGGCGATCCCCAGGCGTTCGACTCGGCGGAGAGGGAGGTCGTGGAGGTGCCCAGCTTCGCCGTCGCCGAGGTCCCGGTCACGATGGCGGAGTACCTGGCGTTCGTGCACGAGCTGACCCGGGACGACCCCCTCATCGCCCAGTTCCGCGTGCCCCGTTCCCGGGCTGGGACGGACGCCTACTTCACCCGGGGGCCCGACGGGCGGTACTTCATCCCGGGGGTGGACCGGCGCGGGGATCCCGTCGACCCGCGCTTCCCGGTGTTCGGGGTGAGCTGGTCGGACGCCGTCGCCTACTGCGACTGGCGGTCCCGCCTGGACGGCCGGCGCTACCGCCTGCCCATGGACCTGGAGTGGGAGAAGGCGGCCCGGGGCACCGACGGTCGCTACTTCCCGTGGGGGGACCACTTCGACGCCAGCCTGTGCAAGACCGAGGAGTCCCGCCGCCGCCGCGCCACGCCGGAGCCGGTCGGCACCTTCGATGGGGACGTGTCGCCCTATGGCGTGCGGGACATGGCGGGGGGAGTGCGGGAGTGGTGCGCCGACTGGTTCGACGCCTACCGGCGCCTCCGGCTGGTCCGGGGCGGCGCCTGGGACCTGCCCCGGGCGTGGGCCCGCGCCTGCGGGCGCGCGGGGGAGGCGGAGGAGGCCGTCGCCGACAACCTCGGCTTCCGCCTGGCCATCGACCTCGGGGGCGGGTCCGGCGCCCCTTGAACGTCGAGCGGGGTGCTCGGGCTCACATCCCGCCCCCCGACCAGAGGCGCACGACGCCGGAGGCGGTCCCCGCGGCCGAGACGGCGGGAGCACCGGCCAGGATGTCGTCGATGCCGTCGCCGTCGAAGTCGCCGACGGCCAGGCTCTTGCCGAGGGACTCGCTGAGGGTGCATGAGACCTCGTTGCGAATGCGCGCGTCCCGGTCGGAGGTATCGAGGGCGTAGGGACCCTCGGTGAACGGGCCGTAGTAGACCTGGATCGACCCGGTCGACGTGCTGTTGCACGAGTTGTATGCGGCGGAGTCGGCGACGACGATGTCCATCGAGCCGTCGCCGTCCACGTCCCCGGCGCGGACGGTCGAGCCGAAGTCGCGGTCCTCCGAGCCCGCCGAGCGGGATTCGATGACCAGGTCGCATTCCCCCGCGTTCACGGCTCCCACGATGGGTCCGAAGCAGACATGGACCGATCCGTAGTGGGCGCTGCCGCCCCCTGAGGGCGTGCCCAGGACCAGGTCGTCCGTGCCGTCGCCGTTCACGTCGGCCAGAGTGCCCCCGTTTGCCACAAAGCCTCCCAAGTACTCGCTGGCGCCGGCCCCCTGGACCCGGTCCGGGCAGTCCGACTCCAGGTAGCCGCCCCACAGATCGGGCCCGTAGCAGACGAACACCGTGCCACCGTTGCTGACCGTCGTCCCGTCGCGGCCGAAGGAGTCGTAGGAGGCTCCGATCACGAGATCCCCGAACCCGTCGCCGTCCACGTCTCCGGCGCGGAGCAGGTGCCCGACGCGGGCGTTCGAGTCCCCGAAGTAGGACAGGTCGCCTTCGCCGATGACGTGGGTCCCCGACGGGGGACCGTAGTAGATGTCCACCCAGCCGTCGTCCGACTCCACTTCGTGGTTGGGCGCGGCGATGGCGATCTCGTCGCGCCCGTCCCCGTCCAGGTCGCCGACCGAGGTGGCGAGGACGCTGTTGTCCGAACTGGCGTAGCCCATGAAGACCGCATCCGCCTCGTCGAGGTAGTAGCTCCCGCCCCCGATGGGCCCGAAGAAGACGTACACCGTCCCGCTCTCGTTGGAGTTGCCGGAGGAGACGATCAGGTCGGCGGAGCCGTCGCCGTCGAAGTCGCCGCCGATGGCCGCGTAGTAGCCCAGCTTGCGCTGGTCGCTGTCGCCGTAGACCCGGAAGTCGGCGTTGCCGATGCGGTCGCTGGCGGTCAGGGGGCCGAAGAACCCGTATACCGCCCCCACGTTCCGGGGGTAGGGCCGGACCGTCGTGGACACCAGGACGTCCAGTGCCCCGTCGCCGTCGAGGTCCCCCGTGTCCCAGGGGTAGGATCCGAGGGCGTACCGCTTGTACCCGGGGATGGACAGGTCCGCCGTGGTGGTGGAGTCCATGTCTCCGTAGATGCCGCAGCTTCCCGCACCGCCGTCGCAGTCCTGGTCGATGCCGTCGTCGCAGACCTCCGCCATCGCGGGATTCACCGCGGCATCGGCGTCGTTGCAGTCTCCGGGGACGTCCACGTACTCGACGGGCGGGCCGGCGCAACCGTCGACCGCCCCGGCGTCGTCTCCGAAGCCGTCGAGGTCGACGTCGGGGTAGGCGAGGAGCTCGTCCACGCCGCCGTCGCAGTCGTCGTCGATGCCGTTGCACGCCTCGGCGGCGGCAGGGTTCACGGCGACGTCCCCGTCGTCGCAGTCGGTGGAGTTGACGACGTAGCCGACGGGGGGATCGCCGCAGGTGGCGAGGGGCGAGGCCAGGTCGCCGAATCCGTCGGAGTCCACGTCCGCGTAACGGGTGGTGAAGGGGAGGCCGTCGTCGGCGACGCCGTCGCAGTCCTCGTCCGTACCGTCGCAGGTCTCCGGTGCGCCGGGGTAGACGAGGGGATCCTCGTCGTTGCAGTCCCCCTGGGCCACCGACGCGCTGTCGTCGTCCAGATTCGGGTCCATCAGCACGGTGCGGCTGCCGGTCTGGACCGTGGTGAGGTCCGCCGCCTGGCCTTCGACCTTCCAGGAGACCTCCTCCGACCAGTCCGTCGCCTGGTGACCGTTCCAGGTCGCCTCGGCCATCTTGTAGAACTTCGCGGTCTGCCACGAGGTGACGCTCACGTCCGCGCCGTAGTCCCCCGATGGCGAGAAGTACACGCGGTACTGGGAGCATCCCGACGCCGACCATCGGAAAGTCGGGCTCTGGATCTGGGTGGACCCGTCCGCGGGATCGAGCTGGCTGACGGAGCAGGCGGCGTGTGCGACCTGCCCGACGCCCAAGCCGAACATACAGACCCCTGTTCCGACCCATCCCGACAGCTTGCTTCGCCTTCGTTCCACGATGCCTCCTCAGGGCCGCCCACCACGCCACCGGAGCCGGCACGGGCGGAGCGGCCACGGACCCATGGGGGGAGCGTACCCCTCAAGGCGGGGAGTCACAAGGAAATTCCTCGCTCTCTCGGGCCGCGGGCCTTTCCCCCGGCGGGACCACGGGCGGCCTTCGCCCCGGTGCCGTGGACCCGCGGACTCAGCCCGGGACGATGACCTCCTTGAAGAACGACCGGAGGTAGTCCCAGCCCGAGAGCATCGTGTAGAAGAGGGCGAACCAGAGGAGCACGATCCCCACGCTGTGCACGTCGAAGCCCATCAGCGGGTGGTGGATGATCAGGAAGGACAGGGCGGTGAGCTGGTAGGCGGTCTTCTTCTTGCCCAGCGGCGAGGCGGAGATGATCAGCCCCTCGCTGGCGGCGATGGAGCGCAGCGCGGTCACCGTCATCTCGCGCATCAGGAAGAGGGCCACCATCCACGCGGGGATCCGGTCCAGGGGGATCAGCATCACCATCGCCGTGGAGACCAGCAGCTTGTCGGCGAGGGGATCGAGGAACGCGCCGAAGGTGCTCACCAGGCCCATCCTGCGGGCCAGGTAGCCATCGAGGACGTCACTCAGGGCCGCCAGGATGAACAGGGTGGCGGCGGCCAGGGAGGTCCACCGGTCCCCGTAGAGCATGAGCACCATCACCACCGGGATGATCGCTACCCGGACGACGGTGATGGTGTTGGGCAGGTTCCAGAGCTGGCTGCGGGCGAGGGGCCGGGCCATCGGGCTCTCCTGTGGAGTGGGGAGAGGGGGGCGGCCCTAGCGGGACGCGATGGGGCGCTCGTGGGCGAAGTAACGGGAGTACCGAAGCACCCGGTCGACGTAGAAGCGGGTCTCGGCGATGGCGGGGATCCCCCCGGCCTTCTCGACCCTGCCTGGCCCGGCGTTGTACGCGGCGACGGCGAGGCGGGTGTCGCCGCCGAACCGGTCGAGCATCTTGCGCAGGTAGGTCACCCCGCCCCGGATGCACTGGCGGGGGTCGTAGGCGTCGGTCACGCCGACCTCCCGGGCCGTGAACGGCATGAGCTGCATGAGGCCCATCGCCCCCTTGGGGGAGCGCGCCCGGGGGTTGAAGCCGGACTCCACCAGCACCATCGCCTTGACCAGCTCGGGCGACACGTCCGCCCGGAGGGACTCCTCGACGATCTCGTTGTCGTAGAGGTCGATGTTCTTCTTCAGGATCGAGGCGTTGATGGCCGCCATGTCCTTGGGGCGGTCCTTCTTGACCTCGATCAGGACCTCGAAGTCCGGTCCGGTGGGCGAGTCGGTGAACGTGAGGACCCCCGCCTCGTCCCAGCCCTGGTAGATGCTGCCGCCGGCCCGGGCGGAGCCGGGGGCGAGCAGGGTCGCGGCCATCGCCAGGGGCGCGGCGGCCAGGAGCTTCGGCACGGCGGGGCGCGGCGTCGGCATTCTCGAGGTCCCCGGCGTAGGAGCGGCGACCGGCCTCACCCGTGCCCGGAGCGGACTGCCCCCCGCCCCGCAGGGTAGGGGGTCCGGTCCTGGGATGTCAACGCCCGCGCGGCCGACCCGCCCCGCTCCTCCGGCCGGGGCTCGGGCCTCCCCCGCCCTCGCCCGCGTGGCCGTCACCCGCATAATTGACGACCCAGACGGGGGCGTGGTAATCGTCGCGCGCTTTTTTCGGGGTCCGCCCCCCGGGCCCCCGTGGAGGAAGATGCGCGCCGGGATCACCGGCTTCGGAGTGGTCAGCTCGGCCGGGATCGGCGTCGACGCCTTCCGCGTCGGGCTGATCCGAGGCGGCGCCGGGGGCACCCCGGTGGACCGCTACGACACGGCCGACATCCGCGTACCCGTGGCCGCGCAGGTGCCCGCCCCCGCGAGGGAGGAGCTGCTCCGGCGCCATGGCGTGGGGGACGGGGAGCTGGCGTCCGCCTTCCTGTGGGACGCGGCCGACCAGGCCCTCGCCCACGCCGGCCTCGGGGACGGGGACGCGAGGCGCGGCCTCCGGGTAGGGATCTGGGTCGGCACCTCCGGCGGCGACCTGGCGCTGTGGGAGCGCTACCACGGGGCCCGCCTCGCGGGCCGGGACGACGGTCCGGATCCCCGCCTCACCGGCCACGGCACCCTCGCCGAGCGCCTCGCCCGCCGGCTGGGGGCGCGGGGCCCGGTGGTCACCGTCGTCACGGCCTGCTGCTCCTCCACCGGGGCCATCGGCCTCGCCCGGGAGGCGGTGGCGGAGGGGGAGGTGGACCTGGCCCTGGCGGGGGGGGCGGACGCCCTGTCGCGGTTCGCCCACGCCGGGTTCGACGCCCTGCGCGCCCTCAGCCCCTCGGGGATCGAGCCCTTCGGCGCCACCCGCGACGGGCTCCAGCTCGGCGAGGGGGCGGCGATGCTGGTGGTGGAGCCCGAGCCGGCCATCGTCCGGCGGGGCGCCCGGGTCCTGGCGTGGGTGGACGGCTTCGGACTCGCCGGTGACGCCCATCACCTCACCGCACCCCGGCGGGACGGGGGAGGCGTGGAGGACGCCCTCCGGGCGGCGATGGCCCAGGCGGGGATCGGGCCCGGGGATGTGGACCTCGTCAACGCCCACGCCACCGGCACCGTGTTCAACGACGCGATGGAGGCCAAGGCCATCGACCGCCTCTTCGGAGGCCGCGCCGAGCCCGTCGCCGTCAACGCCATCAAGCAGCCGCTGGGACACGCCCTCGGCGCCGCGGGGGCGATGGAGGTGGTCATGGGGGTCCTGGCCCTGACCGAGGGGCTGGTCCCCGCCGCCCGCCTTCGGGGGGAGCCCGACGCCGAGGCGCCGGCGGGCCTGGTGCTGGGGGACGCCCGCCGCGGGCCCTCACCCCGGGTCTTCGCCACCACCAACTCCGCCTTCGCCGGCAACAACGCCGCGCTGGTGCTGACCCGGGTAGGAGCACCTTGATCCGGCTGGGAACGCAGCACGCGGCCCCCACGGCCCCCGCCGTGGTCGTCACCGGCGCGGGGGCCTGCGGCGCCTTCGGGGCGGGCCTGGACCGCCTGCTCCACGCCGATCCGCGGCCGGTCCGCCTGCCGGTCGCCGGCGGGACGCTGCCCGTGGGCCTGTGGGATGGGGAGTTCCGCTCGGTCTGGCCCGACGCCCCCGACCGCTTCGGACGGATGGACCGGGCCTGCCGGATGGCGCTCCTGGCGGCCCGGGAGGCCGTCGTGGGGGCGGGTCTCGGGACCGGGGACCTCGCCTCCGCGGGGGTCGTCGTCGGCAGCCGGTTCGGGTGCCTCGCCACCAACGGGGCGTGGCATGCCGACCTCTGGGAGCGGGGGGCGCGCCTCGCCGCACCCCTCCTCTTCGGCTACACGGTGGCGTCGGCGCCGGCGGGGGAGATCAGCGTCGCCTACGGCGCCCGGGGCCCGAACCTGACGATCTCCGCGGGAGACGCGTCCTCGGCGGCGGCCCTGCGGGAGGCGGCGCGCCTCATCGCCAGCGGGAGGGCCCCCCGGGTCCTCGCCGGGGGCTACGAGGCGATCTCCCCGTCGGTCGCCCAGGAGCTCCATGACCGGGGCTGGCGGGGGCGGCACGGAGGGGCGTTCCCTGCCGAGGCCGCGGCCTTCGTCGTGTTGGAGCGCGAGGACCTGGCCCTGGCGCGGGGCGTTCCCTCGGCGCCCGTCCTGGGGATCGAGCTGTCCTTCGACCCCGATGGCGGCGAGCCCGCCCGGCCCACGTCCCCGGGCGCCAATGCCGGCGGCTGGACGTTCGGCGCGTCCACGGTTCTGGAGTGGGGAAAGGCGTTCCGGGAGGGGAAGGCGGCGGACGCACGGATCGCCGGAGGTCCCCACGTGGTCCGGGCGACGCTGGGAGCGGTTCGGGAGCTCGCTGGCGCGTCGGCCCCGGTGGGCCGTGCGGCGGGAGGGGCGAGGGGCTAGGCAGACAACATCGCCCCGCCCGTCCGGGCCGGGGCGTCGAGATCCGGGCGACCCGGCCTCGCTGGCGGGCGTCCGACGTGGGAAGGCCGGGAGATGGCCGGGATCGAAGACCTGCGGAACGAAGTCAAGCGGATGCTCGTCGAGGCGCTGAACCTCGAGGGCGTGGACCCCGCCTCCATCGGGGACGGGGCGCCCCTCTTCGGCGAAGGGGAGGGCTTGGGGCTCGACTCCCTGGACGCCCTCCAGCTCGCCGTGGCCGTGGAGGACCGCTTCGGCATCCCCATCGGCGACTCCGACGTCGGGAAGGAGGCGTTCCGCTCCGTGGACGACCTCGCCCGCTTCATCGCCCGCCACACGCCGGAGCGCTGACTCGTGTTTCGCACTTTCGGGCCGTCGCGAGGTCCAGGACGGGCCGAGCCCCGGCAAGGAGCAGGGCCGGGTTTCGCGGGAGGTGTGGTGGACCCACATCGACCAAGAAATCCGGCACCGCGACGCCGCCGCGGCCGGCCAGGACGGACCGCAGCAGGCCAGGAATGTGAAACCCGAGTCTGAGGCCGGCGAGGAGTTCCTCGGGGCGAAGTCCGCTCCGAAGGACTCCCCCCCGTGACCCACGCCTCCACCGCCCGGCAGCGACCGGGCGGGATCCCGCAGGCCCTTTGGGTCTCGCCTGCAGGAGTGTAGATGCCGTGAGCGACTCACCCCCCAGCCTGCCCGTCCCGGGTCAGATCATCCCCCACGCCACGCCCTTCCTCTTCGTGGACGAGGCCGTCGAGGTCAACGAGGAGTGGGGCCGCTTCCTATGGCGCTTCCCCGGCGGCCGCCACGGGAAGTTCGCCTTGAGCATGTTCCCCGAGCTGGCGTTGATCGAAGCCCTGACCCAGGCCACCGCGACCTGGAGCGCCATCACCATCCCACGGGACGGCCCCGAGGAGGGCTTCCTGGTGGCCGCCGAGCGTTTCGTGTTCCAGTCCCGTCCCCGGGAGGGGGACGAGATCGAGCTGCGGGTGTTCCGGCGCAAGATCTTCGGTGGGCTCGCCCTCTTCCGGGTCGAGGCCCACCTGGGGCGGGAGCTGATGTGCAGCGGGGAGGTCACGGTGTTCCGGGGGAGCGCCCAGGGGGAGCTGCCCCGCCTGCCCCAGGACTCCCGCTCCTACAACCACGGCGACGACTTCGACTCCGGCGAGGAGGAGTAGCTTGGCCGTCTCGGCCGCCATCACCGGGATCGGCTGCGTCACCGCCCTCGGCCCCGACCGCCGCTCCTTCGCCCGCGGGCTGCGGGAGGGGAGGGTGGCGATCTCGGAGATCCGGTCGTTCGACACCCGGGGCCACCGGTCGCGCCGGGGAGCGGAAGTCCGGGCGCTCCCGGAGGTCGCATCCTTCGGTCCGGCGGAGGCCGCCGCCGACCGCTCGACCCGCCTGGCCCTGCTCGCGGCGGCGGAGGCCCTCGCGGAGGCGGGGCTGCCCCTCCATGGCGCCTCCCTCGGCTCGGCGGGGATCTGCCTCGGGGGGAGCACGGCGGGGATGCCGGAGGCCGAGGTGGCGATCCTGGGTGCGGGGACCGGAGTGCGGTGGGCCGAGCCGGCGACCTCCGAGTTCCTGCGCATCCCCGTAGGGTCGACCGCCGATCAGCTCGCCGCCGCGTTGACCACCCACGGGCCCGTCTCGGCCCTCAGCACCGCCTGCTCGTCTTCAGCCAACGCCCTCGGCCAGGCCCTGGACTGGATCCGCTCCGGCGCCTGCGACGTGGTGCTCGCCGGCGGCGCGGACTCCCTGTGCCGGCTCACCCTGGCCGGGTTCAACTCCCTGGGGGTGGTGGCGCCGGACCAGCCCCGGCCCTTCGACGCGCGGCGCCAGGGGATGGTCCTGGGGGAGGGCGCGGCGGTCCTGGTGCTGGAGAGCGAGGCCCACGCCCGGGCCCGGGGCGCGCGGGTGCTGGCCCGCCTGCTGGGCCACGGCTGCTCCGCCGAGGGGCACCACATCGTCCACCCCATGGAGGACGGCAGCGGCGCGGCCCGCGCCATCGAGATGGCCCTCGCCGACGCCGGGATCGAGGCCCGGGACGTGGACTACGTCAACGCCCACGGCACTGCCACCCCGGCCAACGACGTCATGGAGGCCCGGGCCCTGACCCGGGTCTTCGGGGATCGGATCCCCGGGAGGGCGCTCCCGGTCAGCTCCACCAAGAGCCTCGTGGGCCACACCCTCGGCGCCTCCGGGGCCATCGAGGCGGTCGCCTGCGTCGCCGCCCTGGAGGGCGCGTTCCTGCCGCCGACCGGGGGGTTCGGGGTGCCGGATCCCGCCTGCGACCTCGACCCGGTCCCCAACGAGTCCCGCCCCGCGCGGGTCCGGATGGCGATCTCCAACTCCTTCGCCTTCGGGGGGAACGACGCCTGCCTGGTGGTCGCCGCGCCGGAGTGGCGCCGTGGCTGAGCCCGGGGAGGTGGGCGGGCGGGGGCTGGCCGTCACCGGCTGGGGCGAGGTGCTGGCATCCCCCGGCGACGGGGCCCCGGAGGCGGTCCTCTCCGCCTTCAGCGTCCGGGACGACGTGCCCGACCACGCGATGCTCCGGCGCATGGACCGCCTGTCCCGCCTGATGGCGGCCGCCGCCTTCCGCGCCTTGGGGGACGGCGGCCTCGGGGGATCCCGGCCCCTCCCCGGCGGGGGTGAACGGGTGGCCGTGGCCGTCGGCACCGACCTGGGCGCCCTCGACGAGACGTGGGCCTACCTGGAGCGCCTTCGGGACAAGGGGCCGGCCCTGGCCAACCCGATGGCCTTCCCGAACCTCGTCCCCAACGCCGCGGCGGGCTACCTGTCGATCCTCGCGGGCCTGACCGGGCCGAGCGCCACCTTCACCCACGCCGAGACGAGCGGTGAGGAGGCGCTGCTCTGGGCGGAGGCGCAGATCGGGAACGGGCGGGCGGACCTGGCCCTGGCGGTGGGGGGCGAGGAGCTGGGGACCGCGCGGCGCATGTTGCGGCGGCACCTGGGGGCCGCCCAGGTGCCGGTCCCTGGGGAAGGAGCGGCGGCCCTGCTCCTGGAGGATCCCCGGTGCGCGGCGGGGCGCGGGGCCACCCCTCGGGCGTGGCTGCTGGGGGGGGCCCTGGGAAGGGGGCCCGCGGCCCTGGGCGCCGCCACCCAGGACGTGGCGGCGGCGCTGCGGGTGGTGGAGCGGGCGCTGGCCCGGGCGGGGGTCCGGGCGGCGGCGGTGGGGGGGACGGTATCGTCCCCGGCGGAGGCCGCGCCGGGACGGGAGCCCTGGGACGCGGTGCGGGAGAGCCTCCCCGGCCTCGGGGCGGCCGAGGTGGTGGACCCCGCCCCGGGGCACGGCTGCTTCGCCGCCGCCGGGGTCGCCCGGGGCATCGCCGCCTGCCGCCTGGCGGGCCGTCTGGGGGCGCCCGTGCTGCAACTCGCGGCGGCCCGGGGTGGTGGGCTCGCGGTCCTGGTGTGGGGGCCGGGGTGAAGCGCGGGGGACGGCTTGCGCGAGCGCCGCTGCGTGCGGAAGATCCCTGGGCGGGGGCGCGCCGCCGTCGGGCGGTTCGGGCCCCGGGAGGAGCACCATGGCGGACCGCCGGCTGAGCATCGAGTACTGCATCTCTTGAAACTACTTCCCCAGAGCCGCCGGTCTGGCGGACGCGGTGAAGAAAGCCACGGGCATCGAGGCCGAGCTGATCAAGGGTAGGGGCGGCGTCTTCGACGTGAAGGTCGATGGCCGCCCGATCTTCTCCAAGCACAGCGCGGGTCGCTTCCCCGACACCCGCGAGATCCTGGCGGCGCTGGAGGCCGAAGGGATCGGACCGCTGCCGCCCCAGGGCTGACGCGCTCCCCTCCCGCCGCCAATCGGGACGCCACAGATGTACGAGCTTCCGCCCCGCGTCCGCCCCGATCGGTGGCGCCCCGGCAAGAGCCTGATCGCGGGCGCGGCGGTGGGGCTGCTCATCGGCGCGGCCTGGGTGATCGCGGTGGTGGTCGGCGGTCGGCCCCCCGAAGTGGACCATCCCGGCCCCATCGAGGTCTGCGCCGACAACACCCTTCGGGAACCCCTGGACGCGGTGTGGGGGGAATTCGCGGGGCGGGAGGGGCGGGAGGTGCGGGCCGAGTACGGCTCCACGTCGGTCCTCGCCGACCGGTACCTCCAGGGAATGAAGTGCGACGTCCTGATCTCCGGGGACCGCAAGTGGGTCCACGGGCTGGCGCAGGTGGAGGCCCTGGACGAGTCGAGGTCCGCCGACGTCGCCCGGTCCGAGCTGGTGGCCGCCGTCCGGGAGGGCTCGCCCCGCCCGGGGGGCATGATCGACCTCGCCGGGCCCGCGTTCCTGCGGATCGGAGTGGGGCGGGAGGCGACGCCCCTCGGGGAGTACGTCCGGGCCGCCCTCCAGGGAACCCCGGAGTGGAACGTCCTGGTGCCCCGCTTCGTGAAGGGCAAGGACCCCCGGGACGTGCGGCAGCTCCTGTCGGACGGCGCGGTGGACGTCGCCCTGACCACCCGGGCCGAGGTGGAGTCCGCGCCGGGCCTCGTCGTCGCCTTCGCGTTCCCGTCGAACCTGACCGGGGAGGTCACCTACGTCGCCGCCGTCACCGGGCGCAGCCGCAGGCCCCGGGGCGCCGCCGCGGTGGTGGAGTTCCTGGCCCGGGACGAGGCGGCCAAGGGGGCCTTCCGGTCCGCCTACCTGGTGCCCGCCGCCGACGCGCCTCCGCCGCCGGCGTTGGCCGGGAGCGCAGGGGCCGGCTAACATCGGGTCGCCCCGGAGCGGCGCGCGGCCCTTGGACCTCCTCCTATTCAACGCCTACTTCCTGGCCGACGATCCCCACGAGCAGGAGATCATGCGGCCCTTCCCGCCCCTGGGCCCCCAGTACGTGGCGGCCTTCCTGCGGGCCAACGGCTTCCCGGACGTCGCCTTCTGGGACTCCACGTTCCGCTCGGGGATCGACGCCTTCGAGGCCGAGATCCGGCGCTCCCGGCCCCGCTGCGTGGGCCTCTACGGCCACACCGTCACCCGCCCGGTGGCGGCGCGCATGGTGGAGGCGGCCAGGAGGCAGGGGGCCCGGGTGATCGCGGGAGGGCCCGATCCCTCCTCGGACCCCGACGCGTACCTCGGCCTCGGTGTGGACGTGTGCGTGATGGGGGAGGGGGAGGAGACGGCCCGGGAGCTGATGGAGCACCTGCGCTCCCGGGGCGGGGACTTCGACCGGGAGGCGCTGCGCACCGTACCGGGGATCGCCTTCGTCCACCGGGGTGAGCGGGTGAGGACCCCCGCCCGCGCCCGCTTCCCCGACCTCGACACCCTGCCCCACCCCCTGCGGGAGCGGGACGACATCGAGCCCTACTTCGAGGCGTGGAGGCGCCGCCACGGGCGCACCGCCATGAGCCTCTCCACCACCCGCGGCTGCCCCTACCCCTGCACCTGGTGCTCGAAGGGGGTCTTCCAGGACAGCTTCCGGCGTCGCGCGGTGGACCGGGTGGTGGACGAGATCCTGGAGGTCCGGGAGCGGTTCGCCCCGGACGACCTCTGGTTCGTCGACGACACCTTCACCATCCGCCGCTCCTGGGTCCTGGAGTTCTGCGAGCGGGTGGTGGAGAGGGGTGCGGTGACGCCGTTCTACGTGATCGGCAGGGTGGACGCCGTCGACCGGGAGGTCCTGGCGGCGATGAAGCGGGCGGGCTGCTACCGGATCTACTACAGCGCCGAGAGCGGCTCCCAGCGCGTCCTGGACGCCATGCGGAAGGGCTTCAGGGTGGAGGACATCCGCCGGGCCGGCGCCCTGACCCGGGAGGCCGGCATCGAGATGGGCGCCTTCGTGATGCTGGGATACCCCGGCGAGGAGAAGGAGGACGTCCTGGACACCGTGAGGCTGGTGGCCGACCTCCAGCCCGAGGTGGTGCTGCTCTCCATCGCCCACCCCATCCGGGGCACCGCCTTCCACGAGCTGGTGAAGGACCGCATCCTCCCGGCGCGGCCGGGGGCGGAGGAGGAGGGGGGCGGGCGCCTGCGATGGCGGTCCAAGTACCCGTATTCATTCTATGAATTTGCGGGGCGCCTGCTGTGGACCGAGAAGGAATGGGCTGTCCTGCGCCGGGAGCGCCGCTACGGCGGTCGCTTCCTGCGGCACGCCATCAAGCTGCCCCTGTATCGGGCGGCCTTCCGGATGTACCCCGGCAGCCCGGGGGTCGAGCACCCCGATGGCTGGGACCGGCCCAAGCGATTCGACCGGATCCATCGGGGGAGGGCGGGGCAGGACTAGCCCACTCGGCGGTAGATCACCTTGGGCTCGCTGCACGCAGGGCAGGCGGGGAAGGCTGCCCCCTGGGGCAGGGGGATCACGTGGCCGCAGGCGCCGCACTCGAACTCCCCCGAGAAGGGGACGATCACCCCGGCGGCGAAGGTGGCCCCCCCGCGGCGGCGGGGGGGAGCCTCGGGCTTGGGAGCCTCGGCGTCGGCCATCAGTCGGTGACCTCGACGGTCATGGCGTAGTCGTTCTCGGGGTCGATGAGCTCGCCGGGGTAGGCGATCACGTAGTACCAACCCGCGTTGAGGTTGTTGCGGGTGAGGGACTCGTTGTCGGTGCTGGAGGTCGAGGAGGACACGACGGCGCCGGTGGAGGCCCGGACGAGGTAGAGGTCGATGTCGCCGCCGGCGTGGGCGAAGGTCAGGGACGCGGTCACGCTGGCGGAGCCGTCGACGTAGAAGATGTACCAGTCCTCCAAGCCGTCGCAGAGGCCGAGGGCCAGGTCGCTCGCCGTGTAGGTGAAGCTGCCCGGGGTGCCGGTGACCGTCGACGGGTCGTCGGGGAAGTGCCCCTCGCCGCCGTTGCCGATGAGCCAGGGGTAGAACTCCGAGTCGTTGGGCTCGAGGTTGCTGTTGCACGCGAACGAGGAGGTGTCGGAGACGTCCCACTCGATGGTGTAGTCCGAGGGGTACGTCCCGTTGGCCTCGTAGAGGTACCAGTAGTACCGGCCCGGGCCGAGGCCGGTGGTGAGCAGGTACTCGTAGCCGTACGTCTCGTCGGAGACGAGGCTGTAGTCCATGATGTTGCCCTCGCCGTCGAACATGATGACGTCGGCGTCCACGGCGGCGGGATCGAACTCGACCCACAGGAGGGTCTCTCCGGACGACTCGATGTCGAAGGCGTACACGTCGTCGGGCCCGGAGCAGGCGTCGAAGCCCGCGTCGGTGGTGGCGAGCGCGCCGTCGGCCATCACGTACGGGGACTCGAGGGTGTCGTTGGGCTCGAAGGCGCCGTCGGGGCAGGACGGGGTGAGGGAGTCCTCGGCGTCCACCACCATGGTGTAAGGCACGTCGGCCATCACGGGGTCGAAGCCCAGCACGGCGACGTAGTACCGACCGGCCGGGACGCCGGTCGAGGCGGCGATCTCGGTGGTGGTCCCGGTCTCGGCGGTGGCGGAGGCGTTGACCAGGACCAGGTCCCCGGCCTCGTCCTCGTGATAGAGGTAGAGGTCGATGTCCCCGAGGCTGCCGTCGAACTGGACCCTGGCCTCGATCTGCCCACCCTG
Source organism: Myxococcota bacterium (assembly GCA_023150875.1). GTDB lineage: Bacteria > Myxococcota_A > UBA796 > UBA9615 > JAKLKC01 > JAKLKC01. Next base: position 44,429 of record JAKLKC010000032.1, on the reverse strand, counting down.
GGCGAGGTCCAGGGAGAACCAGTCGTTGTTGGAGCACGCGGCCAGCACGTTGCCGGCGTAGGTCCGGGCGACGCCGTTCCAGGGCCCGGCCAGGGGGGTCGCGGTGGCGGGGGCGTCGTTGCTCTCGTTGGTCTCGTCTGCGCAGGCGAAGGGAGCCCCCTCGTTCAGGTCGACGCTCAGGTCGTACTCCGTACCCCCGCCGTCCCACGCCGTCCCGATCACGTAGAGGTAGTAGGTCCCCACCGGGAGCCGGGCCGCCATCAGGGGGCTGGAGTCGGCGTAGTAGACCCACGGCTCGGCGACGACCTCCAGGTCCTCGTCCATGAGGTAGGCGTAAGCGATGCCGTCGGTGTAGTCGTAGGCCACCTCGGCGGCCAGCTCCGCGGTGTCGGTCACGTCGAAGCGGTAAAGGTCCGTGCCCCCGCAGCCGCCGGCCACGCGGCCGGTCAGCACGTCGCTGAAGTCGCCCCCCGCGGAGAGGAGCGTCGCCTCCTCGGGGACGTCGTTGCCCTCGTCGACGGTGTCGTCGCAGCCCGGCGAGGCGCCGTCGTCGCCCACGTCCAGCGCGAGGGTGTAGCCGCCGGTGTTGCCGGTGAGGCTGTCGACCACCAGCCAGTAGGAGCCGGCGGTGAGCCAGTAGAGGTCCACCGCCGTGACGCCGTCCTCCACGGCGTCGTCGTAGCCCCGGAGCCAGCCGAACCGGTCGAAGGCGTACAGGTAGAGCTCGTCGGTGGTGCCGTGTCCCTCGGTGAGGGCGGCGTGCACCTCGCCCCCGCTGGCCAGGTCCACCTGGTACACGTCGAGGCCGGTGCACTCCTGGTAGGTGGCGTCGACGGAGGTGGACCCGGTGCCGCCCTCCCAGACCACGGGCGCCCCGTCGAGGCCCTGGTTGGGCTCGTAGTCGGTGTCGGAGCAGCCCAGGGCGTCGAAGGCGACGACGCGCAGGGTGTAGTCGGGGTTCTCCATGCCCGCGGCGGCGGTCACCCTCACCCAGACCGAGCCGAAGGGGATGGCGCCGGCGGCGGCGCTGGCCACCCCGTCCGCGCCGGCGGCCGAGGCGATGGTCGTCCCCGCCCCGGCGCCCCGCCGGATCTCCACGGTCAGGGGCGCGCCGGCCAGGTCGTACTCGGCGGTGGCGATGACCACGCCCCCCTCGTTCAGCGTGAGCTGGTACCAGTCGTCGCCGGTGCACTCGAGGAGGGCCTGACCCGTCACCTCGGTGTCGAGGTCGCCGCCGGTGGAGAGCACGTGGGCGTCCGCGAAGCTGTCGTTGGGCTCGATCCCCGGGTCGGCGCAGGTGAGGTCCTCGCCGTCGCAGTCCTGGTCGACGCCGTCCCCGGGCACCTCGGGCGCCCCGGGGTAGATGCCGTCGTCGCCGTCATCACAGTCGTCCTCGCACACCATCACCCCGTCGGCGTCGGCGTCGGCCTCGAGGGCTCCCAGGCTTCCGTCGCAGTTCGAGTCCACGCCGTCGCAGCCCTCGGGAGCGCCGGGGTAGACCAGGGGATCGCCGTTGTCGCAGTCGCCGGAGCAGGCGGAGACGCCGTCGCCGTCGGTGTCGGCGTCGTCCGGGGTGCCGGCGTCGCAGTCGTTGTCCTTGCCGTCGCAGACCTCGGCGAGTCCGGGCCGGACCTCGACGTCCGCGTCGTCGCAGTCGCCGGCGCAGATCCTGGCCCCGTCCCCGTCGCCGTCGGCCTCGTCGGCGCCGGGAGCGCCGTCGCAGTCGTCGTCCACGCCGTTGCAGGTCTCGGTGGCCCCCGGGTAGACCGCCGCGTCCAGGTCGGAGCAGTCGCCCGCGCAGGCCGCCACGCCGTCCCCGTCGCCGTCCGCCTCGTCGGAGGGGACCAGCCCGTCGCAGTCGCCGTCCACGCCGTCGCAGGCCTCGGTCGCGCCGGGGAAGATGGCGGGATCGGCGTCGTCGCAGTCGGTGCAGGCGCCCGCCCCGTCTCCGTCGGCGTCACCGTCCCCGGCGTCGGCGCCGTCGCAGTCCTGGTCCACGCCGTCGCAGGCGCCGTCGGGGGCCCCGGGGTAGACCTCGGGGTTCGCGTCGTCGCAGTCCAGGTCGTCGGGGGACCCGTCGCCGTCGGAGTCCGTCGGCGGTGGTGTCGTGTCGTCGTCCGGCCCGGTGTCGTCGTCGGGGGCGGTGTCGTCGTCGGGGGCGGTGTCGTCGTCCGGCCCGGTGTCGTCGTCGGGGGCGGTATCGTCGTCGGGAGCGGTGTCGTCGTCCTGCTGGCCAGAGTCGTCGTCGTCGTCGTCGGTGGGCGCCGGCTGGCACGCCGAGCCTCCGGTCCAGAGCGCGGCCGAGAGGCAGAGGAGGGAGAGGGCGCGGGGGAACAGGACGTTCGCGGGCATCGACGTGCTCCGGCGTCACCCCGGGGGGGGTGGCGACGCTGCCGGGCTTCTAGCAGAGGCGAGCGGTCCGCCGCAAGAGACGGCGGCGGTCCCCCATGAAGATCGCGCGCGAGGGGCGCGAAGCGGGGTTCAGGCGGCGGGGGTGACGCCCGGTTCCTCGGGGGCGGCGTCGCCTCCGGCGGGGACGGGCCAGGGGCCCCCGAGGGCGCTCAAGGCCGCCGCGTGGAGGGACTCGTCGTCGGGGGCGGCGAGCAGGGCGGAGCGGACCTGGGGATCGAGCAGGGCGCGGGAGAGGTGGGCGAGCCACCGGAGGTGGAGGGAGTCGTCGACGAGGGCTAGAAGGAAGAAGAGGCGGGTCGGCTCGCCGTCGGGGGCGCCGAAGGGGAGGCCCTCGGCGCTGCGGGCGATGAGGATGAAGGGCGAGGCGACGTGGCCCCGGGGGATCCGCTGCCGCGCGTGGAGCAGCGCGATCCCGTGGCCGGTGGCGGTGGGCTGGAGGCTCTCCCGCAGCGCGAGGGCCCCGGCGAGCCAGAGGGCGTCCCGGACGTAGCCCCGGGACTGGGCCAGCTCGGCGAGCTCGAAGACCAGGCCCGGGGCACTCCGGGCCGACAGGCGGGCCCTGACGTTCCCAGGCGGCAGGAGATCGGCCAGGGACAGCCGCTCCCAGGCGGCCACCTCGTCGGGCGACGGTGCGGGGCCGGGGTCGGGCGCACCGGTGTCTACGCGCTGGAGCATCCGCTGCTCCAGCCAGTCCCTGATCAGCCGACCGCTGAACCGCCACTGACCGCCGAGCTTGTCCCCAGGGATCTCGCCGTCGGTGGCGAGGCGGATCACCGTCCTCTCGTTGAGCTGGAGCATCCGCGCGACCTCGCGGACGGTCAGGAAGCGCTCCTCCACCGCGTCCATGGGGTGTTCCGTCCTCGCCGATGGGGCAGATCGGCGACCGGACCCCGCCGGGAACGGCGAGGTCGCCATCGAGGACCGCGGGCGAGGTCCTTCCGCCGCGGGCCGCCGTCAGTCTACCGCGGGATCCTGCGGAGTTCAACGCTGGACGACGTCGGAGTGCCTCCAAGTGCGGGATGCCGGGGGCCGCGTCCCCCTCCGGGATCCCCTCGGTGCGGCCTCGCCCGCTGGCAAGGACCCGACCGTCGCGCTAGACTCGGCGCCGCGCGCCTCGGCCCCGCCGAGGTCCGATGCCCCCGGAGTGCCCGTGCCCGCCCCGCATCCCCTGGCCGCCCTCGCCGCGGGGCTCGTCCCCCTGGCCCTCGCCGTCGCCGGTTGCTTCCAGTCCGAGCTCAACGGCGGAGACGTCGCGGACCTCGCCGTCGTCGACGACTCCGCCTTCGTCCGGTTCCGGACCGGTGACGACTACTGGGTGGGCCTGGTGGTGATGGCCAACACCGGCGGCCAGCTCTACTGTCCCGACTTCGAGAGCGCGGACTGGATCCGGATGGTGACGGACACCGAGGCCATGATCCTCCAACTCTACGAAGAGGAGGACGGCCGCTGGGTGAGCGACTTCTACGAGGACGCGGACCTCGACTCCGTCCACTTCGCGTCGGGGATGGTCTGGGCCTCGGACCTTGGAGGGGAGGACGGTCGGGACTTCGCCTTCAGCCGCGAGGAGGCCCTGGACCCCTGCCTGTGGCAGAGGCTCGGCGACGCGAACGCCGGCGTCGCCGTCCCCTACGACCACGACGTGGCCGCCTCCTTCACGTGGTGGAGCGAGGGGATCGACCTCCGCGGCCTCTTCGCGGGATCGGCGGCGGCGGGTTACATCCGCGCCGTGGACTGCGGGATCCTGGACGTGGACTGGGAGATCCGGGACGCGCTGGAGGCGTACGACGGCGGCTGCTGACCCGCCGCCTACCCCCCCTCGAACAGCGCCACGTCCCCCTTGCCGATCCGCAGGACCTCGGGCGGATCCGTTGTGAGGTCGATCACCGTCGAGGGCTCGCAGGTGGACACCCCGCCGTCGATCACGGCGCTCACCATCCCGCCGAAGCGGTCCTCCAACTCGTCGGGATCGCCGGGAGGGTCGTCCCCGTCCCCGACGACGCTGGTGCAGCACAAGGGACGCCCCAGGTCCCGGGCGATCGCCCGGGCGATGGCGTTGTCGGGCACCCGGATCCCGACGGTGCGGCGGCGGCCGAGCATCGACTTCGGCACCTCGTCGCCGGCCTCCAGGATGAACGTGTACGGCCCAGGGAGGATCCGCCTCAGCGTCCGGTATGCGTAGGGGGGGAGGTAGCCGGCCCAGACGCCCACGTCGGAGAGGTCCGCGCAGACGAGGGAGAACAGCTTGTTGCGGGGGAGGCCGCGCAGGGCGCGCATCTTCTCCACCGCCCTCTTGTCGGCGACGTCGCAGGCGAAGGCGTAGACGGTGTCCGTCGGGAGGACCACCAGCGCTCCCCCGCGCAACATCTGGGCGACGCGGTGGACCAGGTCGCCCCGGGGCGCCTCGGGATCCAGGACGATGCGCAATGGACTCCGGTGTAGCCCGCTCCGCGGCCCCCGGCCGACGCCGACGGGCAGGGGCTTCGTTCAGGGGCGGGAGGCGAGGGGCAGGCGTACCCTCTGGACCTCGGCAATCCGGGCGATCCGCTGCTCGGCGACGGCGTTGCTCGCGGCGCCCGTGGGCAACCTCTTCTCGTCCGCGAGGCGGAAGATGCGGGTGAGGGTGTCGAAGATCCCCTCGGCGTCCCGGAGCGCCTTCTCCCGGGGGGCACGGTGCAGCTCCGCGTTCACGTTGATCAGGCCGCCGGCGTTGATCACGTAGTCCGGCGCATACACGATCCCCCGCTCCTGCAGGGCACGGCCGTGGCGCTCCTCGTCGTCGAGCTGGTTGTTCGCCCCGCCGGCGACCACCCTGGCCTTGATCGCCGGGATGGTGCGGTCGTTCAGGATCCCGCCCAGGGCGCAGGGGGCGAGGACGTCCACGTCCAGCCCGAAGATGTCGTCGTCCACGACGATGCGGGCGTCGTACTCGCGGCGGGCCCGCTCGCACCGCTCGGGGTCGATGTCGCTCACCCACAGGTCCGCTCCCTCGCCGGCGAGGTAGCGGGCGAGGTTGAGGCCCACGTTGCCGACGCCCTGGATCGCCACCCGGCGCCCCCGCAGGTCGGCGCTGCCGAAGGCGTGGGCGCACGCCGCCTTGATGCCGTGGAAGACCCCCCAGGCGGTCACCGGCGAGGGATCGCCGGAGCCCCCGGTGGTCGCCGACGTTCCGGTGACGTGGCGGGTCTCCATGGCGATGACGTCCATGTCGGCGACGGCCGTCCCGACGTCCTCGGCGGTGATGTAGCGACCGCCCAGCGACTCGACGAAGCGTCCGAAGGCCCGGAACAGGGCCTCGGACTTGTCCTTGCGGGGATCGGCGATGATCACCGACTTGCCTCCCCCCAGGTTGAGCCCGGCGCAGGCTGCCTTGTAGGTCATTCCCCGGGAGAGGCGAAGCACGTCCCGCAGCGCCTCGTCCTCGGATGCGTAGGGCCACATCCGGCAGCCCCCCAGCGCCGGGCCCAGGGTGGTGTCGTGGATGGCGACGATCGCCTTCAGCCCCGCCGCATCGTTCCGGCAGAACACCACCTGCTCGTGGCCCAGCGCCTCTTTGTGGGAGAAGACCTGCATCGCCGACCTCCGATCGCGCCCCGAGGACGCCGGGGTGGAGGGATGGGGAGACCGTCATCAGGGACGGATCCCTGCGCCTGTGTGTGCCGTTCCGCCGCCCGAGCCCGTGGCGCCGGAGCGGGCGGGACGTCCCCCACCTCCAGGAGTGGGCCGCCGCAGGATACGGGCGCCGCGCTCTCCTGTCAACCAGCCGGAACCATTGACGATTTCTCGGATCCATCGGTGACCGCGGGCCGGCAACCCGGGGGGTCAGGGTCCGAGGGGTATCCCGATCCGCTTCCACCCGATGGGCGTGATGGACGCGCCGAAGAGGACGGCGCCGTTGAGGAAGTCGGCGCCCAGGCCCACCTGGGCGACCCCGTCGAAGCCGACGGCGAGCCCGGCGGCGATCCCGGGGGCGCGCCAGGCCGAGGTCCGGGGATCGGCGACGGGGAGCGCCAGCCCGATCCAGCCGTTGACGTCCACGACGTGGCGCCCCAGGTCGTCCGCCGCCAGGCGGACCCCCGTCGCCAGGGACGGCACCACCGCGAACGCGGGGGGGGAACCGACCTGGACCCCCGGGAAGTGGACCGCGGCCGCGAAGAGGACGGGGAGCTGGACCCCGCTCCAGCTCGCCGGCGCCTCCTTCCGGAAGTAGAAGGGAATGGGCGCGGGGAGGCCGGCGTACTCGAGCTGCAGCTCCAGGACTTCTCCGTGCTCCAGGCGCCGCGGCGCCTCCCCGGAGTCCAGGTAGCGGACGAAGGCGTCGGGGGGGATGGACAGGGCTCCGGTCCGTTCCAGCCGCCGCCGCGCGTCGGCGAGGGCCGGGTGGACGATCTCCACCCTGCGGTCGACGTGCTGGCCGCGGCCCACCACGGCGAGGCGGAGGTCGACGATCCCGGCCTCCCGCAACGTGCCGGCGGGGACGGAGATCACCAGGGCCTCGCCGCTGCGCAGGTCCAGGCTCTCCCGGGGGGTGGCGGGGGGCCGGGGCGCCGTCCGGACCCGGGAGCCGTCCGCCATGAGCTCGTCGATCCGACGGCCCTGGGCGGCGGAGGCGAAGTCGAAGGCGGGCGCCACCCCCACCTTCAGGCCCGCCATCCCCTCCACCGCGGGAGGGGGAGGGATCGGGGCCGCCGCAGGGGGCGGCGGCGCCGGCCGCGACGCGACCGGGTCGGCGGGGGCGGGGCGGGCCGGGGCGGCGGCGGGGGCGGACCGGCTGGGAGGGGGGGCGGGGAGCGGGGGTGCAGGGTCGGCCGCGGGTCGGGGGGTGGGTGGTGGCGCTCCACCCCACGGGGAGGGCCCGGCGGCGGGGGCGGGGGCCGTTCCACCCGCCGCCACCGGCGCGGGCGGCGGCGCGGGGGGCGGTGTGGCTCCCCAGGCCGGGGAAGGCGCCGCGGACGGCGCGGGCTCCGGTGGCGGCGGGGGCCGGGGGGGCGAGGCCCCCCGGGCACCGACGGAGTCCTCCACCAGCCGCGTGAGGTTCTCGTGGATCCCCCGGCGGGTCGCCAGGCTGGTGTGCCCCCATCGAGCGATGCGGGCCGCGGTCTCGCCGGGCGTGTGGTCCACGTCGCCCAGACGGGACTCGATCTGGTCGAGGATGGCGTCGAGGGCGTCCAGTCTGGCCCAGCCCGCCGGGTCCCGCCGGTCGGCGGCGGAACGGACCTGTTCCTCGATGCCCGTGGCCTGGGCCAGGGCGTCGGTCACGTCCCGGAGCACCGCGGCCTGGTCGGGCGTGGCGCCGGGCACGTTGGGGGGGGGCTCGCCGGCGGCGGCGGGGCCGGAGCCGGGAAGGAGCAGGGCCAGGAGCGCCGCGACGAGGGGCAGGAGCCGGGCGCGATGCGTTCGGGACATTCCGGTCTCCGCGGCCGAGGCTCCATTCTACCGGAGGTGGTCGCCGGAGGTGGCGGGGAGGGGGGGCGGACGGGGAGCGCCGATGGGCGCTCAGTACAGGGTGCGCAGGCGGGCGTCGGGGAAGTAGAAGCCCAGGATCCGTTGCCAGTCCCGGCGCGCCGCCGCCTGCGCGTGGGCCCCCCACTGGCAGAGGCCGGACCCGTGGCCGAAGCCGGTCCCCTCGACCCGGAATCCGAGACCGTGGCGCCGGATGGAGAAACGGGTGCTCCGGAGCTGCGCGGGCCCGACCAGGAAGCGCAGATCCTTCGCCTTCATCTGGACGGCCTGCCCACCGACGACGGCGGTCACCTCCGCCGCCTGCCCGGCCGCGGTGCGCCGGGAGACGGCGAGGGAGGTGACCGGCCCTCCCTCGGCCACTCCCCGGCCCGCGAGGGTCTCCCCGAAGGCGGAGGGGTCGAGGTCGACGTGCCACTTCCCCCCGGGCGCCCGGGCGCACCAGGGGTCCGCGACGCCCTTGACCCCCGCGGTGCCTCCGGCGAGACCGCGGGCGGGCTCGGTGTGCCCGCCGCACGAGGACGTGTAGTAGGCGCTGACGATCCGCCCCCGGGACTCCAGGACGACGCCCCGGGTCGACTCCACGGCCCTCCGCGTGGCGGCGTCCACCTTCTTGCCCTTGTAGAGCTGCACCAGGCTGGAGACGGTGAGGTCGTAGGGACGGTCGCCTCGGCGGGAGAGGGACGCGAGGGTGTAGGACCTCGCGGCGACGGCCTGGGCCCTCTTGACCTCGGACCCCCAGGAGCCGAGGGTCTCGGCGGCGACGACCCCCGCGACGTAGTGCTCGAGGTCGACGTGGTTCACCGCCATGATCCCGCGCCCCCTCACCACCAGTTGGATGGTGCCGGCGTAGGAGCGGCCGCTGAAGCGGACCGAGCCGTCCAGGCCGCCGAAGGAGGTCCCCGAGGGGAGGCGTTGGGTCCCCAGCCGCAGCGCGCCCCGATCGGGCACGACACGGGCGTCGCCGTCCACGGCGTGGCGCCGGCCGTCGGGGCCCGACCACCAGAGCCCGTCTCCGGAGAGGCGGACCGAGCGGAGGCGGTCTCCCAGCATCACGCGGACCAGCGGCACGTCGAGGTCTTCGGAGGGGCGGGTGGAGGGGGGGGGCTCGGCCTGGGCGGGGAGGGGGGCCCACGTCGGTGTCGGGGGGGGCACGACCAGGGCCGCCTGGGGCGTCGCGCCTGGAGGTGCCGAGCTGACCAGAAGGGCCGTGAGGGGGGCCACCAGGGGCCACCACCACCGCCGCCGGCTTTCGGACGACAATGTGACTCGCTCCCGGTCCCGAGGTCTGGCTCGGGGGCCGGGGGGTGCCTGGCGGCGCCCTCGTCCCCGGTGCTCCTCGGTGACCGAGAGGTCAAGCTACCGGACTCCGGCGGGGGCGCAAGTCCCGAACTGCCGTTCACGACGAACGCGCGTTCAGCCGGAGGTCCCTCACTCGCCCACCCTCCGCACGTTGTAGACGGCCCTGCCGATGGCGACGGGCTTCGCGGGATCCCCCTGATGGACGGTGGCGTCGACGGCGGCGACGCGGTTCCCCAGGCGGAGCACCCGGGCCTCGCACACCAGCGTCTCCATCCCCGCCGGGCGCAGGTAGTCCACCCGCAGGTCCACCGTGGAGGCTCGGTCCTCGGTGCCGATGAGGCTGAACACGGCCGCGCCACCGGTGGTGTCGACGAGGGCCGACAGCACGCCGCCGTGGATCGCCGGCCGGAAGGGATCCCCCACCAGCTCGGGGCGGCAGGGGAGCACCATCCGCGCCCAGCCTTCGCCGAAGGCTTCCAGGCGCATGCCCAGCCATCGGTTGAATGCGATCTGCTGGTCGAAGAAGTGGCGGAGGAGGTCTTCGGGGATGCTGGGCATGGGGTCCTCGGGGACGGGCACGGGCACGGGCTTGGCGAGGGTACCAGAGGTGGGCGGATGCATCGGAAGGGTGAGTCCTCAAGAGGGGCCGCCCGCCGCCGATGGGAGAGGACGGGGAACCCGCGCCACGGAAGGCGGTGGCGGCGCGACGGCGGCGTCACGCGGGGACCGGGAACGCGATCCCGGGGAGCGAGGTGGTCAGGGAGTTCCCGATGCGTACGACGAGGTTCCTCGCGGGCTGCGGCGCCGCCATCCTGCTCTCCGCGGGGGTCGCTCGCCTGTGGCTCGACGCCGAAGACGGGGGCGGTCCGCCCCCCGCCGGAGGGAGCCAGGCCGACCTGGACCGCGCCGACCCGCCCGATCCGGGGCTCCGGCGTCGTGCCGGTGGGCCGGCACCGGCGGCCGGTCCGGACCACCGCGTCGCTGCCGCCCTGGTGGGTTTCCGGGGCCGCAACCTTCTCGCCGTCCCCGACGAGCTGCTGGTGCGCCTGGCCCCCACCGCCTCCCCCGCCGACGTGGAGAGCGCCCTCGCCCGGGCGGGGGCCACCCTCCTCGACTCGCGGCCCGCGGCCGGCTACGCCCGCCTGCGCGTGGGGAGCGGCGCCCTCGAGGCCGCGGCGGACGCCCTGGAGTCGGTGGGCGTGGCGCTCTGGGCGGGGCCCAACGCGATCTGCGTGGGCGCCGGGAGCGGGTCGAAGCCGAAGTACTCGTCCCTCCAGTGGAACCTGGAGCGCGCCGGTGAGAAGAAGCCCTGGAAGGAGGGCTCGGGTGCCGGGGCGGTGGTCGCCGTCCTGGACAGCGGGATCGCCTACGCGGACGCCGTCGATCCCAGCACCGGCGCCTCCCACGTCCGTGCTGCGGAGTTCGCCGCCACCCCCATCGCCGCCGGCTACGACTTCATCGACGCCGATCCCGCGCCCCTGGACGACCACGGCCACGGCACCCACATGGCGGCCTCCATCGCCGGGCTCGGCCACGTCTCGGGCCTCGCCACCGCCGCCACCCTCATGCCGGTGAGGGTGCTGGACGGCGAGAAGCGCGGGACGCTGGCGGGCCTCGTGGACGGGATCTACTACGCCGTGGACCACGGCGCCGACGTGATCAACATGAGCCTGTCCTTCCCGGCGGGCTACTTCCCCGACCCCCTCCTCTCCGACGCGGTCCTCTACGCCGCCGCCGCCGGCGTGACCATGGTCGCCGCCGCGGGCAACGAGGGCACGGCCGAGGTCGCCTATCCCGCGGCCTTCCCGGACGTGATCGCCGTGGGTGCCTCCCTCCGGAAGGGCTCCGAGGACGACCCGACGTCGAAGGCCAAGAACGTCCGGGCGGGCTACTCCAGCCACGGGTCCTCCCTCGACCTGGTCGCCCCGGGCGGCTCCCTGCTCCTCGCGACCAAGCACGACGACCTCCCCGACGCCATCCTCGGACCGGCGCTGCTGGACGGGGACCCGGGGACCCTCGCCTACTACTGGTACGCGGGCACCTCCTCGGCGGCGGCCGAGGTCTCCGGCGTGGCCGCCGGCCTGGTGGCCCTCGGCGCCGGCCGGGACCAGGTCCGGTCGGCCCTGCTCCGCACCACAGAGGTGCTCTCCGAAGACGGCCGCTACGAGCTCGGCACCGGCATGGGCCTCGTCCAGATGGAGGGCGCCCTCGACGCCCTGGCCGAAGGGGCCGCGGTGGCCCTCCCCACCTACCGCGTCGACCCGGTGGTCCTGATCGTGGACGAGGGATCCCGGATCAGGGCCGAGGGGATCGTCGAGGTCCTGGACGGGAACGGGGCCCCGGCGGTGGGCGTGCGGGTGATCGCCCAGTGGCTCGGCACCAGCGCCATGGGGGCGGAGGCCATCACCGACGGGTCCGGCTTCGCCCGGTTCACCGGCCCCGCGGTGGACGAGGTCGCCGCCGACGGCTCGGCGACGCCCTTCGTGGCCGGCCTCCGGGTGGACACCGTCGTCGACCCCGGCACCGGGATCCCCGTGCCGCCGGGGGAGTTCTACCGCCTGGGCGACGGGCTGGCGGCGGCCTTGGAGTCCTTGATGTCCGGCGACGGGCTGGCGTCGAGCACGTTGCTCCTCTTCGGCACCAAGGGCGCGTCCGAGGGCTGGTCGGAGCTGCTGGGCGGCGCCACCGTGATCGACGCCTACGTCATGAAGAACCTGGGGCCCATCCAGGCGACCGGCCCCATGAGCGTCGCCCTCAATCCCTCCTTCCTGGAGGTGATCGGCGGGACCGGGCTGGCCTCCTCCACCCTGCTGGTGACCTTCGACTCCCCCAAGTCCTTCGGTAGCGGCCTGATGGAGGAGATCTCCGTCGAGGTCCTCACGGGCACCGGCCTCGCCAGCAGCACCCTGGCGCTGCCCCTGGATCGGCTGCTGCTCGGGGCCCCTTCGGGCTCGGGTCTCGCCTCCTCGACCCTGCTGAACCTCTCGGGCAAGGACTTCCTGAGCCAGGAGTTCTTCGGCTCCGGCCTCGCCAGCTCCACCCTGGGGCGCGGGCTCGCGTCCTCCACCCTGTATCTCTCGTTCGGCAACGGCCTCGCCAGCTCCACCCTCACCGCCCGCGGCCTGGCCTCCTCCACCTTCAGCGCCCGCTCCGCCGACACCAGCGACCACCACGACGGCCAGAGCGCGGGGACCGTCCTCGCGGACGGCTCGACCCTGGACGCCCACGCCGAGTAGGTCGGACCCGCCCCCCCCCCCGCCCCTCCCTCCCCCCCCAGCCTCCTCCCCGCCGCGGCGGACCGCCCCTCCCGTCACTCAAGTCCTCCCCCGCTGCGCCGAAACGCCTGCGGGGACCACCGCGGACGGAGGAGCGGACCAGCGCATGGACGAGCGAGACGTGGCTCCGCCCCCGGAGGAGGGGGCACGGGGGCTCGGCGGAACCCCCGACTTCGGCCCGCGATACGGGAGCGTTCGGGAGCTGGGGCGAGGGGGAGTCGGCGTGGTGTACCGGGCGTGGGATGCCCACCTCGGCCGCGAGGTCGCGGTCAAGGTCGCCCAGGACGCCCGCGGCGACGGCCCCCTCCGCGCCGAGTACGCCCTCCTCTCCGAGCTTCGGCACCCGGGCGTCGTCGAGGTCCACGACCTGGGAGCGACGGGGGACGGCCGCCCCTTCTACACCATGGAGCTGCTGGCCGGGGGCCCCCTCTCGGCGGCGCCCCTTCCGCTGCGGCCCGCGGACGCCGCCCAGCTCCTGCTGCCCGTCGTCGAGGCCCTCCAGCTCCTCCACGAGCGGGGCATGGTCCACGCCGACCTCAAGCCCGAGAACCTCCTGCTTGCGGCCCCGTGGGAGCCCGGGGCGCCGCCTCCCCCCGCGCGCCTCGCCGACTTCGGCATGGCGGGGCGGGCCGAAGCCGGGGAGGTCCGGGGCACCCCCACCTACCTCGCCCCCGAGATGCTCTCCGGAGGGGCCTGCGACGCCCGTAGCGACCTCTACTCCACGGGCGTGATGCTGTTCGAGCTCATCGCCGGCTCGCCTCCCTTCCAGGAGGAGGACGTCGCGCGCCTGCTCCAGCGGCACGTCTCCCAGGTGCCGCCGGCCCCCTCCACCCTGCGGGAGGACGGCGCCACGGACCTCGACGCGCCGGTGCTGCGGCTGCTGGAGAAGGAGCCGGCCCTCCGCCACGCCTCGTCCGCCGAGCTCGCCGCCGACCTGCGGAGGGTCGCGGGCGGCGACGGGGGCGCGGACCCCGTGGGGCTGCTCCGCCGCTACGCGCGCTCCGGCCGCTTCGTGGGCCGGGGCCCCCTGGTCGCGGACCTGCTCGCCCGCCTCGGTGCGTCTCCCGAGGGGTGCCGGGGGGCGGCCCGGGTCGTCGGTCCACCGGGGACGGGGCGCAGCCACCTGCTCCGGGCGGTGCATGCCCGCCTCTCGGAGTTGGGCTGGAACGCCGCCCTGGTCGCTCCGATGCCCCGACCCCTCGACGCCATCCGCGTCGTGCTCGGGGCCCTGGGGCAGCCGGTGTGGGACGGGATCGAGTCCCTCCCGGAGCCGCTGCGGGAGGCGGCCCGCGTCCTGAGGGGGGAGGCCGACTCCCTCGCCGGGGCCGCCGGGGTGGACGACGCCCGCACCCGCTTCGTCGCCGCGGCGATGGGACTCCTGCGCCGGGTCCCGACCCTCCCCCACGCGGTCCTGGTGGACCTGCCGGAGTCCGTGGATGCCGCGTCGTCGGCCTTCCTGGAGGCCCTGGGGGAGGAGGTCGGCGCCGGGCGCCTCTCCCTGCTGGTGGCACAGCCGGGGGAAGCCGCACCGGACTCCCCCGCGGCTGTCCCCCTTCCCCCGTTCGACGAGGCGGCGATCCCGGCCTTCCTCGACGAGCTGCTGGGGGAGGTGGACCAGGGGGCGCTGCTGGCGGGGCCCCTGCACGCCGCGACCGGCGGGCTCCCGGAGGCCCTGCTGGCCTCGCTCCAGCGGGCGTCGGAGCACGGTGTCCTCTATCGGGGCTCGGCGCGATGGTTCGTGGACCCCGTCGCCCTCCGGGCCCTGCCGGATGGCGCCTTGGACCCGGTGGAGACCGCGGCCGAGGCGGCGGCCCTCACCGCGCTCCCGAGCTGGGCCCGCTCGGTGCTGGAGGCCGCGGCGGTGCTCGGGGATCCCTTCGCGCCAGGGGCGGCGGCCCGCATGGTGGCCTGCAACCCCGCCGACCTCGGGGCGGCCCTGACGCTGCTGGGGGACGAGGGATGGATCCGCCGCCAGCGGGGTGGCACGGCGACGTTCACCGGTGGGCGGCTGCGGAACGCCGTGCGGGCGGCGATCCCCGGGGAGAGGCGCCGGGAGCTCCACCGGACCGCGGCGCGGGTCCTGTCCCAGGGGGCCGGCGCCGAGGCGCGGTCGCGGGAGATCGCCGGCCACCTCGTCGAAGCGGGCGCCGTCACCGACGCCGTGCCGTGGATCGAGGCCGCCGTCGCCCGGGACGTCGCACTCGGGGATCCCGAGGGGGCGCTGCGCCTGATGGAGGGGGCGAGGCGATGCCTGCCCGAGGCGGAGTCCTCCCCCCTGTGCTCCTGGCTCGACGAGCGGGTCGCCGACCTCGCCCTGAGCGCCGGACGCCCCGCCGACGCGGTGGAGGTCCTGGAGCGCCTGATCGGGGGGGAGGCACCCGCTCCCCTCGGCGGGGACGGGACCGGGCTGCCCCACGGGCTTCGATGGAGGCAGAGGCTGGGGGAGGCCCTCACCCAGGGGGGACGCTTCCGGGAGGCGCTGGAGTGCCTCGCCCGGGCGGCCGGAGAGATCCCCCCCGACGAGGGCGCGGCGCGGCTGGCCAACCTCCTGGAGCAGGCGTCCGCCCGGATGATGTGCGGCGAGAACGCCGAGGCGCGGGCCCTCGCCAGCGAGGCCGAGGGACTCGCCCGGGGGCTCGGCGACGTCGAGGCGGAGGCCCGGGCGGCGCGGATCGTCGGGACCGCGTGCTGGAGGGAGGGGCGGCTCGACGACGCGGCGCGGTTCCTGGAGCGCGGCCTCTCGCTGCTGCCGGGGGGGGGCGACGGGCCGCTGGCCGCGGCGATCCTGAACGAGCTGGGTACGGTGGCCCGCCTCGCCGGTCGGCTGGAGGAGGCGGCGCGGCGCTACGAGGCCGCGCGGGAGGTCTTCGAGCGCCTGGGACGGTCCTCCCAGGTGGCGCGGCTCGACAACAACCTCGGGATCGTCGCCTACCTCCTCGGGGATCGGGTCGCGGCGCTGCGGTGGTGGGAGCGGTTCGCCCGTCACTGCGAGCAGGTGGGGGCGAGGGACGAGCTGGTCAACGCCCTGAACAACATCGGCACCCTCCACCGGGACTGCGGGGACCTGGACCGGGCCCGGGAGCGGCTCGGCAGGGCGGCGGAGCTCGCCGCCGAGCTGGGCCACCGGCGGGTCTGGGCGATGGCCCTGGGCAACCTGGGGGAGGCGGAGGTGCTGGCGGGCCGACTCGACGAGGCGGAGGCCCACTTCGCCCGGTGCGAGGAGCTGGCGGTGGAGACGGGGGCCGAGGACGAGCAGGCCGAGCTGGCCCGGCGGCGCGCCGAGCTGGCGCTCCACCGGGGGCGCGCGGACGTCGCCGCGGACCTCGCCTCGTCGGCGGGGGAGGCGGCGCGCCGCCTGGGCCTGACCCTGGAGGAGGGCAACGCCCGCGCGGTGGAGGGGGCGGCCCTGGCGGCGCGGGGGAGCCCGGAGGCCGCGGCGGCGTGCTTCGCGTCCGCCCGGGCACTCCTGGGGGAGGGGGGTGCCCGCTTCGAGCTGGCCCGCCTGGACCTGCTGGAGGGCGAGGCCCTGGTGGCGTCCGGCCGGGCGAGGGACGGCGAGGCGAGGCTGGCCGCGGCGGCGGACGCCTTCCGGGACATGGGGGCGCGCCACTTCCTGCGCCGGGCGACCTCGCGCCAGGCGCCCCCCGGGGCGCTGCAGGTCGCCGAGCTGGGCGCCCTGGCGGGGCTCCCGGGCCGGCAATCGGTCCGCCACCTGGAGCTGCTGCTGGACTTCACCCGCACCCTCACCCACGCCGCCTCCACCGAGGAGGCCGTGGAGCTGATCCTCGACCGGGCCATCGAGCTGGCCAACGCCGATCGGGGTTGCCTGCTGCTTCTGGACGAGGGGGGGCGGGTGCAGCTCACCTCGGGCCGCAGCATGAGCCGGGCCGAGGTGGAGGGGGGAGGCCTGCACTCGACGACGGTGGTGCGGCGGGTGATGGAGACGCGGAAGGCGGTGGTGTCGGCGGACGTGGACTCCGACGACGAGCTCCGGGATCGCCGCTCCATCGTGGCGATGCGGCTGCGCTCGGTGATGTGCGTGCCGATGCTGCGCCAGGACCGGCTGGTGGGCGTGATCTACGTCGACAGCAAGCGCCTGACGGACCCCGCCCAGAACCTCGGCACCCAGCGCCTGCTGGAGGCCATCGCGGAGCAGGCGGCGCTGGCCCTGGAGAACACCCGCCTCTTCGACGCCCTGAAGCGCCGCGCCGACCTCATGGGGGTGCTGGCCCACGAGTTCCGGTCCCCGCTGGCGGCGATGATCTCGTCGAGCCACCTGCTGAAGGACCCCGAGGTCGACGAGGGGGAGCGGGGGGAACTCCTGGAGACCATGGAGGGCCAGGCCCGGCGCCTGGCGCGGATGGTGAACAGCATCCTGGACCTGGCCCGCCTGGAGGGGGCGGGCGGGGGTTGGGAGCCGGAGCGAGTGGACCTGGGCACGGTGGCGGCCCGGGCGGGGAGGGAGATGGCCGCCCTCTTCGCCCCCCGGGACCTGACCCTGGCGGTCGAGGTCCCGGGCGACACCCCGCGGATCTGGGGGAGCGCGGACCGGCTGGTGCAGGTGCTGGTGAACCTGCTGGCCAACGCCGCCCGCTTCAGCCCCGATGGGGGCTCGCTCCGGATCGAGGCCCGGAGGGTGGACCTTCCGGAGCTGGAGGACGGGGTGACGACCTGGCGATCCCGAACCCCCTTTCCCGGCCACGGGACCTCCAAGACCCGCTTCGTCCAGGTGGCGGTCCTGGACCGCGGGCCGGGGATCCCCCCGGACCAGATCGAGACGATCTTCGAGAAGTTCGCCCAGGCGGGGGACGCCCGGGCCAGGGCCGGCGGCACGGGGCTCGGACTGGCCATCACCCGGGAGATCGTGGTGCAGCACGGCGGTCGGATCTGGGCGGAGAACCGGGAGGGGGGAGGGGCCGCGGTGCGGCTGCTGCTGCCGGAGCCGGTGGAGGACGCCCAGGCGGGGGACGCGACGCGGGCGGCCTGAGCTGCCCGGGCGTGCCCGGCGCCGTCACGCCGCCCGGAACCAGATCCGCCACCTCCCGTCGCCCCGGCGCTCGCGGCCCAGCTCGACGTGGCCCTCGGAGGCGAGGGTGGGGGGGACGTTCTCCACGGGCTCTCCGCCGTCCAGGGTGAGGAGGAGCACCTGCCCCTTTCCCATCTCCTCCAGGCGCAGCAACGCCTTCGCCGCGTTCAGCGGGCAGGGGACCCCCGTGAGGTCCAGGGCCGCGTCCGGTTCCGTCATGGGCTCTCCGGCCCCGAGACTAGCCCTCCCGGGCGGCGCGCGGCAAGGCCCCGCCCGCGGGCCCGGGTCGGCCTCCGGTGTTAGAATGCTGGTATCTGTTCAGGGGGGTCTCGCGACCCCCCTCGCGGCCGAAGTGAATTCGGCCGCTTCAACCCCCCGCGGGGCATCGGGCCGGGCCCGACGCCCGGGGGACGCCGTCCCCCGCCCAATCGCTGACGCGATTGGGCCCCACCCCCTGAAGGGGCCTGAACGTTTACGCCCCGAGGTCCCATGACCGCCGCCCGATCCGCGAGCCTTCCGCATCCCCGCCCGAAGGTGACCCTCCCGGCCCTCGGCTTCCTGGTCCTCGTTGCCCTCGCCCCATGGAGTGTGGAGGCCGCCGTCCCACCCCCCGACGACGCGGTGGTCGCCACCGTGGAGGGGCAGACCATCACCGCCGACGAGTTCGCCCACGAGGCGGCGAAGCACGTCCCGGACGGCCCCGGGACGATGTCCCTGGAGCAGCGCCGGCGGGTCCTCGCGGGCCTGCTGGACAGGGATCTCGTCTACATCGAGGCCAGCCGCAAGGGATTCGGGACGTCCGACGAGCCCGCGGTGCGCCGCACCATCGTGGACGTGTTCCTCCGGTCCGAGGTCTACTCCACGGTGCGGAACTCGGACTTCGACGACGACCAGCTCAAGGAGTACTACGAGGCCCACCGGGCCGAGTTCGTGGTCCCCGCGAAGCGGCAACTCCAGCTCGTCACGCTGGAGTTCGGGGCGGATCGGAGCGAGGAGGCCGCCCGGGAGGAGCTGGCGAAGCTGAGGGAGCGGCTCGTCGCCGCCGCGGACACCTGGTACACCGTCGCCCAGGAGCGATCTCAGGACAAGTACGCGACCCGGGGCGGCGACGTGGGGTTCGTGTCCCGGGAGGGCAAGGCCGGCCTGGACCCCGCCCTCGTCGAGGCCGGCCTGGGCGGCACGATCCGGTCCGGCCCTTGAGCGGGGACGGCGCCCCGACTACCCTGGCCCCCGGGTCGAGGGGGTGCCCCCCGGGCCCGGAGGAGCTGGACCGTGACGGCCCCGATGACGGGCGGCCGCCCCTCGCCCGCCGGGCGGCTGGGGATGATGCAGCCCTACTTCCTGCCCTACCTGGGGTACTTCGCGCTGATCCGGGCGACGGACGCCTTCGTGCTGTTCGACGAGGCCCAGTACATCCGCCACGGCTGGGTCAACCGCAACCGCGTGTTGCACCCCGCCGAGGGGTGGCAGTACGTCGGGATCCCCCTGCGGAAGCACTCCCGCGAGGCCCGGATCATGGACGTGCGGATCTGCGCCGACGGGGACTGGAGGGGACGGATCCTGAGGCAGCTCCAGCACTACCGCAGGGCGCCCCACTACGCCCCGGTGATGGCGATGCTGGAGGACGCCCTGGCGGTGGAGGGGGACCTGGTCCGGGACCTCCTCGCCCGCTCGCTGGAGCGGACCTGCGCGTTCCTGGGCCTGCCCTTCCGGCCCCTGTTCTCGTCGTCGCTGGACTACGACCGGGAGGCCGTCCGGGCCCCCGGGGACTGGGCGCGGGCGGTGGCTCGGGCCCTCGGCGCCCGCGCCTACGTCAACCCCGCCGGGGGGCGGGAGCTGTTCGACCCCGAGGACTGGCGCCGGGAGGGCATGGATCTCCGCTTCCTCGCCCTGGGCGACGCGCGCTACGACCAGGGTCGCCCCGCCTTCGAGCCCCACCTCTCGGTGGTGGACGCCCTGATGTTCAACGCCCCCGAGCGGGTGCGGGCCATGCTCGACGACGTGGTGTGGGGATGAGCGAAAGAGTCGCCGGGCGGTTCCCCGGGGGGATCGGCGGCTTCCCCGGCCTGGAGATCGGTCCGCCCCGACCGCCGCCGCATCCGGGGGCGGTGCCCCTGTCCACCGGCCGGGCGGCCCTGGCCCTGGTGTTGGACACGGTCCGCCCCGGGGGAGTGCTGCTGCCCGCCTACACCTGCCCCGTCGTCCTCCAACCCGTGGAGCGCCGCGGGATCCCCTGGCGCCTTTACTCCTTGGGGCCGGACCTGCGCCCCCGGGAGCCCCTTGCGCTCCGCCCGGGGGAGGTCCTGGTGGCGGTCAACCACTTCGGGGTCCTGGACGCGGTGGTGGACGACCTCGCGGGGCGGTTCGGGGAGCGCCTGGTGATCGACGACTCCCAGGCCCTCTTCCACCGCCCGAGGCCCGGCTCGTGGGCCTTCCACTCCGCCCGGAAGCAGGTGGGGGTGCCGGACGGGGCGTGGCTGTATGCCCCGCGGCCGGTCACCGCGCCGGAGCGACGGAACGAGGGCGTCTCCGCCGAGCACCTCCTGCGGCGCCTGGCGGGGGAGACGGACTCCGCCCTGGAGGCGTTCCGCGCCCACGAGGCCCGGTTGGACGACGCGGTGCTGGGCGTCTCCACTCTGTCGGAGCGCCTGCTCTCCGCCATCGACTTCGACCTCGTGGCGGCCCGGCGCCGCCGGAACTTCGCGCGCCTCCACGAGCGGCTGGGGGCTCGGAACCGCCTGCCCCTGGACCCCGGCCCCGGGGCGGTGCCCCTGTGCTACCCGTTCCTGCCCGGACGCGCCGTGGACCGGACGGAGCTGCACCGGCGGGGGATCTTCGTCCCCACCTACTGGCCCGATCTCCCTGCGGGGGCCGACCCCGGCGCCCGGGACCTCGCGGCCCGCCTCCTGCCCCTGCCCATCGACCAGCGCTACGGGGACGCCGAGATGGACGCG
This sequence comes from Myxococcota bacterium, assembly GCA_023150875.1. Lineage (GTDB taxonomy): Bacteria > Myxococcota_A > UBA796 > UBA9615 > JAKLKC01 > JAKLKC01. The sequence continues at coordinate 24,003 of JAKLKC010000032.1, read as the reverse complement.
GTGGCAGAGGAGGTGGAGGGGCTGGTGGGGTGAGATGTCGCGCGCGGCGGACTACGCCCTGGGCGGTCGCGCCGCGATCCCCCGGAGCAACTCGGCCCGCCGGGCCCGCAGGAGGCGCTCCCGTCCGGGGATCTCGGCGTAGCCGGGCTTCTCGTGGCGCTCCCGGGCCCGGAGTTCCGCCTCCAGGGCGGCGCCCTCGTCGTCCCCCAGGGGCGGGAGCTCGGGGGTGTAGCCGAACAGGCGCATCCCCTCGGCGCAGCGCCACTCCACGTAGCGGGCCTCCGCCTCGTCGAGCCCCGCGCGCCAGCGGCCGTGGTTGCCGGAGATCAGCGGCCGGGCGAGGTTCCCCCACGCCTCCGTCGCCCCGGCGACCTCGCGGGTGTGGGGGTCCTCGTGGAAGGCCAGCATGGAGGCGTGGAACCCGGTGCCCAGCGCCCCGCACACCCGGGCCAGCTCCTCCTCGGGCCGGGAGATCAGGTCCTCGTAGCGCGTCCAGGCGACGCGGCCGGCGAGGCGGAGCTGCCCGAGGGCGCGGGCGGCCTCGGCCTGGTCCTCGGTCCATGTGGTCGCGGCCCGCACCACGTCCCCCCGCAGCTCCCGCCTCTCCTTCCACGACAGCGCCATGTCCCGGGGATCTCGGACCTGGAGGAGGAAACGGGCGTCGGGGAAGGCGGCGAGCACGAAGGGGAGGTGGCGGGGGGTGTGGTTCTCCTTGAGGAAGAGGCGGGTCTTGCCGTGGGCGCGGGCCTCGGCGAGCCAGACGTGGCGCAGCAGGGCCCCCGCGTCCCTCGGGGCCACCGCTTCCCGCAGGGCCTCGGCGGTGGGGGCCGTGCGCCAGGTGCCGACCTGGGTCTCCAGGAGGGCGACGACGTCGCCGATCAGCAGGTCCCACCAGCGGTCCTCCTCCAGGGGGCCGTAGCGCAGCGCGTGGTCGCACAGGAGGCGCACCAGGTGGACCGGCGCCGGCCCGCAGAAGCCCGGGTGGGCGTCGAACATGCGGGTGACGAGGTTGCTGCCCGAGCGCTCGGAGCAGATCAGGAACACGAAGGTGGGGGCGGCGTCCATGGTGGCGGGGAGTCTACCCCGGACCGGGCCGATCCGGGGGCGGGGTGCGGCGCCGCGGGTCCCCGTGCTACGATGGTGTGGTCCGTGGTTCCCGAGGACGGGAGCGGCCGGCGAGGAGCGCAGCATGGACGAGGCGCGTGGGGCGCGGGGACGGCGGATCCTCCTGGGGGAGGGATCCCCGGGCGAGGGTATCGAGGCGATCGGGCTCTCCGGGGGGATCGAGGGGGCCGTGGCGCGGCTGGGCGGCCTGCGCGGGCTCGCGGGGATCGAGGCGGGTGGCCTGCCGGCCTGGGCCCGGGGAGACGTCGCGCGACTGCTGCGGGCCTGCCGGGAGGCGCTGGAGCCCGGGGGGACCCTCCGGATCGCCGCGCCCGCGGGCGAGGACGCCGCCCGGGACCTGGCGCGCCTCGCCGGATGGGTGGGGCTGGCGGACCGGGGCGGCGACGCGCCGCGTCCCGAGGCCGGGGTAGGGCGGGTCCTGGAGCTCGTCCGGCCCCGCAGGGAGGCCCCGGGGGATCCCCTGGTGAGCGTGCTCATCCCGGCCTACAAGCCCCGCTTCTTCCGGGAGGCCCTGGAGAGCGCCCTGGCCCAGGGGTGGCCGGCGCTGGAGGTGGTGGTCTCGGACGACAGCGGGGGCGACGAGATCGGCGCGGCGGTGCGGGCGGTGGCGGGGGGCGATCCCCGGGTGCGCTACCACCGGAACCCCACGAACGTCGGCGGCCGGCGGAACTACCTGCGTTGCCTGGAGCTGGCCCGCGGGGAGTACGTGAAGTTCCTGAACGACGACGACGTGCTGCTGCCCGGCTGCGTGGAGCGGATGGCCCGCTGCCTCCAGGCCGTCCCCGGGGCCACGCTGATCACATCCCACCGGGGGACCGTCGACGCGACGGGAGCGAGGCTCGGGGAAGGGCCGGCGACGCGCCGGGTGGTCCTGGAGGACGCCCTGGTGGACGGCGTGTCCGCGGTGGACCTGATGATCAAGTCGTCGACGAACTTCATTGGCGAGCCCTCCACGACGATGTTCCGCCGGGCCGACGTCGCCGACGCGAGCCCCCACCTGATGAGCTTCGCCGGAGAGGCCGCGGTCGCCAACGGCGACACCCACGCCTGGGCGTCCCTCCTCTCGAAGGGGCATCTCGTCTACCTCGCCTCCACCCTGAGCCTGTTCCGGGTCCACGACGCCCAGGCCCAGCGGGACCCCGCGTTCCGGGAGCGGGGGATCCGGGGATGGGAGACCCTCGGGGAGCGGGCCCGGGACCTGGGGTTCCGCTCGTCGGGGCCGGTGCCCCGCCTGGTGTGGACCCCCCTCGGCGCGAGGCCCTGGTGGGGGGATCCGGCGCGCCGGGCCTGGGGGGAGGCCGTGGGCGCCCGGGGCTCCCCCGGGGAGGGCGCGGCTTGGGAGGCCGTGGCCGCCCTCGCGCCCGGGGATGTCCAGATCGCCTGCGACCACGCCCGGGCGCGCTTCGGCGCCGGGGACGCGCTGGGGGCGGCCCGGGCGGCGGCGGAGGCCACGCGGCTCGATCCCACGTACCTTCCGGCCTGGGCCTGGCTGGGGACCGCCCTGCGCCGCGCCGGGCGCGACAGGGAGGGCCGGGCGGCGGTGCAGCGGGGCATCGCCCTGGGGCTCCCGTGGCTGCTCTGGGGGGATCGGGGATGGACCGGGGGGCCGGCGAGGCTCGACACGCCGTGGTCCCTGTGGGTGCAGACGGGGGGCTGGCGGGCCCGGATCTCGCTGGAGATCGGCCTGGCGGAGTCACCGGCGGCGGGGCCGGCGCGGCTGCCGACGGCGGTGGAGGGCTCTGCCGGGCCCACCTTGGAGCTGCGGACGCCCGGGGAGGGCGCCCGGATCGCCCTCGACGTCCCGGAGGGCCGGGACCAGACGGCGCTGCGGATCGGGCCCTGCGGGGGCAGCTTCACTCTGGGGAGGCTGGACGTGGACCTGCTGCCCCCCGAGGGAGGACCCTCGTGAAGGAGGACGCGAGGGACGAAGCGTTCCGCAGGAACCCGGCGCTGGAGGGACTGCTGGCCTCCCTCAACGCCGCCATCGCTCCCGGCGGCGACGCCCTGGCGGCGGAGCGCGGGGCCCCTTCGCGCCCGGTGGTGCTGGTGGTCGGGTGTCCGCGCAGCGGGACGACCCTGCTGATGCAGTGGCTCGCCGCCTCGGGGGCGTTCGGCTACCCGAGCAACCTGGTCTCGCGATTCTGGCGGGCGCCGGCGGTGGGGGCGATGGTGGAGCGCCTCCTCTTCGATCCCGCGGTGCAGTTCCGCGACGAGCTCGGCCTCGGGGCGGCCCCGGCGGTGGGCTTCGACTCCGATCTCGGCAAGACGACGGGAGCCCGATCTCCCAACGAGTTCTGGTACTTCTGGCGCCGCTTCTTCCCCCTGGGCGAGGCCGGAGGGCTGGGGGAGGCGGGCCGCGCCGGGGTGGACGGCCCGGGGTTCCTGGGTCAGCTCGCCGCCTGGGAGGCCGCGGTGGGGCGCCCCCTGGCCCTGAAGGCGATCCTGCTCGCCTGGGACCTGCCCCTCCTGGCGGCGCTGCTGCCCCGGGCGGTGTTCGTGGACATCCGGCGGGACCCGTTCTTCAACGCCCAGGCGCTGCTGCTGGCGCGCCGGCGCTTCTTCGGCGACGCCGGCCGCTGGTACTCGGTGAAGCCGCCGGAAGCGGCGGCCCTCGCCGCCCTGTCCCCCCCCGAGCAGGTGGTCGGGCAGGTCGGGTCCGTGCGCCGGGCCATCGAGGGGGGCCTCGCGTCGCTGGACCCCCGCCGGGTGGTCCGCCTGCGGTACGAGCGGTTCTGCGGGGATCCCGCGGAGGCGTGGGCGGACCTGGCCCGGGCCCTCGGGGCGGCGGGGGAGGAGATCGACCCCGCCTACCGCGGCCCCGCCGGCTTCGAGGCGTCCGACACCGTGAGGGTGGCGCCGGAGGAGGCGGAGGCCATCGCGGCGGCCTGGGAGGCGTTCCCCTTCGCGGGGATCGGCGGCGATCCGGCCTCCATCGCGGGCCGGGGCGACCGATAGGGAGCGGCGGGAGGCCATCATGGGATCGGGACGCACCCGCCGGGGGATGGCGGAGATCGGGCACGCGCGACCCGCCGAGGTGCCGGCCGGCAGCCCTTTCCCCCGCGACGCGGCGGGGAGGGACTGGCTCACCGTCACCAGCCCGCTGCTGCCCGAGCTCGCGGACCTGGTGCCCCTCCTGTCCGATGTCCTCGAACGCCGGTGGGTCACCAACCACGGCCACTACGCCCGGGCGCTGGAGGAGGCCCTCGTCCACTACCTGGCGGTTCGGGGCCTCGCCCTCTCCACCAGCGGGACGGTGGGGCTCGACCTTGCGGTGCGGGCCCTGATCCCGGACGGCGAGGTCGTCACCACGGGCTACAGCTTCCCCGCCACCTGGCACGGGCTCCTGGAGAACCCGCGCTGGAGGCCGGTCTTCGTCGACGTGGACGAGGGCTTCGGGATCGATCCCGAGGCGGTGGAGGCGGCGATCACCCCGCGGACCCGGGGGATCCTGGCGGTCCACGCCTACGGGCTCCCCTGCCGCCTCGCGCGGCTCGAGGGGATCGCCCGGAGGCACGACCTGCGCCTGGTCTACGATGCCGCTCACGCCTTCGGGGTGACGGTCGGGGAGAGGGGGATCGGCTCGTTCGGGGACGCCTCGGTGTTCAGCTTCCACGCCACCAAGGTGTTCAACACGCTGGAGGGGGGCTGCGTCACCACCGGGAGCGCCGCGACCCTGGACCGGCTGCGGCTGCTCCGCAACTTCGGGTTCCGCAACGAGAACGAGGTCGCCGCCTTCGGGTCGAACGGCAAGATGGACGAGGTCCGGGCGGTCTTCGGGCTGCTGAACCTGGAGCGGGTCGACGCGGCCATCGAGACGCGGGGCGCCCTGGCGCGGCGCTACAGGGAGAGGTTGGAGGAGCTGGGGATCGAGGAGATCGAGATCGGGATCGACCCCGCCCGGCACCCCGGGGTCCGGTTGAACCACGCCTATTTCCCGGTCTCCGTGCGCCCCGGTGGGAGGGTCGACCGGGACGGGCTGGCGGCGTGGCTGCGGGATCGGGGGATCCACGCGCGCAAGTACTTCTTCCCCACCGTCACCACGGCTCCGCTGTACGAGGGGCTGTTCGTGCCCGGCAGCCTGCCGCGGTGCGAGCGGGCGTCGCGGACGACGCTCTGCCTGCCGCTCCACGCGGCGATGACCGAGGCGGACTGCGAGCGGGTGGTGGACGCCGTCGCCGGCGCGTTCGGGGCGAGGGGGGAGGCGAAGGCGGCTTGAGGGGGAGGAGGGTGAAGGGGGGATGCGGGGGCGGGATGGGAGGGTGGAAGACGAGGCGGGAGGCGGGGAACGGCGGGGATGTAATGGCGCGTAATGGGAGGGCGTTGCGACGCCCTTGCGCCGCGGGCGACGATCCTCGCCCCACCCAAGGGTGGGGGGAGGAGGTGGGTCGGCCGCGCGCGCGTTACTTCAATTGCGGCCCGCGTGGAGCCCTCACGGGCGGCCCGCACGGGCCCCTGACCCCCGGCTCCACGCCCCCCGCTAGGGGTGCCCAGGAGGCCAGCCCCCACCCGGACCACCCCCACCCGGGCCGCCCCCACCCGGACCACCCCCGCCCGGGCCGCCCCCACCCGGACCACCCCCGCCCGGACCGCCCCCTCCGGGGCTCCCGTACGCCGGGCCGAGGCCGTGGGCCGCGAAGACCTCGTCGATGACCTCCTGGTTGGGCGTGCCGTTGGACAGGTCGGCGTCGTCGTCGTCGGCGGCGAGGATCTCCTCGTAGCTCGACGGGATGTCGTACGCCCCCGCCAGCGCCTCGGCCCAGAGCCAGTCCGCGTGGGCCACGCCCTCGACCGGTCCCAGGGTCTCCGACAGCGCGCCGCGCAGGTCCCACATGGCCGAACCGAAGATCTGGCCCGTGAGGTGGGGATCGGAGTCCTTGTCATCGGGCCAGACGTAGTCGGAGTCGATCTCCCGGAAGGGCTCGTCCAGGTCCGACGAGTAGATCCCCCGTCCCAGGTACGGATCGTCCAGCATCGTCGCCGACAGGTAGTCGCTCGCCCCCTCGGAGAGGGCCTCGTCCATCGCCGCCATGCCGCCGACCACCTGGCGGTAGTGGAAGCCGTGTCCGAACTCGTGATACACGACGTCGGCGATCCGCGCGGTGTTGTTGCAGCCTCCCCCCGCCTTGTAGAAGTTGATGGACGACCCGTCGAAGTAGGCGTTGCAGGTCTGGCCGTGGTTCACCTTGACCTGGACCTGGCCGTTCACGAAGGCGTTGTCCGGGGCGATGGCGGCGCAGTACTCCCGCGCCTGGCTCGTGAACACGTAGGCGTCGAGCTGCGCGATGTCGCCGTCGCTCCCGCTCCCGGCCAGGGTCGCCACGTCCCCGTCCTCGACCTCCCACGAACCCGTGAGGGACGCCCCGCCGCTCTGGTTCTGGACCTTCACGTAGGTCCCCGTCACCCCAGCGCTCAGGGTCGCGGTCCCCGTGGCCTCGGCGATGAAGCGTCCGGTCTCGTCGGTGACCACCGACTGGCCTTCCACCTTCACCTGGCCGAAGGCGACGGGCGAGTTGGCCCAGTCGGGCGTCGCCGTGACGGTGCGTCGGTCGTGGCGGGCGTTGACGATACCGCCCATGCGGTGGATCCGGTCGCGCCGGTCGACGACCTCGCCGGTGACGGCGTCGACGTACGTGTCCCACAGTCCCGGCGCGTCGATCCGGGCGATCCGCACCCTCCAGGCCAGGCGATGCTCGTAGCCGCCCTCGACGGGCATGGAGTGGACGAGCAGCTCCGGAGGGCCCTGCAGGTCCCGGGAGCCGCCGGAGCCCATCTCGGCGAGGGCGTCGTCCGCCACGGCGTAGGCGTCATCGGCGGTGATGGCGGGCGAGGTGGCGACCTGCAGGCCGGGGCGGGTGTCCACGCCGCCCATGAAGATCCGACCCTGGCGGATCCGGACGTGGGCGTGGGCGCCCTCGACCGGGATCCCCTGCCACGTCCTCTGGAACGCCACGATGCGCGTGCCGTACCGGTCGACGTTCGTCACGGGGACCAGGTCGTCGACCTCGACTTCGGCCCCGAGCAGATCGGCATTCTCGGTGAAGAAGGCGGTGGCCACCTCCAGGGCGTGGGCGGCATCCTGGGGCTGGCCGACCTCGATGCCGCTCCCGTAGAAGCGCAGGGGAGTACCGGTCCTCTCGTCGAACCGAGCGGACCACCCGCCGCCGGCGCGCTGGACGAAGCCGGTCCACGCGGGACCGGCGGCCAGGACCTTCTGGGTCTCGGGCGCGTAGTCCCGCTGGTCGAACGACGGGTCGCGGAAGGGCTTCTCTCCACCCGTGAACGCCGCCGCCGGGGTCGTGGCCCCGAGGACGCCCGCCAGGGCGAGGAGGGTGGGGGAGAGGGCGCGCCGCGAGAACGCGGCAGGCCCCCGACGCAAGGGGGGATGGAAGATGTTCATGGCGCGATGCTACCACCCGCGGCGGGAGGCGGCGGGCTGATCCGCGCCATTACGTCAGTGTTTACAATAGTTTGTCAGACTTGACCGGCCGTTTGCATCTCGGACGGGTATGGAATTGGGAAGCGGGTTGGAGCTGGGACGGGGCGGGGAACCGGCCCCGCGCTAGGGCTCGCGGCCCGCCACGCCGGACTCCGGGCCAGGTCCACCGAGGGGACTGCGCCCCCCCGCGCTCCTCGCTCGGGGAAGGGGCTGGCGCAACGGCGGCGATCGGTGCCATGGTTCGATCTCGGGTGCGGGCCCGGCGGCGGGCCCTCCGGAGGCGGGTCGATGCGGATCTTCAGCTCACCGGACCGGTTGATGGTGTGCCACCTCGCCAACCTGCTCCGCGGGGAGGGGATCGCGTGCGGCGTGCGCAACCAGATGCTCTCGGCGGCCGCGGGGGAGCTGCCGCCCATCGAGTGCTGGCCGGAGATCTGGGTGGTGGACGGAGCGCAGGCGGAGCGGGCGAGGTTGATCGTCCGCGAGGCCCTCCGGGACGTGGCTCCGCCTGGGCCTGGGTGGGCCTGCGGCGGCTGCGGCGAGGAGGTCGAGGGTCAGTTCACCGAGTGCTGGAGATGTGGCCGGCCCCGACTCGCCCTCGCCGATCCCTGACGAGGCGGCGAGGGGGCGGCGGGACCGGCGACCGCGGCCCCCGGGGGGCGGGTCAACACTCGGCTCTGTCGGGGACGAGCACCTTCTCCTCGGGCAGGTCCCGCTCGTAGCGGGACCACGCGGCGCCCGCGGAGACGCGATCGGCGCCGCGCTCGGCGATGCCCCGGACGATGGCGGCGGGGCCGAGGCGACTCTCGTGCATCCAGCGCCAGTAGGGATCGGCGTCGGCGCATCCCAGGTCGTCGCACCAGGCGACGGTGGGGCGACCGGGGAGGCGGGACCAGCGGACGACGGTGCGGGAGCGGCGGACGACGGAGCCGCCGCACCAGGCGCAGGCAGGCAGGGACATGGGCTATCTCCGTTCGCGGCCGACGCCGGCCGGGGCGGTCCGGCGGGGCGCGCGGGCTCAAGACCTGTGCGGTCCCCCCCGCCGCGTCAACGGGGAGAGCGCCTCGGGTCCGGCGACGACGGGACCCGGCGAACGAGCCGGACTCCCCGGGCGCCCCTCCCGAAGGCCGGCGGTGTTGAACATCGGCGGGCGCGCAGGTAGCGTGCGGCCTCAGTTTCCCGCGCCCACCGCCGGTGCGCAAGGAGCCCCCGTGAACCGCCCCACCTGCCTCCTGCTCCTCCCCCTGCTGGTCGCCTGCCCGCCGTCCGGCGACGACGACGACGCCTCGGACGACGACGTCGCCGACGACGACGCCTCGGACGACGACGTCGCCGACGACGACGCCTCGGACGACGACGCCTCCGATGACGACTCCTCCCCCGGCGACCCGCCGCGGGTGTGGATGTTCGCGGACGATCCCGAGGGCTCCGTCGCCTCCGCCTACGACGCCTTCGTCACTGGCCTCGGCCTGGAGACGAGCCTGGCGGCCTACGACGACGCCTCCGCGATCCCCGCGGCCGCCGACCTCGTGGTGCTCCTGCCCGACCTGCCCCGGGACGCCTCGGACGAGGCCCCGCGCCTGACGGCCCACGGGGGCCCGGTGCTGGGCCTCGGGGTGGGAGGGGCCCGGGCCTACGAGGGCCTGGAGGTGGGACTGGGGACGGGGGATGGCGGGCAGGGGGCGGTGGACAAGATGGAGGTCGACGCCTCGGCGGTGGACCATCCCATCTTCGCGGGGATCGACGTCCCCGCCGACCGCGTGGTCGCCGTCACCACGTCCGCGGTCACCGACGTCGGGATCATCCCCTCCGGGGACGTGGTCGCCCTGGCCTGGGACTATCGCTATCCCGGAACGTACGCGGACATCTGCTCCAACGGGCGGTACTGGTTCTGGGGCTGGGGTGGGGCGTCCGACGGCGTGCCCGACGACCTCACCGCCGACGGCGCCACGGTCTTCGGGGCCCTGGTGGAGTGGCTGCTGGACCCCGTCGACTGACGCCTCGGGGCGACGCCCGGGGGGGGCGACCCCGGAGCCGCCCCCCTGCTCCGAGATGCGCTCCAAGGGGCGTCGCGAGGCCCCGCCGGCCGCACGGAGCCCCGCCCGCGCCCCGCCGACCCTCTACTCCTTCACGCCCTCGTAGAGGATGACCACCTTGTCTTCGTGGCCGGGGGCGTCGAACAACAGTTCCACCTCGGCCTTCACCTCCTCGCCCGTGTCGGGATCGTTGCGCACGACCTCGTACTCGAGGGCGACCGGGGAGCCGGTCTCGATGTCCGTCTCGATCTCCGTCTCGGTGATGGCCCAGCCCCCGGACATCAGGGCGCAGCCCATGCGGGCCATCACCCGGTGGGCGTCGTCGCCGGTGACGTAGCCCTCCAGGACTTCCTCCTCCTGCCCCTCGGCCTCCCGGCCCTCGGCGTCGCTCTCCTGGATGTCCTGGAGCTGGTCGTCGGACAGGCGCACGGCGTTGGGGTAGAGGGGCAGCCCCCTGGGGCCGCTCTCCCCCATCATGCCGGGGCAGGCCTTCCCACCCTCTACGGCGAGGGCGGTGACGGGGAGCGCCAGGACGGCGCCCAGCCCGGCGAGCCGGATCAGGTTGCGGACGTGCATCTTGCAGGTGCCTCCGTGGGACCTTCATGGTCGGTCGACGGACGTGCAGCCCGCGTGCCCGCCGGTGGCCGGACCGCACCGGCGAGGGCGTCAGGCGGGAGCGGCCTCGCCGCGGGGATCCCCCGCCCGGGCGACCTGCTCGTGGTAGTCACCCTCGGTGGCCCGATACTCGTCGATCATCGAGCAGAAATCCCGGACCACACCCGGGTCGAACTGGGTGCCGGCGTTGCGGCGAAGCTCGCCGAGGGCGGTCTCGTGGCTGGTGTCCCGCACGTAGACCCGCCGCGACGTGATGGCGTCGTAGGCGTCGCAGACGGAGACGATACGGGCGCCGAGGGGGATCTCCTCGGCCTTCAGCCCGGCGGGGTAGCCCCTGCCGTCCCATCGCTCGTGGTGGTGGTACACGATGGGCGTGATGTCCGCCAGGAAGGCGAGGGGTTCGAGGATGAAGCGGGCGGCGTCGGGGTGCGCCTGGAACATCCGGTAGTCCTCGGTGGTCAGGCGCTCCCGCTGGTGCAGCTTCTCCAGCTTGATCCCGATCTTGCCGATGTCGTGCAGCAGCGCGCCGTAGCCGACGACCTCGGCCTCGGCGGCGGAGAGGCCCATGGCCCGGCAGGTGGCGAGGGCGAGGCGGCGCACGCTCTCGGAGTGGTGCCGGATGTAGGGGTCCTTGGTCATCAGGACGTTGGCGAGGCCGGTCAGGGTGTGCCGACGGTTGCGGTCGATCTCCCCGTAGAGGCGCGTGCGCTCCACGGCGTCGGCGACGGTGTTGGCGAAGACCTGCGCCAGCTTGCGGTGCCCCTCGGCGAAGGCGTGGGCGGCGTCCACGGACGCCACCACCGTCATGCCCACCACGCGGCCGGACTGGTGGGCAAGGGGCACGGCGAGCAGAGACCGGACCGGCGTTCCCAGGGTCCTCCCGAAGGCCGAAGCCGCGTCGTCGCCATGGAGGAGCACGGGATCCCGGCGGGCGAACGACGCCAGGAGGCGGTCCGCCGAGAGGCTCTCGGCGAAGCGGTACAGGTCCTCCTCGATCACCACGAAGCCCGCCCCGAAGTCCGCCAGCCCGAGCTGGGTGCCGTCGGCGCGGGCCATGTAGTGCAGCACCAGGTCCGCCCGCAGCTCGTCGAGCATGATGGCGCAGTAGATCTCGAAGAGGCTGTCCAGGCTGTCGCAGCTCGTCGTCGCCTCCGAGAGGCGGTAGAGGGACAGGGTGCCCCGCAGGGCGACGTTCTCGCGTTCCAGGCGCACCTTCTCCCAGGCGCGGGCGAGGGTCGCGGTGACGTCCTTGAGCTTGAACGGCTTGAGGATGTAGTCGTAGGCCCCCGTCTTCATCGCCGAGATCGCGGTGTCGACGGTGCCGTAGCCCGTCATCAGCACGGTGGTCACCGGGCTGCGGAGGGCGGCGATCTCCCGCAGCAGCTCCAGGCCCCCCACCGTGGGCATCTTCATGTCGGTGAGGACGAGGTCAAAGCCGCCCGAACGCAGGCGGGCCAGGGCGTCGGCCCCGTCCTCGGCGACCTCGACGGAGTACCCCTCGTAGCCGAGGAACTCCCGGAGCATCTCCCGGATCGGCGCCTCGTCGTCGACGACGAGGATCCGGGGCTTCATGGCCGTCTCGAGCGCCGGGCTGACCAAGGGCATCCTCGGCGACCCCTTCCTCCCAGGGACTCCCTACGTGATATCACCCTCCGGGGCCCCGCGCCAACGACGGCGTGAACGACCCGCGCCGCACTGGTATAACGGGGGCGTCCGCGCGGACCGGCAGGCCCCCTCCCGTCCCGGCGGATCCACTCCGGTGGCGGGTCGACCCATGGCGCGGCTGAGCAAGGACGAACGCAAGGTCGAGGAGTTCCTGGAGGAGCTCGAGGCGTTCATGCACCTGCTCAAGAACGAGTTCGAGCTCTACTTCCTGGGCCTGGTGAAGACCGCCCCGGACGACAAGTTCCGGGAGCTGCGCCGGAGGATCGCCGACCTCGACCAGCTCGTGATCATGAACACGGGGCAGAACTTCAAGCGCAAGACCCTCCGCTCCCGGTACAACACGATGTCGCTGTACTGGCAGCGCACCCTCCAGCAGATCGAGCTCGGCACCTACTCGCGCATGAGGCGGCGCGTCGCCTTCCGCGAGGCCGAGCAGCGGAAGCTCGAGGCGGACAACGCCCTGAAGGCGGAGCGGGAGGCCGCGGCCCGCGCCCTCCTTGCGCGGCGTGGGGACACCCCCGCGGGACCGGCCACGCCCCCTCCCCCGGCGGCCCGGGCGTGGCCCAAGGAGTCCGAGGCCCTCTTTCGCGCCTACGTCGACGCCCGGCGCGCCACCGGCGAAGCCGTGCTGGGCCTCACCGCCGAGCGGCTCCGCCAGACCCTCGCGAGCCACGAAGAAGGTATCAAGCGGAAGTTCGGCTGCGCCGAGGTGACGTACCGGGTCAGCGTCGAGAACGGCAAGGCGACCATCAAGGCGATCCCCAAGAAGTAGGCGGCCGTCCGCCGTCGCCGAGGCGCGGGATCAGGCCGTCGCCCGGGATGCGTGGGCCGCTCCCGTCCTGCCGTCGGAGATCGCCTCGGCGATGGCGCTCTCCAGGGCCTCCACGCGGAAAGGCTTGGGCAGGAAGGCGCTGTGGGGCAGCGACACGAACGCCTCGATGCGCTCGGTGGACCCATGGCCGCTGCAAAGGACCGCGGGCACCCCCGGGTGGGTGGCCCGCACCGCCTCCAGGACCTCCAGCCCGTCCAGCCCGGGCATCCGGAGGTCCACGACCAGCACGTCGATCCGCGGGATCAACTCGGGATCGCTCAGCAGGCGCAGGGCCTGCTCCCCCGAAGCGGCCGTGGTCACGTCGTAGCCCCGCACCGAGAGGGCATCCTTCACGAACGTGCGGAGCACGTCCTCGTCGTCCACGAACAAGACGGTGCGGGGGGCGATGCGCGGGCGGTGGACGGGGGGCGCGCCGGCCTCCCCTCCCCCGTCCCCCTCCTGCCGGCCTCGAGCCTCGGCCGCCGCCGCCATCAAGTCAGGGACCCGCGCCAGCTCCCCGAGGGCCACGGGGAGGTCCACGGTGAAGGTCGCGCCTTCTCCGGGGGTGCTGGCCACCCGCAGCGAGCCGCCGTGCCTCTCCACCACGCCGTGGGCGACGGCGAGGCCGAGCCCGGTCCCCTTCCCCGGCGCACGGGTGGTCACGAAGGGCTCGAAGATGTGGGGCAGGACCTCCGGGGCGATGCCGGGGCCGCGGTCCCTCACCACGACCCGCACGTGGGGGCCGGGGGCGATCCGGAACCGGGCAGCGTCCTCGGCCTCGATCAACACCGGGAACGCCCTCACGTCCACCGCGCCCGGTCGTCCCTCCATCGCCTGGACCGCGTTCCGGATGAGGTTGTCGAAGACCTGCTCGATCTGGGCGGCGTCCGCGGCCACGGGGGGAAGGCCGGGGGCGAGGTCCAGGCGGATGTCGGCACCCCCGCGGCGGCCATCCCGGACCAGCCACGCGGCCTCCTCCACCAGGGCCGACACCACCACCGGCCGAGGCTCGAACCGTCCGCCCCGGGCGAAGGCCAGGAGCTGGCTCGTGAGCACCGCCGCCCGCCCCGCCGCCCTCTCGATCCGGGCCAGGCCGCGCTCGACGTCGGGGGGCAGGTTGCGCCGTCCCCGCAGGTCCGAGGCCGTGCCGAGCACCCCCTGGAGCAGGTTGTTGAAGTCGTGGGCGATCCCCCCCGCGAGCAGGCCGATCGCCTCCAGGCGCTCGCTCTGGGCGCTCCTCCCCTCCAGCCGCCGCCTCTCGGTCACATCCCGCACCAGCAGGAGGTGATCGCCGTGGGGCAGCCGCGTCGCGTTGGCCTCCAGCACCCGAGGGGCGCCGTCGGCCCCGGAGACCCTGAGGTCGATGAGGCCGTCGGGGTCCTGCGCGGGCGGCGGGGGCGACCCGGAGGGCGGAGCGGCGGCGTCGGCGGGTACGTGGGCGCGGAGCGCGGCCAGGTCCTCGGGGGCGAGCACCCGGGACAAGGCGAACGGCGCCTCGAGCCCCCCCGCGGGGGCCAGCAGGCGGAGCGCCGCGGCGTTGGCCTCGGCGACGACGAGGTCCGGGGTGACCACCAGCACGCCGTCCCGGGCCATCTCCATCCGGATCCGGCGCTGCTCGCCGTAGGCGACCACGCGGCGTCCGGTCCCGACGATGAGCGAGGCGGCGATGAGGGGCATGAGCGCCATCGCCACCGCAGGGGAGACCCAGGAGGCGGGGGCCCACCCGGCGTAGCCCGCCACGGGGATCGCCCCCAGCGCCGCCGCAGCGAACAGCCATCCAGCCCCCGGCTTCCGGCCCCACGCCCGAGGAGCCCAGATCGCGGCGCTCGCCAGCGGCACCAGGGGGGCGGAGAGGAGCGCCAGCTCCCGCAGGCCGGCGCCGTGGGGATCGGGGACGAAGACTCCCAGCAGGGCGACGAGCATGGCCACCCCCGCCGCCAGCCGGGGAGGGACCGGCCTCGCCCCCGCCGCCACCTGGGTGTAGAGCAGCGCCGAGCCCGCGGCAAAGCACCAGGCGGCGTGGCGCAGCGCGGAGGCGGACGCCGCGTGCATCGGGAAGACCGCGGCAAACCGGGGGTCGCCGGCCAGCAGGGCGAGGCCGGTCCAGGCGTAGAAGGCCGCCAGGTGGAGGGGCTCGGCCCTCTGCTGCTTGCGCCCCCACCCCACCAGCACGAAGAACGCGCCACCGAAGAGCAGCGAGATCATCCCCGCGGTGCCCAGGTCCACGAGGGCCCGGGCCCGGGGAGACATGCCGGCGTAGGGGAAAGCCGGATCCTGCGCCTCCGCCGCGCCCGCGAGGAGCATGAGGGCCACCCCGATCCCCCCGGCGGTGACGGCCGCCTGGGAGGGGGCGGAGGTCTCGGTTCCCGGGCTCCCCATGACCCTGGAGCGTAGCACAGAGGCGCGCGGCGGGAGGACGCCTCCGGGACGAGGGCCCCGGGGTCGCACGCCCCTCAGCCGATCCGCTCCGACACCCACCAACCCAGCCACGCGCCCCCCACCAGGGCGACGAGGGCGGGGAGCAGGTCGGCCAGGTAGCGGCGGCCTCCCGTGCCCGCGGCCACCACCGCCTTGGTGACGGTGTTGGCGGTGAGGCCGGCGAGGATGGGGATGGCGGCGTCCCCGGGGGCGAACCGCTCCCCCGCGGCCAGCGCGGCCACGGAGATCGCCGCGGCGTGGACGTCGGCGAACCCTGCCAGGGCGGCGGCCACCGCCAGGCCCGCGTCGCCGAGCCCGTCGTGGACGGCCGCGGCCCCCAGCGTCACCACGGCGACGACCCCTGCGAAGCTCAGGGCCAGCCGAGGATCGAAGGGGCGCCCCCGCTGGGGCTCCGCCGCCGCCTTGGGCTCCCGGAAGGCGCGCACAGCCGCGACGCTCCCCAGGACGACCATCGCCGTCCCCGCCACCAGCAGGGGCCAGGCGAGGCGCGCCAGCACCCCGGCGCTGGTGGCCCCGACGACGATGGCGAGCTGCGCCACGGTGGCGAGGTTCGAGAGGACCGCCCCCGCCACCGCGGCCCGGCGCTGGCGCGGCTCCCCCACCGCCCGGGCCCCCATGGCCCCGATGGTGGCGGAGCTGGACACGAAGCCCGACGCCAGCCCCGAGAGGGGCAGGCCGGCCCGGGGCCCCAGAAGGCGGACCGCCAGGTACCCCGCCGACGAGAGGGCCATCAGCAGCACCACCAGCCGCCACAACGTGCGGGGGTTGAGGGCCCCGTAAGGCCCGACGGCCTGGTCGGGGGCGAGGGGGAGGATCACCAGGGCCGCCGCCGCCAGCAGCAGGCCGTCGTGCATCTCGTGCTCCGTCAGCACGTTGCGCACGAAGCCGTGGATCCTCCCCCGGCCTGCCAGCAGGATGGTGACCACCACCGCCAGCCCCGCCGCCAGGCGCGGCTCCCGCGTGGCCAGGGCCCCCAGCAGGAACGCCACCAGCAAGGCCACCTCGGTGGTCAGGCCCCGGTCCCCCCGATCCCCCAGCGCGTACGAGAGGGCGGCCAGCAGCGCCACGAACAGCGCCGACACCACCACCACCGCGTCGACCCCCAGCAACATGCCGAGGCCGCCCCCGAGGGAGACCAGGGCGAACGTGCGGACCCCCGCGGCGGTCCGGTGGGGCTCGCCCCCCTTGCTGCGCTCCCGCTCTGCCCCGATCAGCAGACCGATGGCGAGGGAGATCCCGAGGCGCACGTCCTCCCGATCCAGCCAGGTCACGACCCTGCGCCACCCTCCGCCCCTGACTCGTGTTTCGCACTTTCGGGCCGTCGCGAGGTCCAGGACTGGCCGAGCCCCGGCAAGGAGCAGGGCCGGACTTCGCGGGAGGTGTGGTGGACCCACATCGACCAAGAAATCCGGCACCGCGACGCCGCCGCGGCCGGCCAGGACGGACCGCAGCAGGCCAGGAATGCGAAACCCGAGTCTGAGGGGCCGACCGAACGCCCCCCGCTGTATAGCAGGCCGAGGGCGCCCGGGACAGGCTGCCGTCCCCGGAGCGCCCGAGGCCCACTTCGGCGTACAATGCCGGCGCGATGCTGCCCTGAGCACGGGACGGAACTTGAGAGCTCGCCGCCTCCTCGCCGCGGCCGCGTTCGGCGCCGCGGCCTGCTTCCTGATCGCCCGCGGCCCCTCCCGCGGTCCGGAACCGGCCACCCCCGCACAGCGTCTCACTGCCTCGGTGGCCTCCCGGGGGGAGGGGCCGCCGCGGCCGACGGAGCACGTCCTCGCGGACGGGGACGAGAAGAGATCGTCCCGGGACCGCAAGGCGTGGATGAAGGCCCGCCACCGGGCGCCGCCGGGCTACGACTGGGAGGAGGCGGAGCGTCGCACCGCGGCGACCCTCCTGCGGGCCCGGAACCAGAGGGTGCTGGCCACGGCCGCCCCGACCGGTCCGGAGCGTTGGGTGGAGAGGGGCAGCGACAACCTCGCCGGGCGCGTCCACACCACCCACCTCTCCACCGACGGCACGCGGATCTACACCGGGACCGCGCTGGGGGGGATCTGGGAGGGTACGCCCGACGGCACGGGCTGGGCGCCCATCGCCGACGGCCTGTACGGGGGAGCCCACTCCCTCGCCGTCCTCCCCCCGGAAGAGGGGGAGGGCCCCGACGCCCTGATCGCCGCCACGGACTGGGGCTCGGTCCACCGCAGCGCGGACGGTGGCCGGACCTGGGAGCCCGCCGAGCTGCCCTACCTGACCCATGCGAAGCGGCTCGTCGCCACCCCGGGCGCCTCACCGACGGTGTTCCTGGTCGGTGGGGCCTGGGAGGACTACGCGCTCCTTCGCTCCCAGGATGGGGGCCGCTCCTTCCACGAGGTCCAGGACCTGGGACGCTTCCAGGGGGACGTGTGGGTCCCCCGGGTGGGGGGCTCCGCGGTCTACCTCGTGGTGGACGGGCTCCTGACGGTGAGCCACGACCTCGGGGACACCTTCGAGCCGGTCGGCTCGATCCCCACGGCGGGCGCGCGGGTGGACCTGACCGGCTCGGAGGCCGGCGCGCCGCGGCTGTGGGCGGTGGTCCCCGGCGACGCGGGGGTGGAGCTCTTTCGCTCGGACGACGCGGGGGCGGAGTGGGTCGAGCTCCCCCCCATCTCCGACTACTGGGGCGAGCTGGCGGCATCCACCGTCGACCCCGATCTCTTCGCCGTGGGCGGCTTCGAGCTGTGGCGCACCGGGGATGGCGGCGCCTCGTTCGCGCGGGTGAACGAGTGGTGGGAGTATTACGAGGACCCCGCGAGCCTCCTGCACGCCGACGTCATGGGCATCGACGTCGAGCCCGACGGGCAGGGGGGAGAGACGTGGTTCATCAACGGCGACGGGGGCCTCTACCGCTCCGACGACGGGCTGCTCACCCTCGAGAACCTGTCCCTCCGGGGACTCCGGGTCTCCCAGTACTACTCCACCCTGACGTCCGCCGCCGATCCCGCCCACATCGCCGGCGGCTCCCAGGACCAGGGCTACCAGTTGACTGCCGGCGTGGCGCAAGGGGCGGAGCGCCTGGACTTCCTGCAGTGGATCAGCGGCGACTACGGCCACCTGACGTCGGCGAACGGCACCCACGACTGGGTCTTCTCGGTCTACCCCGGCTTCGTGCTGGTCCAGAAGGGGGAGACCGATCCCGAGATGTTCTTCGTGGACTTCCCCCCCGACGAACGCTGGGAGTGGCTGCCGCCCGTGGTGGCGGATCCCGAGTACCCCTCGCGCTTCTTCTTCCCGGGGACGCGCCTCTGGTACTTCACGCGAACGGACGACGCCGAGTGGTCCCCCGAACTGTGGTCGGAGACCGACTTCGGCGCCGACGGGGACCTGATCTCCGCCTTGGCGTTCGCGCCCTCCGACCCGCGCCGGGCGTGGCTGGCCACCGCCAAAGGGCGGCTCTTCCGCTCCGAGGACAAGGGGGTGACCTGGGAGGAGGCGCAGGGTCCGGGACCCGAGGCCCACTACTTCTACGGCACGGCGTTGCTCCCCTCCCGGACGGACGCGGACACCGTCTACGCCGGCGGGAGCGGCTACGGGACACCCGCGGTGTGGCGGAGCACCGACGGAGGGCGGACCTTCGAGCCCTACTCCGAGGGCCTCCCCGACACGCTGGTGTACGCCCTCGCCGAGGCCCCGGACGGCTCCGGGCGCCTCTTCGCGGGCGCCGAGACCGCCGCCTGGCGCAGGGACCCGGGGGGCGAGTGGTACGCGATCTCGGGGGTGGACTCGCCGGTGACGATCCACTGGAGCGTCGAGGCGCTGGTCCACGAGAACACCATGCGCTTCGGCACGTACGGCCGGGGGATCTGGGACTACCAGCTCGACCCCGAGGGGGAGGGCTGCTACCCCCCGGTGGACCGCGACGGGGACGGAACCCTCTGCGACACGGACTGCGACGACGCCGATCCCGCGGTCCACCCGGGGGCGGCGGAGACCTGCGACGGCGCCGACGCCAACTGCGATCCCCAGGACGTCGTCGAGACCGACGGAGACGGGGACGGCTTCCCGGCCTGCTCCGACTGCGACGACACCCGGGTGGACGTCCATCCGGGCGGCGAGGAGGTCTGCGGGGACGGCGCGGACCAGGACTGCGCCGACGGCGACGCGCCCTGCGGCCCTTGCGAGGGCTGCCAGGCCGCGCAGGGCCCTCCCGGGCGGGCCGGCGGCGCAGCGGCCGCGGGGGCGCTTGCGCTGCTGGGATGGGGGACGAGCCGGCGACGGGGGAGAGGTCCGGCACGCTAGCCCTCGTCGCCCTCCGCCCTGGCCCGCCGCCACGCCGCCGTCGCGGCCCTCTTCGCCAGGATCCGCGCGTATTTCAGCTCCTCCGCCAGCGCCTCGCGCCACGGCAGGCCCCCGTCGCGATGCCGGCCGCACTCGGTGAACGTGACGTAGCCCGGGTAGTCCGCGTCCACGCGGTGGGGGTCCGCCGCGGGATCGGCGGGGGGAGGGACGGGTCCGGACGGCCCGTCGTGGAGGGGGTGCATCCAGCAGGCCCGGGGCTTGAGGGCGAAGGGGTGCATCCCCCGGGCGACGGCATGGACCTGGAGGGCGCATCGGGCGTCGGGCAGGGCCAGCACGCACCGGGTCTGCTCGAAGTGGGCGGGGAACTCCGGGCTGCGGTACCGGTGGGGCCTCACGCCGGTCTTCCGTCCCGCCACGATCCCGCGCCACGTGCCGTCCACCACCGGCGGGCCGTCCAGGGAGGAGAACAGGGCGGGATCCCGCGCGATGGCGGCGAGGATCGCCTCCTCCTCGCCGGGCTCGAGGTAGGCGCCGTCGTAGCAGCACGCCCCCTCGCACTCGGCGAGGTCGCAGCGCCCGAGGCGGAGCCCCCGTTCCCCGCCAGCCTTCCCGCTCAACGGCCCCGCCTCCCCGGCGGGCGGCACACCGCGGCCGCACCGCGGCGGACCTGGGCCGCCTGAGGACCGCACCGGGGGCCGCGGAAGGAGCGGAGGGACGCGGCCGGGCGGAGGCACGAGAGAAAGAGCGACGATCTCTCTTCTTGACACTTGCGCTCGCGGGAATCGCGGCACATACTTCCGTCGCTTGGCGCGCCCGCGTCGGGCATGGTCGCTGGACCGGGGACTGAGCCCCGGCCCAGGGTACCATCGAACCTCGACCTGACGTCAGGGAGAGGTTCAGGATCCGGCCCGTCCTCCCCGACCGCACCTCCTTGGTTTGACTCCCAGGCGAGTACGGACAAGGTAAGGCGAGCACCGGACCCCGGGCGGCCATCGGGGCCGTGCGGGGGGTTTCGGGCGCCTCCGCCCGTACCGTCGTGGGGAGATGCCGCAGGGCGGCACTCCCGGAGAAGAGAGTCGCACGTCATGTCGAAGAAGCTGTTTGTGGGTGGCCTGAGCTTCAACACCACCGACGAGGGTCTGCGGGAGGCCTTCGAGCGGTTCGGTGAGGTCACCGACGCCAAGGTCATCAATGACCGCGAGACCGGCCGTTCCCGCGGGTTCGGGTTCGTCACCTTCAGCCAGGCCGAGGACGCCGACAACGCCATCGCCCAGATGGACGGCACCAACCTCGACGGCCGCACCGTGAAGGTGAACGAGGCCGAGGACAAGGGCCCCCGCGGCGGCGGCGGCGGCTTCGGCGGCGGTGGTCGCGGCGGCTTCGGCGGCGGCGGCGGCGGCCGGAGCGGCGGCGGCTTCGGCGGCGGTGGCGGCGGCGGTCGCGGCGGCTTCGGCGGCGGCGGCGGCCGGGGCGGCGGCGGTGGCCGCGGCGGCGACCGCTGGTAGTCACCTGAGATCGTCCCGGCCATAGGTCGGGGCGTTCGCCCAGAGTTCCAGCCCCCGCTGGCCCCGGTCCATGGACCCGGGTCGGCGGGGGTTGTGACGTTCTGGGGATCCCGGTGGGTGAACTGCGCCCCTCGTCTCCCTCGCCTCAGACGTCCTGGCGGACGCCCCCTCCCCGTCCGACGAGTCCGCCTCACATCGGCCCTGCGGGGCACGAGACCGAGCCCGCGTCCCCGAGGCTGCTCGAGTGCACGACCTCCGCGCAACGGCTCGCCGACGGGGATGCCGCGGTCTGTCCCCATTCCCAGGTGACCGTCCAGGAGGTGGAAGGGGGCGCTGGCTGAGACCCCGCCGCCCGGGCAGGGGCCGGCGAGGCGGAGGCGATCCGGTGCGCGGGCCGGCCGCGGGGGGAGGGGGTGGAGCACCCGCGGGGCGGTCGGAACGGCGCCCACGCGCGTTTCATTCGACCCTCCTCCATCCCCCCGCCCCTCACAGAGGGGTGGGGCCCGCAACTTCGTCCCGCGCAAGGGGCGCCGCCACGCCCCACCATTACGCACCGTTACATCCCGCCCACGGTGCCGGCCAAGTCACCCACGCCCACCATGCCGGCTCGCCCGCGAGTCGGTCCAACGCTGGCCGGGCGCCGGGACGAATCGGGAACGCGGGCCGGTGTAATGGTCTGTAATGGTCGACCCGCGCGCACCGGTCCCCCTGGGGCTAGCTTCGACTCCGCGAGCGCGCCGCACGCCGGGTGGGCCGGCAGCGGACGGGCGAGGGAGGTACGCCGAACTTGCGGACCGGGGGTGATATCATCGGGGTAGCGGTGGAGCCGGCCCGCTTCAGGGGCGGGTCCGCCCGTGGAGTCGACCGATGAAGGATCGCCTCGCGCCTTCCTCCCGTTCCCCCTCCCTTCTCGCCGCCGTCCCGCCGGACCGGAGCCGTCCCCAACGGCCTCTCGCGCCCGTGCCGGCGCTGCTGGTCCTGGCCCTGGGCCTGTCCTGCGCCCGCGGCGGCGGCGACGACGGCTGCCGCATGCTCGCCGAGGACGAGCCCCCCTGCGGCACCGTGGCGGCCTACCACATCCGGGACGACTGCGACGACCCCTTCCCCGACGGGGACTCCACCACCGACGACGACACCACCCCCACCGACGACGACAGCGGGGACGACGACGACAGCACCCTCCCCGACGACGACACCACCCTCCCCGACGACGACACGACCCCGGTGGACGTGTGCCCGGATTACAACCCGCAGGCCCCGACCATCCCGCTGTACGGCGCATGCGCCGATAACGTGGACAACGACGGGGACGGGTGCTGCGACGGGGCGGACTACGACTGTGCGCCCGATGACATCAGCGTCGGGGCGAAACAGGACGAGAAGGACCAGTACTACTCAGGAACCTTGCCCTGCTACAACGGCCTAGACGACGACGGGGACGGTCTGAAGGACTGCCTGGACCCCGACTGCAAGGACGATGACGGCATTCCGTCGAGCTACGCGGACTGCCGCGACCTGTACGGCTATGACCCGACCATCGAGTGCGCGGCGGTTCCCTGATGCGCGGTGCTCATGGGATCGAGGGATGAACATGACGTTGACCGCTCGGTTTCTGCTGGTGTGTGCCTTCGGCTCGCTGGGACTGGCCACCGGCTTCCGGATCCCGCCCGTCTTCGCGGCACCCGTCTGTCCTCGATCCGCCGACTGTGAACCGCTGGAGGCCATCGACCGGATCGGGACGCTTTCGGCGGCGGCCACCGACGTGGAGACGCCGGGGGCGGCTATGGGCCGCGGGTGGGGAGAGGTACTGCACACCGCGTCCGTCGATGGGGCGGCGCTGCTGGTCAGCGCGGGAGACCCCTCCGAGGGGGCCGCGCCCTGGAGCCTGGCACTGCGGTGGATAGAGAACCTGGGGACTCCCTGGTGCGCCCTCCCCCTTGCGGTCCCTGCTCCCGACGGTGCGGAGTTGCTCTCCGAGGAGCCACTGTCTTTGGCGATTCTCCCCGCGATGGATGGGGGGGGGTGGCTGCTCGTCGGCAACGGCCGACGAAGCCAGGTGTTCGCAATCGACTTGAGGGGCGTGGCACTGGACGACTGCGCCTCGGTGGCAGGTGCCCCGGCACTCGTCCTGGACGCGGAAGGCGCCGATGGGAAGCTGGGCATAGCAATCGCCACCGCGAAGGTCGGTACGGAGTGGTTCGCATTCGTTGGGTGCCCCCAGTGCGGTCCAGAGGGGCGGATCGACGTATACGGGATGGATCCTCTCGGGGATGTCGAACTCCGCGGCGCTATCTCCGAACCGGCGCTGGCGGAGGTAGGTGCGTCTATCTCGGTAGTCCCCGACGAGTACGGCGCGATGGTAACCATCCACGCGGGCGCCAGGGACCCCTTCGACCAATTCGCGCTCGGGCGGTCCTGGCTCCTCAACTACGACACAGCGGCGGATGTGCTGGCGGAGGGCCAGGAACTGGACGGAGACCCGTGCACCGACGCCCTCTGCGCGAATGATGGGCAAGAGGCGATCTCCGTGGCACTGCTCCACACACAAGATCCCGGGCGCAAGTGGGCGGTGACCGGGGCACCGAGGTACGACGCCACAGCCATTGACGCGGGTCGCGTCTACCTCTACGACACCGCCACCCCGTCAACCCCACCGGTGATCCTCTCCGGCGTCGCCACCCGCGACCTGTTCGGTTCCACCCTGGCCGCCGTCGACCTGGACGAGGATGGCGTCGACGAACTGGTGATCTCAGCACCAGGTATCGCGGCTTCCTACCCCGGCACCACCTGGTACCTCTCCGCCCCCCGCCTCGCGGACCTCATGGCCACCTGCCCCGGGGAGTGCGACGTGCGGGACTGGGCGACGATGATCGTGCTGGAAGGAGGCCCCGCGGCACATTTGGGAACGGGAGTGGCCGCGGCGGTCTGGACCGGCGGCGACTACCCCGACCTGCTCCTCGGTGCCCCCTCCTGGGACGATGGGGCCGGTGGGCTCGGGGGGCTCGCGGTCATCGCCGTAGACCCCTTCGCGGACCGGGACGGAGACTGCGCCCTGGACGTGGAGGAGGAGGCGGCCTGCCCCGACTTCCCCGACCT
>JAKLKC010000031.1 GCA_023150875.1 Myxococcota bacterium | reverse complement strand
GAGGGAGGGACGGGGCAGGCGGAGGCGGGGGGCGGGGGGGGAGGGAGGGACGGGCACGGCGGCATCGCGCGCGTTGATTCCTGCCCACCTCCCACCCCCCACCCCTGAGTTGGGTGGGGGGGCATTTGCGGGTGGGGGGGCGTGAGGCCCCGGGTGGTGCGGCCCGGCGCCCGCCCGCCCGCGCGTCGCCCCGCGAACACCCGAGGTGGGGCGGAGCATCCGCGGCGGAGAGGTGCGGGACCGGCACGTGAGCACGAACGCGGGGCACGGGAACAAGGCACGAACGCGAGCACCAGCGGGGCCGCGACACACGATTACGGGCACGAGGCACGAGGCAGGAGCACGAGGCAGGAGCACGAGGCAGGAGCACGAGGCACGAGGCACGGGGCACGAGGCACGGGGCACGAGGCACGAGGCACGAGGCACGAGGCACGAGGCAGGAGAACCGGGCATGAGAGCATGAAAGTGTGGTCGCGCCGCGGAGCCGTGGCCGTGTCATCTTGACCATGGCCGTCTCGACGTGGTCGTGGTCCCGTGATCCTGTTCGCGTTCGCGTTCGCGTTCGCGTTCGTGCCCGTGCTCGTGGCCGTGCCCGTGCCCGTGCCCGCGCCCGCGCGCAAGCTCGTGCTCGTGCCCGTGCTCGTGCTCGTGGACTTCCGGTGTTCCCCGTCCGCCGCCAACCGGAACCCAGCCGGTGCCCGACCGCGTTTGCAGCCGCGATCCCCCATTGGTATCTTCGCCCGACGCCGTCCCGGACGCCCGATGGCCCCCCTGCCTATCCCCCGCTTCCGCAGCTCCCTCAGCGCCGCCGACCTCCTCGCCGGGCTCCTCGCCCTTCGCCCTTCCGCGGCGCCCGAGCGGCCCGTCGCGGAGTTCGAAGCGGCGTTCGCCGCCGCCACCGGCCGCCGCCACGCCGTCGCCGCTCCATCGGCGCGAGCCGCCCTCGCCGCCCTGCTCCCCGCCCTGGGCCTCGGCGAAGGCGACGAGGTCCTGTTCCCCGCCTGGGGCTACTTCGCCATGCCCGCCGCCGCCCGGGCGGCCGGCCTCCAGGTGAGGTTCGCCGACGTCTCCCCGGACGGCTTCCTCCTCGATCCCGACGCGGTCGCCGCGGCGATCACCCCCCGCACCCGGATCGTCGTCCCCACCCACCTCTACGGCCAGGTCTGCGACCTCGACGGGATCGAGGCCGCCGCCCGCGCCGTCGGTGCCCTCGTCGTCGAGGACGGGGCCCAGGCCCTGGGTGCGGCCTGGCGGGGACGGCCCGTCGGCGCGTCGGGCGTCGCGGGCGTCTTCACGCTGGGCGTCACCAAGCACGTCACCGCCCTGTCGGGCGGGGTCGTGGTCACCGACGACGAGGGGATCGCCGCCAGGGTCCGGGCCCGACTCGCGGGCGAGCGGACCACTCCCGCCGCGGCATCGCTCCGCCAGCTCGCCACCGGCGCCGCCTTCGCCGCCGCCAGCGCTCCCCCTGCGTTCGCCGCCGCCGTGTGGCCCCCCCTGCTGGCCGGGGACCTCGCCGGCCGCGACCTGCTGGAGCGCTTCTTCGGCGAGGAGCCCGATCCCCTCGCGGCCGCCTCCGCGACCCTGCCCGGCCGCGCCATGCCCGGGGCCGTGCAGGCCGCCGTCGGGCGCTCACAGCTCTCCCGCCTCGCCGCCACCGCCGAGGCGCGCCGCCGCGCCGGGCGCGCCCTGGCGGCACGGCTGCGGGACGTCCCCGGCCTGACCGTCCCCAGGGAGGTCCCCGGCTCCGATCCCATCTACAGCAGCTTCGCCACCCGCGTCCGGGGCCAGGCTCCCGAGGTCCTCGGGCGGCGCCTCCGGCGGCGGGGGATCGACTGCACCCGCGGCTTCATGCAGGACTGCGCCTCCCTCCCCTGGCTCGGCGGGGATCGCCCGGGCGGGGCACCCCACGCCGCCTCCGCCGCCGCCGAGGTGCTTCACCTGCCCCTCCACGGGGGCCTCGGCGAGGGCGAGATCGACCGCATCGCCCGCGCGGTGGAGGAGGAGTGCCGGCGCCTCGCGTGAGGGCTGGCGGTCCCCGCCGGGACCGGAACCCCGCCGCCATCGCGGTCCTCGCCGCGGCGGGCCTGACCCTGCCCTTCCTCGGCAAGGCCAGCACCCTGGACGAGGAGACCCACCTCTTCGTCGCCTCCTGGCTGCGCCAGGCGCCCGCCCGGCCCTTCGACTGGGTGCGGGCCTTCCAGCCCTTCCACGACCCCGGACCCGGCGACTACTTCCTCCACCCGCACCCTCCCCTGTGGCACTACTTCCTGGCCGCGTGGGGGACCGTGGCCGGAGAGGGCGCTGCCGGCCGCCTCCTCGGCCCCCTCCTCCTCGCACTCGCCGCCGTCGCCGTCGCCGGGCTGGCCCGCCGCGCCGGAGCCCACCCCCGGGCGGCCGCCCTGCTCTTCGTCACCAGCCCCGTCGCCGTCCTCGCCGCCCACGACTCCTTCATGCTGGACATCCCCCTCCTGGCCTTCGTGGCCTCGGCCTCCTGGGCCGCCGCCGAGGCGGGGGCGCGCCGCAGCCTCCCCCTCGCCGCCCTGAGCGGGACCCTCGCCGCCGCCGGCGGACTCGTCAAGTACACGGGATTGCTCGCGTTTCCCGGATTGATCGCCCTGCTCCTCGCCACCGCCGCCGGCCCCGTCACCGGTGGACGCGCTCCCCCGGATCGCCCCGATCCCCGGGACCGCGGGAGGGATCCGGCCCCGCCCTCGCCCGCCCGCCGCGCGCCCGTCGCCGCCCTCGCCCTCGCCGCCGCCGCCCCCGCCCTGCTGTTCACCGCGGCGTTCCAGCTCTGGACCTTCGTGGCCCACGGCCGCCTCCACCTCCCCTACGTCTTCGCCGAGGCCCGGCTGATCGCCACGTCGCCCCCCACCTTCCGGGTCGCGGCCACCCTCGCCGCCCTCGGCGGGGTCGCCTTCGCCCCCGGGCTCGGGGCCTGGCTCGGCCTCCGTCGCGGCGGGGTGGACCGCGTCGTCGCCGTCGTCGCCGCGATCGCCCTGGGCACCGCCGCCCTCGCGTGGACGGGCGTGGCGCGGGGGGGAGGGGCGCTCCGGGGGGCTCCGCCCTACTCCGCCATCGAGATCGTCGCGGTCGTGGCCCTGGCCTCGGCCGGCGCCGCGGCCCTGCTCGGCGCCCTGCGCTCGTCGCGGGACGGGGTGGGCGCGGCCCTGGCCCTGCTGGGGATCGGCGTCGTCGCCGGACAGGTCGCCGGCCTCGGCTTCGCGTCGGCCCGGTACCTCGCCCCCGCGCTCCCCGCTCTCGCCGTCCTGCTGACCCGCCTCCCCCCCGGGCGGGCCTTCCCGGCGGCCCTCTCCCTCCAGGCCGCGCTGGCCCTGGGGCTCGGGATCGCCGACGCCCAGCTCGTCGGGGGGTACCCCCGCCTCGCCGCCGAGGTCGACGCCACCTTCCCCGAGCCGCCGGGGCGGACCCGGTGGGTCTGCGCGGAGTGGGGACTGCGGGACGCGCTGGTTCGCCGAGGGTTCCGCCCCGTGCCGCCCCGGGGGCGCCGGGGCTCCGCCGCCACGCCGAGCCCCGATCCACGTCCCGGGGACCTGATGGTCCGGGCTCGGGTCGCCCCGGCCGATCCCGCCTGCGACGCCTTCGTCACCGAGCCGGAGGGCTCCGTCGCCCTCCGGTCCTCCTTCCCGCTCCGCCTGATGGACCGCGACCGGCACGCGGGTTACTACGGCGACTGGTGGGGCCTCCTGCCCTTCTCCCTGGCGACCGGCGAGCTGGAACGGGTCACCGTCCACCGCGTCACCCGCGCCCCGCCGTGGCAAGGCCCAGGGGCCGACGCCCTGCCCGCCAGCGGGAGGTGACGGACCGCGGGCCTCCTCACCGCAACCGGGAAGCGAGGGACCCGGCCATCTCCAGCGCCTGGGCGATGGAACCGTCCATGTTGTTGTACCAGAAGGTCCCCGTCCTCCCCCCCAGGTGCAGGTTGCCCAGGGCCGACAGGCGCCCCCGAGCCTCGTCCACCGCCTGGCGGTACCCGGTGCGGTAGATGGGGTAGGCGTCCCGGACGCGGTGGTGGCGCATCTCCCCGGCCCTCGCGCCGCGGCCCAGCAGGCCCACCCGGCGGAGGTCCGCCACCAGGGAGGGCTCCAGGGACTGGGGATCGCCGCCCCGCCTCTCCACCTCCGGCTGGGTGACCTCCAACAGCAGGCCGGTGCGATCGGGCACCGCCAGACCGGGATCGAAGCGGTCGGGCATGGAGATCCGGCTGAACACCAGGTCCGGCGAGCCGAAGTAGCACCACTGGAAGGTCGGCTCCGGCACCCGGGGGACGTCGACGCAGAAGAGGTGCAGGTCCAGGTACGACAGGGCGGGGGCCTCGATCCCCGCGAGGCGGCAGATCGCCGGGAGGGGGCCGGACCAGACCAGCAGCGACACCGGGACCGTCTCCCCATCCACCTCCAGCGCCTCGACGGCGCCGCCCGCGGAGCGCCGGAGGCCGGTGACGGCGCTCCCGGTGCGGACCCTCCCGCCCGTGCCTTCCAAACGCTGCACGAGGCGCCGCACGAAGGTCTCCATGCCCCCTCGGGGGTAGATGAACCCCGGCTCCGGCAGGCCCCGGGGCCGGAGGGCGGAGGTCACCATCTGTCTCAGGCTGTCCAGCTCCAGGCGCCTGTCGATGATGGCCCGCTGGAGGCCGGTGCTCGCCCAGTCGGCGTCGGTCTCGGAGGGAGGGAGGCCCAGGAACTTCTTGGAGTACGCCGCGAAGAAGTGGCGGTAGAGGGTCGGCCCGTAGAGGGTCAGGACGTAGTCCTCGAAGGTCACGATCCGCGGGGGACGGCTGCGGCCGGTGAGCAGGTCGAGGCCGGTGCGGACCACCAGGTCCGGCGGGAGCCGCGCCATGTCCCGGGGGCCCAGCGGCCAGCGGTAGTATCGCCCCTGGAAGTGGACCAGGCTCTCGCGGCCGATCCCGAGGGCGTCCTCCCCCAGCACCGTCCGGATGAAGCGCTCCACCGCCGCGTCCTCGGTGTGGAAGCGCTTGGGCCCGATGTCGTGGACGACCGGGCCGCAGCGATACCCCGCCGCCAGCCCCCCCGGCACCTCGTCCCGCTCCAGCACCAGCGTGGGCACCCCGGCCTCGGACAAGGCGCAGGCCAGGGAGAGCCCGAAGACCCCCGCGCCGACGATGGCGACCGGGCGGTCGGCGGTGGTCGCGGGGGGCCTCAACCGGCCAGGCCCCGTGGGCCCGCGGCGGCGGGCAGGCTGCCCGGGGACCTCCCGCTGTCCCGGAACAGGCGCTCCCGGGCGATGTTGGCCGCCGCCACCGCGTCGGTTGAGCCCAGGTCGACGCTCAGCTCGCCGATGGAACAGTTGCCGGCGACGGCGGAGTCGTAGTTCAGGGGGTCGCACGCCGTGGGGAAGCTCACCAGCAGGAACCGGGACGGGATCCGCGCGGGGTTGAAGCGGGTCTGGAGGAGGCGGTGCAGGCGGACGGCGTCCCAGGCGGCCCGGGCCGCCTCGGCGTTGAGGGAACGGCGGGCCACCGCGCCCGCCAGCGTGGCCAGGGCGAGGCGCCGGGACGACGGCCGCAGCCGCGCGAAGCGCTCGAAGGCCGCGTCCAGCCCCCGCACGTCCACCAGGTCCTCGAACGGCGCGTAGCCACCCTTCCCGTCCCGCAGCAGCAGGTAGTACTGCACGTACATGCACTTGCGGACCTCGAAGGCCGAGAGCCACGAGAAGTAGAGCTTCTGGAACGCCCGGACGCCTTCCCGGGTGATCCTCCCCCCCGTCCTCCCGCACACCAGGTCGATCATCTCGTCGGGCCCCACCAGCCGGTCGTCGGCGTCGTCCATCACCGCCGCGCTCCCCAACAGGCGCACCCCCAGGAAGAACACCGCGTTGACGAACTCGTTGCCCGGCTGGCAGGCGTAGTCCAGCACCGGCCCGATCTGGTCCTCGTTCAGGCCCCGCCCCACCACCACGTTGATCCGGGTGGACACCCCGAAGGCCCGCAGGTTGTCCAGGGCCTTGAGCTTGGCCTTGACGAGGTTCTTCTGCCCCCGCAGCATCTCCGTCGCCCGGTCGTCGAAGCCGTCGAACTGGAGCACGACGTTCTCGATCCCCGCCTCCACGAGCTGCCGGACGTACTCGCGGCTGGCGAGCTTGAGCCCGTTGGTGTGGATCGTGGCGACGTTCCCCGTCTGCCGGACGTGGCGGACGAAACGGGTGAGGTCCGCCCGCACCGTCGGCTCCGACGAGACGAGGTCGACGTTGAGGCCCCGCCGATCCCCGAGCCAGGCCCGGAACGCCTCGAAGTCCAGGTCCGGCGTGTCCTCGGTGTTCGCCTTGGCGAGGCAGATGGGACAGTCGAGGTTGCACCGCTCGGTGAGGCGGACGAGGTGGTCCTTCTGGGGGAAGGAGCGGAGCATCACCTCGAAGTAGTACCGGTCGACGTCGCGGTAGTAGGCTGGATCGCGGCTCAGGAGGGTCGTCGCCTCGCCGCAGGCGGCGCAGGTCCGGTCGAGCCAGATCCCCTGGTCCCGCTCCACCACCCGGCCCGGGACCTGGGAGAGGCACTCCGGGCACACGGCCGAAGTCGTCCGGAGCACGGACCCGGGGGAGGGCTTCTCGGGAGGGACGGCGGTCAAGGCGGGTGGGACCCTCGGGGGCCAGGATAGCGCATCACCGCTTCCCTCCGCGCGCCCCCGGGCCCGGGGGAGGCGGACCCGCGCTCCCCGCCTCGTCCGGCCAGAGCAGCCGGGCCCCCGGGAGGGCCGCCACCGGCGAGATCCGGTAGACCTTCGGGCGCTCCGCCAGGGGGCGCCACCCCACCACCTCCTCCAGGACCCGGGCCACCGCCGGCGCCCGGAGGGCGGCGTCGGAGTATGGCAAATCGTCCCTCACCACCACGAAGCGCCACCCGCCGGCCCGCAGGGCGTCGATCCCCGCGACCACGTGCTCCGGGCGCAGCTCCCGGAGCACCGACGGCGCGGTGTTGAGGCCCAGGTCCAGCAGGCGCAGCAGGCCGTTGCCCCCCATCAGGGAGTACTGGAGCGGGTTCACCGCGTTGGGCAGGGGGCGGCCGTGGAGGGTCTGCCCCAGGAGCGCGTACCCATTGCCGACCTCTCCCTCCTGGTAGAAGGGCAGCTCCAGGACGGCCCCGGGCTCGGGATCCGCCCCGAGGACCGCCAGGCCCTCCCGCTCCGGGAAGGGCGTCGACGGCACCGGCCAGGGGAGGGGGGAGAGGGGGCCGATCTCCAACGCCACCAGCGCCATCGCCCCCAGGGCCAGGGTCCTCGCTCCCCCCGCCCGCAGCCAGTCCACCCCGTGGGCGGCGGCCACCGCGGCGCCCACCAGGGCCAGGGCGTGGGCCCGGTAGGGGAACTGCACGACGTCGAAGGGGGGGACGGGGAAGAGGAGGAGGTAGGGGGAGGGGAGGGCCGCCAGGCCCGTCGCCGACGCGAGGGCGGGGGGGAGGACCACCCGCGGGCCGAAGGACCAGCCCAGGCCGATCAGGGCGAGCACCCCCCACCGCCGGGCCCGGCGCCGCGCGCAGACCCCGGCGAGGGACAGGACGGGGAGGGTGAGGCCCAGGTACGCGGGGTGGACCATCTCGCGCCCCTCGCCCACGGGGCGGGGCGCGGCGGCGGCCTCCACGAGCCAGTCCGGCGCGGCGGCGCGCACCTCCTCCGGCACCGGCAGCGAGGGCTGCGCCACGGCGCGGTCCCGGTCCTCGGCCGGCATCGCCAGGCTGGTCTCCGCGAGGATCCCCGGGACCGCCGCGGAGCCGAGGACGCCGGCGGCGAGGAGGGTGGCGGCGATCCCCGCGACCCGCCTCTCCCGGGCGAGGCGCAGGAGCAGGGGGACCAGGACCGCGGCGGCGGCGAGCCACCAGGCCCACCGCGCGGCGGCGTGCAGTACCGCCCCTGGCGGCGTGAAGACGTCGGCCAGGGGAGCGCCGATGGCCCGATCCGCCCTCTGGAGGACCGTCCGCAGCTCGCGGAAGTCCAGGCGGGACGGGTCCGCCAGGTGGCGGGCGAAGGGGACGTAGAAGAACGCCGCGGCGAGCGCGGGGGGAAGGGCCCCCGCCAGCAGCAGCCGCAGGGGGTGCCGCCGCCGGGATCCCCGCCCGTCCCCGAGGGCGGCGGGCATCAGCGCCAGCGCGGCGACGGCGGCGAACTGGGCGAAGTACACGTTGGCCATCGCGGCCACCCCCGCCGAGAGCCACAGGGCCGCCCGGGGGCCGGGATCGGGGCGGCGGAGGTAGCGTCCCCACGCCAGCAGGAAGAGGCAGAGCGCCCACAGGTGGGCCTGCTCGACGATGCCGTTGGCGACGAGGCCCAGCCCGTAGGGGGCGGCCAGCACCAGGCTCCCCGCCGCGAGGGAGCTGGGGGGCGAGGCCCCCTCCTCCCGGGCCAGGGCCGCCGCCGCCAGGCCGTTGGCGGCCAGGATCCCCACGACGGTCAGGCCGTAGGCCGAGGGCCATCCGACCAGCGGTTGGAGGGCCGCCGACAGCAGCCCCCCCCACAGGTCCGGGTCCCACAGCCCGCCCCCCGTGGGGTGGCCGAGGAGCTCGGTGCGGACGGGCAGCGGCTCGCCCCCGGCCAGCTCCCGCCCTCGCCACCACTGGCCCCAGGCGTGCTCCCAGGCGTCGGAGCCCGAGAGGCCGATCAGCCGCTCCGACGGACGGAGAGAGGCGGGCAGGGTGACCGCCACCGCCAGGGCCAGGAACCAGGCGACCGCGAAGGCGATCCCGCCGGCGGTGACCGGGGGCGGCTCGTCGTCGGCGCGGGCGCGGTCGGAGGGGGACATGGGGCCGGGGCTCGCGGCGCCGGCATGGTGCGGGCGCGGGGCCGCCCGATTGTGGACGGAGGGGGGGCGCCCCGTCCACGTCCCGGGGCCCCCGAGGCAGCGCCCCGCCCCGGGGGACCGCCCGGGGTCAGTGCGTCACGAACGACCGGGCGTTCCAGAAGCGGCGCAGGACCCGGGGGCCGATCTCGCCGCGCCGGTACATGGTGGGGATCCGGAGCGCCATGTTCACCATGTTGGCGGCCTGGGCGCCCCGGGCCACGGCGGCCGCCCGGGGCACCAGGGCCGGGCTCGCCGCCATGCGCCGCACCAGGGCCTGGGGGACGAAGGGCTTGTTGGCCAGGACCAGCAGGCTGATCCAGAGCTTCTCCTCGTCGGGGCGGGCCCAGGCGAGGTCCACCCGGTACTGCTCGAAGGTCTTGGTCGCCGGACCCTCCACCTGGTCGGGGCCGATCACGCCCGACTCCAGCAGCTTGTGGGCGAGGGAGGTGCCGGGGAAGACCGTCAGCGAGAACAGGTACACGTCGAAGGGCCGGGGCAGCTCCAGCATCATGTCCAGGAGCTCCCGCCGGTCCTCGGCCCCCGACATCGGGTCGTCCACGATGACCAGGTAGCGGGGGACGATGCCCAGGCGATGGAAGAGGCGCCCCGCCTCCAGGATCGTCTCCCGGTCCGAAGGGCGGTCGTACAGGTCCGCCGAGACCCGGTCGGCGGCCTGGATCCCCATGTGGACCACGTCCAGCCCCGCGCCCCGCAGCAGGGTCATGCGCTCCTCGTCCACCAGGCGAGGCTCAATGAAGCACTCGAAGGGGAGACCCACCTCGTCCGGGTAGCGCCGGGCGAACTCCCGCACCCAGCGGCGCTCGGGCACGAAGACCTCGTCGTCGAACCGCACCCGCTTCATGTTGGGGAAGAGGTCCCGGGCCCGGCGCAGCTCGGCGATCACGTGCTCCACCGGCCGGTAGCGGTAGTAGGCCCCCTTGTGCTGGAACATGCCCCGGAGCGTGCTGTGGTAGCAGAAGGAGCAGCGGAAGACGCAGCCCCGGGAGGCGAAGACCAGGTAGGCGGGGTCCATGAGCAGGGGGTCCCGCCGGTCCACCCTCCCCCCCTCGATCCACGCCTTGTCCGGATGCAGGAAGTCCCGCTCGGTCACCTGGGTCAGGTCCTGGAGCAGCGGCCGGACGGCGTTCCGGTGGACCGTGCCGTCCCGCCGCGTCCACACGTTGGCGACGTCGGTGGTGGGTGCCCGGGCTTCGAGGCGGTCCAGGAGTTCCGCCAGGGCATCCTCCCCCTCGCCCACCACCACGTAGTCCGTCAGGACCACCGAGTCCTCGGGGTTCAGCGTGGGGTGGATGCCCCCCCAGATCACGGGGATCCCCAACGCCTCCCGGATGGCGTGGGTCAGGTGGATGCACACCCGGAGGTAGGCCGAGGCCCGGAGGCTGATGCCGACGGCGCCCACCCCCTCCCGGCGCAGCAGGTCGATCAGCGCGCCAAGCTCCGCGTCCGTGGGCCAGTCCAGGGAGTTGTTGCGCCAGTCCTTGAAGTAGACCTCGACGGCCTCGTGCCCGCGCACCCTCAGGTAGCGGGCGATCTGGCGCACCGCGGTGTTCTCGACGTCGTAGAGGGACAGGAGGGCGGCGCGCACACGCGATCCCCGCCACGTCTCCGAGCGGCGGGCTCCGGCGGGGATGATAGCCGGGCGCGCCGGCCTCCGCCAACGAGGGCCCGCCCCCCCGGGCCGCCGGGACGGGCAGCCCCCCGCCCCAGGTCCCCGGGGCCCGCGCCCCCGCGCGGGGAAGGGGTATGATCCCGCCACCGGATCCCCGGCGCCCCGTCCCGGTGGCCGCGGGATCCCCCGAGGAGGGCCCCGAGTGCCACCCCCCGAAGCCCGCGGCCCGGCCGCCCGGCGGCTCCGCGCCATGCTGACCCTGCCCCTCCAGCCGCCGATCTACCGGATGGTGCTGCGGGTCTACGTGCCCATCCTCTTCCCCCTCACCGCCCTCCTGGTCTGGCTCGGCACGCTGCTGGACCGGAGGCTCGGCTGGGAGCCGTGGCCCGCCCCGCCGTGGAACTGGGCCCTCCTCGTCCTCTGCGAGGCGCTGGGGCTCGCCTGGGTCGCCTGGTGCTACTCCTACCTGGTTTACGACGGGGGCGGCAGCCCCGCCCCCTTCCTCGGACGGACCCGCCGCCTCATCGTCGACGGTCCCTACCGCCTGGTACGGAACCCCTCGGTGTGGGGGAAGCTGCTCGGGGTGCTGGGGGTGGGCTTCGCCGCCCGCACCCCCGGCTTCCTCCTGGTGGTCGCCCCCATCCTGGTGGTCGGGTCCATCGCCGAGAAGAGGCTCCGGCAGGAGCCGGTGCTGGTGGAGGTCTTCGGGGAGCGCTACCTCGCCTACCGCCGCCGCGTGCCGATCTTCCTCCCCCGACCCGGGGACGTCTGGCGGATGCTCACCGGGCGCCTCGATCCCTGGCCCGGCGGGTGAGCACCCCCGTGGGGCCCTTCGTCATCGTCCCCGACGTGCTCGCGGGGATCCGCACCCTGGGGCCCGAGCACGTCCCCGCGGTGGCCCGCCTGCACGCCGCGGGGATGGGCGAGGGGCTGTGGGGGCGGCTGGGGGAGGGGTTCCTGCGCGCCGTCCACGGGGCCCTGGTGGGCCACCCCGGCTTCCTGGGCTTCGTGTACGTCGAGGACGGGCGGGTGCGGGGCTTCATCGCCGGGGCCGAGGACCCCCCCGCCCTGTTCCGCGCCGCGCTCCGCCACGCCCCCTCGCTGGTCCGGGAGGCGTTCCGGGGGCTCCTGCGGGACCCCTCGGTCCTCCTCCCCCTCCTGGAGACGGCGGGGTACTTCCGGCGGAGCGGCGGAGGGGGCGGCGTCCTCGCCGAGAGCCTCTTCTGCGCCGTCGAGCCCGATCTGCGGGGCCGCGGGGCGGCGGGCCACCTGAACAAGGTCCTCTTCGACGAGCTGGCGGCCCGGGGCCACGCCCGGGTGAAGGTCACCACCGAGGCCGCCAACGAGGCGGCGAACCGCCAGCTCCTCTCCTGGGGGTTCGCCCCCGCCGCGGAGTTCCGCTTCTACGGCAAGGCCATGCGCCGCTACGAGCTGGACCTCCGGGCCAGCCCCCGCGTCCAGCCGGTCCGCCGCCACGGCCGCCTCCCCGGGGACCGCTAGGCCGCCCCCTCCGCATCACGCCTCGGGTCGGGACTCGAGGCCCGCCTGCCGGGCGTGCCGCGGCGAAGGCCGGGGTCTTCCCCCGTACTCGTTGTTGCGCCGTGCCGCCCGCTCCTCTCCCTCCGGCCGGACGAGGGCCGTCCGGGGCGGAGTCTCCCCTCGCGGTTGCAGGGGGTGGGCCAGGGCGTCCGGGGTGGAGCCGCCCCCTCCCGCCGTGTCGCGGGAGGGGGCGACGACGGCGGATCAGTACGCCGAGGTACAGGCGGCGTAGGACTGGCTGGCCTCGCACGCCGCGTTGAGGGTCGAGGCGTAGCCGGGCACCGCCCCCGCGACGTCGAGGGCGGACTCGTAGTAGTCCACGCACGAGGTGACGTAGGAGTCGCGGTCGGGCTGGCCGGTGTGGTCCTGCCACGACATGCCGTTGTCGGCGATCTCGGTGTCGCAGGCGTCGGCGTACATCTCGCACAGGGCCACGCACTCGGGGATCCGGGAGCACCCGGAAGCGGCCAGGGCGAACACGGCGAACAGGGCGGGGAGACGGACGATGCGGGAGATGGTGGGCACTTCTGTTTCCTCTCGAGATGATGAGACGAGGGCTTCGGGCGCCCGGCGGCGGCACGCCCGCCCGGGCCCGTTCGTCCCGGCATGGTCAACGGCGGCGGATCGAGTCCCCCGGGCCGGCGCCGCGGCCAGCCCGGAGCCGAACGTGCGGGAGGGATGGTGAACGACCCGGCCCGTGTTGGGACGGAGGAGACCGCCGCTCCGCGGGACGGACTATACCGGATTCGGATGTCCGGTGGATATCTTTAGCCGGCCCCGTGCAACCGACCTGCGCTCTGGCAAGTGCCCGTGCCCGTGCCCCGGTGGCGGACTCTCCGGCGGACCCCGGAAGTCCGCCCTCGCCGCCCTCCGCGTTCACCCCCGCCGCGGCCCGGGGCGCTCCCGGCGGGGAGGCGCGGCGCCGCCCTCGCGGGGGGGCCGCTCGGCGGGGTAGGGGAGCGCTCGGCGGACCCTCACCCGGTGGCCCCGGAGCATCGCCCGGGAGAGGGCCCCGATCACCGTCTCGACCGCGGACTCGGGGACCTCGACGAAGGTCGACAGCTCCCCGATCTGGATCGCTCCGACGGCGCGGCCGGGGATCCCCGCCTCGCCGGCGATGGCCCCCACCACGTCCGAGGGGCGGATCCCCTGCTGGCGACCCAGCCCGAGCTGGAGGCGCGCCCATCCCTCCCCGCGGGCCGGCTCGGGGAACGGGGGCCGTGCGCCGCGTGGGACCTCCGCCTCCGCGTGCCCGCCGCCTTCCACCATGGACCGCCTCTCCCGGGGGGCCCATCCCGGCAGCTCGTCCTCCCCCTCCTGCTCCCACGCCCCCGCCGGCATGGACTCCGCGAGCAGCCGGAGCGCCGCGGCGGCGATGTCTAGGGGATCCCACTGCTCCGCCAGCCGGTCCACCGCCCCCCTGAACCCCTCGGTCCGCCCCGACACCAGGGCGTCGTGGAGGGCGGTCCGCACCTGCTCCTGGCGCCGGGCCCGCAGGTCCGCCAGCGTCGGGATCCGCGCCGGCTCGATGGCCCTCCGGATCAGGCGCTCGATGGCCTGGATCAGCCGGTGCTCCCGGGGCTCCACCATGGTGATCGCCGTGCCCTCCCGGCCAGCCCTGCCGGTCCGGCCGACCCGGTGCACGTACACCTCGGGGGACTGGGGCACGTCGAAGTTCACGACGTGGCTGATCTGCTCGACGTCCAGGCCCCGGGCGGCGACGTCGGTGGCGATGAGGAGGTCCGCCGTCCCGTCCCGGAACCTGCCCATCACCCGGTCCCTCTGGGCCTGGTTCAGGCCGCCGTGGAGCGCCTCGGGGTGGTAGCCCCGGGCGGTGAGGGCCTGGGCGAGCTGGTCCACCTCGACCCGGGTGCGGCAGAACACCAGGGCGGACGTGGGCGCCTCCAGGTCCAGCACCCGCCCGAGGGCCTCCAGCTTGTGGGGCCGGGGCACCAGGTAGGCGACCTGGCGGACCAGGGGGGCCTCCATCGGTCGGGTCTCGACGGAGACGCGCTCGGGCTCCCGCAGGTAGCGGCGCGCCAGGGCCTCGACCCGGCGAGGGAAGGTCGCCGAGAAGAGGGCCGTCTGCCTCTCTGCGGACATCTGGTCCAGGATGGCCTCGATGTCCTCGACGAAGCCCATGTCCAGCATCTCGTCCGCCTCGTCCAGGACGACGGTCTCCACGCCGGAGAGGGCGAGGGTGGCGCGGCGGACGTGGTCCAGCAGTCGCCCGGGGGTCCCCACCACCACGTCCACCCCCCGATGGAGCTCCCGGAGCTGCCTCTCGATGGGCTGTCCGCCGTAGACCGGCAGCACCTTCACCCCCTGGGCCCGGCCGTAGGAGTGGATCGCCTCGGCCACCTGGATCGCCAGCTCGCGCGTGGGCACGAGGACCAGCCCCCGCACCCCGCGTCCTCCCCCCTTCGCCCCGGCGATCCGCTGGATCAGCGGCAGCGCGAAGGCCGCCGTCTTACCCGTTCCCGTGGCGGCGCTGCCCACCACGTCCCTCCCCGCCAGCAGCACCGGGATGGCGCGGACCTGGATGGGGGTCGGCTCCTCGTAGCCCAGGGCGTCCAGGACCCGCACCAGACCCGGCTCCAGGCCCAGCGCCTCGAAGCCGGCACTCCCTTCGCTGCTCTCCGCCGCCACGCCCGCTCCAGCCCGCCCCCGACGGGTGCGCGAGGATACACGCGGTGCAACCCCAGGACCACCCGCAGCCCCACCCGCGCCCGAGCCCGTGCCCGAGCCCGTGCCCGAGCCCCAGCCCGTACACCGCCCGCGCCGCCGCTCCCCGCCCTCGGGCTCCCGGCCCCTCGCCCCGGAACGCTGCCTCCACCGATGGCCGCGCCCTGGAAACCCCGAGTCCCCCGGCGGCCTCGATACGGGGCGAGGGGGCGGGAGCACCGTCCCCCGAGGGAGGTCTCCGAACGATGACGCTGCATGGCTGGACGATGCCGGGTCGCGCGCTGCTCCCCCTGGTCCTCCTGGCCCTCCCGGGCTGCGGACCGGAGGGAGATGGAGATCCGGCCGACGACGAGACGCTCGCGGCGGAGCTGTGGGCGGCCATCGCCGACTACGACGGGTGGGGAACCCCCGCGGGGTGGGAGGGACCCTTCCAGAGCGCCCACATGGACCAGTGGGTCGGCGTCTACTTCGACGACGCGCTGGCGGGCTGGGACGGCACCGGCGCCGCGCCCGAGGACGCCATCGCGGTGAAGGAGGCCTACACCGACGAGACCGGCGCCACCATCGCTGGCCTGACGGTCATGCAGAAGATCGCCGGCTACGACCCCGACGGGGGCGACTGGTTCTACGCGGAGTATGCGCCGGACGGGACGGTGTCGGCGGCGGGCAAGGTCGACATGTGCATCGGCTGCCACGAGGGCGCCTCCACCGACTTCCTGTTCAGCGTTCAGCCGCCGAGCTGATCCTTCCCCTCCCTCGCGCGCGGCCCTCCGCCACCGCCGGCGGGTCGCCGCCTCCCCCCGCCGGCCCTGGCCGCCCGGGACAGCAGGCGCAGGGCGGTCCTCGCCCCCAGGTCCCCCATCATCTTCTCCACCGTCGAGTCCGCCGCGGACCGGGCGACGCTCGCCCGCACGGCGAGGTTCGTCGGGTTGATGGAGAACACCGCCCTCTCCGCAACGGTCGGGCGGAAGAGGAGCACCTGGGTCCCCGTCTCCTCGACGACGCGCCTCTCCTCGTCGACCCGGAGGTCGACCCGGGCCCGGATCCGGGCGTCCAGGCGGCGCACCCAGCGGGCGGCGAGGCCGGCGCCGGCAGTCTCGCCGGCCCCGGGCGCCCCGGCGAGGGGGCTGACGCACACCACCAGGTCGAGTCCGAGCCCGGCCACCAGGTCCAGGTGGTTGGCGCTGAGGGCCCCCCCGTCGGCGTACCGCCTCCCGCCGATCCGCACCGGCGCGAACAGCCCGGGGACCGCCGCCGACGCCGACACGGCGACGTGCAGGTCGGCGAGGGGGGCGTCCGCCCGGCCGAAGACCACCCGCTCCGCCGACTCCAGGTCGCAGGCCGTGACCCAGAGGTCCCCATCGGGCCAGCCGCCCCGGGGCCAGGCGCTCCGCACGATCTCGGTGATGGATCCCGTCGAGAAGGGCCCCTCCCCCAGCAGCCCGGTCAGCACCAGCTCCAGCGCCGGCCCCCCCTCGGCGGCGAGCCCCCGCCAGACCGCCCTGGGGCAGGCGAGCAGGGGCCGC
The DNA here is from genome assembly GCA_023150875.1 of Myxococcota bacterium. Lineage (GTDB taxonomy): Bacteria > Myxococcota_A > UBA796 > UBA9615 > JAKLKC01 > JAKLKC01. The sequence goes on along the minus strand of JAKLKC010000031.1, from coordinate 63,522 downwards.
CGGAAGATCCCGGCCCGCGGCGGGAAGCGCCGCAGGAAGCCCCCCTCGTTGTGGCGCTCCAGTTCGTCGGCCAGGCGCAGCACCTCGTCGTCGGCGGTCCATCCCTCGGGCATGTCGCCGGTGCAGGCGTAGTGCAGGAGGTGGATGGGCAGCCCCGCCCGCACCAGGCCGCCGATGAAGGATCCCGCCGACGTCCCCACGATGAGGGTGGAGTCCTCGGGTCCGAAGCCGGTCAGGCGCCTCAGCCCCTCCAGGACGCCGGTGATGTACGAGGCACCCGCGATGCCGCCCGCCCCCAGCACCAGCCCGATCCGCGGGGGGCTCCCCCCGGACCCCGCCGAGGGCCGGGGCGGACCCGGGGGACCCCCGGCCCTCCTCCCCTCCTCGGCAGTCCGGCCGTCCTCGCCCTCCCGCCGGCAGCGGGCGCGTTCCGGCCCCTCCTCGCGGCGACAGGGTCCCCCGGCATCCTGCCTCGACGGCACGAGACCTCCCGCCATCCCGACCCGGTCGGGGCGCCGTCGGTCGCGTGGGGCGCCTCCCCACCGGCGTCGGTCGGGTGGTTCCGGTGACCCGGCGATCCGGCCCTCCCACGACAACCCTGCGACCTCCCCCCGCGAGGCGCCAGGGAGCGGGCGCGGGCAGGCGGGGGGGGGGGCCACCCCCGGAGGTCTAGTCCACCACCTCGTCCAGCTCGTCGAGCCCCCCGACCACGCGGTCCGCCCCCCGGGCGACCAGCGCCGCGGCGTCGCCGGTCCGGGCCACCCCCACCACCAGCCCGAAGCCCACCTCCCGAGCCGCCTCCACCCCGGCCACCGCGTCCTCCACCGCCACCGCCCGCGCCGGCTCGGTCCCCAGCCGCCGGGCCGCCTCCCGGAACAGCTCCACCTTCCCGGTGAGTCCGACCTCGGCCGCAGTCTCCCCGTCCACCCGGACGTCGCAGAGGCCCTCCAGGCCCGCCGCCCGGAGGACCCGGCCCGCGTTCCGGCTGGCGGACACGAAGGCGATCCGCAGGCCTCGGCGCCGCCATCGCCGCACCTGGTCCACCGCGTCCTCGAATGCCTCCACCCCCTCCCTCTCGACGATCCGCACGAAGGTCCGGTCCTTGCGCCCCGCGAGGCGCAGGACCTCCCGGGGAGGGAGGCGCACGCCCCGGGAGGCCAGGAAGTCCCGGAGACCGTCCAATCGTGGCTTGCCGTCCACGTAGGTCAGGTAGTCCAGTCTCGAGAAGGGCCGGGGGTCCCCGCACCCCACCAGGACGGCATCGAACAGCTCCTTCCAAGCCCTCTCGTGGACCGTCGCCGTCCGGGTCAGCACGCCGTCCACGTCCATGACCACGGCGTCGAACCGCATCTCAACGCCCTCCTCGGCCCCGAAGGCACAGCTTCTCCAGTTCCACCAGCAGGAAGAGTCCCACGCCGAACCCCAGGATGCGTCCCCACTCCGCCGCGCCGATGGGCGCGGTGCCGAACAGCTCCTGGAGGGGCGCCAGGTAGGTGAAGGCGCCTTGGAACACGAGGAGGGCGGCGACCGCGAGCAGTGCCGCCCGGTTCCCCGCGAGCGCCGCCCACCGGAGGGACGAGCCGACGATGTACCGGCTGTTGAACAGGTAGCATAGCTGGCCGGCGACCAGCGTGTTGATGGCGATGGTCCGCGACGTGTCCAAGTCCAACCCGTCCTGGCGCATCCAAACGAAGTGCCCGAACGTCCCTCCCACCAGGAGGGCCGACACGAAGACCACCCGCCACAGCAGGAAGCCCGACAGGATGGCCCTCCCCGGGTCCCGGGGGGGGCGTCGCATCACCCCCGGCTCGGGGGGCTCGAAGGCCAGCGCGATGCCCAGGGTGACCGCGGTGACCATGTTCACCCAGAGCACCTGGACGGGGGAGAGGGGGAGGTCCCCCCGGGACGACCTCACCCGGACGCAGCGCTCGACCACGCGCTCGGGGGCTCCCTTGACGCACGCGAACGCGTTCCCCCTGGGGTCGGCGTGCCGGGTGGCCATGAACTTGTGGGCGGACCCGAAGGGGATGACGTCGACCCGCGGGAATCGCTCCTCGACTTCCCGCTCGTCGAAGCCGGCCTTCACCGCCGCGACGACCAGGGCCCCCTCGGTGGGCTCCCCGTCCAGGACCCAGAGGCCCTCCTGGGACCGGAGCCGTGCGTCGTTGCACAGGAGGCCCGCCCGCAGGCACTCCGCGAGGGCCGGGGCCTCCCCCTGGGGATCGACCTCCCGCCCTCCGGCGGAGAACGCGCCCCGCGGCTCGTAGCCCACCCCGCTCACCTCGTACCGCGCGTCCCCGGTGAGGACCGAAGTGACGGTCATCTCGTTGCGGGTCAGGGTGCCCGTCTTGTCGGAGCAGATCACGCTCACCGCTCCCAGGGTCTCCACGGCGGGGAGGCGGCGGATGATGGCGTTGCGGCGGGCCATCCCCTGCACGCCCACGGCCAGGGTGACGCTCATGATCGCCGGGAGCCCTTCGGGGATGGCCGCCACCACCAGGCTCACCGCCGCCAGGAACGCCTCGCCGAGGGGATATTCCCTCCAGCCGTACCCGACTGCGAAGGTCACGGCGGCCACCGCCAGGATCGCCACGGAGAGGGAGCGCCCGAACCGGTCCACCTGCCGGAGCAGCGGGGTCGTCACCTCCTGGACTTCCCCCACCAACGCGCTGATCCGCCCGAGCTCGGTCCGCCCGCCCGTCGCCACCACCACGCCCAGCCCCTGACCCGCCGTCACCAGGGTGCCGGAGTACGCCATCGAGGTCCGATCCCCCAGGTCCGCGCCGGCCGCCACCGGCTCCGTGTCCTTCTCCACCGCCTCGGCCTCGCCGGTGAGGACCGCCTCGTCGATCCGGAGGTCCTTGACCTGGACCAGCCTCAGGTCGGCGGACACCCGATCCCCCGCGCCCAGGCGCACCACGTCCCCCGGGACCAGCTCCGCCGCGGGGACCTGCCTGCGTTGGCCCTCGCGGACGACCAGGGCCTTGGGCGAGAGCATCCCCCGGATGGCCTCCAGGGCCCTCTCGGCCTTGCCCTCCTGCACGAACCCTATCGCGGCGTTGATCGCCACCACGGCGAGGATCACCGCCGTGTCCAGCCAGATCCGGAGGAGGGCCGTGCCCCCCGCCGCGGCGAGCAGCACGTAGATGAGGACGTGGTCGAACTGCCGCAGGAGCCTTCGGAGCGGGCCCGGAGGCTCGGGGGCGGGGAGCTGGTTGGGGCCGTGGAGGCCCAGCCGCCGGGCCGCCTCGGGGATGCCCAGGCCATCCGGGCCGCTGTCCAGAAGCTTCAGGACCTCCGCCGCGCCGACCGCGTGCCAGGCGCCGCCTGGCGGCTCTCGGGTGGGGGGCGGCCCGGCGCGCGGGTTCAACGCGTCGCCCCAGGTGGAGGCCCCGGGCCAGCCTCCCGCGGCCCGCCGCCCTCCGGTTCCCCCGAAGCCCCCATCCCTCGCCGTCCTCCCATGCCCCGAATCTGCGGAGCGCGCGGGGCCTTGCCAGTGGTCGCGGCACGCGGCGTGCTTGTGCCCAGGGGGGGCATGGGGGGCGTGGAGTCGAGGGATGCGGGCGGAGCGGCAGGAGCGGGGGGGCCGGAGCCCCGTCGGGGGATCGCCGTCCCGCCTCGTCGAGCCGACCCTCGATCCGGGGTGGCTGCTGGTGGAGGGGGGGTTCGAGCTGGCACGGGAGCACGAGGTCGAGTCGCTGTTCGCGTGCGGCAACGGGACCTGCGGCGTCCGCGCCGCCCTCCCCGAGCGCACCAGCTTCTCCGAGCCGGCGACGTGGGTGGCCGGCGTCTATGGGCGGCCGCCGGGCGTGGACGTGCCGGTCCTGGCGTCACTGCCGGACTGGACCCGCGTGGCGGTGCGGGTGGGAGATCTGGACCTCGCCATCGAGAGGGGGACCCCCATCGAGCACCGCCGGATCCTGGACATGCGCCAGGGTGTCTTCTTCCTGGAGTGGCGCCACCGCGACCCGGCGGGCCGGGTGACGCGGGTGCGGGGGGTGCGCCTCGCCTCCCTTGCAGACCGGCACCTGCTGTACCAGTCCCTGTCCCTCACCCCCGAGAACTACAGCGGCCGGGTGCGCGCCGACGCCCGGGTGGCCGGGGCGCCCCTGGCCCCCGTGGGGTGGGCCCCGTCCATCGGCGTCCACGAGGCCGGGGTGGTGGGCTCCCGGGCCGTCGTGGCGCTGGCGGTGGCGGACCGCCTGGAGCGGGAGGCCGGCGCGCCGGAGGGCCCAGGGGGGTGGATCCCGGCCGGCGGGGTGGTGGAGGGGGACGTGGGGATCGAGAGCACCCGCCGGCTGGATCGCCTGGTGTCCGTCTCCTCTTCCCGCGAGGGGCCGAGCCCGGGGGCGCGGGCTTCGCGGCGCCTGGAGCGCTCCGTCCGGGAAGGCATCCCGTCGGTCGTCGCCGCCCACGCCGCCGCCTGGGCGGCCCGGTGGGAGGACGCCGACGTCGAGGTCCTGGGGGACGACGGGGCGACCCGCGCGCTCCGGTTCGCCGCGTATCACCTGGTGTCGGCGGCCAACCCCCAGGACGAGCGCGTCTCCATCCCGGCGCGGGCGCTGACGGGACCCGCCTACCTCGGCCACGTCTTCTGGGACACCGAGGTGTTCATGCTCCCCTTCTTCGTGTTCACGCACCCGCCGTCGGCGCGCGCGCTGCTGATGTATCGCTGGCACACGCTGGACGCCGCCCGGGCCCGGGCCCGTGCCATGGGCTACCGGGGCGCGCTCTACGCCTGGGAGTCCGCGGACACGGGGGAGGAGGTCACCCCACCGTCGGTCGTGGACCCGGAGGGGAGGCGGGTGCGGATCCGGAACGGCGAGTTGGAGCAGCACGTCTCCGCCGCCGTCGCCTTCGGCGCGTGGCAGTATGCGCAGGTCGCGGACGACGAGGAGTTCCTGGCGGGTCCGGGAGCGGAGATCCTGTTGGAGACGGCGCGCTTCTGGGCGAGCCGCGCCGTCCGGGGGGAAGACGGGCTGTACCACGTCCTGGAGGCGATCGGACCGGACGAGTACCACGAGGCGGTGGACGACAACGCCTACACCAACGGGATGGCGAGGTGGAATCTCCGGAAGGGTTTGGAGGTGTTGGACTGGCTCCGTGGACGCTCCCCCGACCGTCTCGGCGTCCTGGAGGAGCGGCTGGGCCTCGGTGGGGAGGAGCCCGCCGCATGGGGCGAGATCGCCGGGGCGATGTACGACGGCCTCGACCCGGCGAGCGGCGTGATCGAGCAGTTCCGCGGGTACTTCGGGTTGGAACCCATCGACCTCGCCGCCCACGAGCCCCGCTCCGCGCCCATGGACGTGTTGCTGGGGGCGGAGCGGACCCGTCGCTCCCAGGTCATCAAGCAGGCGGACGTCGTGCAGCTCGTCCACCTGCTGTGGGACGAGCTGCCTCCCCGGGTCCGAGAGGCCAGCTTCCGTTACTACGAGCCGCGCTGCGGCCACGGCAGCTCCCTCAGCCCCCCCGTCCACGCGGTGGTGGCGGCGCGGATCGGGGACGCGGAGCTGGCGGCGCGGTACTTCCGGCAGACCGCGGAGATCGACCTGGCGGACAACATGGGCAACGCCGCGGGCGGGGTCCACGCCGCGGCCCTCGGCGGGCTGTGGCAGGCGGCGGTAATGGGGTTCGGAGGCCTGCGGGCGACGGCGTCGGGGCTGGCGATCTCACCCCGGCTGCCGCCCGGCTGGCGTCGGCTGCGGTTCGTGGCGAGGTGGCGCGGCGCCCGCACGGTCTTCTGCATCGGCCCCGGGGAGGTCCGGGTGGACGTCTCGGGGGCCCGGGGGCTCCGGGTGGGCCTGGACGGGGGGCCCTCCGTCGCGGCGCGCCCGGGGCGCGGGTACCGGGCGGCCGCGGTGGACGGCGGGTTCGGGGCGTGGCGGGAGGTCCGGGGATGAGCGCGGCCGAGGAACGTGGGCGCGTGATCCTGGCGGCGCTGGACGGCACGCCGGTGGCGGGGGCGGCCCTGCGGGTGGCCCGGGGAATGGCGGACCTGCTCGGGGGGACGCTCCACGTCGTCCACGTCACCCCGGGGCGCCTGTCGCCGAAGGAGGTCCGCCGGCGGCTCGCCCTCGGGGACGAGGAGCTGCTGGGCGCGGTGATCGAGTCGGAGGAGGGGGAGCCCGCGGAGGCGACGGCGCGCCTCGCGCGGAAGGCCAGGCCGTCGCTGGTGGTGATCGGCCGGCGCGCCCAGCGCCCGCCGGAGGAGGGGGCGCTGGGGGCGATGGCCGAGGGGATCCTCGCGGCCACCGCGGCGCCGCTGGTTCTGGTGCCGCCGTCGCCAGGGACCGGTCCCTACTCCGTGAGGAGGGCGCTGCTGCCCCAGGACGGCACCCCGGCGATGGCCGCCGCCATCGGCCCCGCCGCCCACCTCGCCTCGTGCGCGGGCGCCGAGCTGACCGTCCTGTACGTGGCCGCCCGGGGAGGCCCCCCCCAGGAGCGGGGCGCGATGTCGGCGCCCCGCTACGTGGACCAGCCCCAGCACGAGTGGCCGGAGTGGGTGCGGGAGTTCCTGGCGCGGACCGCGTGTGGCTGCCCGGACCTGGACCCTGCGCGCCTGCGGTTCGTGATGGCCCACGGCGATCCCGGCGAAGAGATCCTCCGGCACGTCAGGGACCTGCGGATCGACCTGGTGGCCCTGGGTTGGAAGGGCAGCCTGGCCCCGGCGCGGGCCCGGGTGCTGAGGAGGGTGGTCGCCGAGTCGCCCTGTCCGGTACTGGTCGCCCGCGCGGCCGAGGAAGGCGGGCGAGCGCGGGCCTGATGCGGGGTACGCGAGGGCGTCCGTCGCTGGCCCCGCGACCGCGTCGACGGCCATGGGCACGTCGGGGACGGCATCCGCGGGGGGCCGGGGCCACGCTGCCCCGGTAAGGGATCCGGGAGCCCGTCCGACAAGGAGACATCGACACGCGGTCACAGGCGAGGGCGCACCGCCGCGCCCGGCCTCTCCGGCGGAGGATCTCCCCGTGCAGCTCGCCACGTTCACCTGGTCCCCGGGAACCGCATGGTCCGTGGAACCCCTTCCCCCCCTCGACTCCGAGGACACACTGGTCATCGCCTTCGGCGCGTCGGAACTGCTGGACGCGCCCGGGCCCCTGGAGGAGCTCGCCCGCCGCTTCCCCTGCTCCCACATGGTGGGCTGCTCCACCGCGGGGGAGATCTGCGGCACGCGACTCGCCGACCGGGGACTCGCCGTCAGCGTGGCGAGGTTCGAGCACACTCGGGTGGCCACGGCGTTCGCGCCCGTGCACCGTCCGACCGATTCCTTTGCGGCGGGATCGATCATCGCCCGAGCGCTGAAGCGCCCCGATCTGCGCGCCATCCTGGTGTTCTCGGACGGCCTCCACGTCAACGGCAGCGAGCTGGTACGCGGGATCGACGCGGTGGTCGGGGACTCGGTGCCGGTGACCGGTGGCCTGGCCGGCGACGGCAGCGCCTTCAAGCGGACCTGGGTGCTGCGGGAGGGGGTCCCTACGACGGGGTTCGTTTGCGCCGCCGGGCTGTATGGCGAGCGCGTGGAGATCGGGCACGGCTCCCAGGGCGGATGGGACATCTTCGGCCCGGAACGGGAGGTGACGCGGTCGGAGGGCAACGTCCTGTACGAGCTGGACGGCAGGCCGGCCCTCCAGATCTACAAGGAGTACCTCGGCGACCTGGCCCGGGGGCTCCCGGCGACGGCGCTGCTCTTTCCCCTCTCGCTCCGGGCCAACGACGGAGACGAGAAGGCCCTGGTCCGCACGGTCCTCGCCATCGACGAGGAGACGAACTCGATGACCTTCGCGGGGGACATGCCCCTGGGCTCCCTGGCCCAGCTCATGCGGGCCAACTTCGACCGCCTCATCGACGCTGCCGCGGGCGCGGCCCGGATGACGGCCCCCCTGCCCCGTGCGGGAGATGGCGTCGCCGGAGCCACCCTGGCCATCGCGGTGAGCTGTGTCGGCCGTCGCCTGGTGCTGGGTGAGCGGACCGAGGAGGAGATCGAGGCGACCTTGGAAGGGCTCCCGGTGGGGACGCAACAGGTCGGCTTCTACTCCTACGGCGAGATCTCCCCCCACGCCTCGGGGAGCTGCGACCTCCACAACCAGACGATGACGCTGACCACCGTCCGGGAGCACTGCGGGCGATGACCCATCCCCTCGTCCAGAGGCTGCTGAAGAGGTCCGGCGTCGCTGACCCGGGGGCGCCCCCCGGTACCGCGAGCTGGACCCGTTTCCTGGAGTCCATCGGGAGGGCCTTCCATGACGCGGACCAGGAGCGATACCTCCTGGAGCGATCCCTGACGATATCGTCGAGGGAGATGCAGGCGTTGTATCGCTCGCAGGCGATGGAGCACGAGAAACTGGGGGTGATCCTCTCGTCCATCGGGGACGGCCTCTGCGCCATGGACTCGGAGGGTCGAGCGCTCCTCGCCAACCCCGAGGCCGAGCGCCTGCTGGGCTGGTCGGACGCCGAGCTCAGGGGAGTGGACGTGCTGGAGCGTCTCGGCCTGACCGCCAGTGGCCGAGGAGTGTCGGGACGCCTCCTGTGCGACGTGCTTCGGGAGGGCCGGACCTTCCGGGACGAGGACGCATCTTTCGCGCGATGCGACGGGGGCCGGATCCCGGTCTCCTATACGCTGAACCCCCTCCGGAGCAAGGGGGAGATCCAGGGAGCGGTCCTGGTCTTCCGAGACATCACTGACCGCAAGCGGACGGAGGAGACGCTCCGGTATCAGGCGAGACACGACTCCCTGACGAGGCTCCCCAACCGTTTCTTCCTCCAGGAGAGGCTCCGGGACAGCATCGAGGCGGCCGGAGCGCGGGGAGAGCCCTTGTCCCTCCTGCTGATCGACCTCGACCGCTTCAAGGAGGTGAACGACTCCCTGGGTCACACCAAGGGTGACGGGCTCCTCCGGGAGATCGCCCGGCGGGCGTCCGCGGTGGTCCGCGGCGCGGACTCGGTGGCGCGCCTCGGGGGGGACGAGTTCGCCGTGCTGCTGCCGGGATGCGGCACCAGCACCGCACGGCGCGTGGCCGAGAGGTTGCTCCGGGCCGTCGGCGCTCCGGTGGATGTGGACGGTCACGCCCTGCTGATCTCCGCGAGCATCGGCATCGCTACCCTGGAGCCTGGGGCGGACGACGCGACGGCGCTGCTGCGGCGGTCGGACGTGGCGATGTACGTGGCCAAGAGGGCGGGGGGTGGATGCGCGGTGTACTCGCCCGAGTTGGACGAGAACAGCATCGACCGCCTGGCGATGATCGCCGAGCTGAAGCGGGCGATCGAAGGGGACGAGCTGGTCCTGCACTACCAGCCGACGCTGGATCTGCGGACAGGGGAGTTGGCCTGCGCGGAGGTGCTCGTGCGCTGGAGGCATCCCGCGCGGGGCCTCGTGCCGCCTGACGAGTTCATCCCCATGGCCGAGCAGACCGGGTTGATACGTCCCTTGAGCGCCTGGGTGTTGGATGCCGCGATCAAGCAGGGACGGGAGTGGTTGGATGCTGGGTTGGAGATCGTGCTCGCGGTGAACGTGTCGATGCGCAACCTCCACGAGCAGGACCTGCCGGGGCAGGTCGCGGCGGCCCTCGACCGGTGGGGGATGGACCCCCGCTTCCTGAACCTGGAGGTCACCGAGACCGCGTTGCTCGTGGACGTGGAGCGGACCATCGAGAACCTGAAACTCCTCCAGCGCATGGGCGTGCGGGTGGCCATCGACGACTTCGGCGCCGGACACACGGCGCTCGGCTACCTCAAGCGCTTCCCGGTGGACAAGGTGAAGATCGACAAGTCCTTCGTGAAGGGGATGATGCGGAGCGGCGAGGACGCGACCATCGTCAAGGCCGCGATCGAACTCGGGCACGGCCTGGGTCTGTCCGTGGTGGCCGAGGGGGTGGAGGACCGGGAGACGTGGGATGCACTCGCCCGCCTCGGTTGCGACATCGCCCAGGGGTACTTCATTTCTCGCCCCATCCCGGCGGAGGACGTCCCGGCGTGGCTGGCGACGGCACGGATCCCTGGGTTCCGACCCGGGAGCCCGGCGGAGCGCGACGCGGCGTGAAATGGGGTCAGGGACCCCGCGGCGACCGCCGACAGGGCCGGGTACGCTGGGCCCACGGCGGGCGGTTCAGCGGCCCTGGGGGCCGTCCTTGCCCTGCTCTGGGGCCGACTCGGCCATCGGGCCCGTGGGGAGGACCGCCGAACCGGCCACCGGAGCGGCGCCGCGCGTCTGGGCCGGAGGGCGTGCCGTGGGACCCGTCGGGGCCTCGAAGTCCCAGCCCATGCCGATCCGCAGACCGTGGGGACCCGGCGGGACGGCCGCCAGCCGCTGCCGGGCCCTGGCGAGGAGTCGCTCCGGCGCGTTCTCGTGCCGCTGGACCGCGGCGTCCCGGGACCAGCTCCAGAGGGTGTCGTCCCCTGGGCCGAACGCCACCGCCGTCACCGGCGCGTCGTGGCCCGGGAGGGTCGCGAGGAGGGTGCCCCCCGCCTCGAAGACCCTGGCCAGTCCGTCCCAGGACCCCGTGGCCACTCGGGACCCGTCTCCGCTGAACCGCGCCTCCAGGACGAAGCCGCCGTGACCGCCGAGGACGCCCACGGGTGCCCCGTCCGCCGTCCAGACCCGCGCCGTGCCGTCGCCCGAGCCGGTGACCAGCCGGCGGCCGTCGGGGCTGAACCGGAGCACGGTCACCCGGTCCGCGTGGCCGGGGAGGACGCGGTCGAAGCCCGACCCGTCGCGGATCCGGACCTGCCCGCGGTTGTCCGCCGTGACGACCCGGGGGGTGCCGGGAACGAACGCGGCGAGGACCACGTGGGCGTCGGGATCGCCGAAGGTCCCCAGGGGCCGCCCGCCGGCGGTGAACGTCCGGGCGGAGTCCCCGTCCAGGGTCAGGACCCGGTCGCCCGCATCGTCCCACGCCACGGAAAGCACGGCGGACGTGTGTCCTCCCAGCACCGCGCGGGGGACCCCGTCCACGCCCCAGATCCTCCCGGAGCCGTCCTGGGAGGCCGTGGCCAGCCGTGCACCGTCGGGCGAGAAGGCGACGGCCGTGACCGGCCCGGAGTGGCCCCTGTCCACGGAGCGCGTCGCGCCCGCGACGTCCGTGACCCGGACGGTCCCGTCCGCACCGCCGGTGGCGACGAGGGCGCCGTCGGGGGAGAACGCGACGGCCCTCACGGGCCCGTCGTGCCCCACGACCACCGCCCGCCGCCGGCCGGCCCGGTCCCAGATCGCAGCGGTGCCGTCGTCGGAGGCGGTCAGGACGGATTCGCCGCCGGGGGACCAGGCCGCCCGGGTGACCCAGCCCGCGTGCCCGCGGAGCACGGCCGGCGGTGCTGGGCGGGCGAGGTCCCAGATCCGGGCCTCCCGGTCCCCGGAGACCGTGACGGCCGCCGTGCCGTCCGGGGAGACGCCCAGGTGGGACACCCACCGGTGGGGCGCCGGCAGGAAGGTCAGGTCGGGGGTGCCCTCCAGGGCCAGCGGCCGCGCCTCGGCATCCGCCCCCCGCACCACCTCCCGGGGGTCCCGCGCCGAGACCCTCCCGCCCTTCGCCTTCGCCCTCGTGTCGGCAAGCCACGCCGTCAGGGCGTCGTCCAGGGCCCACAACCTCGCGGTGCCGTCCTGACCCGCCGTCAGCACCCGATGGCCGTCGGGGGCGACCTTCACCCGGGTCACCCAACCGGTGTGACCCCTCAGGGCACCCCGCTTCCGCCCGTCGAGGGTCCAAACGAAGCCCGCGCCGTCGTCGTCCACGGTGAAGAGCAGGTGCCCGTCGGCGGAGAACCCGGCGTCCACGACCCGTCCGGTGTGACCGGCGAGGACGTTGCGCGGGCTCCCGTCCAGACCCCAGATCCTCGCCGTGCGGTCGTAGGACAGGGTCACCAGGGCCTCCCCCGACGGGTGGAAGACCGCCCGGCTCACCCGGCGGACGTGCCCCTCCAACCGGGCCCTCAGCCGACCGGAGGGCAGGTCCCACAGGCGGGCCACGTTGTCACCCCAACCCGTGGTGGCGAGGACCGACCCGTCGGGGCTGAACAGGACCGTCTCGGCCGCCCGGGGGTGGCCGGCGAGGGTCCGCAGGAGGGCGCCCGACCGGTCCCAGATCCGCACGCGCCCGTCCCCGTGCGCCGTCGCCACCACGTCGCCCCGGGGCGAGAACGCGGCCCCGAACACGCCTCCCTCCCCCCCCAGCGTGGCCACCCGACGACCGTTCGCGGCGTAGAGGCGGGCCGTCCCGTCACTGGACCAGGTCAGCACGGCGTCCCCCGACGGAGAGAAGCGCGCGCCGTGAAGGCGCCCCTCTCGCTCCCCCAGCCTGGCCAGGCGCTCGCCGGCGAGGGTCCACAGCCCCGCCGTGCCGTCCCACGAGGAGGTGAGAACCCGGTCGCCCGCCGGGGAGAACGAGACGGTCTCCACCGGGCCGTCGTGCCGGAGGACCGAGCGGAGACGCCCCCCCGCGTCCCAGATCCGGGCCGTCCCGTCCCACGAGGCGGTCGCCACGGTGTGGCCGTCGGGCGCGAGGTCCGCGTCCTTGAGCAGGTCCGAGTGCCCCAGGTACACCGCCTCGACGTAGGGGAGCTGGAGGGCCCTGCGGAGGGCGTCGGTCTGCGCCGTCCCCGCTCGGGACTCGACGGCTCGGACGGCCAGCCGGAGGCTCCGGGTGTTATCGGTGGAGGCCGCCTGGTCGGCCTCCAGGGCGAGGGCCTGGGCCTGGGCCTCGGCGCCCGCCTCCGCGGCGCGGGCCGCCTGCGCCACCGCCTCGGCCTCCTTCGCCCGGTAGATCCGCGCGGCGAGGACCGAACCCCCGGCCACCGCCACCGCGCCCCCCACGAGGGCCGCCAGCAGCCCGCGCCGCAGCCGGCGCGCCCGCCCCTCCCTCGATCGTCCGGCGGCGAGGTACGCCGCCAGCACCGGGCCCGCACCCTGGCCCGCCCGCGGGAGGTGGCGCGCCGCTTCGTCCAGCGCCGGGCCCTGCCAGAGGAGGCCCGGGGGGCGCCCGCGCTCGTCCCAGTGCCTCGCCGCGTCCTCCGCCCGGCGGACCACCAGGAGGCCCTCCCGGTCCTCGGCCAGCCACCCCGCGAGGGTCGTCCAGCCGGTGACGAGGGACTCGTGCGCCAGCTCCACTCCTCCCCCCGCCACCGAGGTCAGGAGGCGCCCGTCGATCAACCGGCGGAGCACGCGCGCGCTCGGACCGTCGGGAGGCTCACCGACCAGGGCGTCGCGCCCCAGCAGGCGGCGCGTGCCCTCCGGCGTCACCAGCGCCGTGAGGAGCCGCCGGGCGACGTCGCGGTCGGCCTCCCCCGGCAGGGCCCGGAGCACCTCGTCCCCGTGGGTCGCCAGGATCCCCGCCACCCCGCCGAGGTCCTGGAGGGCCCCACGGGTCAGCCGTCGGGCCACCGGGTCCCGGCGCTCGAAGAGCTGGCCGGCGGCGAACTGGAGCAAGGGGAGGGGGGCCGGGTGCGCCGAGAGGGGGCCCAGCAGGTCCTCCACCAGGCCGGGCTCGACGGAGTGCCCGACGGCGAGGGCGGGCAGCTCGATGGCCTCTCGCAGCGCCCGCTCCCCCGGGGCCGAGAGCGGGAAGATCGCCCCCCCGTCGTCGCCCAGGAGGTCTCCCGCCTCCGCGAGGCGCGACAGGAAGTCCTCGCGGACCAGGAGCACCAGGCGTACGGCCCCCGCCGAGTCGTCCGCGGCCCCGCGCAGCGCCGCCGTGAACGCCCGCCGATCCCGACGATCGACGCAACGCGTGAACAGCTCCTCGAACGGATCGACGACCACCAGAACCGGCCGGCCCGTCGCGGTCGCCCGGGACCTCAGGGTCGACCCCGCGAGGCCGGGGGCGTCGGCGAGGTCCCGGTCCGAGGGCGCTCCCGGGAGGCCGGCGAGGGCGCGCTGCAGGGAGGCGAGGGGATCGGGACCCGGGCGGACGCCGACGACGTCCCAGGGCGGCGCCTCCTCCCTCAGCCGGGGCACCAGGCCCGCCATGACCAGCGAGGTCTTGCCCGCCCCCGACGGTCCCACGACGGCCAGGCGGGGGTGGTGGCGGAGCAGGTGACGCAGGCGTCCCACCTCTCGCTCCCTGCCGAAGAAGAGAGACGCCTCCTCCTCGCCGAAAGCGTGGAGGAACCGGTAGGGGTTCTCGTCCCCGCGGGCGCCGGGGGTGCCCGGGCGGACCAGAGCCCGGAGGGCGCGGCTCACCTCGTCGGCCCCCGGTCGCGCGCTCCGCTCTCGGGCGAGGCAGGCGTCGACGATCCCCGCCGCCCGCTCCGGGAGGTCCGGGACCGAGTCCCGGATCGACGGCGCCGGGCCCTGGCCGGCGGCGGAGCGCCGCAGTCCGTCGCGGTCCCGCCCGGCGAACGGCGGTCGTCCCGCCAGCATCTCGTACAGGGTCGCCCCGAGCCCGAAGACGTCCGTCCGCGGGTCCTGCGCCTCGCCGGCCCACTGCTCGGGAGCCATGTAGGCGGGGGTCCCCGCCGTCGGGCTCCCCCGGGCCTCGAACTCCATGCGCGGGCCGGTCCCCGTGAACATCGACTCGATCTGCCCTGGGTCGAGACGCTCGACGTGGGCGAGGCCGAAGTCCATGACCTTGACCGTCCCGTCCTCGCAGATCCACACGTTCTGGGGCTTGAGGTCGCGGTGGAGGATCCCCCGCCCGTGGGCGTGGGCAAGCCCCGCGGCGATCTGGGAGCCGGTCTCCAGCGACTCCCGCACGGTGAGGCGGCCCCGGCGAAGGCGGGTGGCGAGGGTCTCCCCCGTCAGCAGCTCCAGCACGATGAAGGGGCGCGATCCCCACTGGCCCGCCTCGTAGAGGGTCACGATGTGGGGGTGGTTCAGCCTCGCCGTCGCCCGGGCCTCCTCCTGGAACTGCGCCAGCCAGCGCTCCCTCCTCGGGCCCCCCTCGGGGGGGACGTCCACCGCCTTCACCGCGACGGAGCGGCCGAGGGCCAGGTCCCTTGCGAGGTGCACGGTGGCCATGCCCCCGCGGCCCAGGGCGCGGATGACCTCGAAGCGGCCCGCCACCACGTCTCCGGGGCCCAGGGGGCGGTCCACTTGGCCGGCGATCTCGACGGGCGGCGCCCGGGCGAGCTGGCGCAGGAAGGAGTCCACATCCCCCGACGCGGTCGGGTCGCCGGGGCCATCCGTCCCGGGGGACGCGGTGAGGGAGTCGGGCTCTCCCGCCGCCGACACGGCATCCGCCGCGGACTCTCCAGCGTCCCCCACCCGATGGACCTCCGCGAGGCTACTCCACCAGCCCCTCGGCCCGGGCGCGCTCGCGCAGGGCCTCCTTCAGCCGCTGGAAGCGTTTCCGCAGCGCCGCGGCCCGCCTCCGGACCCCCTCCGCCTCCGGGGCGCCGTCCTCGGCGAGCACCCGGGCGATCTCCTCCCACGCCAGCCCCCGGTCCAGGCGCAACACCAGAAGCGAGCGGTCCTCGGCGGACATCGAGTCCCGGATGGCCTCGAGGCGGTCTTTCGCTTCGGTCCGGAGGTACGGCAGGGTCTCGGTCCGCACCTGGACTTCCAGGCGGGACGCCAGCGACGGGGTGAGGGGGGCCTCCCGCTGCCGGCGGGGCGCGGCCCAGAGGCGGCGCTGGCAGTTCCGAGCGACGGCGTAGGCCCAGGTGCGGGCCGAGCTGTCCCCCCGGAACCGGCCGACGGACCGGCAGACCTCCTCGGAGAAGGCCGAGAACATGTCAGCCGCCTCGTGCTCGTCCCTGACGGACACCCGGAGCCAGCCGAGGACCTCGGGCCCGTAGCCGAGCACGATCGCCTCCGCCGCCGCCGCCGCGTCCCCCGCCGCGAGCCGATCCCGCACCCTCTCCTCGATCGCTTGCCGGTCCTGCTGGTGCATGGAAGTCGCCCGGGGAGCCCCGCGCCTGGGCGGCAAGATAACGGACGCAAGAGGCCGCTGTCTAGGGTCCCGTAGCGGGGGGCCCGCCGGCGCACGGGGGACCCGGTGGACCCCGGGTGGGCGCGCCCACCCCGTCCCCGGGATCGGCGCCGTCGGCGTCGGCCCCGACGGGCAGGGTGGGCTTCGGGGACCGGGCGGCCGGAATGGGAGCGACGGCCGCGACGGATCTCGGCGAGGCGCGCGTGTCACATCCTCCCGATGCCTCGACTGTCTATTCGAACCCAGGGGGAGCCGCCGCTCCCCGAGGAGAAGGCCGGTGCTCGCCAAGAAGAACCCCCCCGCTTCCCGCGCGTTCCGTACGGCGGGACTCGCCGTCCTCGCCGCCCTGGCAGGGTGCGCCCCGTCGCCCGGTGGCGAATCCACGCCGGCCGAGGGCACCGTCGCGGCCCCGGCGCCGTCCCCCCACGAGCCCGGCATGGCGGGGGAGGAGGGGGCCGCGGGAGGTGTCGCGGGAGCCCACGAGATGCTCGAACGCGCCGACCGGGTGTTCGAGGGACACGCCGTCCGGGTCGAAGCCACCGTGGGCGTGTTCGGATCCCTGGGCGAGATGCCCGCCACCCGCGTCGCCTTCGAGGTCGTCCGGGCCTGGAAGGGCGCCGCCACCGGCGACGAGGTGGTCCTGACCTTCCTCGGCGGACGGGCCAGCGACGGGCGGGTGCTGGGCGTGAGCGGGATCCCCACCTTCCGCGAGGGGGACCGGGACCTGCTGTTCGTGGACTCGACCGATCCGACCTGTCCGCTTGTGGGTTGGGAGAGGGGGCGGATCCGCATGGGGGCCGACGGACCGCGCACCGACGCGGGCACCCCCCTGTCCTTCGACCTCCCCGCGTTCCTGGACCAGGACGTCCGCTGACTCCCTGCAACCCCCGGGCAGAGGCGCGAGCGCCTCGGGCCCGGGTCCAACGCCGCGCGGGCGCGCGGCCCTGGAGCCCCCATGAGTCGCAAGTCTCCCATCGCCTCCGCCGCCGTCCTGGCCCTGGCGACCCTTCTCCCCCACGCCGCGAGCGCATTCCAGCAGCTCAACGCCGGCGAAGGTCCCCTCACCTGGCCCGGCGGCGAATACGGCGTGACCATCCACCACGCTCCCGACGTCGGGGACGTCCCCTCGGTGCTCGACGCGATCCAGGGCGCCTTCGACCGCTTCGCGCTCAACCCCGCGACGATCTGGTTCGCCCTGTCGCCGGACGACGACGAGGAGCAGGTCTCCGGGAACGGGGAGAACGAGCTGGCGCTGACCACGGACGCCGCCATCCTCGGGGGCCACCCCGCCATCACGCTCTACTGGTACCTCGGCACGGACCTGATCGAGACCGACGTGTACATCGACTCCGCCGTCGCGTGGACCGTCCGGGACGCGAAGATCACGATGATCCACTACGGCGGTGGCGGCAGGCCCCTCGACGCGGTGGTGATGCACGAGCTCGGACACTGCGCCGGCCTCGGGCACGAGGACGGCCTGTACAGCCTGATGGGCGTCGACTGGACCCATTCCATCGCCAACGGCATGCGGGCGATCCCCCACATCGGCTCGGACACCGCCGCCGGCCTGCTCGCCTCCTACGGCGCCGCCGGAGGGTACGACGACATCAGCATCACCCACTGGGAGTACCTCGAGCCCTGGGGGGAGTATGCGGCGGCCCAGCGCACCGAGGTCACCGACCTCTACGGCGCCCCGGTGGCGACCCGGATGCTTTACGGGGAGCCCGTCTTCGACGTGCGGCGGGGGCGGACCTACCTGTTCGACTTCACCCTGGAGAACGCCGGCGCCGTGCCGGTGGCGGTCCAGTCGGCGGTCATGCTCTCTCGCGACCCGTCGATCACCTTGTGGGACCGCCGTATCGGCGAGGCCCCGGTGTACGCGGACGCCGGCTATCTCATGACCGAGACCTGGGGGATCACCATCCCCTCCGACGCCTCTACGGGACTCCAGTACGTCGGCGTCGTCCTGGACTCCGAAGGCGAGCTGGCGGAGGTCGAAGAGGGCGACAACGCCACGTACATCGCCGTCCGCGTCACGCCCTGACCCCCGGGGGCGCCGCGTCCGGACGTGCCGTGGGTCTGCGTTCGAGAAGACCGCCCGCGGCCGTTCGGAGCCGGGCCCGGGCGACCCCAGGCTCAGTCAGCGAGGTCGAACTCGGTGCAGAACTCGCCGTAGTCGCAGGTGATCTCCTCGTCCCTCGCGATGTCCCGGCGGGCGACGGTCACCTCGGCGCGGGTATCGGTGTTGGGGTCGTCGCTGTGGTTGATGAACCGCGAGTCGTCGAAGCCCAGCACGAGGCCTCCGGGGAACTGGGGCGACTCGTATGCGTACCGCCGGAGGAAGCGCCGAGCGACTCCGGGCAGGTCCTCCGTCACCCCCGCGGGGACGATGGCGTCGAGCCCCTCTTGGAAGCGCCACATGGGTGTCCCCCGGGGGATGGGCTCGGCGGCGAACACCCCCAGCCCGTGGATGGCGCTCGGGGCGACGTAGGTCGGCACCAGCAGCAAGGCGGGACTCCGGCGGGCGCGACCAGGCATCGAGGCGAAGGTGGGCCCGGCCGGCGCACGGCGGCGGCAGGCTACCCCGCAGCCGGGGGCCATTCAAGGGGGACACCCCGCGCGGCGTGGGCCACTCCGGTGCCGCGCGGGGGCGGGCGGGTTGCCGACCGGCTCGGGGGCGGGCCTCCTCCGCGCGCTCCCGGCGGAGGCGCAGCGGCTCGCGGACCCTTGGCTTCCCCGGATCGGTGCCATGGGAGCGTCGGGCCTTTGGGGCGGTGGACTGCTCTCGCCGGCCGGTCGTGCGGTGAAATGCCTGCGCTCATGGACGTTCGGGGTCGGTGCCCCCGTCGTCGGTCTGGGCGATGCTTGCCCCCCCCGCACACCGAGGCGCCGGGAGAGCCTGCCGGCATCCGTGGCTCAGTCGCAGGCGGGGCCGTCCGTGACCGTCCCGCCGGGGAACTCGACGTAGGCGAAGGTGGTGTACGAGTCCTCCCCCGAGATGCCGCAGTCGTCGGAGAAGGCCAGCTCGCCCCCGACGTAGACTTTCACCCACACCTGGTTGGATCCCGAGTAGACGCTGTTCGGGTAGTCGTGGACGATCACGGTGAACTCGCCGTCCTGGGGCTCCTCGATCCGGATGTTCTCCGGGCCTGTCCAGTCGACGTCGTCGAAATCGAGGCTGGGATCGTCCGCCGAGTACCCGCCAGTGCCCCAGTCCAGGAATCCCCCCACGCAGTTCTCGTAATGGCAGTCCATGTCGCTCTCGACGATCCCGCCCGGCGCGAGCAGGTGCAGGTCCATGTCGTCCCCGGAGTGCGCCCAGTACATCTCGATCCACAGGCCGGCCTCCGGGTTCGCGGTCAGCGTCGCGTAGCAGGGGTCGGAGACCCCGCCGAGCGTGTTGGTCACGACGAGCTCGCCCACGTACTCGCCCGCGAGGTCCCACTCGAAGGGCCCGCGGTCGGCCCCTTCCCCCGGCATCGTCGCGGCGCTCCCCTCGGGCTGGGAGTACAGGGACCACTGGTAGTCCGCGATCCCGGCGCCGTCCGGATCGTACGACCCCTCACCGATCCAGTTCGCCGTCTGGCCATGGCCCGTCACGGTCTCGGGATCGACGCCGCACACGGCGATGGGCTTGCTGGTCCCGGTCCCCGTGATGTCGAGGACGTTGTCCTGGTATGCATTGCTGGCCGCCGTGATCGTCCCCGTCTCGACGCCCGAGGACGCCGGGGCGAAGGTGACGGCGAGCGAGACGGCCTCGCCCCCCGCGAGCGAGAACGGCGTCGCGGGGAGCTCGGCGGAGAAGGCGTCGCCGTCGAGGACGAGAGCGTCGACGGTCAGCTCGGCCTCACCGGCGTTGGTGATCGTGACCGTCTCCGTCGCCGCTTCGCCCACGGTGAGGACGCCGAAGTCGAGGGGATCCCTGTCCCAGGCGAACTCGGCACCGCGCAGACCGCCGACGAGTTCGACGGGGACCACGGGGTCGATGGGGTCGGAGCTATGGACGGAGACGGTGCCCATGTCCACCCCGCCCGACGCGACGTAGTAGACCGTGAACCACGCGGAATCGCCCGGAACGAGCGTGTCTTGCATTCCATCGGCGGCGACGCGGAACGCCATGTCTCCCGCGGGCTCCAGGCCATTGATGTAGAGCGTCTCCGCGCCCACGTTCTCGATGGTGACGACAGCCGACGACTCCTCGCCGGCTTCCAGCACACCGAAGTCGATGGTGGTCTGATCCACGTGAATCCTGGCTTCGTCGCCGCCCGGGGGATCCTCCGAGTTGAGATCGCCTTCGCCGCACGCTGGGATCCCGGCCGCGAGGGCGAGCCAGATCATCCTCTTCATGTCTCCTCCGAGTACCCCGTGTCCCCTCGGTGGACCTGTGGACCCGGAGGAGCCGAGACCCTGGAGATGTCAGGTCCCACATCCTCTGGGGCGCCGTGGTCGGTGCCGAGCTCGAACGCGCGCCAGCACTCGGACTCTAGCATCCGACGGGTCACCTGGGAAGGGTCAGGACGGGACGCCCGGCGATCGAGACCGTGACGCCCGTTGAGGGGGGAAGAAGATGCGGCACGAACCCAGGTCCGACCGCCGCACCCTCCGCTCCGCATTCGCGCGGGTCCCCCTGGCAGCCGGGGCGCTCTGCCCGGCGTCCGCCACGGCCGCGTGCGTGGTGAACCTGCCACTGCCCCCGGACCAGGCGGTCTGCCACGAACCGCCGGTGTTCCGGTGAGCGTTGGGCTGTGCACGATACCGGGTTCAGGGATGGTGTCCGCGTTCGGGGGCTTCGGCACGGACGCGGTCATGGGCCCCGCGCTCACGGCGAGCCACCACGCCCCCGGATGCCCCGGACCCGCGCGATCGGGCCACCGGGCCTGGGCGGCGGGGGGCTGCTCTCATCGGCCGGTCGTCCGGTGGAATGCCCGCGCTCACGGACCGTCGGGGTAGGTGCCCCAGGCGTCGGTCTCGAGGATGCCCTCCTCACCGAGCGCCGACGAGTACTCGCCGTCGGCCTCGTTGTATCTCCCTCCACTCACCGAGGCGCCTTAGTTGTTGGCGAGGTTGTCCGCCCCACCACTCAGGAGCGCCGCGATGGTGGCGGCCTGCTCCTCGACCTGGTTCATCAGGCAGCGGATGGCGGGCCGGACCGGCGCCGCCGGATCGCACGGCGCCCGGACCCCGGGGGAGGCGCTCGCCCGTTCGGTTCCCCTGGGAGCGGCTCCAGAACGCCGAAGGCCCGCCTGGAGGGCGGGCCTTCGGATCGAGTGGTGACCCCAAGGGGACTCGCCCCTTCCGGTCGGGGCCGTCCGGGCCCCTCCCTTCAGGGCCGGGGCGCGCGGCTGCCGGCTCCGTCCCGGAGCCTCTTCAGCCGCAGGCTGCGCCGCGCGCCCGTTCGAGTCCCCTTGGGAGCGGCTCCAGAACGCCGAAGGCCCGCCTGGAGGGCGGGCCTTCGGATCGAGTGGTGACCCCAAGGGGACTCGAACCCCTGCTTGCGACGTGAGAGGCCGCTGTCCTAACCACTAGACGATGGGGCCGGAGAAGCAGTGCCGGACTGGATAGTGGCCGGCGGGGAGGCTGTCAAGCCTGGGGTGGCGAATCGTTGGTTGAGGCGCCAGGACTCGAACCTGGAACCCCCTGATCCAGAGTCAGGTGTTCTGCCAATTGAACTACGCCTCAACGAGACGGCCGCCATTATAGGGGGTCGCGTCGGGCTGTCAAGGGCGGGATCGGGGGTGAGCGGGGTGGAGGTGACGGGGGGGGAGGGGAGGTGGGGGGATGGGCGGGAAGTCGTTGCGGGGGGCGGATCGGCGGGCTATGGTGCTCGGGTCCTCGGAGGTCGGGCGGGCGGCCGGCGCGGTGGTGGCGGGCCGGTCCGGGGCTGGGAACGGTCGAACGCATGAGCTTCGCGCGCCGCGCCCCCCATCGCGCCGCCCTGGGCGTCCTGCTGGGTGCCTGGATGGGCTCCTCCACGGCGGACGCCTACAACCTGGCCCACGTCCAGGGCGCGCCCGACGTACCCCTCGCCTGGGAGGAGGGGGCGGTCCTTCCCTGGGTCGTGGAGCACCACGGCGCCCCCGGGGTCAGCTTCCCCGTCGCCCGTGCCGCCGTCGCCGCCTCCTTCGAGGCGTGGGACGCCGTCGAGACCGCCGCCCTCCTGTTCGAGGAGGTCTCGGAGTACACCGAGCCCGGCGAGGTCGTGGACGGCATCAACACCCTGTGGTGGGAGGTCTCGGACTGGGCGGAGGACCCCGAGGTCATCGCCGTCACCGCCGTCAGCCACTACGAGGACGGCACCATCGTCGACGCCGACATCGCCTTCAACGGTGCCCACTTCCAGTGGGCCGTGGGTGAGCCCGGCGCCATCGACCTCCAGAGCGTCGCCACCCACGAGATCGGGCACCTCCTGGGCCTCGACCACTCCGACGCCCCCGGCGCCACCATGGCCGCGGAGTACGTGCCCGGCGAGACCGCGCCCCGCTCCCTCACCGACGACGACCGGGCCGGGGCCAGCGCCCTGTACCCCTGCCCCGACGCCGACTGCGGGCTCCCCGGGGCGGGCTGCGCCACCGCGCCGGGGCGCGGCCCGGGCGCCTGGGGGCTCGCCCTCGCCCTGGTCCTCGCCGGCCGCCGCCTCCGCCGGGGGAATGCGCCCCGGGGCGCCGCATGGGTGCTGGCCGCCGGCCTCCTCGGGGCGCCGGCGCCCGCCGCGGCAAGCGTGGTGGGGCGCGCCACCGTCCTCGACGTCGTCGCCCGGGCCGACGTCGTCGTCCGCGCGAGGGTCGCCTCCGTCGAGCCCTACTTCGACGAGGGGGGCCGCGTCCGCAGCCTCGTCACCCTGGACGTCCAGCGGTCCCTGAGGGGAGGCGTCGGGGCCCGCCTTGTCCTGGACCGCCTGGGCGGCACCCTGGACGGCCTCACCACCCGGGTGATCGGCGCCCCCACCTTCGAGGTCGGGCAGGACCTGTTCCTCTGCCTCGTCGCCGCCGACGACGGAGAGTTCGCCCCCGTCGGGCTCTGGCAGGGGCGCTTCGTCGTCGACGCCGCCCGCCGCGCCGCCTTCCGCCCCGAGGACGGGAACGCCCCCCACCTGTCGCTGGACACCCTGGAGGCCGCCGCCCGGGCTTACAGCCAGGCTCGGATCCACCCGTAGAGGGGGCGCAGCTCCGGCCGATACCACAGCTCCGCCAGGTACAGCCACCACAGCGTCTTCAGCCCCACCGCCGCCCCCGTGACCCCCGCCAGCCCCCCGAGGGCGAGGCGCTGGCCGGCGGGCATGGGGCCGGAGCCCCGGTGGGTCCGGCGGGCGAGGGGGTCGAAGCCCCGCACGTCCAGGGACTCCGCCAGCACCCGGGCGCGACGGATCGAGGCGCCGATCACCGGGCGGAGCATCGCCACCTCCTCCCTCAGCCAGCCCCAGGGCCCCAGGCGCCACAGGGGCCGGCCCCGCTGCCGGCGGGCCACCCGCACCGCCCAGGTCTCCGCCGCCACCACCGGCACGAACCTCAGGGAAGTCGCCGCCATGAAGGCCAGGCCGTAGGGGATCCCCAGGCGCCGCATCGTCTGGAGGAGCCTCTCGGGGGGAGTGCTCGCCGCCAGCGCGATCCCCGCGTACGTGACCCCCACGAAACGCAGCGCCTGCACCGCGCCGTGGAGCGCCCCCTCCTTCCAGACCGCCAAGCCCGGGAAGCGGATCCCCGCCGCTTCGAAGGCGGGCAGGAGCACCGCCACCGGGGTGCGGGGCTCCGCACCGTAGAAGAGGGCCTGGGAGAGGACCGTGGACCAGGCGATGGCCGCGCCCCCCGCCAGAGCCGCCCAAAGGGCCCTCCGGCCCAGGCCCGCCCCCAGCAGGGACGCCACCCCCGCCGCGCCCAGGGCCAGCAGGGACGGAGGCGAGTCCAGCACCACCGCCAGCAAGGACGCGCACGCCACCCCCGCCACCTTCAGGCGAGGGTCCAGGCCCGCCCGCAGGGAGTCACCCGAGGGCACGGGCCAGCTCCTCGGCGGGGCGGGGCGAGAGGCCCAGCAGGGCGCAAAGGCGCGCCAGCTCCGGCACCCGGAGCGCCGTGCCCGGGCGCCGGGCGGCCTCGGCGACGACCTCCTCCGGGGGGCCGTCCAGCACGATCCGCCCCCCCTCCACCACCAGCGCCCGGGTGGCGTGCTCCAGGGCCAGCCGCACGTCGTGGGTGGCGAAGACCAGGGCCCCGGCCCGCCCCGGCCCGGCCAGGGCCGCCAGGATGGCATCCACGTGCTGGCGGTCCTGGCCGGTGGTGGGCTCGTCCAGGAGCAGGACGTCCGGCCCGCAGGCCGCGGCGGCCGCCACCGCCACCCTGAGCCTCTGCCCCCGGGAGAGCCCCTGGGGAGGGCGGCCGGCGAGCTCCCCGAGGCCGAAGGCGGCGAGGTTCTCCTCCCGCCTGAGGGCCAGCGCCGCCCCCGACAGGCCCCGCGCCCTGGGGCCGTACGCGATCTCCTCGGCGACCGACCCGCAGAAGAGGGAGAGGTCCGGGTTCTGGGGCACGCGGATCGCCGACCGGGTGCCGTGGGGGCCGCCGCCGAGGCGCGCCGTGCGGGTCCCCCTCCGGGCTCTCAGGTTCCCGGCCAGCAGCGCCAGCAGCGTGGACTTCCCCGCGCCGTTGGGACCCAGCACCGCCACGCGCTCGCCGGCGCCCAGGTCGAGGTCCACGTCCTTCAGGACGACCGGGCCGTCGGGCCAGCCCGCCTCGGCGCCCCGCAACGAGATCAGGGCCGGATCCGCCGCGCGTCCTCGCCGTCTCGCCTTCCCCGTCTCGGGCGAGGGGGCCCTCCCCAGGGCCGCGAGGGCCTCCTCCGCGTCCCGGGGACGGGTGGGGTGCCCCAGGGCCGCAAAGAGGGCCACCAGCTCCGGCACCTCCAGCCCCCGGGACCGCAGCGCCGAGGGATCCCGCAGGACCTCCGCCGCCGGCAGGTCCGCCACGGACGCGCCGGCCTCCAGGATCACCACCCGGTCGGCGATGGCCAGGGCCTCCTCCAGCCGGTGCTCCACCAGCAGCACCGCCACCCCGCGCCGGTCCGCGAGGTCCCGGACCGCCCGCAGCAGCCCCCGCGCCCCCTCGGGGTCGAGCTGGCTCGTCGGCTCGTCCAGGAGCAGGCGGCCCGCCCCCGGGGCCAGGGCCGCGGCCAGCGCCACCCGCTGCTTCTGCCCCCCGGAGAGCGCCGCCGTGGACCGCTCCCAGGGCAGGTCCAGGCCCACCGCCGCGAGGGCCTCCGCCACCCGGACCGGGATCTCCTCCTCGGGGAGGGCCAGGCTCTCCAGCCCGAAGGCGACCTCGTCCCCCACCCGCCCCGTGCAGAGCTGGTCGTCGGGCTCCTGGGCCACGAACCCCAGCGCCCGAACCCGCTCGGCGGGGAGCGCGGCCGGGTCCAGGTCGCCCAGGCGCGCCGCCCCCGTGGCCCGGCCCAGGCCGTCCCGGGGCAGGAGCCCCGCCAGGGCCCGCAGCACCGTGGACTTGCCCGATCCCGTGGCGCCCGTCAGCAGGACCACCTCGCCGGGGCGCACCTCCAGGTCCACGGGGCCGATCACCGCCCCCGAGGGGTAGCGCCATCCCAGCCCCCGGGCCTCGATGGCGGGGGGCGCCGCCACCGTCGGGCGCGCCGGCGCCCCCGCGCTCACGGTGCCACCTCCCGCAGCCCTCGTCCCAGGCGCAGCCCCACCGCCGCCGCGATCACCACGTAGAGCCCCGAGGGCACCAGCACCACCAGCGCCACGTACCAGGGGGCGAAGAAGAGGCGGTACAGCACCGAGTGGAGGGCCAGGGAGGCGAAGGCCGAGGCGGCCGAGGCGGTGGTGAGGGCGGCGGCCAGGGGGATCCACTGCGCCAGGAAGGGCGTCCCGGGCTCCGCCCACCGCCCCCGGGTCACCCCGGCGACCCACAGCAGGGACTCCTGGAGGGCGACGGCGGTGCCCAGGAAGAGCAGCCCGGTCGGCGACACGCCCCCCAGAGCCAGCGCGTGCAGGCCGAAGCCGGTGGTCATCGCCAGGGCCGCGGTGCCCGGGCGGGGTGCCAGCAGCAGCAGGGTGGCCACCAGGGAGTAGCGCAGGAGGTCCTGGACCAGCCCCAGGACCAGGACCTGGAAGGGCCCCAGCACCGCCGCCGCCACCGTACCCAGGAGGTCCGCGGCGAAGCCGATCACCGACAGCGCCGTCCCGAACAGGGCGATGGTCATCAGCTCGGCGGTCGGTCGGGACGAGAGCCAGCGGCGGTGGCTCAGGGCGATCCAGGCGAGGCCGGCGAAACCGACGGTGACGGCGGAGCCGAAGGCGCCCGCCAGGAGGGGATCCCCGCGGTGGACCTCCAGGGGGGCTCGCCGGGTCCACAGGGGCTCCGAGAGCCCCAACGCCGACACCCGCAGCTCCCGCTGGTACCGCCCGGGCCGGGCGGCCCGGCCGACGTGCAGGGGGAGGGCCACCCGCACCTCCCCCGAGGCCGGCACGCGGACGAGCTGGGAGATCTCCCCCGAGGCCGCCTCCTCCCTCAGGGGGGGGCGGAAAGCGGGGGCCTCCCGGTCCGTCCCGGCGGCGACGATCCGCTCCGACACCACCAGGCTGAGGGCGGCGTCCCCGGCGTTCCGGAGCCTCAGCCCATCGTGGGCCCAGGGGACTCCCGCGTCCCGGGCGCGGACCCGGGCTCCCGCCGCCCGGGCCAGGGACGCCCACCAGTCGGCGGGAAGGTGGACGGCGTCCTCGGGGCGGTCCAGGAGGGGGCGGCCCAGGGGATCCGACGGGAAGCGCCACGCCAACAGTTCCACCCTCCCCGCCAGCACATCCCGGGACACCGCCTCCACCCGGACCGATCCCGCCAGCACGGCCAGGGGCTCGCCGCCCGGATCGGCGGGATCGGCGATCCGCACCTCCACCGCGTCCCGACGGCCCCCGGGGGGCACGGGGACCCGCAGGGCCACCACCAGGGGAGCGCCGCCCGGGACGAGGCGGGCCCGGAAGGTCCGGGCGCCGGGGGGGCCCTCCCCGGTCCCCAACAAGGGGGACGGATCGGGGGCGGCGGGGTCCGCGGCGATCCGAACCACCGCGTCCACCGGCCTATCCCGGGGGGCCAGGACCTCCACCCCGAACTCCGCGGCCCCTCCCGGCGGCGCCTGGAGGGAGGCCTCGGCGGGCAGGAGCAGCCGGTCCTGTCCGAAGGGGGCCAGCAGGTGGGCCTCCACCGGCCCCTCCCGGCGCGGCGCCAGGGCCGTGGCGATCCCCTCGCCCCCCGAAGCGGTCCGGACCTCGACGGAGTAACGCTCGCCGGGGGTCCAGGGGACGGGGAAGAAGGCCGCGGAGGCCCCCTCCGGCAGGTCCACCCGGGTGACCGCCGCGCCCGCCGCGTCCCGCAGGGTGGCCACCGCCGCCTCGCCGCCCCCCGCCTCCCAGCGGGCACCGATCCCTCCCCCCTCGAAGCGGACCTCGGGGTGCGGAGGCGCGGCCGGCGCGCACGCCCCGGCGCACATCAAGGCGATCAGGGCGAGGAGGGGAGCCCACCGGCGGCCCGGGGAGCGCAGGGCCCGGCCCCGGCGGCTGCGGGTGGTCACGGCGCGCATCGTGGAGCGGGGAAGAGACCACGCCGCGGCGCCCCCGTCAACGGAGCGGCGGCCGTCAGCGCACGACGTGGAGGCGGTAGGCCCCGAAGACCTCGTCCCCCGCCGGGGAGCGGCCCGGCACCTCCACCATCGCCGCCAGCTCGCCCCGGGGGTGGACCGCGTGGGCGAAGAAGGCCGGCCCCTCGGTGGGGTACCACGCCAGCAGCCGCTCGTCGCCGGTGCGGGGGCCCTCCCCGCCGTCGAAGAGGAGCAGCCCGAAGAGGTCCCGGCGGTCGTCCCCCTGGCGCTCCCCCGCGCCCACGGCCACCAGGGATCCATCGTCGGAGGCGGACAGCCCGGCGACGTGGAAGGCGCCGCGGTAGCGCCACTTCTCGCCCCCGTCCCGGTCCAGCGCCAGGAGGGTGTGGGCGGTGGGATGGGGACTGGGAGGCGCCTCGGCGGTGGTGGACCCGTAGGGGACCGTGGTCTGGCCCACGAGGGCGTAGGCGGTCTCCCCGGCGAACCGCGCGAAGCCCACGGACGCCGCCACCGGCACGCCCCCCACCACCACGGGGCCGCCGGGGGCCAGGGAGCGCTCCCGGGGTGGTGCGGCCGCCTCCTCGTCGAACAGGAACACCCGCCCGTCCCCGAGGCCCGCCAGGGAGGTCCGCCCGTCCGGGCTCACCGCGAAGGCCTGCCACACGAACACGTCGCGGAAGTGGGGAGTCAGGGGGGGAAGCCGCCTCGCCCACGCCCGGCGCAGCGTAGGGAGGTCCAACGCCACCACCGATCCGCTCCCCAGGTCCGTGCGGGGCTCGCCGTCGGCGGTGCGGAAGACGCCCACCAGGCCCCGCCGGCCGGCGGCGTCGGTGGCGAGCCAGGTGAAGTTCACGTCGGCGGCCCCCTCCTGGGGGAAGGCGGCCAGGCGCCGGCCGTCCGGGGAGAAGGCGTACACCCGGGAGGCGTTCCGCCGGCCCCCCGCGTCGGTCCAGGAGTGGAGGCCCACGGCGTACACGGTCCCGTCGGGGGTCACGGCGATCCGGTAGATCCCGGGGAGGCTGTAGATCCCGTAGGGGTCGTCGGGGGACGGGGGAGGCGTGCGGCCCAGGTCCTCCGCCAGTGCCACCCGCCACAGGTCCCTCCCCGTGGCGGCGTCCAGGGCGTAGAGGTTGCCGTCGGCCCCCTGTTCGCCGGCGTACAGCACGTCGCCCCCGGGGGCCCACGCGAGCTGGCGCACGAAGCCCTCGGCGATGCGGCGGCGGAACAGCACCTCGCCGGTGAAGGGACGCAGCACCAGGACATCCCCCCCGAAGGTCCCCACCGCCAGGGACTCGCCGTCCGGGGAGAAGGCCAGGGCGGAGTCGGGGGCCCCGCCTGGGCCCGCACCGCGGGTCGCCAGGTCCACGGTGAGCACCCCGTGGGCCGAGGGGCGGGCCGGTGCCGCCGCCGAGGCCGCGGGCAGGCCCGGCGCCGCCGCCGAGAAGGCCTCCCCCGGGCTCCACCGGCACCCCAGCAGGACGGCGCCCCGGGCCAGGCGGCGGGATGTGGGGGCGGCGGTCGCGTCCCCGCCGCCGGTGCCGCAGCTCCAGCCCGCCTCGGGCAGCGCCTCCCCGCCGCCGGGGCGGACCACCACCCCGTCCCGGACGAAGATCAGGGTCGGGACCGCGGCCTCGGCGCCGCCCGGGGGGCCGCATCCGGTCAGGGACAGGGCGGCGAGGAGCAGGGTGGCCAGGGCCAGGCGACGGGACACCCCCTCAGGTCCCCCGGCCGAGCGCGCCCATCCATGCCGCCATGATCTCGGGACCGAAGAAGAACTGGGCCGCGGCGCCCAGGGCCAGGAACGGGCCGTAGCGCAGCTCCCGGCCGAAGATCCGCCCCGCCGTGATCCCGCCGGCGATCCCCACCAGCGAACCCAGGAGGGAGCTCACCAGCAGGGTCAGCAGGAGGGTGGGCCAGGCCCCGAGGAACGCGCCGATCATCGCCAGCAGCTTCACGTCCCCCATGCCCATGGCGTCCCTGCGGAACACGAAGGCGCCGATCCAGGCGATGGCGAACAGCAGGAAGCCCCCCGCGAAGGCACCGATCGCCGACTCGGCGACGGAGATCTCCGCGGGGCCGAGGACGTTCAGCAGGGCGATGGCGGCGATGCCGACGACGATCCCCGGGAGGGAGATCACGTTGGGGATGATCCCGTGGTCCAGGTCGATGAACGACACCGCGATGAGGGCCGCGAAGAAGCCGAAGTAGACCAGGAAGGAGGCGACGTCGAAGCCCGTGGGCATCACGGGCAGGGCGACCACGCCGGGATCGGCGCCCAGGGCGGGGGGGCCGAGGATGGGGGCGACGTGGACCAGGTCCACCCGCGGCACCACCCGGACCCACACCGCCGCCGCCACCAGGCCGGTCAGGAGCTCCACCGCCGGGTATCGGGCGGGGATCCCCTCGCCGCAGCTCCGGCAGTGGCCCCCCAGCAGCAGCCAGCCCAGCACCGGCACGTTGTCCCGGGCGGCGATGGGTGCCTGGCAGCGGGGGCAGGCCGAGCCGGGCCGCACCACGCTCCGGTCCTCGGGGACCCGGTGGATCACCACGTTGAGGAAGGACCCCACCACCAGCCCCAAGGCCACGGCGCAGCCGAGCCCCCAGCCCCAGAGCACTCCCTCGGGGGAACTCAGGAGGACCTCCCGTCCGGGTAGAACGCGGCGATGGCGCCCACGACCTCCTCCTGCTCCGGGACGGTCAACTCGGGGAAGACCGGCAGGGCCAGGACCTCGCGGCACGCCGCCTCGGCGCGGGGGCAGCTCCCCTCCCGCTGGGGCAGGTCCGCGTAGCACTCCTGGAGGTGGCAGGGCAGGGGGTAGTAGACCTCGCAGCCGATCCCCGCTCGGGTCAGGTGGGCCTGGAGGGCGTCGCGGTCCCGGACCCGCACGACGTACTGGTGGTAGGTGTGCTCGTTGCCCGGGGCGACGGCGGGGAGGCGGACGTGATCCAGCAGCCCCGCCTCCTCGAACAGGCGGGCGTAGGTCCCGGCGTTGCGGGCGCGGGCGGCGTTCCAGGCGGGGAGGTGGCGGAGCTTCACCCCCAGCACCGCCGCCTGGAGGTGGTCCAGCCGGCTGTTGGCCCCGACGAGGCGGTGGAAGTACTTCCTGGGGGCGATCCCGTGCTGGCGCAGGAGGCCCACCCTCTCGGCGAGGGCGTCGTCGGAGCTCACCACCATCCCCCCGTCCCCGTAGGCGCCCAGGTTCTTGGTCGGAAAGAACGAGAAGCTCCCCGCCCGGCCCCATGCACCCGCGGCGCGGCCGTCCCGTCGGGTCCCCAGGGCCTGGGCCGCGTCCTCCACCACCGGGATCCCGTGGCGGTCGCCGACGGCCAACAGCGCCTCCATCCGGGCGAGCTGGCCGAACAGGTGCACCGCCACGATCCCCCGGGTGCGGGGGGTGATCAGCGACTCGACGTGCCCGGGGTCGACGTTGAAGGTGTCGTCCTCCAGGTCGGCGAAGACCGGGGTGGCCCCCAGGCGGCTCACCGCCTCGCACGTGGCGAAGAAGGTGAAGGTGGGGCAGATCACCTCGTCGCCCGGGCCGATCCCGAGGGCCCAGAGCATCAGGAGGACCCCGTCGCTGCCCGAGGCGCAGGAGAGGGCGTGGGGGACGCCGGTCAGCTCCGCCACCGCCGCCTCGAAGGCGTCGACCCGCGGGCCGCCCACCAGGCGCTGGGCGTCCAGCACCTCGTCCATGGCCTCCCGCACCTCGTCGCGGATGGCCGCGTACTGGAGCCTCAGGTTCATCAGGGGGACGAGCATCGGGCGGTGTCTCTCCGGGGCGGCTGGATGGCCCCGCGGCGGAGTCTCGCACAGCCGCCGCGTCCGTGACTACGGCGCGGGTGGTGGGGCGGGAGTCGGGGGGGCCGCCGTCGTTGCCGGCGCCGGGACCCCGGTCTCGGCGGCCCGGGGCACCAGGAAGTCGGGGACCGCCAGCAGCAGCGCCCCCGCCACCGCCAGGGCGATGCCGACGGGCGCGAGCAGCGAGCGGAGCAGGGCCCCCGCCCCCTCCCGGGAGGCCGCAGGGAGCCCCGCCGCGGCCAGGGCCAGGCCCGCCAGCACGACGGCCGCCGCCAGCCAGGGGGGGATCGCCATCGCCTCAGGCCCTCGCCATGCCGACGAGCCAGAGCGCGTAGCCGCACACCACCACCGCCCCCCAGCGCCACGCCGCCCGCCGGTCGAACCCCGCCGGCCGCCACGCCCGCAGCGCGAACATCGCCGCCCCTCCGACCCAGGCCAGGAAGCCGAGCTCGAGGGCGACGACCCAGCCCGGGTGAGGGTCCCGCCGCTCCCGCAGGTTGGCGAGCAGGGCCGCCTCCCGCGCCTCGCGGGGCAGGGAGGGATCGGGCCAGATCCCCTTGGGATCCTCGGCCATGCGCCGGGCGATCCGGACCTCTGAGGCTGCCAGGCGCTCCCCCATCGGCTGCCACAGCGAGCGGATGCTCAGCACCCCGCTGCGGAGCATCCGGTCGACCTCCAGAGCGGTCCCGGCGTCGCCCCGGCCGTCCAGGTCCTCGGCGATCCGCTCCAGCGCCCGGGCGCTCGCCTCCGCCCAGGGGTTGCCGGGGAGCCAGGCGTGCAGGGCCCTCTCGTGGCGCACCGCCGCCCCCCACAGGTCACCCGCCGCCTCGGCCTCCAGGGCGGCGGCGTGCTGGGCACGGGAGTCGTGCAGGACGCGGGCGCAGACCACCAGGACCACGAAGCCCAGGACGAGGGCTGCCGCCCGGCGGGAGAGCGGCCGGGGCCGGGCCTCCGCCCCGTCCTTCGCGGGGTCGTCCTCCCGGACCGCGCCCATCACTTGAAGTCACGCACCTGGAAGACCAGGCACGCCACGCCGAGCACCGCCACGGTGCAGGCGAGCCCGTACCCCGCCGCCGCGAGCAGGAGCGGCCACTCCAGCGGGTCGCCGTACACCGCCTGGGCCTTGAAGTCGAAGGTCCCCAGGTCAGGGAGGACCCGGTAGAGGACCCCCGTGAACCGCCGGAACCCCTCCGACTCCGAGGCGGCTCCGAGGTCCCGGAGGTGCTGGGACATCCTGCCGATCACGAAGACCGAGAGGCTGAAGAGGATCGCCAGGACCGGACCGGAGTACGTCGAGAAGAGCACCGCGAAGGCGGTGAGCACCATCATCTCGACGTAGATGAACCCGATGGCGACGAACTCCTGGGGTCGCACCGAGCCCCCGGCGAGCTCGACCGTGGCCACGTACGCCGCCGCCATGATGGCGACCTGCACCGCCAGGGTGAGCAGCAGCCCGAGGAAGCGTCCCACCACGTAGATCCAGCGGGGCACCGGCTTGCTCGCGATGGTGTAGATGGTCTTCCGCTCGATCTCCTTCTGGATGATCCCGATCCCCACCATCACCGCGATGAGGCAGCCGAAGACGGAGATCTCCGCGAGGCCGAAGTCCTTCACGACCTTCACGTGGTCGCCCAGGGTCAGGTTGCCGATGGCGTAGCTGAACCCGATCAGGAGCACGGCGAAGAAGAGCATCGCGTACAGGACGCGGTTCCTCACCGCTTCCCGGAACCCGTTCAGGGCGATGGCGGCGAGCTGCCCCGTCACGCGGCCCTCCCGGTCCGCCCCCCCGCCGCCGCGGCGCGGGCCTCGGCGACGAACAGCTCCTCCAGGGTCTCCCTCCGGGGGGCCACCTCGTGCACCGTCACCCCGGCCTCCAGCAGGAGGCGGAGGAGGGCCTGGGCGGCCGAGCCGTCGGCCACCCGGACGAGGGTGCGCGCCGCCCGGTGCTCCACGGCCGTGGCCAGGGCCCCCGCCCTCTCCAGGGCCGCCCCCTCCAGGCGGTCCGCCTGGACCTCCACGTAGCGGGTGCGCGGGGCGAGCAGGTCCTCGACCCGCCCGGACTCGATGAGCCGTCCCCGGGCCAGCATCGCCACCCGGTCGCAGATCGCCTCGACGTCCGAGAGGATGTGGGTGGAGAAGAACACGGTCTTCCCCGCGGCCTTGAGCCCGGCGATCACGTCGCGGATCAGGGAGCGCCCCATGGGGTCGAGGCCGCTCATGGGCTCGTCCAGGACCACCAGGTCGGGGTCGTTGATCAGAGCCTGGGCCACGCCGACCCGCTGGAGCATGCCCTTGGAGAACCGGCGGAGCTGGGTGTCCCGAGCCCCCTCCAGGTCCACCGCCCGCAGGAGCTCGTCGATGCGGCGGCGGCGCAGCGGGGCGGGCAGCTTGAAGAGGCGCCCGTAGAAGTCCAGGAACTCGGCGGCGGTGAGGTACTCGTAGAAGTAGGGCCGCTCCGGCAGGAAGCCGACCCGGGCCTTGACCTCGGGGTCGTCGTGGGGACGCCCCAGCAGGAAGGCGCGCCCCGACGTGGCGAAGTTCAGCCCCATCAGGATCTTGATGGCCGTGGTCTTGCCTGCGCCGTTGTGGCCGATGAACCCGAAGACCTCGCCGCGGTGGACCTCCAGGTCCAGGCCGTCCAGGGCGACGTATCGCTTCCTCAGCAGGCCGGTGACGTAGACCTTCCGGAGCCGCTCGGTGCGGATGACCGGTTCGCTCACTGCTCGCCCTCTCGACGGGGCGATTCTAGCGGAACGGTCCGGGGGGCGCGAGGTGCCCCGGTCGGGCTTCGGTGTTCAGGCCCGGGGCGCCAGGGGAGCGCGGGGGGGCCGGGGCGAGGGCGCACCCAGGCGGGCGTCCAGGAGGGCGCGGCAGATCGCGCAGAAGTCGCTGCCCTTCACGTCGGTGTGGCCGATGTTGTTGGAGAAGCGCATCACGCAGGAGGGATCCGGGCAGTGGTCCAGGCCCGCCACGTGCCCGATCTCGTGGACCGCCTCGATCTCGGCGCGGTAGAGCACGAGGTCGGTGTCCGGGCGTTCGCTGTAGAAGGTCGGGTAGAGCCGGGCGAGCCCGATCACCCCCGCGGCGCCCCGGCGCGCCTGCCCGAACACGAAGTTCAGGCCGGGCGTGTACAGGTCGTCGTCCATGACCCCCAGCGACCAGCGGCTGCGCTCCATGGCGTGGGCGGAGAGGGGCACCAGGAGCAGATCGGAGCGCCACTGGCGCCGGGACTCGTTGCGGAGCCGCGGATCGGCGGAGATCGGCTCGACGACCCGCACGCCTCGGCGGAAGCGGGCCTCCAGAACCCCCGGCAGGTGGTCCATGACTTCGTCGGGCACGGGCCCGATCGGAACCAGGTCGATGTGCTCGGCCCCCATGAACCCTCCTCCCGGTCACCGACCCGAAAACTGGCTCCGGGGGCCAGAGGAGGCAAGACCTGGACATGCGTGGGCGGGCCCCACTCCGCCGGCGCGCTCCGGCGGCCATGCCGAGCAGGACGAGCGCCTCCCAGGCGGCGGGGGGCGCGAGGTCGGTGGAAGATCCCGCCGCGTCGCAGCCCGGCGGCGCCTCCGGCCGCGCACCGAGGCCGTGGACCGGGAGCACCGAGGGTGAGCCGTCGTCGGGATCCCCCTCCACGTCTCGCCGCCCGTCTCCGTCGTCGTCGCAGATCCCGAGGGGATCCGCGGCCTGGCCGCACTCCCGGTCGATCCAGATCGGACTCGACCACGCCCTACCCCCGTCCACCTGGACGGCCTCCAGGTAGTAGAACGCGTCCGCATCGAAGGGGAGGGGGCCCGCGGTGGCGTCGAAGGACAGCTCCGCCGACCACGCGCCGTCCAGCTCCCACCGGGCGACGTCCACCATGTCCCCGCCAGGCCAGCGGCCGCTCCACAGGACGGCCTCCCCGAGCGGGGCGGTGCCGTGGACGGTCCCCCGGACCATGGGTACCCGCCCGACGTAGCGGGCCCCCATGGGGATGGTGACGACGTCGGTGGCGACGAAGCGGTCCACCACGCGGAAGTCGAGGAGGATCCGCGCGCCGTCGGTGGCGTAGCTGCTCCGGCCCCGAAGGGCGCCGAAGAGGTCCGCCCGGGTCCTGGCCGGGGCGACCAGGGCCGCCAGTCCGCCGCGGTCGTTGAAGGCCGCCATGGGGTTGCCCATGAAGCCGTCGTGGTTGTCCGAGGCGGCGACGAAGCCCAGGACCTGGCCCCGCAGCAGGCCCTGTTGCACCGCACCGGGGTCCGTCGGGTCCTGGAGGTCGTCCCCCCAGGCGCTGAAGACCTCCGCGGTGGTGCGCTGGTCGCTGACCACCCCCCAGTTGTGTCCGGTGAAACAGGTGGCGTGGGGCAGGATCACGGCGTGGCGCCCGAGGGGGCGCACGAGGTCGAACAGGCTGCCCGACTCGCCCAGGGGGGCCAGATCCCGGGCGTCGGCGAGTCCGGCCTCGCACGAGTCGAAGTAGACGTTGTGGTGGCCATCCACCTGGGGATCCCCCATCCACTCGTAGCCCAGGAACGGAACGTAGGCGTCGGTCTCCTCGTCGACGCACACCCGCTGGAGGCGGTCCCAGAGCCCGTCCTCGTCGATCTCCAAGGGCTTCGCCTTGGGGACGACGGCGCCGAAGTCCAGGCCCATCACGTCCCGGGCGTAGACCACGTTCTCGTCCACCCACCTCCCGTCGGGGCCCGTGTAGCCATGGCCGTTGTGGGCGTGGATGTCGCCCCAGAACACCGAGGTCGCCGGAGCCTCGGCCTCGATCCGGATGGGGTTCGAGACCGCGGCGAGGCCGCCGGGGAAATCGCACTCCAGCCAGCGGACCCCGGGGTAGGGGAAGGTCACGGAGAACACTCCCCAACCTCCCCGACCGTCCATGCGGTGGGTGACGTCGACCTCCCCTCCACCCCCGCCGGAGTCCCGGGATCGGCAGCGGACGGGGCCCGCGAGGCCCGGGGCCGGGTTCCCGTGGCGGTCGAGGCCCACGAGGCGCAGGTCGGTGGGGCTCCCCATCACCGCCTGGGACGGGAGGAGGGCCAGGGCCACCACCGGATCGGCGTCGGCTTCGACCCGGAGCGCCGGCGAGGAGGGCAGGGGGCGGTAGTCCTGGTCCGGCGTCTCGCGCATGGCCACCGGGAAGGTCACCTGCTCGTAGGCCCGCCACGGTGTGTAGACCGCGCACTCCGGATCCCCGTCCGGGGCGGAGTCGGTGGGTCCGACGTCCCCGAAGGTGAGCACCACCACGTCCCCCGGTGGCAGGGGGTCGAGGGCGATCACCTCGGTCATCACGTCCCTGTGGCGGTCCGTGTCGCAGGTCTCCCGCCACACCGTGACCTCGGCCCCCGAGTCGGCACGGGCGGTGAGCAGCCCGTCGCCCTTGGAGCCCCGGACCGACCACTCGCTCGTGCACAGGGCGGGATCGGTGGTGAACGCGCCGTAGTGGGACCAGCGCATCCCGTAGAACACCGGGTCCCGGACCGCGAAGCCCCCTCCCGGGGCGATCCCGGACCCGCCGACCTCGAAGCGCAGCGCGAACGTGGTCGCCACGCCCACCGGGACGCGGTCGGGGTCGAGGACGGCGGAGCCCTCGGCGGGGTCGTCGGGATCCCCCTCCACCCGATCCCACCAGCCGCCTCCGGGCCGGGGCGCGCCCTCCGCCACCGGTCGCGGGGCGACCGGGCACACCTCGGCCTCGGTCGCCTCTCCGGCGGCGGCGCAGGCGCAGAGCAACAGGAGCGGCAGCAGCCGCGGGCATGCCGTGGGGAGGGGCACGTCGGGATACTATCGGACGATTGGGGTCGCCGCCCGAGTTCTTCGGGTGAGCGCGAGGGGGGGCGCCTATCGAGCCCTGGGTCCGCCGAGCCCCGCCGCCGCCCGGGCCGCGACCTCGACGGTGCGGGCGAGCACCGAACGGATCCTCCCGTCCTCCATCGCCAACAGCCCCGCGATGGTACAGCCGGCGGGGGTGGTGACGTCGTCCTTGAGGGAGGCGGGGTGGCGCCCGGTCTCCAGGACCATGCGGGCGGCGCCGGCGACGGTCTGGGCGGCGAGCTCCGTCGCCACCGCCCGGGGCAGCCCCATCATGACCCCTCCCTCGCTGAGGGCCTCGATGACCACGTACACGAAGGCGGGCCCGCTGCCCGAGAGCCCGGTGACGGTGTCGAGGTGCTCCTCGTCCAGGACCCGGCATCGCCCGAGGGGGGCGAAGAGGGCCCGCGTGGTCTCCAGGTCCGCCCCGGTCGCGGCGGCGCCGGGGCTGAGCACCACCATCCCCTCTCCGACCACGCAGGGGGTGTTGGGCATCGCCCGGACCACCCGGGAGTCGGGGGGGAGCGCGGCCTCGATGGCGCCGATCCGGACGCCCGCGGCGATGGAGACGATCAGCGGGCGGTGGTCCAGGGAGCCGGCCTCCCGGAGGCGCTCCAGGAGCGTCAGGAGGTCCCGCGGCTTGGTGGAGATCACCACCACGTCCGCGCCGGAGACGGCGGCGGCGTTGTCGGTGCCCACGACGATCCCCAGCGCCTCGGCGACCCCCGCCGCCCGCTCGGCGTGCTTCACGGTGGCGCGGATCCGCTCCGGGGGCAGCCCCGTCCGGACGACCAGCCCCTTCACGATGGCCTGGCCCATGGTGCCCGCGCCCAGGACGGCGACGGTTCGGTCCTTCAACATGCTCCCACCATCCAGGGGGACGCGCGCCGCGCCCCGGAGCGAGG
The DNA here is from genome assembly GCA_023150875.1 of Myxococcota bacterium. Taxonomy (GTDB): domain Bacteria; phylum Myxococcota_A; class UBA796; order UBA9615; family JAKLKC01; genus JAKLKC01. The sequence goes on along the minus strand of JAKLKC010000031.1, from coordinate 25,570 downwards.
GACAGGGCGACCCGCGGGTCAAGTCGCCGAGGTGCTGTCGGCGCAGTTGGGGTCGACGGCGACCTGCTCCAGGGTCCGCTCCAGGACCGACTGCTCGGTCCGGGGAGCCGCGGGGGCGCGGACTTCGAGGGGCAGGCAGGACGCGCCCCCGTCGTCGGGGCACGGAACGCAGCCGGCCCCGCCCGCCTCCTCCTCCCGGGCGCAGGCGGCCTCGACCGAGCCATCGCCGAGGGGACCCAGGTCCAGGAGGCCCGCGAGGCGGACCTCTCCCAGGACGGCGGCGCCGGAGTCGAAGACGGCGTCGAAGGTCGCCTCGTGGACCCTCAGGAGGCCGGCCCTCGCGGGCAGGGCGCCGGGGTCGGCGTCCCAGTCGACGAAGGGGGGGGCGTCGAAGGAGGCGCCGTCCCAGCGCGCGGTGGGAGTGCACAGCGCCTGGGCGGCCGAGCTGCCGTCACCGGAGCGAGCGACGAGCAGGTCCAGGGAGTCCGGCGCCACCCCGCCGGAGACCTGGATCAGCAGGCCCTCGTAAGCCCCTTCCCCCAGCAGGTCGGCGAAGGAGGCGGGCTCGGCCACCTCGGCGTCGGCCCAGGCGAAGGCGTAGGTGCCCGCGACGTCGGCGCCCGGGGAGAGGGGTTGTCCCCACGCCGAGGTCCGGAACGTGAAGGTGTGGACCCCTCCCGAGAACGCCACCGTCACCGAGTGGAGCGTGTCCGCGAACAGGGGGCCGTCGGGCCAGAAGGTCGCCACGAGGCCGTCGGCGGAGACCTCGACGCGTCCGGCCACCCCCTGGTCCCCCGCCGTCACCAGGACGTCGGGCTCCGTCTCGGCCTGGCGGAAGCCGATCCGCACCGGATCGGCGATGTAGGCGTCCTGGGCGCCGTCCTCGGGGGAGGTCCAGAGGACCTGGTTCAGCCCGCGGGAGGCAGAGGCGGTGGCGCCGTCGTCCACGCCCTCGGCGGGTGACCCTCCGACCTCGGGGTCGGGCCCGCACCCGGCGATGACCGCCAGCACCAGCAGAGGAAGCCCCGATCCGCGCATGCCCCTCCCCGACGGCGAAGCGGGCCTGGGCGGGTCCTGCGCGGACGAGCCGGGGAATCATATCCCCCCAGGGAGCCATCCAGCCTCCCTTCGGCCCGCCCCATCTTGGGACGCCTTGAACGAGCGCGACGATACCACGGAGGGGCAGCTCAAGGGAATGGCAAGTCCGCCGATGGGAGCCCGATCACTTCCCGGGGCCCCATCCACAGCGTGCAGGCGCACCCCTGGCACGTGGGTTCGGACGTCACGTCGAGCCGGCGGCGGAAGCGGACCGCCGCCCCCGCGTCGAGGGGGGCCAGCGGATCGGCGGCACCGGATCCCCCCGTCCGGGGATGGGGGGGGAGGAAGAAGCAGGGTCGGACGGAGCCGTCGGGCTCGAGGACCGCCGACACCCACGGGGCGTTGCAGCGCGTCCGGGGTGGCGCACCCTCGCCCGCGGCGGCGTCCAGTCTCGCCGCGAGGCGGCGCAGGGCCCGCGAGTCCTCGGCGACGAAGCGGTCCCCCCCGGCCCGGCGCGCGGCGAGCTCCGACATGCCGCGCCGCAGCTCCTCCCGGGTCCCGGCGTCCAGGAGGAGCTCCGGGTCTCCACCGGGGGAGGTCCGCCCGAAGGCGCCGCTGGAGAGGTCCGCGGCCAGGAAGGAGATCCCGTCGAGGCCCAGGGCGCGGGCGGCGTCGGCGATCCGGGGGAGGTGGCCGGCGTTGGCGCGGTGGACCGTGCAGCGCCCCATGATCCGGATCCCCGGCGCGGCGTCGTGCAGGGCTCCCACGCCGCGACCGACGTCCCCCCAACCGTCGACGCCCCGGATGGCCCGGTAGGAGGCCCGATCCCAGCCGTCGAGGGAGACGATCACCTCCTGGAAGCGCTCCGCGACGCCCCGCGCCCTCCGCGCGAGGAGCACGCCGTTGGTGAGCAGCACGAAGCCCGCCGCGGGGACGCCGTCCCGGACCGCGTCCACGACCTCGTCGAGATCGGCCCGCACCAGGGGCTCGCCACCGGACACGGCCACCCGCCGGGTCCCCCGGGCTCCCAGGGAGCGCCCCAGGGCTTCCGCGCGGTGGAGTGGCAGGTCGGACCCGCCCGAGCGGTACGCGCAGGAGCGGCAGAGGGAGTTGCACCGGGTGGTGACCACCACCACCACGATGGGGAGCCGATGGATCCGGTCCGTGAACCAGTTGAGCAGCGCCGCCGGGTCCGGCCGGGCGTTGCCGGGGCCCGCGGTCATCAGGGCGTGGGCGGGAAGGCCAGCACCGAGCACTGGGCGCGGCTGACCACCTGGTCGCACACCGAGCCCAGCAGCGCCCGGGAAACGGCCCTCCTCCCGTGGGTCCGCATGGCGATCAGGCCCGCGCCGTGCTCGCGGGCGAACTCCAGGACCCCGTCACTGGCCCGGCGGGCCCAGATCACCTCGCCGAGCCTCTCGACGTCGACGTGGCCGGGGCCCCTCAGGCGGGTCAGGACCGCGTCGAGGCGGTTCCGGGCGGCCTCCCGGCCCTGCTCGCGGTCCAGCCCCCGGAGGAGGTCGGCCTCGGCGAGCACCGACACGAAGCGGAGGCGGCCGGGGAGGCCCAGCGCCAGGGCCCCCAGCACGTCCTGGGGAGGAACGAAGTCCGGGTCGTCGGGCTCCACGGGGACCACGATCTCCCCGAGCCCACCGCGGGCGGCCGGGGAAGGTCGCAGGAGCAGGACCGGCACGGTGGCGTGGTGGAGCACGTAGCGGGAGGTGGTGCCCAGCAGCAGCCTCTCGGCGAGGTCGTGCTCCCCCGGGTGGACCGCCACCATCGTCGCCCCCCAGCGCTTCGCCTCGGCCACCACGAGGTAGCGGGGGTCCCCGCGCAGGACGTCGCCTTCGATCCCCACGCCCCGGGAGGCGAAGGGGGCGATCAGGGCGTCCACGCGCCCCCGCGCCTCGGCGATGGCGTCCCGCACCGCCGCCTCGACGTTGGCGCCGAGGGTGGCGCTGTACTCGGAGTAGAGGGGTACGGGATCCGAGACGACGTGGATGACGCGCACGTCCGCCCCGAGGGCGCGGGCGAAGGGGAGTGCCCTCTCCAGCTCCGCCGCGGGGTCGCCGCGCAGCGAAGTGGCGAGGAGGAGACGGGAGGGGAGGGACATGGGATCGGCTCCGTGGGGCGGGGGACGGCGCGGATCGCGCGGGATGGGGCTCAGGAGCGGGGGACCGGGCCGCCAGACGACCGAATATACCGCCGCCGCCGGCTCCAGGTCAGGCCGGCGAACGCCCAGATGACCACCGGCGCCGGGGCTGGCGGCGGCGCGCCGGGGGACGCGGAGCAGTCTCCGCAAGAGAGCGCGCTCCCGCCACCTCCGTCCCCCCCGGTGTCGTCGTCCCCGCCGTCACCGGCGTCGTCGTCCGGGTCGTCGTCGCCGCCGGGCTCTCCGCAGTCGGGGTCCTGGGCGTCGGCGAGCCCGTCGCAGTCGCCGTCCTCGCCGTCGTCGCAAAGGTCTTCCTGGGAGGGCAGGCCGTCGTCGGCGATCCCGCTGCAGTCGTTGTCGAGGCCGTCGCACGTCTCGTCGGCCCCAGGGTGCCGGTCGGGGTCCTGGTCGTCGCAGTCGACCTCGGCGCCCCCGCACGCGGCGTCGGCGGCGAAGCCGTCCCCGTCGCCGTCGAGGCACGCGGGGCCGTAGATCGCCTGGAGCCCCGCCACGTCGTCGGGGGAGAGGGACCGCTTCTGCGTCCCCACCGTCAGGCTCGCCGCCATCACCGCCTCGCCCGAGGTGGAGTGGTTGAGCCCCAGGCAGTGCCCGATCTCGTGGAGGGCCACGCTCTGCAGGTCGGTCTCCGACGGCGCCGGGCCGGAGGACGCGGAGCTCCAGGCGATCGGGCCGTGCCCGTTGGCGGAGTAGAACAGGATGTCGCAGTCGATCATCCGGTGGCCGCCATCGGTCCACCACTGGGACAGGGCCAGGGTCGAGCCCGAGGCGACCTCCCCGGCGGCGTAGAGGGCGTAGAGGTCCCCCTCTCCCGAGGCGGACCCGTCGCCGGTGGTACCACCCCAACCCAGCGCCACCGCGGCTCCCCCCTGGAGGTTCCACGTCTCCAGGGCAGCCGCGAACGCGTCCCTGACCTGGCTCGATCCGCCGAACGACTCGGGGAAGTTCGTCACCAGCAGGAAGGGGGTCTCGACGGGGGCGTCCTGCCAGGTCCAGTCGTCGCCGGAAAGCACGTAGGGCAGGACGCCGGGACCGGGACCGAGGGCCTCGGCGGCGACCACGGCGAAGGGCCCGTCACCCCGCCGGGCGAGGGCGAACGAGGCGGAGAGCCCCTCTTGGATCCGTGGGACGTCCTCCACCACCAGGGTGAGTCCCGAGGCGGTGCCCCCGGGCACGACGACCTCCACGACATCGCCCGGGGACGAGCCGGCCAGCACCCGATCGATCCGGATCCAGGCCCGGGTCTCGATGGAGGCCCCCGGGCCGTCCGACCACACCGCCTCGGCGTCGACGACCTCGCCCTCGACGACCAGGTCCCGAGGGCCCGGGCCGGCGCCCCCATACACCAGGGCGAGCGCCGGCGAGGGCCCGAGGAGGGCCGCCGCCAGCGCCCCGAGCGCCGCCCGAGGGGATCGCCTGGCATCGAAGGACCGACGGGGGAGGGGGGCGGTCCCCCGGGGGACGACGGAGGGGGGAGGAGGAGGCATGACGCTGGGCTCCGCGCGGCCGAGGCCCCGCGGCGCCATTCTCGACCACGCGACCCCCGCGCACAACGCCGGCGGCGGATCTAGTACGTCGTTCCAGAGCGAGTTCCCCAGTTTCTGAGTCCGCCTTCCAGCTCATCGGCGTCGCGGTCCCGCGAACGGGAGGCCCCGTAGGGCGGGGGCTTGTCCCCCGCCGAAGCCCCGCGGCGGGGGACAAGCCCCCGCCCTACGTTCCGGATCGGGTGGGCCTGGGAACGGAGAAACTGGGGAGGAACCTTCGGAACGTGGTACTAGGCCGGAGCGAGGATCCGCGTCACTCCATGTACCAGGGCGTCGACCTCGTCGGGGAGGGTGTAGGGTCCTATCCAGGCCAGGCAGGTCTCGTCCAGCTCCAGGCGCCGGTGGAGGGGCATGGACTCGTGGTGCCCGCACGACACGGCGATGCCCAGGCGGGCGAGTTGCCGGGCCAGATCCCGGGGCGGGCGGTCGAAGGGGGCGAAGGCGACGCTGGAGCCCCGCTCCTCCACGGCCCCGGGGCCGAACACCCGCAACTCCCGCAGCCGGGAGAGGCCGCCCAGCAGGCGCCGCGTCAGGCCCGATGCGTGGCGCCTCACCGCGAAGGGGCCGAGTCGGGTGCGGAACTCCGCCGCCGCTGCGAGGGCGAGGCACAGGGGACCCGCGGGCGCGAGGGCGTCCACGCCGGACGTGGACGGCGCCAGTCGGCTCCACCGCAGGTCGACGACCTCGGCGCCCCCGGGCAGCTCGGCGGGATCGATCTCGTGGAGCCGCTCCCGATGGAGCACCAGGGCGCCGGTGCCCGGCGGGGCGCCCAGGGGGGGGCCGTCCACGGCGTAGAAGTCGCAGTCCAGCAGGGCGAGGTCTACGGGCAGGGCGGCGGCGGCGGCGGAGCCGTCCACCAGCACCGGCACCCGGCGGGCTCGGGCCGTCTCCGCGAGCTCGGCCACGGGCAGGAGGGTCCCCAGGACCGGGCTGCAATGGGTGAGGCAGAGCAGGCGGGTGCGGGGGGTGATCGCGTCGTCCACGTCCTCGGGGGTCACCCGCCCCCGTCCACGGAAGGGGAGGAAGCGGAGCGAGGCCCCCGTCGCCCGGGCAACCTGCTGGAACGCAAGGAGGGTGGCGTGGGACGCCGACTCCGTGAGCAGGACCTCGTCGCCGGCGCGCAGCCGCGGCCCGGCCCAGGCGCGGGCGACGACGCGCACGGCCTCCGCGGCCCCGCGGACGGGCGCCACGCGGTGGGTGCGGGGCGCCCCCAGGAGCGCGGCGAGGCGCTCCGCGGCCACCGCCGGAGCTCCGCCCTCCGGCGAGTCCCAACCCGCCGCTGCGGCGTCCAGCGCCCTGCCCAACACCGGCGGGTTCGCCCAGCCGTCCAGTCGCACGGGCAGCCCCGCGCCCAGGGCGGGGTGGGAGCCTCGCACCTGCCGGGCGTCGACGCCGGCGCGGAAAGGGAGAGAAACGGGGATCGCAGCGCTCATGGCGACCTCGCCGGCCTCGCCTCCGTCGCCTTCTCCTCCACCTTGCTCCATCGGCGGTGCCGCGAGGGGGTTGAACCCGTCCCCGACGGCACTCCGATCCGCGTGCCGAGGGGGGCGACGCCCGAGGAGGCGGGTGCGCTCTTCGCGCAGGCGGCGAAAAAAAACAGCGACGACCGTTCTCGGGCGCTATCATCCATAGGAGATGCGGGGGGTGTTACGTCCAGTACGTGACTCCCACGCTGCCTTCAGGGATCCCGGGCACCCGATCGCTGGCTGGACGCGCGCGCCGGCCCCCACGCGGACGATGGGGGACCACGCCTGCTGCCTCGGAGGAGCGATGTCGAACGTGTGGGAGTCTCTTCGGCGCTGGTCCCCGTCCCTCGCTCTGCTCGCCGGGCTCGCCGCGGCGGGCTGCGACGTGGCGGACGCCGTGACGTACCTCGACGTGGACCCGTCCGTGCGGGACGGTCGAGACTTCGTCTCCGACCTCGGCGAGCTCCCCGCGGGCGCATCGGCGGAGGTCTCCGTCGAGTTCTGGAACGTGGGCGATCGGGCGTGGCGCATGTCCTTCGACGCGCTCGATTCCCCGGGCGTCTCCTTCCGCTGCGACCAGGAGTACGACTGCGGCTACGTGGGACCCTCCCGCCACTCCGAGTGGACCGCCATCGTTCCGGCGGGGGTACCGGGCCAGGCATCCGTGCTGGACGTCGGTGTGATCCTGGTGGACGCCGACACCGGCGAGCAGATCGAGTACGCGAACCTCCGGCTGCTGTGGAGGGCGTGCGGGGAGGGCGGGGCGAGCTGCGGCTGACGGCCAGCCGTCGGCGCAGGACCGACGGCGGCTTCGAGCTGCCGGCGCTTCAGCTTCCCGGATCGGGCTCGGACCCGATGGGGGCGTCACGGCCTGCTCCCTGCGGTGCCTCTCGCTCCGTGTCGCGCCGGATGTGGCCCGTTGCGACCGAGGGTCGGCATCGCTACCCTTTGCCCGTGGATCCGCATCCCCACGACGGCCCGGCCCCGGTGCCGGCGCCTGTCGCACCGCCCCACCCGGGCGTGGACCCCTTGTCCGCCCGGGACCGCCGGAGCACCCTTCCCGGACCGTTCCGGCCTACCCCGACATCCACCCGATCGGAGCCGGCGCGGGTACCCCGCTCGGCGCGTCCGGCGGCCGAACGGAAGGCCCCTCGGGCGACCGGCCGCGTCCCCGGGGGCTGACTGTTCTCGGAGACGGCCCGCCCGCTACCCTGACCGGAACCGGGGCCCTCGGGGGCCCCTCGGAGGCTTGAGAAGTGAGGAATTCGCGAGACCGGCTCGAGGACCTGCGGACGCGCATGGACGCGGTCAACGGGCGCCTGCTCGAGGACCTGAACGAGTTCTTCGACATCGCCGACGCCATCGGGCGTGTGAAGGACGAGATGGGCCTGAAGCACTTCGACCCCGGGCGGGAGTCCGCAATGGTCGACGCCCTGATGCTCCGGAACCGCGGCCCGATGTCGGCGGCGATGCTCAAGAAGCTGTTCTCGGAGATCTTCAAGGCCAGCATCCACCAGATGGACCAGGGCCAGAAGCGCACCCTGCACGTCCACCGTGCCAAGGGGCAGGCGAAGCGGGCGATCCGCCTCGGTGATGTGGAGGTGGGGGCGGGGCTGCCGCTGCTCGTCGCCGGCCCGGCGGTGGTGGAGTCCGAGGACCAGCTCCGCGCCTGTGCTCAGTGGATGAAGGACCGGGGACTCCGGGTCCTGCGGGCCGGGGTCTACCCCTCGCAGCGCTCCCCATACACGTTCGCCGGCCTGGGGGACGAAGGGTTGGCCCTGCTCGCGGGCGTGGGGCGCGAGTTCGGTCTCCTCACGATGTGCGAGGTCCAGGGCAGTCGAGACGTCGCTCGGATCGGCGCCGCCGTCGACGTCCTGGAGGTCGGTCCCGGCAACATGCACAACTACGAGCTGCTGAAGGAGGTCGGTCGCCAGGGGAAGCCGGTGTTCCTTGACCGCGCCTTCGCGGCGACGATGGAGGAGTTCGTCTTCGCGGCGGAGTACATCGCCGCCGAGGGCAACGAGGACATCGTGCTGTGCGAGTGCGGCATCCGGGGCTTCGACCCGTGGACCCGGAGCACGCTGGACATCGCCGCCATCCCCCTTCTCGACCTCCAGACCCTGCTCCCCGTGGCGGTGAACCTGTCGGTCGCGCTGGGACGCAAGGACATCCTGCCCTCCATGGCTCGGGGCTCCCTGACCGCCGGGGCCGCCGTCCTCGTCGTGGAGATGCACCCCAACCCGGCGGCGGCCCGCGGCGCGGGCGAAAGCCAGCTCTCGTTCGACGAGATGGACGCCCTTCTCGCCACCCTCGCGCCCGCCCGCCGGGCCGCCGAGACCCAGGTGGGGAACTGAGGCCATCGGCCAAGGACGCCGAACTCCCCGCGGGTCCTCACCCGCCCGCCCCCGCTCCCCAGCACCCTCACCACCCGGGCTGGTCCAACACCCCCTGGGCCCCGCTCACGTCATCGCCGAAGCCTGGTTCGCCGCCTGGGCGGGCTCCTTCTCCGGCAGGACGAAGATGCGGATCTGATCGCAGTTCCGCTTCACGTTGGCGCCGGCTCGGATGAGGATGCTGCGGATGTTCTGGGCGAGGTTGTCGAACTCCGCGGGGTTGAGGCCGTCCGGGATGGCCCTGCCGATGTAGGAGTCCCCCTTGAGCTGGATCCGGGAGAGCAACTCGCTCCCGAGGATCGCTTCCTCGACGCCATCGCGGCCGTAGAGCAGCCGTTCGAGGGCGCGGTCGACCTTCAGCCCCACGAACAGGGACGGTGGTGGTAGACGCGCAGGCATCGCAGTCCCCCCGAGGGGCGCCTGCGGGGGCACCCCTCGACACGGATCCCCGGTGATTTCCGGGTTCTCTCGGGTGGATCCGGTCCATGATCCGCCGGAACCCTAACCGCCCGTCCCAGCACGTCAACCTGGGCGCCGGGGGCGGGCGGAGGGGCTCGCCGGGGCGATCAGCCGAAGAGGACGTCCAGGGCTTCCCGCACTCCGGGGACCGGGAGCACCTCGGTCCCCGAGCCCTCGGCGGAGACCCGGCATCGGGCCGGGACCAGCACCCTCTGGAACCCGTGGCGCTCCGCTTCCCTCACCCGCTCCACCATCCGACTGACGCCCCGGACCTCACCGGTCAGGCCCACCTCCCCCAGGATGGCGAGATCCCCAGGGATCGCCCGGTTCCTGAGGCTGCTGGCGATGGCCGCCAGGATCGCCAGGTCCGCCGCCGGCTCGGTGATCCGCACGCCACCGGCGACGTTCATGAAGATGTCCCGGTCGTACAGCGGGATCCCCTCCTTCTCGAGGACGGCCACCAGCATCGCCAGCCGGGGGCCGTCCAGCCCGACCGCGGTCCGGCGCGCCGCCCCCGGGATCCCCCGGGCGACCAGGGCCTGGACCTCGATGAGGAGGGGGCGAGATCCCTCCAGGCAGGCGGCGACCGCCGTGCCCGGGCGCCCCACGGGCCTCTCCGCGAGGAGCAGGGCCGACGGGTCGGGCACTGCGCGGAGGCCCTCGCCCACCATCTCGAAGAGCGCCAGCTCTCCCGACGGGCCGAAGCGGTTCTTGGTGACCCTCAGGGTACGGAACGGGTGGCGCCCGTCCCCTTCGAAGTAGACCACCGTGTCGACGATGTGCTCCAGGGCCTTGGGGCCGGCGAGGGTCCCCTCCTTGGTGATGTGGCCCACGGTCATGACCGCCGTCCCCGACGACTTGGCGTGGTACATCAGGCGGCTGCCCACCTCCCGGACCTGGGACACGCTCCCGGGTGCGGAGGTCAGCTCGGGGGTGTACACGGTCTGGACCGAGTCCACCACCAGCAGCGAGGGCGAGAGGCGCTCGCAGGCCCGGAGCACCTCCTGGAGGTCCGTCTCGGCGAGGAGCCAGATGGGCTCGTCCCGCAGGCCCAGGCGGACGGCCCTCCCCTTGACCTGGCCGGCGGACTCCTCGCCCGAGGCGTAGAGGACCTTCTCGCCCGACCGGGCCAGGCCCGCCACCACCTGGAGGAGCAGGGTGGACTTCCCCACACCGGGATCCCCGCCCACCAGGACGAGGGAGCCCCGGGTGATCCCCCCCCCGAGGATGCGGTCGAGCTCGGGAAGGGTCGTGGACAGCCGGTCTTCGGGGTCGTCCTCGACCTCCCCCAGGGCCTGGGCCCGTCCGGCGGAGGGGGCGTCGGCGGGCCGCACCGTGCGGCGGACCTCGGCGGCGGGGGAGGGGGCAGCCTCCTCGATGAGGGTGTTCCACGCTCCGCAGCCGGCGCAGCGCCCCATCCATCGTGGGGACTGGTGCCCGCAGGCGGTGCACGCGAAGACGGTCTTGGGTCGGGACATCGGGGGATTCCAGGGCCGGGAGCGCCCGGAGCGCCCGGGCGGGAGCCTCCCCGAGGAGCACGGGCCGTGCCAGGCGGGCGGGAGGAGTGTAACTCCTCAGGACAAGAGGGGATTCCCCGCCAGGCAGCCCGTGGAGGACCCCCGGTCCCGTCCGAGGACCGGACGGCCCGTCCGATCTTCGGACAGTGTCCGGACAGTCCGTCGCCGGGCCGACCGCTCCGTCAGGTCTCGAAGGTGCAGATGGCCTCGGGCCTCTTGATCCGCAGGGCCAGGGACTCGTGCACCCGGAAGGGGTGGTTCATGTTCACCGGCGGCATGTAGGTGACGCTGGCGTCCTGGGTGACGGCCAGGTCGAAGTTCTGCTTGCCGGTGCTCACGAGGACCGCGGTGGCGTCGGGGATCACCGGGCTCTGGAACACCCCGGCGGTGCAGAGCCGCCCGATGGTGTCCAGCTCCAGCACGGGGGCCGCCTCGTGGGCCTGGGCGAGTTGGAAGTAGATCCGGGGCGAGACCACCAGGGCGAAGGGGCCGTGGAGGTTCTTGTTCAGGAGGATCTCGATGGCCCGGGTCACGTCGCGGTAGGCCTGGCCGAAACGGGTCCAGTCCCCCCTCTCGACGCGGTTGCGCCCCTCGACGGTGAGCAGCCCCTCCTGGCGGAACGCCGCGTTGCCGTTGAAGATCAGGTGGTCCTCGGAGTCGGCGCAGAAGTGGGCGGCGCGGATGGCGACGGTGGGATCGACGGGGATCCCGTGCTCCCGCGCGTAGTGGATGTCCCGGAAGTGGTAGATGAAGTCCTTGTAGATCATCGGGACCGGCAGCAGGTCCTCCCGCTCGGGGTGGCTGGCGGCGGGATCGAAGTCGCTGACCATGCCCATCTCGCCCATGTTGTCCCTGGCGAAGCGGCCAGTCTTGAGGTACTGGAGCCCCGGCTTGAGGGGGCCCCAGATGTGGATGAAGCGCCTCCCCACCAGGGTCCGGGCGATCTCCTCCACCACCTCGCGCTTGATCTCTTCCCACTGCCAGTCGAGCAGGGGATTCGTGAAGTCGTTCATCACTTCCCTTCCTGGCGCGTCCATCGTCCACGCGCCGCATGCCGCACATGTGCCGCGATCAGCGACCGATCAGCTCGCCCACCGTCAGGGGGTTGACCTCGCTCGGGCGCCCCCCACCGGGCCGGGGGCCGGAGCCCGGCCCACCCGCCGCCGCTCCCGCTCCGGCAGGGGAAGGCCCGGGGCCCCGCCTCTCCAGGTGAGACACGATCTCCCACTGCTCCTCGAGGACGTGCCCCAGCAGGCGGCTGGCCAGGCCCGGCACCACGTCCGCGTGGGTGAGGAGGTCCAGGGCGAGGCCGAGGTGATCGGAGACCCGCCGCACGTCGCCCTCCGCCTCCGCCGCCGTCGTGCCCCGCAGGGTGTCCAGCCGCTGGGCGAGGGAGCGCACCTCGGCCTGGGCCCGGCCGCGGGCCTCGGGGGCGGGACCGGCGCCCGAGGCGAGGCCAGCGGTTAGCCCCTCCAGGGTCCGGTTGAACTCCCGAGCGATCGCCAACAGGTCTTCCATCGAGGGGCCGCCGCCTCCGCCCGAGCCCGTAGGGACACGCTGCGCGAGCGCGTCCGGGACATGGTCGCAGCATCATCGAAGCGGCGACGAGTGCGGTCAACCCCCCTCCCGCCTCCCGTAGGGCACCCGCGCCCCAGGAGCCTCGACCCCTCCCCATGGATAACCTGCGGCCTCGGCCCGGCGACCTGGAGGACCGCCGGCGGCGGCTCACGCCCCGGAGAGCGCTCGGATCTGGGCCCTCTTCATCGCCACCATGGCCTGGCCGACCGCGGCGGACACGGAGCTCGCCTCCGGGGTGCAGAGGTCCCCCGCGGCCCACGCACCGATCCCCACGCCCTGGTCGTGGTCCACCAGCACGTATCCCCCCGCGTCCAGCGCCACCTGGGCCGCGACGAGCTCGCTGCGCGGGCGCACGCCGATCCGGATGAAGACCGCGTCGCAGGGCACGCGGAAGGGGACTTCCCCGGGCAGCCTCCGGAGCCGCACGGCCTCGACGCTCCCGTCCCCCTCGATCTCCAGCACCTCGGTCCGGGTGGACGTCCGGATCCGCGGGTGCTCCAACACGGGGCGCACGAAGTCGGCCCGGGCGCGGAAGGCGCCTCCCCGATGCACCAGCGACACTTCTCGGCAGGCGTCCGCGAGCACCAGGGCGCTCTCGAACGCGCTGTCGCCACCCCCCACGACCACCGCCGACTGCCCCCGGAGGCGGTGGGCGTCCTGGGGCGCGGACCAGCTCACGCCCCGATCCCCCAGCCGCTCCTCCCCGCGTACGCCCAGCCGGCGGACCTCGCACCCCATGGCCAGCAGCAGCCCATCCCCCCGGAAGACGCGCCCGTCCGCCAGGACGACCTCGCGCCGGGCCACGTCGATCCCCACGACCTCGGCCCGCGTGTGGATGCGGGAGGACCCCCTGCAGGCGTGGGCGGCGAGGGCCTCGGCGAGCCCGGGCCCCGTCCCGTCGGGGAAGCCGGGGTAGTCGGGGATCGGGGAGCGGAGGTGGAGGAGCTGGCCCCCCGGCCGCTCTCCGGCGTCCAGAACGTCCGTGGCGAGGCCGAGCCGGTCGCCCCAGATCGCCGCGGCGAGGCCGGCGGGCCCTCCACCCACGACGACGACCGAGGTCAACCCTCCCGTCTCCTTCGGCAGGCCATCTCCACTCCCCACACCGGGCAGCGCGCGGGCGGCTCGGCCCGAGGGCGCGTCTCGGGATTATAGGGGCGCGTCCCCGGCAGGGCCAGCGGAGCCTGTGGGCGGAGGAGGAGGCGGTAGGGGCGATGCGTCTCTGGGGACGGTCAGAAACCGTACTCGTCGATCTCGCCGTCGCAGTCGTCGTCGATGAAGTTCCCCGGGACCTCGATGGTGGCGGGGGAGATGTCGGGGTCGTAGTCGTTGCAGTCTCCGGCGGACTCGGTGACCCCGTCCTCGTCGTCGTCGTAGTCGAGGGTGCGCTCGTCGATGATGCCGTCGCAGTCGTTGTCCCGGCCGTCTCCCTCGTCGGTCCCCGTCCCCCCGTCCTCGTCGGCGTTGGGGTAGATCGTGGCGTCCCCGTCGTTGCAGTCCCCGCCCGCTTCGGCGAAGCCATCGCCGTCGTCGTCGTAGGCCGTCGTCCCCTCGTCGACAATGCCGTCGCAGTCCTGGTCGATCCCGTCGGGCAGCTCCGGCGCCCCCGGGTAGGTGTCGTTGTCGCCGTCGTCGCAGTCACCCCCCAGCTCCGAGTACCCGTCGTGGTCGTCGTCCACCCCCGGCGAGCCGTCGTCGACGATGCCGTCGCAGTCGTTGTCCTTGCCGTCGGCGGTCTCCGGCGCCGAGGGGTAGACCGCGGGATCGGCGTCGTTGCAGTCGCCGGGATCGGCGCCTCCGACGCACACGGGGCCCTCCTCGCAGTAACCGTCGCCGTCGTCGTCGAACGCGGTGGTGCCCTCGTCCACGTACCCGTCGCAGTCGTTGTCGAGACCGTCCCCCTGGTTGGTCCCCGTGCCGCCGTCCTCGGGCATGCCGGGGTGGACGTTGGCGTCGGCGTCGTCGCAGTCCCCACCGGCGCCGGTGTAGCCGTCGTTGTCCCCGTCGTCGTTCTCGGTGCCCTCGTCGACGTCGCCGTCGCAGTCGTTGTCCCGGCCGTCGGCGATCTCCTCGGCGCCCGTGGAAGTGCTGGCGTCGCCGTCGTTGCAGTCTCCACCGAGCTCGCTCTGCCCGTCGCCGTCGTCGTCGTAGCCGACGGTGCCCTCGTCGACGATGCCGTCGCAGTCGTTGTCGATGGAGTCGTACACCTCCGCCGCGCCGGGGAAGACGTCCTCGTCCCCGTCGTCGCAGTCCCCGCCGCAGGTCTGGTACCCGTCGCCGTCCTGGTCCCACCCGCCGTGGGCGGAGCCCTCGCAGGTGTTCGCCAGCAGGGTGACGTCGATGGCGTCGAAGGTGGACCCCAGGAGCGTCAGGCCGGCCGACGCGGGGTCCGTACCGTCCGCCTCGAAGGCGACGTCGATGTCGATCCGGTCACCGGGATCGACGGTCCAGGGCAGGTTGCCGAGGTAGCTTGGGGCGTCGTAGTCGAAGCCGTCGTCCCCCGAGAAGTCGATCTCGTCGATCACGATGGGGATGGACGTCGGGTTCTCGATGATGACCGCCGCCTCCTCGGAGTCCCCGACGTCCACGGGGCCGAAGTCGACGACGCGCGGGTAGACCTGGAGGCCTCCGTCCACGGACTCGCCGCGCACGTCGATGGTGGAGACCGTGTTGCCCTCGCTCCCCTCCGTGGTCACCACCAGCTCCGCCATGAGGAAGCCGAGGGTGGTGGGGTGGAAGGCGATGCTCAGGGGCATCGCCGAGGACGCCTCGATGCGCCCGCTGAACCCCCCCTCGACGATGGTGAAGCTCCCGGCGTCGGCGCCCTGGAGGGCCACGCTGAGCACCTCCAGGGAGACGTCCGGGCTCGTGTTGTCGAGGTTCACCGTCTCGGTCGCCTCGGTGCCCGACGCGATCGCCCCGAAGTCGATGAGGTTCGGGGAGATCTCCAGGACGCCCGTCTGGGAGGTGATCTGGACGTCGGGGCCGCAGCCCAGGAAGGGCAGCGTGGACGCCGCGCCGAGGCCCAGCGCCAGGCGCACGGAGGAGTTCCGAGGCATCGATTGACCTCCGGCTTCGGCGCGTCCCGGAGTCGGTCGTGGACGGGGGCGCACCGGCAGTGCCCCATTGAAGCAGAGCCGGGGCGGGACGACAAGGGGAGGGTGCCGCGGTGGCGCGGATCTCTTGGGAGGCGGGTGGGGGGCGCGGAAGTGGTTCAGCCCGGGAGGGAGAACTTCTCGTCGCCCGCGAAGATCCGGAGGGCGCGATCGACGTCGGCGCCGGCGTATGTCACCGCGGAGATCGCGTCGCAGAGGCGCACCGCGTCGGTCAGGGTGCGCTGGTGGATGTTGCGGCCGGTGGCGTTCCCGACGGCCCCGCCGACGTTGATCTGGTCCCAGAGGTCCTGCAGGAACTTCTGGGGGCTCGCCGACGAGCCGCCGGCGCAGATCAGCCCGGTGCGGCCCGCGGCCTTCACGGCCTGGCGGAGGAGCTCGCCCCGGGGCTCGGATCCCCGCTGGGGGTAGTTGACCTTGCAGAAGTCGGCGCCCAGGCACACGGCCGTGCCGGCGGCCCCGGCGATCACGTGGGGGTCCTTCTCGTCCGCCACCGACTGACCCCGGGGATACATCCAGAAGACCGAGAACAGTCCGGCCTCCCGGGCGTCGAAGGCCAGCTCGGCGGCCTCGGCGAACATCTCGTGCTCGTAGGCCGAGCCGACGTAGACCGTGTAGCCCACCCCCACGATGTTCAGCCCCGAGCGCTCCCGGGTCTCCAGCACCTGGTCGATGCTGTTCAGGGCCCAGGACCGGGGGTCGCGCGTCTTGGTCTTCAGCAGGTGGGACTTGCTGTTGATCTTCACCAGGTAGTTGACGTCGGGGTAGTCGCGCCCGTAGCGGGTGACGAGGCCGAGCTGGGTGGCGAAGACCCCGATCGTGCCCTGGGAGGCGATGCGGAAGAGGTGCTCGGGGTCGGCGTCCTCCTCGGGGATCCCGGGACCGAAGAAGTCGTCGTTCAGGTGCTCGATCTTCTGGTCGCCGGCGAAGAGCATCAGCCGGCCGGTGCCCCGGGTCGCCCGGTGGAGGTTGCGACGGTAGTCGTCGGCCACCTCGCCGGGCACGTCGGCGGGCACGCGGATGTCCTCCAGGTTCAGCTTCGCGATCGCCATCGGTTCGTCTCCTCCGGTCCGCCTCTGGTATGGATCGAAACCCAGGCGGGGGGCGCCCCGCGCGCGGGAGCGGTCACATAACACAGCCGGGGCGATTCGGCCAGGAGCCCCGCGCGGATGGGCCGGAGGAAGTCGACGAGGCGAACGGAGGAGGCTCCCCCGTCCAGGGGCTCAGCCGGCGTCCCGGTCGCCCCTCCGGGCCCGCCAGCGGGCCAGGGCTCCGGCCTCTCCGGTCTCCACCAGCCACGCCTCGATCTTCTCGTCGGGCATGGTGCCCGCGCTCCGCCAGTTGCAGGCGGTGCAGTAGGGCCCGCTGTCCTGGTAGCGCCCCTCGACGTGGGCGAGGCGCCAGGCGTGGACGGTCTCCCCCTGCCAGATCCGTTTCAGGCTCTGCTCCCTCAGGTTGCCGATGCGGTTCAGCAGGTGCTGGTCCAGGCAGCAGGTGGTGACGTCGCCGTTGACGTACACCATCGGCGTGTTCCACAGGCCCGCGCAGGGGCGGCGCTCGCCGGGATCGCCCGACATCAGAAGGACTCCGAGATGAAGGCGCCCCGCTCGCCGGGGGCCAGGATCCTCAGCCGTTCCAGCACTTCCCGGTGCAGGCGGTCCGCGGTGGCCTGGTCCGCCTGGTGGAGGCGCCGGAAGTAGAGGGTGTCCACCACCTCCTGGGGCCAGTCGTAGGACAGGGCCAGCTCGATGCCCAGGCGGTCGAACCGCGACCTCCAGTACTCCAGGAACCACCCGGCCTCGTGGGCGTTCTCCGGCATCACGATGAAGGCGATGGTCACGTAGGGGTAGCGGAGCCCGCGCTCCACGCGCCTCTCGACGAAGCGGCCGAGGTTGCGGAAGACCCTCGCCCCGTGGTCGAACCTCTTGACCTGCCGGTAGACCGCGGGGGTGAAGGCGTCGACGGAGAAGTGCAGGAAGCGGAAGGTGTCCGGCGCCGCGTCGGGCCGGTTCGCGCAGTCCAGCAGGGTGTCGATCCGCCGGTCGTCCAGGAGCACCCCGTTGGTGTGCAGCTTGAAGTGGCGGAAGAGGCGGTTGCCGGCGTTGCGCTCGAAAGCGTAGCGGACGAACTCGTCGAAGCGGGGGTGGAGGGTGGGCTCCCCGAGCCAGTGGGGGCAGAGGTGGATCTCCTCGCCGTAGTCCCGCAGCCCGTCCAGCAGGGCGACCCACACGTCCCACTTCATGAAGGACTCGGGGTTCGAGTGGACCTTGTTCGTGTACGCCTGGCCGCACATGCGGCACTTGATGTTGCAGAGGTCGGTGAGCTCGAGGTTGACGTTGAGCGCCATGGATGGTCAGGCCGGCCCGCGCAGGTGCTCGCGGATGTAGTCGTTGCGCGCGATGATGTGCTGGCTGCAGTTGCGGCAGAGGTCGGTCATCACCTTCTTCCTCATGCTACCCCTCAGGTCCGTGAAGTACTTCCCCCTCTCCCAGGTCGCCGCCAGGCCCGCCTCCCGCACGTCCTCGCCCGGGCCGGCGATCACGCAGCAGGGGCTGACCCGCCCCGTGGGGTGCACCACAAGGTAGTACCAGGGGTTGAGGCAGGGGGCGTGGGCGACGTCGTCCGGGCCCACCCTCTCGAACGCCATCCGCCCCCGCTCCATGGTGCGGACGTCGAGGAACTGCTCCAGGGTCGTCTCGATCCCGAGGCGCTTCGCGACCTCGATGCCCCGGAGGGCGTACTCCCGGATCTCCACCCTCTCGTCGTCGTCGAGGTTCAGGGCGCTCTGTTCCGGGCGGTAGGCGATGATGTAGTCGAAGTTGACCCGGAAGCAGCCGACGGCCCACGCCTGCTCCACCATGCGGGGGAGGAGGCGGAAGTTCTTGTTGGTGACCACCGTGTGGATCAGCATGCGGGGCGACGCCAGGCCCCGCTCGCGCTTGAGCCCGTGGAAGCGGCACATCAGGCGGACCACCTGCCGGAAGTTGCCCCGCCGCCCCCGGAGGTAGTCGTTGACCCGGGCGTCGGGCGCGTCGAGGCTGAAGTGCAGCTCGTCCCAGCCGGTGTCGAGGCACTGCTGGATCAGCTCCTCGGTGAAGAGGGTGCCGTTGGTGCCCAGCACCCCCTCCATGCCCAGGTCCTTGATCCTCTTCATCACAGCGGGGGTCACCCCCCGGGCCGCCAGGGGCTCGCCGCCCCCCAGGATGAAGACCCGTCGCACCCCCATCCGTGCGGCGTCCTCGATCACCTCCAGGTACTGGCCGAGGTTCAGCTCGCCGGACTGCTTGCCCTTGCGGTACGTGGTGTCGCAGAACACGCAGTCGATGTTGCAGGTCATGGTGGGGTAGATCTCGAGGGTGTAGGGCCCCCGGGTCTCCCCCCGGTCCCACCCGCGGATCCGCGCGGCGATCTCCTCGCCCTCGCTCAGCACCGGCAGCGCCGGAGTCTCCGCCACCAAGGCCCGCTCCCGGCGGTCGGGACCGTGGGGTCCGAGCCGCAAGATCGCCCGAATCACTCAGGAATTCCACCAGCCGGGCCACGGCACGGTAGCACACGCCCGGGGGGCCCGCAACACGCCTCCCCCCGCGCTCCGGTCCCTTCCCGGGTCGCGCGGCGGGGAGACTCCCCCCGCTCCGTGGCCGGGCCCCGCTCTCGTTGACACTCCGGGAAGGCGCCAGCTATACACGAGACGGTCGGGGGCCGCTCCCGTCACCCGCCCCCCGGGGTTCGGGCAGCGCCGGGCGCCCTCCCTCCGCCCCCTCTCCCCGCCCCCTCTCTCTCCGGGGCCCGGGGACCCGCGCCCGCCCCCGCTCCGGAGTCCGAGGCGTGAAGGTCTGCATCGTCACCCGCCCCGATCTGTACCCCGCCGTCCACGGCGCCGCGGTGAAGATCGTGCGGACCGCCGAGTCGCTCTCCCGGGCGGGGGCCGAGACCTACGTGGTGACCGCGGACCGCCTGCGGTACTACCGGTTCTCGGGGGGCGAGAAGGAGGAGCTGGCCTACCCCCCGCGCCTCGTCGCCGCGACGCGGGTGCCCCCCCGGCTCCTGCCCTGGCTGCGCCGCCTCGGGGTGCCCGACTACTGGCGGACCGTGGAGCGGGTGCTGCACGCCGTCGGCTACCCGCCGGACGAGCACCTGCTTTACCAGCCCGTCTTCGACCCCGACTTCTGGCTCCGCACCGCCTTCGTGGGGCGGCGGCACGGGATCACGGTGTACCAGGCCGAGTTCCCGGGCTTCGGGATGCCCTGCGTGGTGGCGGCGGCGGTCAACGGTGGCCGTTCGTGCATCGTGCAGCACAACGTCGAGCACCTCCGCCTCGCCGAGATGACCGGCCTGCCCCGGGAGGTGCTGGGCCGGCTCCGGGAGGTGGAGCTGTCCCTCCTGGACTGGTGCGACGACGTGGTGGCGGTGTCCCGGGACGACCGGGACCGGATGGTGGCGGACGGAGTGGACGCCGGGCGGATCACCGTGATCCCCCACGGGGTGGACCTGTCCACCTTCGAGGCGCGGACGGGGGCGGGGATCCGGGAGCGCTACGGCCTGCCGGGGGACGTGCCGCTGCTCTACTTCCACGGCACCCTCCACTACTGGCCCAACACGATTGCCTGCAAGGTGCTGGTGGAGGAGGTCCTGCCGCGGCTGGAGGCGGGCGGCGTGCGCTGCCACGCCCTGGTGTCGGGCATGAACCCCCCGGACTACTACACCCACCCCCGCCTCACCTACACCGGCGTCGTGGACGACCTGGCCAGCCACGTCGCCGCCGCCGACGTGTGCGTGGTGCCCCTGCGCTCCGGTGGGGGCACGCGGATGAAGATCCTGGAGTACTTCGCCGGCGCCCGGGCGGTGGTGTCGACCCGCAAGGGGGCCGAGGGGATCCCGGTGCGGGACGGGCACGAGCTGATGCTGACGCCCGACGACGACTGGGACGCCTTCGCCGACCGGGTGACGCGGCTGCTCCGGGAGCCGGCCCTGGCCCGGGGGATGGGCCGCATGGCGCGCCGCTTCGTCGAGGGCTTCGACTGGGACGACATCGGCCGCCGCTACGTCGCCCTCTTCGAGGGACGAGGGCGGGGAGGGGACTTCAACCAGGAGGTCGCCGCCGGGCTGGAGGACGTCCGTCGGCCCACCCTGGAGGAGGAGGTGGCCGAGGCCCGGGCCCAGATGGAGAGGGAGAGGGCCCGGCGGGCCCGCCAGGCCTCGCGCCGGGGCCTGCCGGTCCTGGGCGCGACCGCAGGCGGCCAGGGGTTCCGGCACGGCTTCGACGCGGCGGGGGAGCCGGTGCACGCCCTGGGGGAGAGCGAAATCGTCGCCCACCTGCCGTCGAAGCCCGCGTGGACGAAGCCCCGGACGCTGATCCTCCTGCTCAACAAGCGCTGCAACCTCAAGTGCGACTTCTGCGACCTCTGGCACCACCAGGACCTGATGCCCTACGAGCAGGCGTGCAAGGTGGTGGACCGGGCCCCGGCGGCGGGGGTGAAGACGCTGGTGGTCACCGGCGGCGAGCCCTTCGTCCACCCGGGCGCCTTCGACCTCATCGAGAGGGCCCGGAACCTCGGCCTCGGGGTCAACGTCACCACCAACGGCACGCTGATCGAGGACCAGTTCGACCGGCTGAAGCGCTCGGGGGTGGACTCCTTGTCGATCTCCATCGACGGGATGGGGGCCCTGCACGACCGGCTGCGGGGGCGGCCCGGGACCTTCGACGCCGTCGCGAGGGCCATCGAGAGGCTCCAGCGCGAGACGCGGATCTGGCTCAACGTGTACTTCGTGGTGACGAACCAGAACGTCCAGGACCTGTGGGCGGTGTATCGATACGCCAAGGACCGGGGGATCGGCTTCGACTTCTGGCCGGTGAACGGCTACCCCCACCTCTACGTCACCGAGCCCGGCCAGGTGGAGACCTACCGCGAGACGGTGCGCCGCATCGCCCAGCACGAGCCCACGGTGAGGGAGCGCCTGGACTACTACGAGCACGGCATCGAGTACATGGGGGGGCGGCGGGAGCACTACCGCTGCCTGGGCCTCGTGGAGCAGCTCGCGGTGAACCACGAGGGGCGGATGGTCCCCTGCTGCGTGTGGGACCAGAAGGACCTCCAGGTGGGGTCGGTCTTCGACACGCCCCTGGACGTGTTGTTCTACTCCCCCGAGGCCCAGCGGATGCGGGAGGCGATCCACCGGGACGGCTGCCTGGACCAGTGTTTCAACCACTCCCTGTACGAGTTCCAACAGGCGACGGGCCTCCCCTTCTGGATCAAGCCCGCGGAGCGCCCGATGGACGTGGAGCGGGCGGTGGTGAAGGCGCCGGGGCGCGAGTCGAGGGAGGCCAGGCGGCGGGGCGTCACCCTGCCCGCAGCGGAGCCGGTGCTGTGGAACGACGGCGGCGAGCCGCTCCCCGGGGATCCCGAGGTCCTGGCCCCCCCGGTCCCGGAGGCGGCGGGCGCGGGACCTCGCGGCGCCCGCAAGGACGAGAGGAGGGGCGGCCGAAGCCGGGGCGGGCGGCGGGCGGCCCGGAGGGCGGCCGGGTGAGTGGGGGCCGCGCCCTGGACGTGGCGGGGATGAACCTCCCGGGGAGCTACCTGGTGCTGGAGCTCTCCAACAAGTGCCCCCTGAAGTGTCGCCACTGCGCCGTGGCGGAGGCGGAGCTGGGGCACCCCCACTACCTGGACTACGTGCACATGGACCGGGGGATGGTGCGGGAGCTGATGCGGGACCTGCGGTCCACGGGGCTCCACTTCGACAACCTGGTGATGTTCTGGCTGGGGGAGCCCCTGGCGAACCCGGAGTTCGCGGAGATCTACGGGGACGTCCTGAGCTACAACCGGGACGGGGCGGTCTTCTCGAAGGTCGAGGTCCACACCAACTGCTTCCCCCTGACGGAGCGGATCTGCCGCGTCGCCCTCAACGACCACCCGGTGCCCCAGGTGTGGCACATGACGATGGACGCCATCCGCCGGGAGACCTACGTGGCCATCAAGGGGGTGGACGGCTTCGACCGGAGTCACAAGAACGCCCGCCGGATGGTACGTCTCAAGGGCGAGCTCCGGGCCCGGAACCCCAAGCTGGTGTTCCAGTTCATCGTCAGCGACACCAACGCGGGGGAGGCCGAGGAGTTCACCCGCTTCTGGGGCGAGGAGTTCGACCGTGCCGGCTTGAAGTGGCGCGCCACGGGCTACCACGTCCCCCACTGGGACGAGCACGAGCACGTCTTCCTGAAGCAGCTCGACTGCCCGACGCCCGAGGAGCAGGACCGCCAGAACGCGGTCTACGACGCCCTGATGGGCCGCATGGGGCTGGCGCCGGTGGTGACGCCCGGGGTCGAGGAGAAGGTGAAGGTGGGGGTGGGTCGCACGAACCTCGCCACCTGCTCGGGCTTCTGGAAGAGCCCCACCGTCAGCAGCGATGGCCGGGTGACGGTGTGCACCAGGGACAACACGTATCACCTGGTGGTGGGGGACCTGAAGAGGCGCAGCTTCAGCGAGATCTGGACCCGGAGCCCCCTCCTGGCCCGCCGCCGGCAGCAGGTGGCGAGGGGGGACTACTCGGAGCTGCCCTACTGCCAGACCTGCTTCATCCCCCGGTCGGTGAACTACACGGGGATCGTCCCCGCCGAGGTGGCCCGAGCCCAGGCGGCCCTGGGGCTGGACGCGCCGCTGGTGGAGCTGCCCCGCCCCTACGTCGCCGAAGGGGCGAGCCCCCACCCGGACGACCCCGTCGCCTACCCGGCGCGGGCTCCGGCCAGGGCGGAGGTCCACGCCTGATGGTCTCCCTGCCCCTGCTGGACGCCCCCCCCCGCCTCGCCGCCGCCGCGTCCCTGCGGGACCTGCTCAAGCTGAAGCCCGCCGAGGCGCCGCCGAAGCAGATCCACGTGTCGATCACGGACCGGTGCTGTCTTCCCTGCAACATGTGCGACATCTGGAAGATCGCGCCGGGCAAGGAGCTGACGACCCACGAGTGGCGGTCGGTCTTCGACCAGGCGGCCCACTGGGCGGGGGCGGTGGGCCTCAACTTCGCGGGGGGGGAGCCCTTCCTGCGCAAGGACCTGCCGGAGCTCATCGCCCACGCGACGGGGCTGGGCTTCGAGGTGACCAGCAACACCAACGGCACCCTGTTCAACGAGGCCCGGGCCCGGGAGGTCCACGCCGCGGGTCTGAAGGTCCTGTACGTGTCCCTGGACGGGGCGACGGCGGAGACCCACGACGCCATCCGGGGCCAGCAGGGCACCTTCGCCAAGGTGATGCGGACCCTGGAGCACTTCCGAGCCCTCCCCAGCCCGCGGATCATCGTGGCGAACATCGTCCACCGCGGCAGCCTCCCCGAGCTGCGCCGCCAGTTCGACTTCTGCGTCCGCCACGGTTACCAGCTCGTCCTCCAGCCCCTCTTCTCCACCTTCGGCCGCGACTACGACCCCCACTGGTACCTCCGCTCCCCCTGGTTCCCCACCGAGCGTGACTGGCCCCTCCTGGACGAGTCGATGGACTGGTTCACCCGCATCAAGGAGCAGGACGGCCCCATCTGCAACAGCGTCGGACAGCTCCAGGAGATGAAGCGCTACTTCCGGAGCCCCGGCGAGTCCAATGGCCTCCCCTGCAACGCCGGCCACTCCGACATCTCCCTGGACCCCTACGGCAACTTCCTCCTGTGCTTCTGGCTCCCCCCCGTCGGCCACGTCCGCGACGCCCCCCTCCCCTGGATGTGGAACAGCCTCAAGTCCCAGCGCCGCCGCTGGGAGGCGTACCACTGCCCGAGGACGTGCAACATGCTGAACTGCAACTTCGAGCACGTGTGAACGATGCTACACGCGAAATACGCGATAGGTCTTGTTTCGCGCCTTTCGCGTGTTTCGTAGTTCCATGCCTATCCGGATGCCACCCGGGGCGGTTCGTGATGACTGCCAGCGGTCGCAATGGCTCGCCGTCCTGGGCTCGCCCACAGAGGCACGGAGCGGCCCGTCCGGGGCCCACAGAGAACACAAAGGGAAGGGCGGGGAAACTTGGAGCTTCGGGCGGCAGACGGATAGGCAGCAGAAGTTCGCCCCGGGCGGGCGGGGGAGGGGCGGTGCTCAGCCCCGGGCGCGGGTGGCCAGGGAGGTGATGCCCTCCCGGAGACGGGTGGGGGCGAAGGTGAGGGCCCAGAGGGCCGCCGAGGGGGCGTGGCGGTGGTGGGTCAGGGAGCGCAGCGCCCGGGCCCGGCAGGCGGGGAGGTCGCCGTTGGCCAGGGCGGCCTTGGCGCACAGGAAGTCGTAGGGGGCGGGCCTCGCCGGAGGGGGCGGGGAGGGGGGCGCGGACACCGACGCCAGGGCGTCGGCCACCTGGGCCTCCACCCGGTCCTCGGGCATGCCGCCGAGGCGGGCGCGGAGGGCGTCGCGGGCGATCTCGCGATAGCGCTTCTGGAGGGCGCGCTTCTTCACCGTCAGGCCGCCGGGGTCCAGGGTCCAGTCCACCAGGGCCTCGTCCAGCACGTGGCCCGGGCCCCGGAGCAGCAGGCGGGTCCAGAGCTCGTAGTCCTGGGCGTAGCGGAAGCGGGGGTCGTAGCCCGAGAGGGCTCGCACCGCGTCGGTGCGGAAGGCCACCGCGCTGTGGACGAAGGGGTTGCCTGCCAGGAGCCGGGCCGCCCGGACGTCGCCCGGCTCGGCGAGGCCCGCGCACACGGGTTCCCCCGCGCCGTCCACGATCCGCACCCGGCTGGAGACCAGGACCACGTCGGGTCGGTGCGCCAGGAGCGCCACCTGCCGCTCCAGGCGGCCCGGGTGGGCCGCGTCGCCGCAGTCCAGGCGGGCCACCACCGGCGCCCGGGCCTCGTCCAGCCCCCGGGCCAGGGAGCGGGTGAGCCCGACGTTCCGGGGGTTGCGGATGACCCGGAAGCGGGGATCGCGCCGGGCGATCGCGGCCAGGACCGACGGGGTCTCGTCCGTGGAGCCGTCGTCCACCACCAGGCACTCCAGGTCCCCGAGGGTCTGGCGGCCGACGGAGTCCAGCGTCCGGGGGAGGGCCGCCGCGCCGTTCCACACCGCCACCAGCACGGTGGCGCGCGGAGCGGCAGGGGAGGGGAGGGCTGTTCCGGGCTCGGGCATCGGTCGCGTCCGGTCCCGGCGAAGGCCGGGGGGGCGCCCCCGACCCGCGGACCGGGCCCGCCGCACCTTACCAGAGCGCCGCCCCGCCCGCCCGCGCCCCTGCCCGCGCCCGCGCCTCGCGCCCGCGTCTCGTGCTTCGTGCCCGTGCTTCGTGCCCGTGCTTCGTGCCCGTGCTTCGTGCCCGTGCTTCGTGCACGTGCCTGGTGCCCGTGCTTCGTGCCCGTGC
>JAKLKC010000030.1 GCA_023150875.1 Myxococcota bacterium | reverse complement strand
GTGCCCCAGCTCACCTCCACCCGACCGGGACGCCACCTCCGCCTCGTCACCCCCGTCGACTGAAAGGAGCCGCACCCTTTACATTTCCCCGGACATGCCTGTCCCGTTCGTTCAAGTCGGTGCGGCGGATAGCCGCCTCGCTTGGATCGCCGGGGAGTTGACCCGGCGGGGCGCAGGGCTCAGGGTCGGGATCCCTTCAGGAACGCAGGCCGCCATGACCCCGAGCCCCGGCGACGCCCTCGCCCGTGCCCTCCAGGACCTGCCCGAGGATCCCGGGCTCGCCGGAGAGCGCCTCGGGCCCTTCGCCCCGGCCTTCCCCGATCCCGGCGCCGCGGCGCGGCGGGTGGCGGCGCTGCGGCTCCGTGTGTCTCCCGCCGCCCTGCCCGGCGCCCTCCGGGCCGTCGCCCGGGCCGCCGATCCCGCCCTGGCCCTCGCCGGACTCGGAGAGAGGCTCGCCGATCCCTCGGCGGCCGTCCCCTCAGGGGAGGCCCTGGACGCCGCCGTCGCCCTGCTGGGGGCCAGCCGCGCCTGCCGCGAGGTGATGTCCCGACACCCGGGGGCCGCCTCCGAGGATCCCCCCGTCCCCGCCGAGGCCGCGGCCCGGGCCCGGGCCGAAGCCGGAGGGGACGACCCGCGGCTGCTGGACGCCCTGCTGGACCTCAAGTACCGATGCCTGGCGAGGTGGACCGCCGACGCCGTGCGGGGGAGGCTCCCCATCGCCCGGGAGTGCGCCCTCCTCTCGGACCTGGCGGACGCCTGCGTCGGCGCCGCGGTGGACCACGCTTACGCCTCCCTCGCCGCCCGCCACGGCCCCCCCGGCGACGCCCTCCCCGGCCGCGCCCCGCCTCCCTGGGGGGGAGGCGCGCCCGCTCCCCGGGACTCCTCCTCCCTCGGCTTCTCGGCGCTGGCCCTGGGCAAGCTGGGCAGCTCCGAGCTGAACTACTCCTCCGACGTGGACCTGGTGTACGTCGCCTTCGACGCCTCCGGCGAGACCCGGGGGGGGCCCCGGGGACCCCTGCCCCACCGGTCCTTCTTCGGGCGGGTGGGCGAGGCCGTGGGCCGCCTGCTGAGCCAGTCCTCGCCCCGGGGGTTCCTGTACCGGGTGGACCTGAACCTCCGCCCCGACGGCGCCGCCGGCCCCCTGGTCCCCACCGCCGCCGCCGCCGAGCTGCACTACCTGAACTACGGACAGACGTGGGAGCGCTCGGCGTGGCTCCGGGCCCGGGTCTGCGCCGGGGATCCCGGGGTGGGCGAGGGGCTGCTGGCGGCCCTCGCCCCCTTCGTGTGGCGCCGCTACCTGGACTACGGGACCCTGGCGGACATGCGGGGCATGAAGGAGCGCATCGACCGCGCCGCCCGGGCCGCCGAGGGGGAGTTCGACGTCAAGCTGGGCTCGGGGGGGATCCGGGAGCTGGAGTTCTTCGTCCAGGCCCACCAGCTCCTGGCCGGCGGGCGCCTGCCCGCTCTCCGCCTCGCCGGAACCCTGCCCGCCCTGGACGCCCTGGTCCGCGCCGGGCGGATCCCCGAGGCCGACGCCGCCGACCTCGCCGCCGCCTGGGACCTCCTGCGGCGCCTGGAGCACCGGATCCAGACCCCCGACGAGCGCCACACCCAGCGGCTGCCCCGGGGGGAGCGGGACCTCTGGGTCCTGGCCCGCATGATGGGGCTGGGGGAGGATCCCCACCCCGGGGAGGCCCTGCTCCGGGGCCTGGAGTCGGCCCGGACCGCGGTGCGCCGCCGCTTCGACGCCCTCTTCGCCCCCCCGGGGGGCGGGGCGGGAGCGCCGCTCCCGCGGGACCCCGTCGCCGAGGAGGCCCGGGCCCTGCTGGACCCCTACGCCGCAGCCGGCGCCGTGGAGGAGAGGCTCCGGGCCGCCGGGTTCCGGGACCCCGACGGGGCCCGGCGCCGCCTCGACCTGCTGCGGGACGGCCCCCCGGACCGCCGCCTGCGCCCCGAGGCCCGCCGCCGCTTCGCCGACGTCGCCCCCCTCCTCCTGGAGCGGGCCCTGGCCTCCCGGGACCCCGACCTCGTCCTGGAGCGCTTCGACTCCCTGGTGCGCCGGATCGGCGTCCGGGGGACCCTCTACGACCTCCTCGCCCGACACCCCGAGGTGCTCTCCCTCCTGGGGCGCCTCTTCGGGGCCAGCGACCTGCTCTCGGACGACCTGCTGCGGAGCCCGGAGCTGCTGGACGCCCTGGTGCTGCGGGACGCCGAGACCGCCCGGCGGGACGGCGCGGAGATGGCGGCCCTGCTGGCGGCGCGGGCGGGTTCCGAGGACGAGGAGGGGGTCCTGGACGCGATCCGCCGCTTCGCCCGCACCGAGAGGCTGCGGATCGGGCTGCACCTGATCGGCAGGACCCTGGACGGCGAGGGGGCGTGGGGGCAGCTCACCGCCGTGGCGGAGACCTGCATCGCGGCGTCGCTGCGCTTGGCCCGCGCCGCCCGCGCCCGCGCTGGCCGGGATCCCCGGGGGCGGGTGGCGGTGCTGGGACTGGGGCGCCTCGGGGGGGGCGAGATGGGCTTCGGCTCCGACCTCGACCTGGTCTTCCTGTACGACCCGGACGATCCCGAGGACCCCGCGGCGTCGGACCCCTTCGCCCGCCTCTTCCAGCGCGTCCTCGCGTCCCTGTCGGCCCCGACGCGGGAGGGGGTGGCCTACGAGGTGGACCTGCGGCTGCGCCCCTCGGGCCACGCCGGGCCTGTGGTGACCCGCCTCGACGCCTTCGCCGAGCACGTCGCCCTCCGGGCCGAGCCCTGGGAGCGCCTGGCCCTGACCCGGGCGCGGGCCGTCGCCGGCGAGGGGGATCTCCCCGCCCGCGCCGAGCGCGCCGTGGACGAGGGGCTCCGGGCGCGCCCCGAGGACCCCGGCGCCTTGGCCGGCGAGGTGTGGCGGCTCCGGGCCGCCCAGGAGCGGGAGCTGGCCTCGGGCCCGCCCGGCGCCCTCCACCCCAAGTACGGCAGGGGGGGGATCGCCGAGGTGGAGCTGGCGGCCCAGTACCTCCAGCTCTGCCGCCCCGAGGCCGGCGTGCGGGAGCCCTCCACCCCCCGGGCCCTGGCGCGGCTGGAGGAGGCGGGGGTCCTGGCCCCCCGGGACCGCGACGCCCTCGCCGCCGGCTGGCGCCTCTTCCGGGACGTCCAGGACCGACTGCGGCTGATGCGCGGCGCCGGGGCGACGGCGGTGCCCTTCCCTTCCCCCGAGGCCGACGCCCTCGCCCGGGCCCTCCTCGGCGCCGGAGACGGAGCGGGCGGGGAGCGGCTCCGGGCCCGCTGCGAGGCGGCGGCGGAGGGCGTCCGGGGGGCGTTCCTGCGGGTCCTCGGGGAGGGGGCGACCGGGGCCTGAGGGACGCCGGCGGCCCGCGGTTCGCCGAGAGGGTGGCAATGCCGCCTCGAGATCGGGACAATGGCTCGGCACGAGCGGCGGATCCGCCGCCCCGGCCGCGAGTCCGCCCCGTGACCTCCCCCCACGACGCCGCCACCGCCCCGCCGCACCCCCTGGACGCCCTGGTGGAGCCCTTCCGCGCCCGGCGCTCGGGCGTGCTCCAGCTCGACCGCGGAGCCGGGCGGAGGCGGGTCTTCTACCACCAGGGCGAGGTCGTGCAGGCCGACAGCGACCTGCCCAAGGAGTCCCTGCTCCACGCCCTGGAGGCCCGGGGGACCATCGACGGCCCCCTCAGGGCCCGGGCGGAGGCGGCGGCCCGGGAAGGCCCCACCCGCCCCCTCCAGGTCCTGGTGGACGCGGGGGCCATCTCCCCGGACGACGTCCGGACCCTGCTCCGCCGGCGGGCGGAGCACCTGGTCGCCGCGAGCCTGGCCTGGCGGGACGCCACCTGCGCCTTCCGCCCCTCGGCGGGCCTCCCGCCCCTCCCCACCCCGCCGACGAACGTGACCCTGCCCCGGGTGCTGATGGCCGGCGCGGCCCGCTACCTGGCCGACGCCGACGTGACCTCCCTCCTGCGCCCCTCCTGGGGGGCCCGGCCCCGGGGTGCCCCGGCCCCGCCGGTGCCGATCCCCGATCTGGGGCTGGGCGCGGCGCAGTTCGACTTCTTCTGCTCCCTGGACGGGGCCCGGGGCCTGGACGAGGTACTGAGCTTCTCGGTCCTGCCCCGGGAGGAGGCGGCGAGGCTGGTCCTGCTCCTCCATCGCCTGGGCGCGGTGGTGTTCGATCCGCCCGCGGCCGCGGCGCCACCACCGTCCCCTTCCCGGGCCCGGGCCGGCGCCCCGGGCGATCCCCTGGCGGGGATCCTGGTCGGAGGCCCGGACGGATCCTCGACGTCGACGCCTCCCGCGGTCCATGCCGCGGGGTCGATGCCGTCGCCCGCCGTCCCCGAGCCCGACCCGGACCCCGGTCGGGGGGGCCTGGACGCCGTGGCCCTGTTCGGGCCGGGGATCCACCAGGTGAAGGCCCCGTCGGTGCGCCGGCCGGCCCAGGCCCCGGCCGACCTGGAGATCGACGACCTCACCGGCGCCGACCTCTCCGCCGTCCGCGACCTGGTGCCCTCGGATCGCCAGCGCTACTTCGCCCTGCGGGAGCAGGTGGAGCGGGCCGGCGGGCATAGCCACTTCGAGAGGCTCGGCCTCGGGCCCGACGCGGGGGAGGCGGAGATCCGCAACGCCTACTTCGCCCTCGCCCGGCGCTACCACCCCGACGCGCTCCACGCCTTCGCCGAGCCCATCCGGGACGCCGCCGGCACCCTGTTCGCCAAGTGCACCGAGGCGTACGAAGTCCTGTCGGATCCCGAGGCCCGCAAGCGCTACGTGGACCGGGTGGTGCACGGGAAGCCCGACGAGAACGAGCAGGCGATGCTGGAGGTGCGGGCGATCATCGACGCCGAGCAGGCGTTCAAGCGCGGCCTCAAGCTGATGAACGCGGGCAAGCTGTTGGACGCCCACCAGGACTTCGCCCGCGCCGTCGAGCTCTACCCCCAGGAGCACGAGTACGCGGTCTACGCCGGCTTCACCACCTTCAAGCTCAACCACCCGAAGGACCCCGGGGCCGCGGACCGCGGCGAGGCGGCGATCCGCGAGGCCCTGAAGCAGAACACCCGCCTGGACAAGGGCTGGCACCTGCTGGGCCGGGTGATGATGGCGAAGGAGAACTGGGAGCAGGCCAAGCTCTTCCTGAGGCAGGCGATCAAGCTCCAGCCCGCCAACGGGGAGGCGGTGCGCGACTACAAGCACTGCGACGCGAAGTTGGCCAGTCCCGCGTCCTCGTCTCCCCTCGCGGGCCTCTTCGGCCGCTTCAAGAAGTCCTGATCCGCTCCCGCTCCGCCCCCAGCAGCGCCGACCGGACGCGGTCCGCCACCCGGCGGATCTCCCGGTTCCGCAGGTGGGGCAACACCGGCAGGAGCACCAGGTCCGCCGGGGCCCCCGCCCCGGCGCCGAGGTCCGCCAGCAGGTCGGACCGCGTGGGGATCCCTCGCTCCCCCAGGGTCCGGCGGATCCGGGCGGCGTCCCGCACCCGAAGGGGCAGGGCGCACGGCGCGGGCTCGGTGCCGGGGACGGGCTCGGGCACGAAGAGCCCGGGGGCGTGCCGAAGCGCCTCGTACAGGGTGCGGCCGTGGGCACCCCTCATGGACGCCACCCGGGGGCTCGATGCCGCCGCCTCCAGGGCCAGGGCCAGGACGGCGCCGCCGGGGATCCCCGGCCCGGCCCTTCCGGCCCGCTCCAGCAGCCCGGCGATCCCCCCCAGCCCCAGGCGGTAGGGGCGGGGATCCCGCGCCACGGTGCGCAACACCAGCCCCAGCAGCGCCCCCGCCGCCCCGTCCCCGGGCCGCGACCCGGCGCCCACCAGCCCCGGGCTCCCCCGCAGCACCGCCTCGGCCCCGGGCTCGTCCACCACCACCGCGGCGAGGGGGAACGCATCGTCCGGCGAGGAGATCAGGGGCACGATCGCCGCCCGGCCGTAGGAGGCGGCCGGTCTTCCCCCCGCCCGGGCCCCCACGGCGCGCCACCCGTCCACCACCAGGGGGATCCCGCCGACGCCGCACGCCGCCTCGAAGCCGGGAAGGAAGGGGGGCGCCCCCCAGGGGGCGTCGAGGAGCACCAGGGCGGGCGCCTCACCCCCCTCCCCGAGGGAGTCCGGGACGGGGAGCAGGGTCTCGGGATCGGCGGGGAGGAGCGTGACGGGGCGGGCGGCGGCGCGGGCGGCGGCGAGCAGCGCCGGGTCCCCGAGGCGGGGCAGGGCCACTGATCCGGCGGGAGCCAGGGCCATGCAGGCGGACAGGGCCGAGGCGCGCCCGTCGAAGGCCACCGCGACCCGCCGGCCGGCGAGGGAGGCGACGGCGCCCAGCACCTCCTCGAGGGAGGGACGGGGACCCGCCCCCAGCGCGGCTCCGGCGGCGCGCAACGCCGCGAGGGTCACGGGGGAGGACCGCTCGGGAAGGGTGGGCCTGGGGAGCAAGGGGCCTCGGGCGCGACGGGGCGCCGCCGATCGCCCCCTGCCCGCCCCGCGGCGTGCGGGGTTGGGGGTCGCCGAGGGGCGAGACGCGCTATGATAGCGGCTGACGGCCGGCACGGCCCGACGTCGCGCTTGCGGAGGCGCCGGCGTCCCCGTCCTCCCGTCGTGCGGCTCGCCGGCGGACGCGGAACGGACCTCCTCCCCCCCCGAGCTTCCCCTTCCACGCGCTGCCTCGACGGGGCACGGAGGCATCCGATGACGGTTGGTGCGGCACCCACCGGTCGCCGGGCGTTGATCGTCGAGGACGAGGAGTACCGGATCCCCCCCCTGGTGGAGGTGCTGGGGGAACATGGCCTCGCCCACGACACGGCGGGCACCGCGGCGGAGGGTTGTCGGCTGATCCGAGCCCACGCCTATGATCTCGTGGTGCTGGACCTCTTCCTGGCGGCGGGGGACCCGCGCCTGGAGCGCAAGCTCGGCCCCGACGCCTTCGTGCACTGGGGGGGCGTACTGATCCTGGAGGAGATCGCGCGGATCGGCTACCGCACCCACCTGGTGGTCACCACGGCCTCCATCGGCAGCGCCGTGGAGGTGCGCCGCCTGACGGACCTGGAGTTCCACCTGCTGGACAAGCCGGTGGACCTCCGGGCGTTTCGACGGCTGGTGGGGCGGCTGCTGGGAGGGCCGTCCACCTGATGTTCCGCGGGGCCCGCTCCCTCGTCTCCGTAGCCGTCGCCGTCGGGGCGGTCGTGCTCGTCCTGCCCCTGGGATCCGTGGCGATCCCCGAGGCGGTGGGGATCTCGCTGACCCGGGCCCTGCTCTCCCTGGCGGGCGTCGCCGGGGCCCTCCTCCTCGGCCTCTCGGTACGGGAGGAGGGCCAGGGCTGGCGGGTCGCGCTGGTGGTCTCGTACCTGCTGGCGACCCTGGGGGCGGCCTGGGATGTGGGCCCGGCCGCCGGCACCGGGCCGCCGCTCCCCCACTGGGCCGACTCCGACTCCCTCGGGCGCTGGCTGGAGTGCCTCTCTCTCCCCGCCCTCGCCCTGGCGGCGTGGCGGGCCGGCGGTCCGCGGCTCGGATCCCCCTGGGGGCACCCCCTGGCCCTGGGCCTTCCGCTGGTCCTGGTCGCCGCGCTGGCCTCCTTCGGGCCCGTCCCGACCCCCGGATCCTTGCGGTGGTGCGTCGCCGCCGGGGTCGCGGTGGCGCTGGCGGCGGCGGGGGCGGCCTCTCGCCCGGGGCGGACCGACAGCCCGGCGCTGGAGGCCTGTTTCCGCCTCGCGGCCATCGGCCTCGGGCTCCAGCTCGCGCTGATGGCGGCGGCGGCCCTCGCGCCCGAGCACCGCCTGGACGCGGTCCTCCGGGGTCGGAGCGCCGGCTTCGCCTCCATGGTGGCCCACGCCATGGTCGCCGGCGCCCCCCTCTACGGGGTGCTGGTCACCCTGCGCCAGACGGGCGACCGCGTGGCCGACCTGCGCGCCTCGCTGCGGGAGAGCGAACGCCGCTACTCCCGCCTGCTCCTGGCGATGCCCGACCTGCTCTTCGACCTCGACGCCGGCGGCATCATCCGGTTCGCGAACCCCCGCTGGCGTGACGTCCTGGGCCTGGAACCGGAGGCCGTGGTGGGCACACCGCTGCTCCGCTGGATCGCCCCCGAGGACCACGGGACCGTGGAGCTGGCGTTGGAGACCTGCCGCCGGGGGGATCCCCAGGGAGCGGAGTGCGAGGTGCGGGCGGGTCCGGGGCCCGCGGGGTGGCGGACCCTCCACACGGCGCTGTGCCCCGTCCGGGACGAGGCCCGCCTCACCGCCTCCATCCTGGGGGTCTGCCGAGACATCACCGATCGCCGGGCGATGGAGCAGGAGCTTGCCCAGGCCCAGCGGCTGGAGCGGGTGGGCACGCTGGCGGCGGGGATCGCCCACGACTTCAACAACATCTTGGGGACCATCGTGATCTCCACCGGCTCGATCCGGGCCCTGCGGAACGCTCCCTCGGACGTCCGCCAGGCGGTGGCGGACATCACCGAGGCCGCCGAGCGTGGCGCGGACCTCGCCCGCTCCCTCATGGCCCTGGGCCGCTCCCCGAGCCCCGAGGCCTCCGGCTGGACGCCCCTGGGCAGCTCCGTGGAGAGGGTGATGAGGGTCCTGGTGCCCAACCTGGGGGACCGGCTCCGCCTGCGCCTGGACGTCCCCGCCGATCCGCCCGACGTCGTCGGCCAGCCGGCGGAGCTGGAGCAGGTGCTGATGAACCTGCTGCTCAACGCCCGGGACGCCCTCCCCGACGGCGGCGAGATCCTGCTGGCCGCCCGCGCCGAGGAGGGCTTCGGGGTGATCGAGGTCTCGGACAACGGCATCGGGATCCCCCCCGACGTGCTGCCGCGGATCTTCGAGCCCTACATGTCCACCAAGGGAGCCGGCCGGGGCACGGGCCTCGGCCTCGCCATCGTGCGGCGCCTCGTGGAGGACCTGGGGGGGAAGGTGGCGGTACGCTCCCGGGCGGGGGAGGGGACGACCTTCACGGTGCGCCTCCCCACCCGCGACGCCCTGCGCCCCGCCCGAGGCGCCCTGCGGCCCGCCCGGAGCGCCCCGCTCCCCGATCCGGCCCTCACCACGGAGTCCCTGGACCCCGAGGACCTGGCGCGGGCAGACGCCGAGGCGTCGGCACCGACCGGGGAGCAGGGTGCGCCCCGGATCCTGGTGGTGGACGACGAGGCCCTGATGCGGAGGGCGACCGCCCGGGCCCTCACGGCGGGCGGCTTCGACGTGGTGACGGCGGGCACGATGGACGAGGCGCTGGCCGCCTTCGGGGACGGCCCCTTCGACGTGGTGATCCTGGACCTCGCCCTGTCGGAGGACGCCGAGCCCGCGGCGAACCTCGCCGCCCTCCGGCGGAGATCTCCCGGCGTGGCGGTGGTCGTCTCGTCGGGCAACCACGCCCGGAGCGAGGTCGACCGCCTGCTCGCCGCGGGAGCCGCCTCCTTCCTGCCCAAGCCCGCGGCGGTGGAGGACATGATGGCCGCGGTGTGGGCGGCGATGCGCCCCCCACCCTCCCTCCAGGGGCCGCCGGAGGGGGGACCGACGCAGTAGCCCGCCCGCGCCCGCCCTGGGCGGCTCAGCCCCGGGGGGCGGCGAGGTCCCGGACCGCCGCGGGATCCGCCGGAGGGACGTGGGCGAGGTGGAGGTTCTCCTC
This sequence comes from Myxococcota bacterium, assembly GCA_023150875.1. GTDB lineage: Bacteria > Myxococcota_A > UBA796 > UBA9615 > JAKLKC01 > JAKLKC01. The sequence continues at coordinate 70,909 of JAKLKC010000030.1, read as the reverse complement.
GACGTGGCGGACGTCCTTCATGCCCACCAGCGACACGTCGACTCCGGGCACGCTGCGGCTCCACTGGAGGGCCCGCTGGGCGTCGGTGGCCAGCCCCGGCAGCGCCGCGCGCGCTCCCGCGGGCAGGTGATGGGCCAAATCCCCCTGGAGCAGGGAGGCGGAGGCGAAGGTGGCGAGGCCGAAGCGCTTCGCCGCTTCCAGCGCCGGCAACGGCTCGCCGTCCACGACCTGGGTGCGGAGGGTCAGCGCCTCGGGCATCTCCAGGTTCAAGGGCATCTGCACCGCCCGCAGGTGGTGGCCGGCGCCGCCCACCCGCTCGGCGACCTCCAGGATCGCCTGCAGGGGCAGGTGACCCCGCAGCGAGGGGGGCACCCGGAAGCCGTTCCACGTCGCCAGCCCGTAGCAGCCCAACTCGCCCCGGGCGCACGCCTCCTCCAGGACCGCAAAGGTGTCGGCGAGCATCCCCAGGAACTCCACCCGGGAGAGCTGCTGGAGCTGGACCTCGGGGTTGTGGAGGAAGTACACGTCGATCCCGCCGATCCGCAGGTTCTTGAGGGATCGCTCCACCTGGTCGGCGATGTAGCGGTGGTGGATGCAGTTCCATTGCACCACCCGGTTCGCGGGGGCGATCCCCGTCACCACGAACGTCGAGCGCAGGTACTCGACGGGATCCTCGGGCTCCTCGCCGTCGAAGGGGACGTAGCCCCCCTTGGTGCACACGACGACCTCGTCCCGGTCCAGCCGGCCGGTGGCCAGCAGGCGCCGGACGGCGTTGCCCACGTCCCGCTCCGAGTGCTGGCAGCGGTAGTTGATGGCGGTGTCGACGACGTTGCACGCCCCCTGGAGGGCGGCGGCGATGGCGGTCTCGTAGGCGTGGTCCGCCGCGTCGTCCGCCTCCCCGAGGTAGGTGCCCAGGCCGATGGAGGACACCACGAGGTCCCCTGGGATCACCCGGAAGTGGCCGTCCGAAGCGCGGTCTCGGAAGCGCGCGGCGTAGCGGGCCGTGCCCTCGGGGGTGGCGAGGCGGGCGGTCATGGCGGCTCCAGCACGGCCCGGAACTCCGGCGGGAAGGTCCGGGGGCGTCCGTCGGGGCCGACGCAGGCGAGGCGGATCTCCGACTCGACCACTACGTCCTCGCCCCGGGTGATCCGGTAGTCGAGGCGCATGGAGGCGGCGCCGAGCCGTCCCATCTCGATGTGGACGTCCAGGACGTCCGACAACCGGGCGGGCGTCCGGTACCGGGTGCGGTCCTCCACCAGGACCAGCCCGAATCCCCTCCCGTGGACGTCCCCCGGGGGAGCCCCCAAGGACCGCAGCATCGCCACCCGCGCCCTCTCCATGTAGATGAAGTAGCGCGCGTGGTGGACGATGCCATAGAGGTCGACCTCGTCGAACTCGACGCGGACGGAGTGGCGGAAGGTCAGGGGCATCTTCGGGCTCCGGGCCGCTCGGCTCCCCCGGCCGGCGCGGCGGCGCGGGATCCTAACCTCTCCGGCCCCCGTCCGGCACTCCGGCGCCGGCCCCGGGGGGAGCGCGGGGGCCTCAGGAGCCCCCGGGGGAGGCCGATAGGCTCGCGGGAGCCGAGGAGGACACCGCGTTGGGCCATCGACAGCTTCGTCTCGCCTATCTCGTCCGGGAGTACCCCGTCGCCAGCCAGACCTTCGTGCACGCGGAGCTCCTGGCGCTGAGGGCGCGGGGCGTGGCGGTGCTCCTGGCCACCCACCGTCCCCCCGCCCGGGGGGTGGAGTTCGCCTCGGGCCCCCCGCTGCCGGCCCTCCACCTCCCCGTGGACGGCCCGGGGACCGTGGCGGTCCTGAGGCGCGCGGGGATCAACCACCTCCACACCCACTTCGCCGACTTCGCCGTGCGGACGCTGAGGCCCCTCGCCCGCGCCCTCTCGGCGAGCTACAGCTTCACCGCCCACGCCTACGACCTCTTCCGCACCGACGCCGCCGTGCGCCCGGTGGAGTGGCGGGCCGTGGCGGGGGATCCCCGCTTCGCCCGGGCGGCGACCGTCGGGCGCTTCCACGGCCGCTTCATCGCCGACCGCGGCGTGCCGGAGGACCGGATCGAGGTCGTCCCCAACGCCGTGGACCTGGCGCCCCTGCGGGTCCTGACCCGCCCGCCCCCCACCCGGCTCCACCGGATCGTCGCCGTCGGCCGCCCCGTAGAGAAGAAGGGCTTTCCGGTGCTGGTCCGGGCCGTGCGCCGGCTGATCGCGGCCGGCCTCCCGCTGGAGCTGGAGGTGATCGGGGGCCAGGGGATGCAGACCGGTACCTCGGACCACCCCGCCATCCGCCTCTCGCCGATGCGCCCCCACCGGGAGGTGCTCCAGGCCCTCTCGGGAGCCGACCTGGTGGTGGCCCCCGGGATCGAGGCCCAGGACGGGGATCGGGACGGGATCCCCACCGTGCTGGTGGAGGCCCTGGCGATGCAGCGACCCGTGCTGGCCTCGTCCGTCGGCTCCACCGCGGACCTGGTGTGGCCCGGGATCTCGGGCCTGCTGCTGCCCCCGGGGGACGTGGGGGCGCTGGAGGCGGCGATCCGCAGGCTGCACGACGCCCCCGAGCAGCTCGCGCGCATGGGCAGGGCCGGCCCGGTCCTCGCCGCGCCCCACGACGCCGACGCCGTGGGGCGCCGGCTGGTGGACCGGGTGTTCGTCGCCGCCGCCGCGAGCGGGATCGCCCCGTCGGCGTCTCCCGCCCGGGTCGCGTAGGCCCCCTCCCACCCGCCCGAACCGAACCGCACCGCTCCGCCCCGGAGCGATCCCTGGAGAGTCCACCCATGCCCGAGACCATCGCCCTGATGCTGCCCCGCGGGGGGGATCCGGCGCTCCAGGCCGACGCCGCCGCGGCCCTGGCTCGCCGCCTGCGCCGTGGCAGGGACGCCGCCGTCGTCGTCCTGGGCCCCGATCCCGAGGACCTGTCCCGGCGCTCGGGGCTCGACGCGCTGCCTCCCCCCCACGAGCACCCCGCCGGCGCCGCCGCGCGGCTGGGTTCGGCCGTCCTGGCGATGGGGGTCCTGACCGGGGACGCCCGGGAGGTCCCCGAGTCGGACCTGTTCGACCTGCTGGCGGGCCTCGCCCTGGCGAGCCGCCTCGGCGCCTCGGTGGGGCTGTACTGCGGGGGGACACCCCCTCCCGGGGCCCCGGCCCCGCGGCGGGCGCTGGCGCACCTGCTGGCGGGGGGCGGCTTCGCGTGGACCGACTCCGCCTCCGCCCCGGCCTGGAGGGCCCTGCTGGAGGGCCGCGCCCAGGTGATCTCCCCCGGGTTGGAGGAGGCGGGCGCCGGGGAGGCGGTGGCCCGGGCGCTGGACCGACCGCGGGGGCGTGGGCCCACCACCGGCACCGGCCCCGGGGGCGCCTCCTGGCTCGATGTCGTCGCCGACGAGGTCGTGGGCGAGGGCGCCGCCCGGGTGCTGGTGGTCGGGGGCGATCCCGCCCCCCTCCGGGCCCGGCTGGGACCCCGGATCTCCGTCGAGGTCGCCGCCGCCGCCGAGGCCGAGATCGGGTCGGGGGCGACCTTCGACGTGGTGGTGGTCCCCCCCGACGCCGTCGCCGACGTCCTGGCGCCGGGGCGCCTCCGGGCCCTGGCCCGGCGGCTCCCCCCGAGCGGCACCCTCCTCCTCGCCGCCCGCAACGGCCGCCAGTTCCGCGCCCTGGCCCGGGCCGCGGCCACCGGGGAGGGCCCCGCGGACCCCCTGCCGTGGCAGGTGGAGGGGGCGCTGCGCCGCGCCGGCTTCGCCGTGGACCCGGAGATCGGCCTCGACCTCGGCTACGGGGCGGCCTCGGCCTCAGGCTCCGGCTTCGAGCGGGACGGGGGCCACCCCGCCACCCGGGGGCGCGGCCGCCTCTACGCGGGGACCCTGGTCTTCGTCGCCCGCCCCTCACCGGCCGTGCAGGGCTACGAGCCCGCCGCCGTGGAGGCCCACATGGAGGCGGGACGGACCCTGGAGGCCCTCCACATCCTGGACCGCGCCCTCCAGGGGGCGCCGCTGTCGGCGGAGATCTGGAACGACCTGGGCGTGGTCCTCCACGTCCTGGAGCGACCCGAGGAGGCGCTCCAGGCCCTGGTGCGCTGCACCGAGATCGACCCCCTCTACGCGCCGGCCTGGCAGAACCTGGCCCAGGTCCTGGGCGGCGCGCTGCCCGAGGTCGACTTCCAAGCCCAGCTCGCCGCCCTCCCCCCGGGCACCCCGTGGGGCGAGGCGGTCCACCTCACCGAGCGCTGGGTCCTGGCCCGCCCCCACGACGCGGGGGCCTGGAACGCCCTCGCCGAAGCGCTGCGCCGGGGCGGCGCCCTCCACCGAGCCCGGGAGGTCGTGGAGCTGGCGCAGGAGTTCTGCGTGAACTGAGGCATCCCCAGGCCGCCGGGGATCGTCGCGCCCCACCTCGGACCGGCAGCAGCGCTCGAACGCAGTCCCTCCCTGGCGCGGAGGCCGCGCCCGCTGGATGGAGGGTGCTCAAATCTCGCCGCGCTCGCCCCGCAGCCACGCCATGATCCGTGGATCCGCTCACTCATCGGCGGCCTCCAGGAGGGGAGCGGATGCGGACACAAAGTCGCCTGGGCGGACGTCGGCACCGATCCGCCAACGACGCCAGAGGCGGGGAAGGCGGTCGGACGACCCTGGAAGTCCGAGGTCATCCCACGCCAGGTCGGCGGGGGGCCGCCACGGGCTGCCGCCCTCGAGCCCGTCGGGCAGGTTGCCGCTCAGGAGCGATGTGGCGACCAGATCATGGGTCAGGTCGAGGATCCACCCCAGTCGAACGATCACGTCGTATTCCTGGGCGAATGCTTCGAGGAGTGGGGGCGACAGCCTGTCCGCCCGCATCAGCAGCGCCGGCAGCCTGAGGAGCACGCGAGCATCGGGCTCGCGCAGGGCATCGGCCACCACCTCCTCGCGGCGGCGAAGCGCAACGACTCCCTGAGTTGCCGGGAGGCTCAGGTCTTCCATGCCGTAGTAGACGAGCTCCGTCCGGAGCTGCACGCCACCCCGACCCAGCGTACTCCGGCCTTGAAGCAGGTACTGGAGCGGGACGCCATACAGCACGCACAGTTCGAGGGCGCGGCCCAGGGTCAGGCGGAGCTCTCCCGTCTCCAGGTGCCTGAGTGCTGTGTGGCTCACGCCGAGCGCCGACGCAGCGGTTCGCAAGGTCATGCCGCACCGGATGCGTGCGCGGCGGAGTCGAACGAGGATGGGGGGGATCGGTTCCGGGTCCACGGTGGAAGTATAGTACTTCCAGTGGAAGTCATGTCCTTCCACGACGCATTCACAGGATGATGCGGTCGGGGGAATGCCGGATCGAGCCAGAGCGGAATCAACTTGGTCAGGGCCGAGTAGGGGGCTGGAACACTGCTCGTTCCGCCACGTATGCCCCTTCCCCATCTGAGCTGAGCGGTGATTGAAGACCCGCAGGGGACGGCGCCCGGGCACCGGAGTGCTACACTCCCCGCTGGAACCCGTCCCCGTGATGGCCGAGCCCCCCGACCCATCGGCCGCTCCCCCATCCACCGGGCCGGCTTGCCGGGCAACGGTGGCGGCCCCACCGACGACCGATCCAGGCGCTGCTCACGGATCCTCCGTCCATTCGAGGAGCTTCCGACGCAGCTCCTCGGCGCTCGGCAGCGCGAGCACGTACTCGCGGGCATGGATGTTCGCGCCCGGCGGCATGGTGATCTCGACCACGGCGCCGTTCTTCTTCCGGCACATCAGGATGCCGATGGTGAGCGACTCCTCGGGTAGCTTCACGAACCGGTCGTAGAAGTTGACGTACATCTGCATCTGGCCGAGGTCCTGGTGCGTGAGCTGCCCGATCTTGAGGTCGACGAGCACGAAGCATCGCAGCAGGCGGTGGTAGAAGACGAGGTCAACGTAGAAGTGCTGGTCCTCGAAGGTGAACCGCCGCTGGCGTCCCTCGAACAGGAAGCCCGTCCCGAGCTCGCGGAGGAAGTGCTCGAGCTTGTCGATGATGCGACCCTCGAGGTCCGACTCGGAGTAACCGGCGCTCTCGTCAAGGCCGAGGAACTCGAGCACGTAGGGGTCCTTGAGCGCCTCCTCGGGGCGGGTCACGATCTGTCCGTTCTCGGCGAGCGCCCTCACCCCGTCCTTGTCCCTTGACAAGGCCAGTCGCTCGTAGAGCGCGCTGTCGAACTGGCGGCGAAGCTCCTTCAGCGACCACTCGCCCCGCACGGCCTCGATCTCGTAGAAGGCGCGCGCGGCCTCGTCCTTGACGCCGAGGAGGAACACGTAGTGGGACCAGCTCAGGGTGAACGGGCGCGCCGGCCTCTGGGCTCGCGTAGATTCTGGAGACGCCGTCTCGACAATCTGGCCTGGGACCGCCGCATCGCCGATCCGAGGCGGCGCAACGCTGCTCGGCAGCCTGTGCCGGTAGGTCAGGTAGAACCGCCGCATCAACCACAGGTTGTCCTTGGAGAAGCCCCGCCCGAACTCGGCGGTCAGATGCTCGGCCAGAGACGCGACGACCTGTCTTCCGTAGTCGGCGCGCGCCTCACCACCCTGCTCGTGCTCGACGATGCGGCGGCCGATCTCGTAGTTGGTGAGTACGAGTAGGGCGTTCACCTGGCGCGCGGCGGCCTGCCGGGCGCTGTGCAGCAGCGCGCGGACCTCGGCGAACGGGGACGTGGTGTCGGGCGGCGTCATGGCTGCACTCCGCGGCGAACCCGCAAGGGCGGCCTGCAGGTCGTGATCGCGGGCCATGAAGGCCCCCGCCGAACCCTCCGGAACCTCCGGATGGTGGCTCCTGGGTCCTGCCGCATCACCCCTTCCCCCCAGGCCGCGTCACCGTGGCGGCCCCCCACCCGCGCGAGCCCGTTCTTACCACAGCCCGGCCGTCGGGCGCGGCGGTCGCCGGCGGCGCCGGGGCGGGGCCCTCGGTGGGGCGGGATGCTACACTCCCCTCCGGAACGCTTCCGTCGATGGCCGAGCCCCAACAGCCCCCTCCCCCGCTCCCGGACGATCCCCCCCTCGCCGACGCCCCCGCGGTCCGCGCCGCCCTGGAGGCGCTGTGGGAGGGGCTCGACGAGGGGGGAGTGACGGCCGTGCCCGCCCTCGGGGCGGTACCGGAGATCGTGTGGGTGCGTTGGCTCTACCGCGGCTGGCTCGAGGAGCAGCCCGGCTGGCGGCCCCTGGTGCACGTCGCGCCGCGCTTCCTGGGCGGCGATCCCGCCCTGCTGCGGGAGGCCGCGGCGCTGGCGGCGGGGGGGTGGCTCTTCGTCGAGGCGGGGGACCTGCCCCTTCCCGAGGCGGACCTCGCGGCGGAGGCGCGGCGGCGGGGGGCGAGGCTGCTGCGGCCAGCGGGGGGCGAGCCCCTGCCCCTGCCCGAGGCGACCGCCCGGCGCCTCCTCTACCTGGACCGCCACCACCTGGTGGCCGCCGATCCCTCCCTGTCGGACCTGCGCCGCAGCCTGCTCTCCCACTGCCGCAGCCGCTCCCCCATCCACCTGGCCGGCCCGCCGGGCACGGGCAAGAAGGCCCTGGCCTTCTGGGCCCACTCCCGGCTGGACCTCCGCCCCATGTCCCACGTCCGCAGGGGCGGGGCGCGGCGTCCCTCGCCGGGCCAGTGGGAGCTCTACGAGGAGGTCGGGGAGCTGGAACCCGAGCAGCTCCATCCCCTCCGGCAGCGCCTGAAGGAGGCCGAGGACCTGCCCCCGGCCCCCGCCGGGTCCGACGACGAGGCCCCCTCCCGGCCCGACCACCCCGCCTTCGACCCCATCCGGGGGCGCAGCCCCGCCCTGTGCCGGGTGCTCGCCCAGGCGGCGCGGATCGCCCGCCACCCCATGTCGGTGCTGATCCTCGGGGAGTCCGGCGTCGGCAAGGAGGCCCTGGCACGGGCGGTCCACGAGGCCAGCGGGCGCCCCGGGCCCTACCGGATCGCCGACGTGTCCACCCTCAACGAGGAGCTGGTGGAGAGCGAGCTGTTCGGCCACACCCAGGGGGCGTTCACCGGCGCCCACCGGGAGCGCGTGGGGGCGCTCCGGGCCGCGGATCGGGGCACCCTCTTCCTCGACGAGCTGGGCAACCTCAGCCCCCGGGTGCAGGCCAAGCTGCTGCGCTTCCTCCAGGAGAAGACGGTGCAGCCCGTGGGGAGCGACCGGGTGCACGCCGTGGACGTGCGGGTGATCGCCGCCACCAACGCCGACCTGGAGGGCATGGTGGCCCGGGGGGAGTTCCGCGAGGACCTGCTGAGGCGCCTGGACGCGGTGACCCTCCGGGCGCCGCCGCTGCGGGAGAGGCCCGAGGACGTGGTCCCCCTGGCCCGGACCTTCTTCGAGCAGGCCCGGGGGTCGGCCCCCCTCTCCGAACCCTGGCTCACCCCGGACGCCCGGAGGATCCTCCTGGCCCACACCTGGCCCGGCAACGTGCGGGAGCTCCAGAACGTGATGGCCCAGGCGGCGGCGGAGACCGACGCGGTGGTCGACGCCCCCCACCTCGGCCCCCTCTCCCCCCGCAACCGCCGCCCCGTGCCCCTGCTCACCACCAGCTCCGAGGAGGGGCTGGAGCGGGTGGAGGGCCTGGCCCTGGAGCGCCACCTGGTCCAGCGGATGACCGCGGTGACCCTGAGGCTGCCGGCGCTGCGGGACCGGGGGACCCGCTCGGTCCGCAACGCCGCGCTGGGCCTGCTGGACGGGCGGCCCATCCGCGCCGAGGCCCTCTCCGCCCTGGAGCGCCGGCCGTGGTGGGGCAACTTCACCGAGCTGCTGGCGGACCTGGGGGCCATCCGGGCCAACGTGGACGGCGTGGTGGACGCCCCGGCGCTTCGTCGCGTCCTGCCCCACCTGCTCCAGCCGGGGGGCAGGGCCCCCATCCGGGTGCTGATGGACCCGGCGGTGGAGACCGACGGGACGGTGTCGGGGCTCCAGAAGGAGTTCCCCGAGGGGGCGCTCCTGGTGGGGAGGGTGCGGGACCTGGGGGAGCTGGCCCGGGCGGCGGGGGACGCCCCCGGGGGGGACGGCGGCTCCGCCGCCGCCGATGGCGAGCGGATGCGGGCCCGCCTCCAGGCGGTGCGGGCCCTGCTGGGTCCCGTTCCCGTCGCCTGCCTGGACCTGGGCCACGTCCGCCCCCTGGGACGGGCCCACGTGCTGGTGACCCGGGGCCCCGCGGGGCTCCGGGTCCACGCCCTGCCCGAGGTGGCCCTGCCGGTGTGGGCCGGCCCCCTGGACCCCCCGGGGGCCCCCCTGCGGGCCGCCCGGCCGGGGGCGCCGGTGGAGATCGGCGCCGCGGGGGAGGTCCAGGTGCGCCCCTTCCGCGATGGCCCCCCCCTCCTCCAGCTCTTCCTCTTCGCCGGCGCCGTCGCCCAGGAGGAGTTCGGCAGGGCGGCCGCCGAGAGGGCCCGTCGGGCGCGGCCCGCTCCGGGGCCCACGGCCCTGCTGGAGACGGATCCTGGCGATCGGGAAGGCGAGAAGAAGGTGGGGATCTGGGCCCTGGACGCCGAGGAGCGGGAGGCCCTGAACGGGATCGTGCTGCGCTACCGCGGCGGCGACTTCAAGGCCCACCTGGAAGGGGAGCTCCAGCCCCGGGTGAACGAGACGGCCTGCGCGCGCCTGGCGCGCTACCTCCTGGGCGCCCGCCCCACCCAGTACTGCGCGCGCCTGTACGGCCACCGCCTGAACGCCGAGCTGCGCGCCGACCTCTGCGACGCCCTCGTGGACACCGGCGATCCGCTGGGTCGCCTGCGGCAACTCCCGGCGAGCATCGCCCAGGAGGTGGAGCCGGCGCTGATGGAGCGGGTCGAGGGCTGATCCCGGGGCGCTCCTGGGGCCGTCTCCGCTCCCCTCCCGGCGCACTCGCCCGCACCGGGCCGCCCTCGGATGCACCGGGACGGGGCCGCGCCGCGTCGGACGCGCTCGGGAGGCCCCGGGAACGCCGATCTGCCCCCTTTTTTTCGTCCCGGAACTGGCACGGCGGTTGCCTTGATGGGTTCCCGAACGCCGCGAACGAGACGGCGAACGGAAGAACGCCCCAGCCCGCAAGGAGAAATCGCCATGTCCTTCCTCAGCACCCTCTCTCCCCTCTGCCGTCCCGCCCTCGCCGCCGTCACCGCCGTCGGCCTGCTCGCCAGCGCCCCCGCGGCCCTGGCGGGCCCCGGCGACGCCCTGGAGGCCCGCTCCGGCGCCCGGATCGAGAACACCCTCAGCTACGGGATCGGCCAGGTCGCCACGCAGATGCGCACCGTCGCGGAGTCCCGGGGCATGGTGGTGGACGCCGACATGCTCATCGCCGGCGGCCAGGGCTTCACCATCGGCCACGCGGCCAACGTGGACGCCGAGGACCTGCGGCGCGAGGAGCTGTACGCCGGAGCGTCCCTGGGCCTGACCTACCTGGCCCTCCCCGCCGACGCCGGGATCCCCGCCGGCTTCTACGAGGTGGTGGCCCAGCTCGTCCGCAACCCCGACGGCACCGAGCGCGGCTTCGCGATGCTCCTGGACCGCGCCGGCAACATCGTCGCCGAGATGGAGGCGGACGTCTTCATGGACGGTGACTACGACGGCACCCCCGCTCGCATCAAGCTCGACCTCAGCTTCAGCCCCGGCAGCGCCGGCGTGAGCATCCACGGCAAGAACTGGGAGGTCACCATCGAGGTCTCCTGGTAGTGGTGAGGGGCGGGATCGGGGTCGACCCGGTCCCGCCCTCCCTCCGGGGGATCTCGCGCTTGATCCCCCGCGGGCAGGATGCTATTCGGAACCGGGGCCCCGAGGAGAGACCATGCACCGCCTGCTCGTGCTGCTTGCCGCCGCGTGCGCCGCCCTCGTTCTGGCCGCCCCCCGCGCCCTCCCCGCGGCCGCTCCCGGTGTCTGGCGGGCGCCCCCCATCGACGACGACGCCCCACCGACTCCCCCCGGCGACTGGTTCGACGGCGAGATCATCTGCGGGAACCGCGAGTACCACCTGCGGTACTTCTCGGCGCCCCAGGTCTTCTACATGTGGGTGTGGCAGTCGGCCTCGCTGGTGGCCCAGAAGACGTGGCCCCAGGCTCCCAACACGTCGCCGCTGACCATGCCGCAGTTCAACCTCTACCTCGTCTGGCTCCAGAACCACCTGGGCGCCGTCGGCGAGCCGGCCTGCGCCGGCGGATCGGGGGCGATGCAGCAGGCCCTGTTCACCTCCTCCTACACCGAGGCCCGGGCGTACCTGGAAGATCCCTCCCTCGTCGCCCGTTCGACCTACGGGATCGGCGCCAAGACCGTGTCGGTGCTCGTGGAGCCGAACGCGGACGGGACCGGCTCCCGGGTTCTGCTGGAGGCGTCGGCGCCGGGGGTGTACGACGTGCTCGACGTGACCGCCGGCTGCGACGCCACCTGCGTCGACGACTTCCTCGGGGCGACCCTGGACCCCCGCCTGCTGGACTCCATCCGCGCGTCCTACCTCGACTACGCCCAGGCCCACGAGGACATGGTCGTGGCCGCCACCACCCCCCCCTGATCATCCGGGCCAGGAGCGGACCAGGCGGAAGCCCAGGGTCTCGGTGCGGGTCCCGGGGGAGCTGCGCTGGCGGCTGGCGGCGCGGGTGCCGGCCGCGGGGGAGAGCCAGGTCCCCCCTCGGATCACCCGCGGCGCGTCCTCGTCCCCCCCGGGCTCCTCCACCCCCGGCCCTCCCACCCGCAGGGGCAGGGGGCCGCCGGGGCGGTAGGGGTCCAGGCACCAGTCCCGCACGTTCCCCCCCAGGCCCCGCACCCCGTAGGGGCTGACGTCGGCGGGGAAGGCGGTCACCGCGACGGGGAGGGGCCGGCCGGGGTGGGAGGAGCGCATGCAGCAGAAGCACGACTCGAAGCGGTCCCCCCAGGGGTGGAAGCGCCCGTCGGCGCCCCGGGCGGCCTTCTCCCACTCCAGCTCCCGGGGCAGGCGCCAGGGCAGGCCGTCCCTCCGGGCCCGCCAGGCGGCGTAGGCCCGGGCGGAGCGCCAGTCCACGTAGGTCACCGGCCAGTCCGGCAACCACAGGTCCCCGTAGGCGTCCCGGCCGAGACGGAACCCGCCGCCCGGGTCCCGGTGGTACAGGGGCGCTCCCGGCTCGCCGGGCTCCCGGGGGACGTGGCGGGGCGCCTCCCCGCCCCCCTCCCGCACCAGGTCTTCCAGGAACTCCAGGTACTCGGCGTTGGTGACGGGGTGGGTGCGGGCGATGAAGCCGTCCACCCACACCCGCCTCCGGGGCAGGGACTCGGGGGCGTCGGGATCGCCGCCGATCCAGGCCCATCCCGGCGGGACGTAGCGCTCGTCGGCGCCGAGGGAGCCCGCGGGGGGCAGGGGCAGGGGCAGGGGCTCCTCTCCCCGCGGGGGCACGCCGTCCCACCGCTCCTCCCTGCCGATGAAGACCGGGTGGAGCACCTCGGCCCGCCCGGGGGCACGCAGCACCAGCAGCCAGCTCCCCATGGGCAGCGGCGCGTCGTGGAGGGGGGTGCGGCCAAGGGAGCCCTCGGGCTCGGGGAAGAGGCGGCGGTCCCGCTCGACGTGGCGGTGGAGCCAGATCTCCGCTCCCGGCGGATCGGTGACCACGGTGAGGCGGCCGTCCCCCCGGAGCCACGCCCCGTGCCGCCCGTCGTCGTGGGCCCGGAGGAGGGCGGCGTAGCGGGCGGCCTCGCCCCCCTCCCGGCGCCGCTCCGCGGCGTCGTGCAGGTCGCGGTAGCGGGCGGCCAGGAGGGCGTGGGCGGCGTCCAGCTCCGGGGCGTGGGTCAGGGCGCCCCTCAGGACCTGGTCGGCCTCCAGGCGGTGGGTCTCGGCCTCGGCTTCCAGGGCGTCGGCGCGGTCGGCGAGCTCCCATCCGGGCCGCCGCGCCTCCTCCCCCTCCCAGGGGGGCAGGGCGCCCAGGAGGCGGTCGGCCTCCTTGCGGACGGCGGCGGCCCGGCGCCGGGCGGCGTCGGCCCGGGCGATGGCGGCGCGGGCGTCCTCCACCAGCCCCCGGGCCCGCTCCCGGCGGCGGGACTCGTCGAGCCAGTCGGCGACCGCGTGGGCGACGGCGGCGGCGGTGGGCCGGGCGGCGGGATCCGGGGCCAGGGCGGCCCGGCACAGCGCCTCCAGCTCCTCGGCGGGGAAGGGGCGCGCCGGGAGCTCCGGCCCGAGTCTCCCCTCCGGCGCGGGCGCGGCGGGGGCGGATCCCGCGAGGACCCCGTGGAGCACGGCGCCCAGGGAGTACACGTCGGCGCCGGGGCCCGCCGGCTCGCCCCGGGCCTGCTCCGGGGCGAGGTAGCCCGGAGTCCCGCCCCTCAGGTGGGGCCCCGGGGCGCCGTCCCGGACCTCCCGCGCCAGCCCCCAGTCCACCACCTGGACCTCGCCGAAGGGCCCGAGGAGCACGTTGTCGGGCTTGAGGTCCCCGTGGACCACCCCCCGGGCGTGGGCGGAGGCCACCGCCTCGCAGGCCCGGGCGAAGGCGTCCACCAGCCGCCGGAAGGTCCACCCCGCCGCGTCGCCGTCCCGGGCGGGGGAATGGACGGCGGCGATGACGTCCCCGAGGGTGCGACCCCGCACCTCGGGCATCGTGTAGTAGGGGCGGCCGTCGGGGAGGCACCCGGCGTCGTGGACGGGCACGATCCCCGGGTGCTGGAGGGAGGCGGTGAGGCGGGCCTCGTCGGCGAAGGCGGCGAGGACCCGGGGATCCGCGGACCGATCGGGGGCGACGGTCTTGAGCACCAGCACCCGGCCCAGCGTCCGGTCCCGGACGCGCCGGACCTCGCCCATCCCCCCCCGGGCGAGGAGCCCCAGATCCTCGTATCGGTCGGGAAGGAGGGCCCCCGCCGGCGGCGGATCGGGGGGATCCCCCCCGGGGGAACCGGCGGGATCCAGTCGGGTGGTGTGGCGTCGTCGCACGGTCCTCGGGGGGCTCCGGCCTCCCCCTCGCGGAGATCCTGGCGGGGCGGGGCGCCCGCGCGCAAGGGCGGAGGGGAGATCAGGCGGCGTCGGCAGCGTCCGGGGCGGGGCGGGGTGCCCGGGGGAGGGCCGCCTCGACGGTGGTGGCGGACCGCGCGAACCCACCGAGCCCCTCGAAGTCCGCCCGGGACCAGGCCAGCGCGCGGTCCCCGGGCCAGGCGGTGGAGCGCAGCTCGAGCCGCCCCCACGGCCCCTCGGCCATGCGGGCGAGGACGGCCCCCGCCGGCACGTCCGGGGGCGCGTCCACGAAGGCGGCCCCGCAGGTCTCGGCGTAGGGCTCCCGGGGCTCTCGGCGGCAGCGGGCCCAGATCAGCACCTGGGGCGGGGCGTCCTCGGCGGCGAGAGCGGCGTCGACGACGCGCCCGAGGGCACAGGCTCCCCCCTCGTCCACCACCAGCACCCGGCGCTCCGGGGAGGCGGGGCGGAGGGAGGCGAGGGTGGCCCGGAGGCGGCGGAGCAGGGCGAGACGCTCCGGGGACGGCGGGGCCGCCGCGGGGGCGGCAAGGCCGGCGAGGTGGCGGAGCAGGACGGGGGCCGCCGGGGAGGCTTCCCCGGGGTCGAAGCCGGCCAGGGCGGCGCGGGCCTCCCCCCACAGCTCCCGAAGGCACAGGGACACGGCCCGGTGGAGGGCCGCCTGCCCCCGCCAGGCGGGGTGCCGAGCCGCGGCGGGCACGAGGGCGGAGTCGTCCAGGGTGGCGAGCAGGCGCCCGAAGGGGACGGCGCTGACCTCGAGGTGGCGGCGGTGGTGCTCCTCGGCCCGGAAGCGGTGGGCGCCGCCCCCCCGGACCCCGGCGTGGACCCGCACCTCCTGGACGGCGAGGGGGATGGGGACCAGGTCGGCGGCGGCGGCGGCCCGGACGAAGAGGTCCATGTCCTGGCCCCGGCGGAGCGCCTCGCGGTAGGGGCCGATCCGCTCCTGGACCGCGCGGCGCAGCAGCAGGGTGCCGGGCATGAAGGGGATCCGGAGCGCCGCCTGCCCACACAGCCAGCGGGGGGGGACGTCCAGGGCGGCCTGGACGCCGATGGCCTCGCCGGTGCCGCCGTGGAACCTGAGGGAGTCGCCGTACACACCCCCACAGCCGGGATGGAGGGAGGCCCAGGCGAGCTGGGCGGCGATCTGCCCCGGGAAGGCCCGGTCGTCGTCGTCCAGCACCACGATCCACTCCCCCCGGGCGTGCTCCATGCCGAGGTTCAGGGCCGCGGACTTGCCCCGGTTCCGGGGGAGCCTGAGGGCGTGGACCCGGTCCCCGTAGGCGGCCAGGACCCGGGGCGTGTCGTCTTCGCTGCCGTCGTCCACGGCGATCACTTCCACTCGGGCGCCCCGCTGGGCCAGGGCGGAGTCCAGGGCCTCGGGCAGCAGGTGGGCGCGGTTGCAGGTGGGGACGATGAAGGTGACGAGGTCGCCGGAGGCGGCGGGGGAGGCAGGGGACGGGGCGCCCTCCGGCCGGGCCATCCCGGGGGCGCGGGCGAACCAGACGGGATCGCCGGGAGGGGAGTGGGGGTGGGCGCGGGCGGGCTGCCAGCCCCCGGGGAGTGGGAGGCTCGGACCCGCCCAGGCGAGGCGCCCCCCCGGGGCCACCTTGCGGGCGGCGGCCCGGAGCCCCCCGGGGGTCGCGGGACCGGCGAGGACCACCCGGGGGAAGGCGGCGTCCCCGGGGGCCAGGGAGCGGGGTCCCGCCGGGGCGGCGAGGTCCAGCAGGGAGTGGGCGGCGGGGGCGAGGGGGGCGGCCCCGCCGGGATCCCACAGCGCCAGCGAGCCGAAGCGCAGCGCCGCCAGCGCCGCCCCGTAAGCGTCCCCCGCGCCCACCAGCAGCGCGGGCCCCTCCCCGGCCCCCCCCAGGAGGCGCGCCCATCGGTCCCGGACGGAAGTCGGCGGCGGCACCGGCCAGGCGCGGGGATCGGCGTTCATGGGGGGCCCCTTCCGGGGGTCTCGTCGGCGGAGGAGGAGGGGAGTTGAGGCGTCGGAGTCCGTTCCCGGGCCCCTCGCCCCCGGGGGACGACCGGCGCGAGGCGGGGGCCGAGGACTGGGGAATGTGAAAGTGGTGGTCCGTGACCCCGATCCCCGATCAGGGCGGCGGGGTCGGGGGGGCGGCGCCGGCCCCCGCCGTTTCCAGCCCGTCCCCCACCGCCGGCTCCCGGGGGAGGTGGACCCGGAAGGTGGAGCCCTGGCCCGGCGCGCTCTGGACCTCGACGCGGCCCCCGTGGGCCTCGACGATCCGCCGGGAGACGAACAGGCCGAGCCCGATGCCGGGGAGGGTCGCGTGGGACGTCCCCCGGCGGCGGAAGGGTTCGAAGATCCGGGGCAGATCGTCCGGCGCGATGCCGATCCCTTCGTCACGGACGGAGATCACGACCTCGGCGGGGAACACTTCCAGCCCCACGCGCACGACGGAGCCCGCGGGCGAGTACTTGGCAGCGTTTCCAAGCAGGTTGTGCGCGACCTGCCCGATGCGCGTGCGATCGCACGGGACGACCGGCACGCCGTCCGGCAGGTCCAACCGGAACACCCGATCGGGGGTGGCCTGCCGACACGCCTCCACCGCTTCCCGGAGCAGGCCCCCGACGTCCACCGGTTCCACGAACAGGTCGAGCCGGCCCGCCTGGACCAGGGTCGCGTCCAGGAAGTCCCCGACCATCCGCCCCAGCCGCTGCGCCTGCCGCCCGATCCGGGCCAGCCCGTCGTCGAGTCCGGGGAGGTCCCGGCCGGAGTCCATCCTCTTGAGGAGCTCCAAGGAGTAGTTGATGGCCGCGAGGGGGTTCCGGAGGTCGTGGGCCACGCTGCCGAGGAAGGCGAGCTGGTCCCTCTCGCGGGACTGCGCGGAGTCGGCGAGGGCGTTGAACTCCTGGGCGAGCACGCGCAGCTCGTGGGGTCCCTCGATGGGCGCCCGGGCCCCCGCCTCCCCGCCCTGGTACCGGGCGATCCCACCGTACAGGCGCGAGAGGGGCAGGGCCACGCCGAAGTGGAACGCCAGCACCAGCCCGAAGGTGGTGGCGACGACGAGGGCGATGACCGCCACGCCCGCCGCGTTGGCGAAGCGGTCGATCCGCTCGGCCCTGGCGACGCCGCGCCTGGAGCGGGCAATGTGGGCGTCCACCAGCGCGTCGACGGCGCGGAAGGCGGCTTCCCTCCGGGGCTCAACGGCCTCGCCCGGGGACGCGGGCGCCCCGGATCGGGCCTGCGCCGTCCGAACCGCGGCGAGGTACGCCTCGATGGAGCGCTCCGCCTCCCGCAGCCTCTCGGCCTCCTCGGGGCTCCCCGGGTGCCGAGACGCCTCGGCGAGGCGGCGCCGGAGCGTGGACTCCAGGGGCGGGAGGGGGGAGGCGCGGGCTCCGTCGGGATCGTCGGCCATCGCCGCCGCCCGTTCGAAGGCGAGGAGCCCGAACTGCAGCTCGTTCGCCAACCCCGCGCCCTCGATGGTGACCGCCAGGTCCCGCGAGACGCTGTGCAGCAGGGTGGTCAGCCCCGCCAGCAGCGCGGACGACAGGACGGTCAGCAGGAGCAGGACCCCGAGGCCCAGGCGGATGGCCCGGGAGAGCCTCCAGCCCCCCACGCCGCCCGCCGACTCCGCACCCGCCGTCCCCGGCGTCTCTCTGGCCATCCCTGGGTGCTCCGGATGGGCGCCCGGTCCCGGACGGGGTCCCGGGACCCGCGCGCACGGTCCATGCAATCGCGAGACCCGTGAGATCGCGCCTTCCATCGTCGCATCGGCCGCCGACGCCCCCGGTGGCTTCCCCCACGGTCCTGGTCGTGGAGGACGACCCCGACATCGCCGGGCCGCTCCTGGCGCTGCTGGAGGCCGAGGGCTACCGGGTGTCCTGGGCCAGGGACGGAGTCGAGGCCCTGCTGCGGCTCCGGGAACTGCTGCCGGACGTGGTGGTGTCGGACGTGCAGATGCCCACGCTGGACGGCCCGGGGCTCGTGTATCGCATGTTCGTCGAGGACTGCGGCATGGACCTGGTCCCGGTGATCCTGGTGTCGGCCTCCCCGCGCCTCGCGGACCTGGCGGCGAGGCTCTCGGTGCCCTACTTCCTCGCCAAGCCGTGCGACTTCGACGAACTGCGGTCGATGATCCGCCTCGCGCTCCGGGAGAGGCGTCCGCCGACGGTCCTTCCGTGACATACGGTCCGATCTCCGCCCACCTCAGACTCGGGTTTCGCATTCCTGGCCTGCTGCGGTCCGTCCTGGCCGGCCGCGGCGGCGTCGCGGTGCCGGATTTCTGGGTCGATGTGGGTCCACCACACCTCCCGCGAAATCCGGCCCTGCTCCTTGCCGGGGCTCGCCCAGTCCTGGACCTCGCGACGGCCCGAAAGTGCGAAACCCGAGTCAGTCGACGGCGCGGGGCGCCCGCCGCCCGGCCGCCGCCCCCCTCCCCGCCGACGTCGGCTCAGGGTCCCGTGCCGGTCTCCCGGAGCCGGGGTGACGCGGGCCGCTCCCCACGGCCCCGGGCGCGGACCGCGCCGATCCCGATCCCCAGGCAGGCCAGCAGCGACGCGGCGATCCCGGCCCTCCTGGCGGGCGTGGCGTGGGTGTAGCGGAACTCCACCCTCCGCGCGGACGGGGCGACGTTGGCGGCGAGGAGGCCCACGGCGCCGCCGGCGTCGGTCCAGGGCCCGCCGTCCACCCGGACCCGCCAGCCGGGATACCAGGCGAAGGAGACGCGGAGGCGGCCGCCGCCGTGGCCCGGGGGGAGCGCGATCCCGAGGGACTCGGGCTCGACCTCCAGCCGGGCGCCCGGCAGGTCCCGGGAGCCGCGCTCCGCCTCGGGGCGGAGGGCCACCATCGCCCGCGCCGGCAGCCCCCGGGGAGGCCGCCGGCCGTCGGGGACCCGCAGCGACACCCCGTAGGCCGCCGCCACCCGCTCCCCCCCGTCCCCGGCCTGGGAGGGCAGGTAGTAGCGCCGGTAGGCCGGGAGCGGCATGTACTCGGGGTACACCCGCCGCGCCTTGGCGATCCGCGGCGACGGGGTGCTCGGGGGGTAGCGCAGCAGCTCCACCCGCGTCATGCCTTCCGCCGGGACCTCCACCGGGGCCCACTGCTCCCCCGGGGGGGCGGGCTTCCCCCGCAGCGGCCGGACCACCCCCTCGTAGGGTTGCAGCCGGCCCGTGGTGCCGGTGTAGGGGTGGGCGTCCGCCACCAGCAGCGCCGCCACCGCCATGGCCGTCCCGGTGCCGGCGCGGGGGTGGATCCGGGAGGCCCGAACGACCAGCCGCCCCGACAACAGGGCCGCCAGGGTGGTCGCCGGCCCCAGGAACCGCCAGAGGAACTGCATGCTCCGCAGCGGAGGCACCGCCTGGATCAGGGGCCAGCCGACGCCGCAGGTCAGGGCCAGGCAGGCCAGCAGGGCGAGGGCCATCGCCGCCTCGCCGGGCTCGCGTTCCCCCCCGGCGCCCTCAGCCCTCCTGCGGCCACCGGCCCCCAGCGCCACCGCCGCCACCGCCGCCCCCAGCAGCACCGCCCCCACGTAGAAGGGCAGGGCGTCGGCGGGATCGACCCCGCCGGGGGTCCGGGTCCGCCGGACGGCGTAGGTCGTCCAGGTCCGGCGCCGCACGAGGTCCCGGGGCTCCAGGGCGCTGCGGGAGATCGGCCGGTCGGGTCCGGGCACGAAGTGGCGCAGGGCGAGGTCCCCGTGCTCCAGGGCGGCGGGCAGGAGCCAGGCGCCGGTGAGGGAGGCGGCCAGGAGGCTGGCGCCCGCCAGCCGGCCGAGGCGGAGGGCGGCGGTCCTTGCCCCCCGGCGCTCCCACGCCGACTCCGCGGCCAGCCAGGCCCCCAGGACCACCCCGTCCATCAGGGCGGTGAGGGGGTGGGTCAGCAGTAGGGCGCTGGCGGCGGCGGCGAAGGCGAGCCACCGGCGCCTCCCCCCCGAGCGGGCGGCCTCGCGCCCCAGCACCAGGAACAGGGGGGCGAGGGAGATCCCCAGCAGCTCCCCCAGGGCGAACCGGTAGGTCTGGTCGAAGAGGCGGTAGGGGCCGAGCATCGCCGCCGTCGCCGCGACCAGGGATCCCGCGGCACCGCACCCGAGGCGGCGGGCCGCCCAGGCGTGGGTGGCCCCCGTCGCCAGGGCGGCGACCACCACCACGAAGGCCCCCGCCTGGACCGGCGACGCGCCCAGGGCCATGGGGATCGCCGCCAGGTAGAGCATGGCCGGCGGGTAGTACTGGAGCAGCGGCATCCCCAGGCCCAGGTAGGGGTTCCACCGCGGCCAGGGATCCCCGTCCAGCAGGCAGCGGAAGTGGGACCACAGGCCCCACAGGTGGGTCTCCCGGTCGTGGGCGATGGGGAAGCCCGGTCGCAGGTGGCCGTGGGCGGCGTACAGGGCGACGGCGGCGAGGGCCGCGGCGGCGAGGGGGCCGAAGAGGCGGCGGCGGCGCGGAGCGGCGAGGGCGCACAGGACCGCGCCCAGGGCCCCCCAGGCTGGCCAGGCCAGGGGCGGGTCCAGGGGGGGAGGCGCGGCGGGGGGAGCCGGCGTGGTGGTGGCGGCGGCCAGGGCGACCGAAGCCAGCAGGACCGCCCCCGCGACGGCGATCCGCGGCCCGGACCCCCGCGGGAGGGGGTTCCGGCCGGACGGGACCTCCACCGGACCCGGATCCCCGACCACCATCGGCAGCCCCCGCACCCGCGGGCCCCTGGGGCTCGCCCCCACCGAGCCCGCGGGAAGGGGCGCACGTTAGCCCGAAAGCCCGGGCGGGAACAGCCCCGGCGCCGCGTACCCGGCGGGGGCGGCGGAGGCGAAATGTAAAAGTGTTGGTGCCTGACACCCGGACCAGCTCCGGCGCCGCGTGCTCGGCGGGGGCGGCGGAGGCGAAATGTAAAAGTGTTGGTGCCTGACACCCGGACCCGCGGTATGCTCGCCGGGTCCGCGCCGGACCGCGGGGCGGAGGGAGCGGGGTGGACCTGAGGATGGAGCCGATCGCCCGCGGGGGCCGCGGCGGCCACGGGGGCGGCGCCGGTGGGGGCGGCGCCGGGCCGGATCCGCGCGGGCTCCGGTCTCGCCGCCGCCGCGCCCTCGCCCTCGCGCTGACGATGCTGGGACTCGGGGCCCTGGGCGCGCCTCCCCGCGCCGGGGGGGCCGGCACCCCCGCGCCCGTCCCCGTCCACGACCCAGTGGTCTCCGGTCCCGGGGACCAGGGGGGGAGGGGGATCGCCATCGACCTCTTCGCCGCCGCCGGCCCCGCGCTGTCGGTCTCCCTGCTGTCGGGGCGGCTGGTGGGGGCCTTCCCCCTCCTCGACCCCCGCGCCGTCGACCCCGCCGCGCCCTTCGTGCTGTGGTACGACCACCGGGGGCCCGGGGATCCCGCCCTCGCCCCCGGCTGGTCCTGGTCCTTCGGCACCCGCGTCCTGGACGCCTCCTCGGCGGTGGCCGTGGTGGCCGAGGCCGACGGCTTCCTCCACCCCTACCACTCCGGCGCCGCCCGCGGGGAGGCCCTGGACCGCCTCGTCGACCAGATCGTCGACGCCCGGACCCGGAACGGCGCCCTGATCGAGCCCGGGATCCCCCTGGGCCGCGCCTTCCGCGAGCGCCTGCGGACCGATCCCGCCTTCCTCGCCGACATGGAGCACCGCTGGCTCGGCGGCCCCGAGGACCGGGGAGAGGACGCCGGGGAGCCGGCGGCGGAGTACCGCTCCGACCTGCGGGGGCCCTCCACCCTGGTCCGGGACGGCGCCGGCTGGCGCCGCACCCTCCCCGACGGCGCCACCGAGCGCTTCTCGGCCGACGGACGCCTCGCCGAGTCCCGCTCCGCCTCGGGGGCGGTGCTCACCGTCTTCCCCGGACCCTCGGGCCCCTCCGAGGTGAGGGGGAGCGGGATCTCCCTCCGCCTCCAGGCGGGCCCGGACGGCCGGATCGTCGCCGCCGAGGACGCCGGTGGCAGGCGCGTGGAGCTGCGCTGGCGCGCGGAACGTCTCGTGGAGATCGCCGGCCCGGGGGTCCGCCACGTCCTCCAGTACGACCCCTCCGGCCGCCTCACCGCCCTCTCCGACGCGGGGAGCGCCTCCCCCGTGCGGGTCCGCTACGACGGCCTGGACCGGGTGGTCGCGGTGGCGGGGCCGGGAGCCCACCTGGACCTGGACTGGCGCGGCGACTTCCTGGAGGGCCGGGCGGGGGTGACCGCGTCCGCCCCCGGGATCCCTCGCCTCGACGTCGACTGGGACCTGGACGGCGCCACCCGCCGGGTGCGGGTCCCGGGGCGACCCGAGGAGACCGTGCGCTTCGACGGATCGGGAGCCCGCCCCCTGGAGGTCCGGGTGGGGAGCGATGCCCCGGCCTCCTTCGCCTGGGACGGGGAGGGCCGCCTGTCGGAGCTCACCACGGGGGCGGGTTCCCTCGCCCTGGAGCGGGACGGCGACGGCCGGGTGACGGCCATCGTGGACGCCGCCGGACGGCGGACCGCGGTGCGCTGGGACGGGGGGCGCCTCTCGGCCATCGAGGGGCCGGCGGCGGCGTCCGCCACCCTGGGCTGGGGGAGTGACGGCCGCCTGGCGCGGGTCCTCTCCCCCCAGCTCGCCGGCTTCACCGTCCGGAGGGACGGGGCGGGGAGGATCACCGGGCTGGACGCCGCCGGAGAGGGGGACTTCACGTTCCACCGCGCCGCCGGGGGCGAGGTCGTCGCCTTCACCGGCCCCACCTCCGCCACCTTGCGCCTGGGGCGGGACGCCGCCGGGCGCCTTTCCTCCGCCACCGCCGACGACGGCGCCCGCCTGGACGTCGCCCGGGACGCCCGCGGCCGGATCGCGCGCCTGGCGGACGCCCGGGGCAACGGGACCGAGGTGGCCTACGATCCCGCGGGGGGCCTCGCCTCGATCTCCCTGGCCCCCGGCACCTTCCGCCTCCTGCGGGACGGGGCCGGCCTGGTGCAGCGGATCTCCGGCCCCGCCTCCCCCTGGCTCGAGGTGGAGCGCGGTCCCGCGGCGCGGGTCCGCTCCCTGAGGCCCCCCGGGGGAGGCGAGATCGCCGTCTCGGACGCCGGGCCGACCCTCCCCGGCGGGGCGCCCCTGGCCTTCGAGCGGGACGGCGCCGGCCGGGTGGTGGCCGCCTCCGCCGCCGGGGCCCGCCACCGCTTCGACCTCGGCCCCGGGGGCGAGGTCCGGGCCCTCCACGACCCCGCCGGAGGGAAGGTCTCGGTGACCCGGGACGACGCCGGCCGGCCGGTGGCCCTGGGGGACGTCCACGGCGAGACGTGGGCCATGGGGCGGAGCGGGGGCCGGCTGGCCTCGGTCACCTCCCCCAGCGGCGCCCGCGCCGGGCTCCTCCTGGACGAGGCCGATCGCCTCTCCGCGGTGGTGCTCCCCGGGGGAGCCTGGCGCCTGCGCCGCACCGCCGCCGGCCTCCCCACCGCCCTCCTGGACCCCTCCGGCCGCGCCGCCCGCCTCTCTTGGGATCGCCTGGGGCGCTGGCGGGCCCTGCGGACCTCCGGGGCGGGGGACTGGCTGGGGGCGGGCCCGCCGGGCGGGCGCGGATTCTCACTGGAATATCAAGGAGATGGCGCCGTCGCCTCCATCGGCTCCGCCCCTCCGCCCCGCCCCGGCGAGGACGCCGTTCCCCCTCCGGGAACGACCCTGCGCTCCCTCGCGGGCCGGGTGGTGGCGGTGGGCCGCCCCGGGGAGGCGGCCCTCTCGGTGCGCCACGATCCCTCGGGGCGCTTCGCCTCGGCGGGTCCCGGGGCCGGCGAGGGCGAGGGGGGAGCGCGGGCGGTGGAGCACGACGCCGCGGGGATGCCGCGCCGGATCGCCGGGCCGGGAGGGGAGACGCGCCTCGCCCACGACCCGGCGGGCCGCCCGATCTCCGCCCGGGCAGGCGAGGCGGGCGGAGTCCCGGGGGGGGCGCTGCTGCTGGGCTACGGCGCCGACGGCCGCCTCTCCTCCGTCGCCTCCCCCGGGGCGGGGGGGCTGTCCATCGGGAGGGACGCGGCGGGCAGGCCCACCTCGGTGAACGCCGCCGGCCGGGGCACCGCCCACCTGCGCTACGACCGGGACGGCCGGCCCGGATCGGGACGGACGCCCACGGGCGCGGAGCTGGTGCGGATCCCGGGGCCCGGCGGGCGGGTGGACGCCGTGGAGTACCGGGACCCCGGGGGCCTCCCCCTGGCCCGCCTGGCGCTGGAGCGGGACGCCGCGGGCCGGCCCGAGGCCCTGCGCTCCATCGAGGACGGGGCGGAGGTCCCGCTGCGCTCCTACGCCGCCGCCCCGGGAGCCGCGCCCGGGGACGAGGCCTGGCACCCCTCCGAGGACGCCACCGACCTGGCCTCGGACCCCGACGACTTCCGGCTCCTCGACCCCTCCTGGGAGCCCTGGAGCGAGGTGCCCGACGTCGTGGACGAGTCCTCGCCGCCCCCCGCCGCCGTCCCGGCGTCCTTTGGGGCCGCCCCCTCCCTCGGGGGGTGGGCCTACGTGGGCCGGGACGGGGCGCTGGAGGTCCCGGATCCCGCCGGGCTGGGCTGGGCCGGGAGGGCCCTCGGGGAGGCGACCCTCACCCGCCTCCAGGACCCCACCGGGGCCCCCGCCGGAGTGCTCGACGCCGGCGGCGCGGTCCGGATCGGCGCCGACGCCGGACCTCCGGCCCTTCCCCCCCGCCCCGAGCCACCCCCGGGCCACCCCGTGCTCGCCCCTCCCCCCATCGGGGTGCCCCGGGACGTCGCCGGCCTGGCCAGCCCCGCCCAGGCCCTGCTGCGCCCCTGGCTGGCGCCCGCCCGGGCGGACTCCCTGCTCTTCCCCTTCGGCCCTCCCCTGCCCCTGTGGGCCGGGTCCCGCCTGGGCGCCGCCGGGGGCTCCCTCCAGTCCCTGCTCCCCGAGCTCCCCGGCCGCGGCTGGCTGGTGCCGGGCCCCACCGCCCCCGAGCCCATGCCCGTCCTCGGCCTGCTGGAACTGCTGGGGGAGGTCCCCCCCGGGAGCACCGGGCACCTCGTCCTCCTCCCCCTGGTGTCCGGGGAGCCCCGGGTGGCGGTGCCCGCCGCGGACATGCTCCGGGACGCCCTGGCGGTGCGGGCGCGGGGCCGGATCCCCCTCCCCGTCCCCGAGGAGACCTTCGACCCCCTGGGCCGGGGGCTGATCCTCCACGCCGGGACCCCGGCGGGGGCCTGGCTCCCCTGGCTCGGCGCCTTCCCCGATCCGCTACGCCCCGAAGCCCCCGCCGACGCGGTGCTGTCCCCGGAGCTGGCCGCCCCCCGGGCCTGGGCCGCCCGCCTGCCCGGCGCCGATCCCGGCCCCGCCACCGACGAGAGGGCCACCCTGCGCCGCGCCGCCCTGGCCCTCGCCGCCCTGGCCCTGGTGGAGCCGGCCTGGCCCGGCCCCCTGGCGGCCCTCCGGGGCCCCCCCGAGGAGGCCCTGTGCGTCCGCGCACACACCCCCGCCCGGATCGGGTTCGCCGTGGACGCCCGGGGATCCCTGCGGGCGGTGGACCTGGGGGCGGCGGCGTGGGACGCGGTACGGGACCGTGTGGTCCAAGGGACGATGGCCCCCCTGCTGCCCGAGGCGGCGGAGGGCCTGATCTCCCCCCCCGATCCCCTTGCGCCCCCTCCCTGGCTGCCGTCCTGGTCCGCGCACCCCGCCGCCACCTGGGGCCTCGCCCCGGGCCCCGGCGGCGCCTGGCCCACCCGGGACGCCGGAGACGTCGTGGCCACCCCGGGCTGACGGGATCCCAGGACCGGGCGGTCAGTAGGCGAACTTCAGCGTCGCCAGGACCGACCACGAGGTCAGGTCGACGCCGCCGGCGCTGCGGGCGAGGGTGGAGGCGCGGCGGGCCTCCAGGACGAGGTACGTGTCGTTGATCCCCGCCTTGGCGTCCAGCGCCGACGCCCGGGCCGGCTCGATGCGGTCCAGGAGGATCTGGAGGCCGAAGCCGGCGTGCCAGGTCCACTCGGCGCCGCGGGTCGTCGAGCCTCCGCCGGAGGCGCCGCAGATCTCGCCCAGGGGGCTGTCGTCGGAGGACAGGGTCACCTCGGCGTCGGTCTCGCTCCAGGGCACCACCTCGATCCCCACCCTCCCGAAGGGCACGATGGGGAACTCGGGCACGGGATCGATCCCCAGGAGCACCCCCGCCGACAGCGGGAACATCTTGAGGAGCACCCGGTCGGCGCTCTGCTCCGAGGTCTCGACGTTCACGGCGCTGCCGCACCGGCCCGCGTAGGCGATCCCCAGCTCCATCTCCACGTCCACGTAACGCGAGATCGGCACCCAGCCGAACGTGAGCTGGAAGGCGGTGGCGAGGCCGCTGTCGGCGTACACGTCGCGGTACGCCTGCTGCTCGATGAGCATGAAGCGGGGCCCGAAGGAGGTGGTGAACCACTTCGGGGACTCGTCGGGCTCCTGCAGGAAGGCCGCCCCGGCGTCCGGAGCCGCCAGGGCGGAGGCGGCGAGGGCGGCGAGGGCGATGGTGGAGCGGAAGGACGGCATCTTCGGTCTCTCCATGGCGTGGGGCGGGGATCTCGGGGGCGACCGGCCGGCCCTCATCGGCCGGGCCCGCGCCCGCGCCGAGAGAGAACGTACCCGATGGACAGCAGGAGCAGGGAGCCGGTCGCCCCACCCGGCGTCGCCGCCGGGGCCGAACACTCCCCGCAGGAGGCTCCGTCGTCACCGGCCAGCGCCGCCCAGCCCCCGGTGGCGCCGGTGGTGGCCGACACCGCGGGGGTCCAGTCCCCCTCGACGCCGTCCTGCACCGCCGCCACCGCCAGGAGGTAGGTCTCCCCGTTGGTCAGGGGCGACACCGTCGCCGACAGCGTCTCCTCGGCGTCGTCGTCGCCCGCGGTGTCGTCGTCGCTCGCCGTGTCGTCGTCGCTCGCCGTGTCGTCGTCGCCGGTGGCGGTGTCGTCGTCGCCGGTGGCGGTGTCGTCGTCGCCGCCCCGGATGGCCCGCAGCGCCATCGCCGCCCCGGCGGCGTCGACCTCCAGCGGGGAGGCGGCGCCGGCGGGATCGACGTAGGACCGGGGATCGGACTCCCCCTCGCAGGCGCCGGCGTCGAAGTCGCAGGTCGAGAAGTAGATCCGGTACCCGTCGACGGCTCCCCCCTCCACCTCGGCGAAGGTCACCGTCACCCGGCCGTCGCCCCCCGTCGCCTGGACCGTCCCCGGGGCGGCGACCTCGGAGGTAGCGGAGACGGATCCGCCCTCCTCCACCCGCCCGCGGGCCCCGACTCCCCCCGGCCCGGACACGCCGGCCGCGATCAGGCCCACCAGGCCGGCGGCGATCACCAGGGGCGCGGATCGGCTTCGCATGGGTCCTCCGGTTCACGAGCGAGCCCCTGCAATGGGCAAGAAGCGTGCCCGCCTCCGACCCGGCGCCCCCAAGCGCCCCAGCACCCCCGGGACCCTCCCGGCGCGACATTCTGGCACTCCCCCGCCCCGGCGAGGGCCGCCCGCTGACAATCTGGCAACCCCGCCCCCACCTCCCGCGCCCCACGATGGTGCCTCCCGCCCTTGCGGCCGGCGGGAGGGAGGGACAGGATCACCCCGGGAGGTCGCCATGTCCCCTTGCCGCCGCGCCCCGCCGTGGGTCCTGCTCGCCCTCGGCCTCCTGGCCTGCCGCACCGCGCCCCCCGCGCCGGACGCCGCCTCCCCCGGGGCGCCCCCCGCGGATGCCCCCGGGGACGAGGCCCCCGATCCCCCCGATCCCCGCGCCCCCCGCGCCGAGCCCGCCGCCGCCGGCGGGCCGACCGGCGACGCCCCCGTCGCCCCCGCCGCCGACGCCCCTCCCCGGGTGCGGGACCCCGCGGCCTCCCTCCCGGGGACGATGCCCATCCGCAGCGAGGAGGTCCTCCAGCCGGGCTTCCCCACCGGCGACGCCACCCTGGTCCGCCAGATCGGCACCTGCATGCCGATCCAGGCGTGCACCTTCCTGGTGGCCCGCCGCGCCGGCCAGGAGGACCAGCGGATCTCCGAGGTCGCCCAGCTCTCGGCCCTGGTGCCCGAGATCCGGAGCGAGGTCGAGGCCCTGGCCTTCGCCTCCTTCCTGACCCGGAACCGCGCCTCCTTCCGCGACTTCCACTGCGAGCAGGCGGTGATCCGCGGCGACCGCTTCGACCGCTGGCGCCTGCCCGACGACGTCCGCCCCGACGCCACCCGGGTGACCACCGCCACCCTCGGCGAGGGGGGCCCCTACGTCGTCACCCGCTACCTCGGCTGCTACACCGAGTCCGGCCCCGACCGGCTGATCCTGACGAAGGAGGAGGTCTCGGCCACGGGGGACTACGCCCTCGCCGAGGCCGAACTGGTCCACGAGGGCACCTTCCTGCCCCGCTACCGCTAGGACAGGACCACCGGCAGGCGCCGCTCCACCCGCACCTCGCCGGGGCCCACCCGGGCGCGGAAGGCGAGCACCTCGACCCCCGCCGCCACCGCCTCCCGGAGGGCCCGCCCGTAGGCGGGGTCCACGTCGTCCGCCGGGGCCACGGCCTCGGCGTCCCCGCGGGAGACCAGGAAGAACAGCACCCCCCGCCGCCCTCCCGCCACCCCCCGCGCCAGCTCCCGCAGGTGCCGCGCCCCCCGGGTGGTCACGGCGTCGGGGAAGCGGGCCAGCCCCGGGCGGTCCCGCAGGGTGACGCTCTTGACCTCCACCAGGCAGTCGGGCCCGGCGCCCCCCTCCAGGAGCAGGTCGACCCGGCTGCGCTCCTCGCCGTAGGCCACCTCGGCCCGCACCCTCCCGTACCCCCGCAGCTCGGGGACGGCCCCGGCCTCCACCGCCTCCCGCACGATCCCGTTGGGCCTCCCGGTGTTCACCAGCACCGCCACGTCCCCGCCGTCCCCGGCGAAGGCGATCTCCCAGGTCCAGGCGAGCTTCCGCCCCTCGCGCCCCGGCCTGGAGAGCAGCACCCGCCCCCCCTCCACCGCGCAGGTCCGCATGGTGCCGGAGTTGGGGCAGTGGGCGGTGACGACCTCGCCCCCGGGGAGGCGCACGTCGGCGAGGAACCGCTGGTATCGGCGGACGAGGACGCCCTCGTACAGGGGAACGGGGAGGAGCACGCCTTCTCCTCGGGTGCGTCGGGAGCGCCCTGGGCCTCTTCCCGCTCGATCCGGCACCCGGGGCTGGTGTAGCATGGGTGCCATGCGCCGCAGCCACAACCTCTCGTCGATCCTGCTCGCGGCCCCGCCCCTGGCGGCGGCCCTCCTCCTGCCCCGGGCGGCGGTGGCCACCGTCGTCTCGCCGGACCCGGCGCTCCCCGCGGTGGCGACCCCCGGCGACGCCATCGACGTCGTCCTCCAGGCCGGCGCCGACCTGGAGGGGCTCTACGGCTGGCTGGAGCGGGACGGCTTCCCCTTCCCGCTCACGGTCACCGAGTCCGCCTACGACGCCGGACTCGGGGGCTGGCGCCTGACGATGACGGTGCCGGCCTCGATCACCCCGGGCTTCTCCTACCCCTCGACCCTGGACGCCGACTTCGACGACAACAACCACGACCAGTACCTCTACTCGGCGGACGAGGGCACCTACGACCTCCACGTCTCGTGGACCGGCGCCCCCGCCTCGGAGGTCGCCGCCGCCTCGGTGATGATCGTGCCCCCGGGCATGGGGGCGGACTGGGCGATCGTTCGGCCCACCTCCCTCACGCCGGGGCTCGTGAAGAGGGGCGAGACCTTCGACGCCCTGGTGGACGCCCCGCAGCAGAACGGCGCCCTCACCGCGCTCCTCAAGACCCGCTGGAGCACCCGGTCCGTCGAGATCGTCCGTGCCGACTACGAGACCGCCGCCCTCCCCGAGGACTGCGCCTCGGGCCCGGGGGGGGCCGCCGGCTGGTCCCTGACCCTGCGGGTGCCCGCGGACCTCCCCCAGGACCTCTACGACCTGGAGATCTCGGTCGCCGGGGGCACGTACGCGAGCCCCCGCTCGGTGCGGGTGGTACGCGAGTGGCGCGATCCCTACGTGGTGGTGTTCGCCCCGAAGCCGATGCTCCTGGGCGAGGGGGACACCGGCCTCTCCTTCGCCCCCGGGGACGCCCTGCGTTCCTTCGAGGCCTACGACGCCGACCTGGTCATCGTCCCGGGCGGCCTCTCCCGCTCCCGGGATCCCCAGGAGTACCTCTACGTCCAGAAACTCGCCGGCCTGGTGCGCCGCCCGGTCTTCGCCTCCCCCGGCGCCAGCGACTTCTACGACACCCTGACCTACGGCCCCGGCGAGGTGGACGACGCCTCCCAGCGCGCTGCCCTGGAGGCGGGCTGGTGCCGCTACGGCTCCCGGCTCCCCTACTACTCGTTCCAGTACGGCAACGACGTCTGGTACATGATGGCCGAGGCGGAGCTGACCGAGCCCTCCCAGGAGTCCTGGCTGGAGGAGCGCCTCTCCTTGGACACCACCGTGGGGATCCGGGGGGTGGCCTTCGGCGGCTGCGACGCGGCGGGGGCCCTGTCCTACCTGTGCGAGACCACCTGGCTGGCCGCCCACGACGTGGACTACCTGGCCCAGGCCAGCAGCACCGGCGGGGTCACCACCGACGCCGCCGCGGGGGTCACCAAGGTCAAGAGCCAGGGCTGGAGCGACGGCCACGCCTACGCCCTCCAGATCGCCGCGGACGGCACCCTCCTGGAGCGGGAGCTGATCACCAGCTCCCCCCCCGTCGCCGCCTACTGGGCCCAGGACAACGACGGGCTGCGGGACGCGAACACCTACACCGTCGCCAACGACGGGAGCATGGACCTGCTGCGCCGCGAGATCGTCTTCGACCTCATGGGGGGGCGCTACGCCTGCGAGGGCGACGGCGCCCCGGAGATCGTGGAGCTGGCGGACTCCGACGACGGCGAGGTCACCCGCCTGTACGTGCAGTTCGACGCCCCCGCCCAGGCGGTGGCCTCGGTCACCTGCACCCGGACCGGCGACGTCCCCCACGAGAACATCGCCCCCGTCGCCGACGCCGGCGGCGACCGGGTCCTGACGGACGACGACCACGACGGGGTGGAGACGGTGGTGTTCAGCGGCGCGCTGTCCACCGACGAGGACGGGCGGATCGTCGCCTGGGACTGGCTCGTGGACGGCGTCGCCCACGAGGGGGAGAACGTCAGCACCGTGCTGGACGTCGGCGAGCACGTCGCCACCTTGACGGTGACCGACGACGGCGGCGCCACCGCCACCGCCGACGTCACCATCAGCATCAACGCCGGCCAGGCGCCCCCCATCATCGACGAGGAAGGATGCGGCTCGTCCTGCGCCACCGCGCCCGCCGCCCCCTCCTCAGGCGGCCCCCTGACCGCCCTCGCCGCCCTGGCCCTCGCCGCGGCGCGCCGCCGCCGCTCCGCGTAGGGCGGCTAGTCCTCCACCGGCGGGGGGGCGGTGAGATCCCCCTTGTGGAACCACAGCATGGTGCTGCTGTTGTCCCCGCGGTCGCCCACGGCGGTGAAGTCGATCTTGTAGGTGTGGACGCTCACCCCGTCCACGACGTCGGGCAGCCACGTCGCGGGGTCGATCTCCAAGGAGATCGGGCCCTCGCAGGGGTAGGGGGCCGTGTCCAGGACCTCGGCCCCCAGCACGCCGTCGCCGATCTGCGCCATCCCGCCGTTCATGTAGAAGATGTCCACGCGGTAGGAGAGCCCGCAGATCGACTCCCCCTCTCCGGTGGCGTCGGTCTGGGGGCGCGTCCCCGTCAGGACGAGGGCGCCCTCGAAGAGGATGGGCTGGTCCGCGGAGCCCAGGGTGGCGGGGTAGGTGAGGGGCACGGTCCCGGGGTCCGACGCCACCTCGTCCACCACCGGCGGGGTCCGGAAGGGGAAGTCCACGAGGGCGGTGGCGTATTCGGTCCCGGAGGCGCTCGCCACCTCGAAGAGGAACATGTCCCCCGACTCCAGGTCCGCGTTCGGCTTCACCCAGGTCACCCACACCTCCGAGCCGCCGGAGTCCGCCTTCCGGAGCCCGCCGTCCCAAACGCTGCCCGGCGGGTGGTAGGTGGTGGCGTCGTCGGCGTTGGCGAAGACGTAGCCTCCGGCGCCGAAGGCGACGGTGGCGTCGGCGGCGGCGAAGGGGAGCGCCGTGAGGGTGACGGACGTGACGGTCCCGGCGGCCGGCCCGGGATCGTACTCGAGGGTCAGCAGGACCTCCCCGGTGTGGGGCCACGGGTCGCCGTCGGCGGGCGGGGCGGTCTCGACGATCTCGCCCGGGAGCTTGAGGTTGGTGAAGGCCGCCGCGGCGCCGGAGTCCTCCGCCGCCTCGGGGAGGACGGCGGGGCCGGCCGAGGGCTGGGGAGCCCGCTCGGCGTCGCCCCCTAGGGCCAGGCTGGGATCCGGGGGCGCTCCCCCGGCGGGATCGGAGTCCAGGGAGTCGAACACGCCGTCGCCGTCGTCGTCGGGATCCGCGACGTCGGGCACGCCGTCGCCGTCGTCGTCGTGGTCGGCGGCGTCGGCCAGGCCGTCGCCGTCGGCGTCCTGGGCGCTGGCGCGCTCGATGAGGGCGGCGTCGCAGGCGCCCAGGGTGGACGCGCAGCTCAGGCCCGGCAGGGACGGGGCGGCGGGGGGCTCCATGGGGAGGGCGGCCTCGCCGCTCATGCGGATCGCCCTTCCCTCCCGGGTCAGCTCCAGGGGCCCGCCGCCCACCAGGAACGCGGGGTGGTCGCCCCCCTCGCCCGCCACCAGCACCACGGCCGCCACGTGGCCGTCCTCCAGCAGCCAGCCGACGGTGGTGGCGTCCGGGTCCAGGGTGGCGGAGAAGGACCCGTCCGCCGCCAGGGGAGCGGGCGTGATGGTCTCACCCACTTGGAAGAGCAGGTAGGCCGATCCCGAGAAGTCCCCACCCAGCGTCCCCGAGACCAGGCCCGGGGGGAGGTCGTCGTCGCCCGGGCTGGCGTCGTCGTCGGGGGTGGCGTCGTCGTCGGGGGTGGCGTCGTCGTCCGAGGTGGCGTCGTCGTCGCCGGCGAAGTCCGCTCCGGCCGGATCGCCCGGGTCGCAGCCCGGGAGGGCCAGCGCGCCGAGGCCGGCGAGCAGGTAGGGGAGCTTGGACCGGGTCATGGGCCTCCTTCGGGACCGAAGGCCATCACCCCTCGTTGCCCATCGGCGCCCCGGGGCCGCCCTTGAGCCGACGGCGCGGGGGCGAGGGAGGGGGCAGGCGATGTCCGCTATGCTGGCTGCCGTGCGCGCCCCCCTCACCCGCCTCGTCCTCGGCCTCCTGGTGGCCTGCGGCGTCCTCGCCGCCGTGGAGGGTGGGCTGCGGCTGGCGTGGGGGCCGCCCCCACCTCCCCGCTTCGTGGCGGCGGTCTGGCGTCCGGACGTCCCCCCCTTGCGGGTGGCGGGGGGGCGGGTGTTCCCCGACTTCCAGGAGGCATACGCCGTTCCGCCGTTTCCGGTGCTGCCCTTGCCGGGGACGGCCCGGGTGATGGTCTTCGGCGAGTCGTCGGTCCGGGGGGGCAGCCGCCTGCCCCCGGACCTGGAGATCCCCGCGCGGTTGGAGGCCGAGCTCCGGGGCCTCGGGATCCCGGCCGAGGTGATCAACCTGGGGCGCCCGGCGCTGGACTCGGGCGGGATCCGGTGGATCGGGGAGCGGGCCCTGGACCTGGGGCCGTCCGTCGTGGTCGTGTACGCCGGCCACAACGACATCGGCAACGCGTACATGTCGTCGCGGTACGGGGATCCCGGATCCACCCTGCTCGTCCGGGGGCGGATCCTCCTGGAGGGTCTGCGGCTCCACGACCTCATGGTCCGCCTCCTCCGTCCCGGCGCGGGCGAACTGAGCCACCACGCCCCGAGCCGGGACGGGCCCCGCCCCCTCCCCCCCTCGGCGCGCTTGTGGGCCGAGGCCGACTTCGGCCGGAACCTCGCACACCTCGTGCGGGCATGCCGGGCCCGGGGCGTCGGTGTCGTGCTGGGGACCCCCGCGAGCCGCCTGGGCACCTGGTCCGCGACCACCCCGATCTGCCCCGACGCCCTGCCCCCGGGGACCTGGAGGGCGTCCCCGTCGGGACCCGTCCTGGAGGGTAGAGCCGCCGACGCGGCGGCGATCGAGGCCGCGCTCCTCCGGGTCCCGGACTGCCCCGAGGCCCTGTTCCTCCGGGGGAGACTCCGGGTGCGGGCCGGGGAGATCGAGGCCGGGATCGCGGACCTGCGGCGGGCGCGGGACCTGGATCCGGAGCCGGTCCGCGCCACCCGGGGGATCGTCGCGGCCATCCGGGAGGTGGGCGCCGAGGCGGGGGTGCCGGTGGTGGACGTCGACGCGGCGTTCGCCGCCCTCCCCAGCTCTGACGCGTTGTTCATCGACCCCCTGCACCCGAGCCGGGACGGACACCTCCGGATCGCCGCCCTGCTGGCCCCGGCCGTCGCCCGGGAGCTGGCGTCGCGCCCGCCGTCCCTCGTTGCCCCCCGCCCGGCGAGCCCACCGCGATGACCTGCCGCCGGGCGGGCCGGTTGACGGGGATCGGCGACCTTCCTATCCTCGGCTGCGACGCACCGTAACGCCGAACGGCGACGCCCGGAGTGGGCTGGCCCGAGCGCCGGGGGGAGCCTGGACCCTCCCGAGGCGGGCCAGGGGGGGCGGCGGGGACGCCCGGAGAAGTCCAATCCGCGCTCTTCCGCCGTGGGGCCTGCTCCTGGCGACCCTCGCCCTGGGCGGGGCCGTGCTCGCCGACGTGTGGGCGGCACCCGACGCGCTCCTCCCCGAGACGATGTTCACTGACGGCAACCTGTTCGCCGCGGTGCTGGGGGGGGACGGCGTCACCAACGGCGACCTGTGGCGCCTGTGGACCTTCCGCACCGGGGGGGCCCCGGGGGCGATGTTCCGGCCCCTCTTCTGGCCCACGCTGCTCCTGGCGGCGGCGGTGGGGCCGGTGCTGGCCCTGAACCTCACCTGGGCCCTCGTCCCCGCGTTGAACGCCGCGGGGGGCTACCTGCTGGGGAGGAGCCTGGGCGCGTCCTCCACCGGCGGAGCGCTGGCAGGGGCGCTCCTGGCCTGGTGCCCCTGGGTGCGGACCACGCTGGCGAACGGCCAGATCGAGCAGGCGGCCCTCGGGCTCGTGGCGGCGACCTGGGCCGCGGCGGCGTGGGGAGCCCGGGGAAGGTGGGCGCGGGTCCCGGTGGTCGCCGCGGTGGCGCTGGCGGTGGCCCTCGCGGCGCCCAACCTGGCCCTGGCGGCGATGGTGGGGCTGGGCCCCCTGGCGGCCGGGGCCCTCGCCCGGGAGCGGGGCCCGTGGCGGCGATGGCTGGCGCTCCTGGCGGCGGTGGGGGCGGCGGGGCTGGTGGCGAGCGCCTACCACGGCCCCAACTTCGAGGAGGGCGTGCCCAACGTCTTCTGGCCGCGCCAGGGTGAGGGGGACGCCCTGAACCACGCGCGGGTGCGGGACTTCTTCGCCTGGCCCTACGCGCACCGGGGACTCGTCGGGGGCACCCAGCACTCCGTGTACCTGGGGTGGGCGGTGCTCCTCGCCGGGGGGGCGGGGCTGGCCGCGGGGTGGCGGCGGGCCTGGCCCCTGGCCGCCGGGGCCGTCACCCTGTGGTTGCTGGCCCTGGGCCCCCACCTGTCCGTCTCCGGGATCGTCGTCCCCATGCCGCTGCGCCTGCTGGAGATCCTGGCCCCGCCGGTGGCGGCGAGCGCCACGGCCTACCGCTTCGCCGCCGGCGTGGTCGTCGCCCTGGCGGGGACCGCCGCCGTGGGCCTGGATCCCGGGGACCGGCCCGCCCCTCCCCTCCCGCGGCTGCGCTCCCCGGTGCTGGCCCTGGCCCTCGCGGCCTCCGCCTGGGCGGAGACCACGCTGATGCCGGGCGCCCCCCTGCCCCTGGAGACGCGGCCCGCGTGGCACCACCCGGAGCTCGCCGCCCTGCGCTGGGGCACGGGGACGGTGCTGGACCTGCCGCTGCCCGACGACGCCGCCCGCGCGTGCGGCCTGCCGAGGCCGCCCGAGAACCACTACCTGAACGCCCTCGGGCTCCACGACCGGCCCTTGCCCTACAGCCACATGCGGCGGCTCCGCTCCGTCGTCCACTTCGGGCGGGACTTCCAGCGGTTCGACGTGGTCCGCCAGGTCCTGGGAGGACCCGACTGCGCCGGCCTCATGCGGGCGGCCCTCCAGCAGGCCGGGGTCAACGGGGTGGTGCTCCACGGGGAGCCGGAGTGCGCGTGGCGGGACGAGGAGCGCGCCTGCCTGTGGGAGGCCCTGGGCCCCCCCGCCGTCGTCGGCACCACCGCGATCTGGGTGGACCTGGGCGGGGGACCGGGGTCGTGACGGGCGGGGACGTCCCTCCTACACTTCCTCCGTATGGGCCAGCCCGATGGAGAGTATCCGTCCTTCGCTCAGCTCTCGAACGCGCAGCCGCACTCCATCGGTCGCGACGGTCGTGTTCACGGCGACGTCGGATGCGCGGCGCCGGACGAACTGCTCCAGCGTGGTCTCGGGGGAGTCGCCGATGCGGATCCCATACGTCTCCGCGACGTCCCCGATGGTCGCCGAGCCACGCAGCGGGAACTCCGCCCTGAGGAACGTCCGCTCCTCTCCGCGGCGGCGCGCGAAGACGGCATCGACGGGCCGCCTCGACTCGTGGTCGACCACGATGAACAGGTGGTCGCCGCTCCGGACCTCCGTCGAGCCGCGTGGGGGAAGGAGGGCCTCGTCCCGAGCGATCATCGCCACGACGCCGGTGACGGCGGAAGTGATGAGGACGCCCAGCGTGGCGAGGACCGCGGAGGGCTTCCAGGCGACCTTCAGGTTGTCGAGCGGGGTGCGCAGCCCGCCATCGAAGAGGATGAAGGCGAGGGAGACGGTCCCGATGGCATGCGCCAGCCTCTAGCCCTCGAACGCGCTCTTGCCGATCCCGTCGGAGCCGGCGAGCATCCCGAGCCCGAGGAACAGCACCAGTACGGGCAAGCCCGCCCGCGCGGAGAACTTGCTCGAGAGGATCCCGAGGATCATCAAGATGCCGGCGATCAGCAGGAACTTGTCGATGAGGAACACGGGGCGGCTCGATCCTATCGCCAACGGAGCGCGACCCTAGCATGGGGGCCCCCGCGGGCGCACCACAACCAGGTCCGGGCGCCGCTCCCCGGGGCGTCCCCCCCCTCCCCACCCTCGCCCTCCTCGGGCTGGCGGCGGTCCACGGGGTGTCCCTGGCCTGGGTCACCGAGGACGCGTTCATCTACTTCCGGTACGTGGACCACTGGATCGTCCACGGCCTGGGCCCGGTCTTCAACGCCGGGGAGTGGGTGTTGGGGTGCACCAGCGTGCCCTGGCTCCTGGCCTTGAGCGCCACCCGGCTCCTGGCGCCCGCCCCCGAGGCGTCCCTGGTCCTCGGCCTGGTCCTGTCCCTCGCCTCGGTGGCGGCCCTGCTGGGTCTCTTCCCCTCCCGGGGCGCGCCGGCCTTGCCCCTGGCCGCGCTGCTGGTGGCGTCGAACTACGCCGTCGCCTGCTTCATGACCAGCGGCCTGGAGACGTCGCTGGTCCTCCTCGCCCTCGCGGGGACGGTGCAGGCCGTCCGCCACGATCCCTCGGGGTGGCGATTGCCGGCCTGGGCGGCGCTCCTGGCGACCACCCGCCTGGAGCTGGCCCTGGTGGCGACCCCGTGTGTGCTGCTGGGCGCGGCGTCCCGGGTCCACGCCGGACGGGACCGCCTCCCCCGGGCCCTGGCCCGCGCCGCGCTGCCCCCCGCGGCCGCGGTGGCGGCCCTGGTGGGCACCCTGGCGGCGGTGTACGGCGCCCCCTTCCCCAACGGCTTCTACGCCAAGTCGGGGCTGGCGGCGTGGTGGGACCAGGGGGGCCGCTACCTCGCCGACTTCGGGTCCACCTACCCCGTGGGCCCGGTGGCGGCGCTGGCGGTCCTCGGGCTCCTCGTCCGCGCCGTCCGGGGTCCCCGGGGGGAGATCGGCCCCGGCGCGGCGCTGGGGATCGCCCTCGCGCTCTACACCGCCTGGGTGGCGCGGGTCGGGGGGGACTTCATGCACGGCCGCATGCTGCTCCCCTCCTGGGTGCTCCTCGCCGCCCTCGCCGACGTCTGCGTCGGAGCCGGGGGCCTCGCCGCCCGCGCCGCCACCCCCGGCCGCCAGGCCCTGGCCGCCGCCTCCCTGGTCGCCGCCGGCGTCGCCCTGATCCAGGTCCGCTCCCCCGGCGCGGAGGCGGGGGACCCCACCCTGTCGGTGGCGGGGATCGTGGACGAGCGCCTCGCCTACGCGGGACCGGAGCGCGTCCCCACCCTCCACCCCTGGGCGGAGGTGGGGCGGACGATGGCGAGGCTGGCCGCCGCGCTCCCCGGGGACCGGCGGCTGGCGGTGTCGGCCTCCAACATCGGGATCTTCGGCCACGCCGCTGGGCCGGGGGTGGTGGTGGTGGACGACCTCGGGCTCACCGATCCGGTGGTGGCGAGGGGGACGCTCGAGGCCCGGGGGCGCCCGGGGCACGAGAAGGGGGCCTCACCCTCGTACCTCGCGTGGCGGGGCGTCGACGTCGCCCTGGCGGGGGCCCCCATGGGCAGGAGCGACTCCGCCCTCGCCCTGGCCCAGGCCCTCACCGTGCCGGGCCTGGGGATCCTCCCCCGCCCCGATCCCGACCTCCTGGACGCGGCCTCCCGGGTCCTGGACCGGCCGGACCTCGCCGCGCCGCTGGAGGCGGCGGTCCGGGAGGTGCTCGCCCTCCATCCGCCGCCGTGGGCGGACTGCGAGGAGGCGTTCGCGGCGGCCCGGGCCCTGGACGCGCGGCCGTCGCTGCGGGAGGTCGGGGCTGCCTTCCGGGCCGCCGGCGAGGCCGCGTGCCGCGGCGGCGACTGGGCCACCGCCCACCGGGAGAGCCTCCTGCGGATCCGGGAGATCGCCCGGGGCCCCGCCCGCCCGGGATGGCCGGCCTCGCAGCTTCGGGACGTGGCGTGGTACCACCGCGCCAGGTTCTGATCGGGCCAACCCTCCTCAGGCAATCCACCGAACATTCCTTGCGGGCACGAGGGAACGCGGTACGGATCCGCTCCGAGGCCGTTCCCCTCCAGCTCATAGCCTGAGGCGGTCTAGCGCAGGTAGCCGAGGCTCCGCAGCCTCGCCTCCGTGACCGGGTCCAGGCCCGTGGGCGCCGGGGCCGCCGGGGGAGGGGCCGCGAACGGGGCGGTCCTGCCCGCCGTGGCGGCGTCCAGGGCCCGGCGCGCCTCCGCGGGGACCGGCCCCGCCACCGAGAGGTCCACCCGCTCTCCGGGATCGGCGCTCCAGTCGTAGAGGGACTCCGAGCCGTCGGAGCGCCGCTCGTACCGCCGGTCCCCCACGACGACCGCCCGCCGCCGGACCTCCAGCTCGGGCCACCGCCGGGTGGGATGCCGCACCCGTCGCGCCGCCCGCACCCACGTGGGGACGTACTGCTCCAGGAGCGGGACCCGGGGCTCCGCCTCCCCGCCCTCCAGGATCGGCTGGAGGGGCCTCCCCTCCATCGCGGGCCACGCCGCCTCGGGGACCCCGGCCCAGCGGAGCAGGGTCGGCGCCAGGTCCACCATCCGGGCCGGCGCCTCCACCCGGAGCCCCGGGGGCACGACCCCGGGGTAGCGAACCACCAGGGGGACCTGCACGATCTCGCGCCACAGGCCGTAGGCGTGCCCCATCGCGCCGTGCTCGCCGAACGCCTCGCCGTGGTCCGAGAGCACCACCACGGCGGTCCGGTCCGGCCTCCCCGAGCGGGCGAGCACGTCCAGCAGCTCGCCCAGGACCCGGTCCCCGCAGGAGATCGCGCCGTCGTAGAGGTCCCGGGCCAGGCCCACGTCCCGCTCCGCCATGGCCGTGCCCTCGAACTCGGCGATCTCCGCCTCCCGGGAGGCCCGGCGGGCCCGGCGCCGGTCGCCGGCGTCCAGGAACCGATCCCCGCAGTCGGCGGGCACCTCGTCGTAGGGCCCGTGGGGCTCGAACACGTTGAACACCGCCAGGTACGGCCGCTCCGGGTCCCGCGCCTCCAGGAAGTCCCCGAAGGCGCGGACGGTCTGAGCTCCCCCCTTGTCCCGGTCCCCCGCCTCCGCCAGCTCCCTC
Organism: Myxococcota bacterium; assembly: GCA_023150875.1. Taxonomy (GTDB): domain Bacteria; phylum Myxococcota_A; class UBA796; order UBA9615; family JAKLKC01; genus JAKLKC01. The sequence continues at coordinate 31,170 of JAKLKC010000030.1, read as the reverse complement.
AGCAGGAAGGCGCGGGCGACGGGGTGGACGGGGACGCTGGGCCGGTAGTGCTGGAATCCCCGGGCGAGGCCGTTGTCGGGGGAGAGCCACGGGTTCCCCGTGAACAGCGCCGTCCGCCAGCCCGCCCGGGCGAGGGCGCCCGCCAGGGTGGGCAGCCCCTCCCGCAGGTGGGGCGACTCCCAGGTGGCGCCGTGGGCCGAGGGGGAGAGGCCGGTGAACAGCGAGGCGTGGGCGGGCACGCTCCAGCACCCCGAGGAGAAGGCCCGGGTGAAGAGGGCCCCCTCCCGGGCGAGGCCGGCGAGGACGGGCGTGGTCTCCCGGCGGTAGCCGTATGCGGAGCTGTGGTCCACCCGCACCGTGTCCAGCACCACGACGACCAGGTCGGGGCCGGCGGAGGGAGGGGGGCCAGCGAGGGCGGGGGCCGGGGTCACCGCCTCCGCCGCGGCCGAGGGAGGGGAGAGGACCAGGGCGAACCAGACCGCGGCCGTCGCCCCGAAGGCGCCCGCCGCCAGGAGCTTCGGCCGCCCGGCCAGGAGCCACGCCGCGCCGAAGGCGAGGGCCGAAGCGGCCACCAGGACCATGCCGTGGTGGAACTGGAAGCGGCCCAGCGCCGCGATCGCCGTGGCGATCCCCCCCGCCACCGGCAGGGGCGCGTGGTGCGGGCGGCGTCGGATGGGCCCCAGCGCCGCACCGGCGGCGGCGCCCCCGAGGAGGCCCAGCGCCAGCCACGCCGCCGCCATGGCGGCCAGGAACGCCTCGACCCCCTCGACGCGGGGGAGCGGGGCCAGGAAGGGGCGGGCCGCCAGCAGGCCCTCGACGGCGAAGCCGCACGCCCCCAGGGCGAGGCCGGCGGCGGCCGCGCGGGGCAAGGGGCCGGGGGACCCGGGCGCGGGGGGGAGGGGCATGGGGAGCGTCCGACGCGGCCCGAGGATACCACCGGGCGGTGCCCCGAAACGGGCACCGGGGTCGTCCACCGGTCGATCGGGGCGTCCGGGAGGGGGCGGGCGGTGGGGAGGGAGGGGGACGGCGGGCGGTCCGGCGGGGGGGCGCGGAGGGGGTCGGATCAGTGGGCGGCCTCGCCGCCCCCACCCTCGGCGGCCTCGCCGATGCCGGTCACCGCGAAGTTCAGGTGGAACCACCCCGCGGCGTTGGCGGTGTAGATCACCTTCTTCAGGACGCGGAAGTCCTGCTTGACGTCGGCCTGGATGATCAGCTTGCCCTCGAAGGGCTCCCCCGGCTTGGGGGTCTTGCGCGACAGCCGGTTGTGCTGCTCCACCAGCTTCTCGAGCTTCTCCTTGAGGACCGGGATCTCCTGGTTGCCGATCTCCAGCAGGGGGGCCGTCTCGGCGACGGGCTTGCCCACCAGCAGGATGTGCTCCGGGGTGATGGTGATCACCGGGCCGATGTTCATCTCGTCCACCTGCTCCGCCTCCGGGAGCTTCATGTCCTTGGCCATGAAGAGGATCTCGCCGGTGGAGGAGAAGTTGATGAGCAGGAACACCACCAGGATGGTGAACATGTCCACCATCGGGGTCAGGTTCAGATCGACGAAGCCGCTCTTGTGGCCGCCGCCGAAACTGCCGCTGCGGAGCTTGCCGATCGGGGTGAGCGCCTTGCGTCTTCCGGGCTTTTCGATGGGCATGGAGTCACCTCGAACGAGCTACTCGGGCGTGCCCGACAGCAGGGTCTTGGGGTAGCCGAGCTTCCGGGTGAGGTCCATGGTCCGGATCATCTCCTGGTACCACACACCGTCATCCGTCATGATGATGATCATCTCCTCGTCCGGCTTCTCCTTGCGCTTCTCGACGATCAGCTCTTCGAGCTTGGGGTAGTCGTAGCACTGACCCTGCAGGGCCTCGGTGCAGAACTTCTCGTCGAGGGCGGGGTTGCCGGTCGCGGCGCTGGTCGCCCCCTTGGCCACCAGCGGGATCTGGACCCGCTCGGGCAGGGTGCGGCCGATCAGGATGCCGTCCTTCTGGATCTCGATGCCGATGGGCGGCTTGTCGTCGGGATCCGGCGGCTTGTCGGACTCGGGCGGGTTCGGGTTGACGCCCTGTTCCACCTCGATCAGGTTCGTCTGGTTCCAGACCGCCGTCATGATGAGGAAGGAGATCAGCGCGGACAGCAGGTCGATGAACGGAACGAGGTTGACGTTCACGTTCAGGCCCTTGCGGCCGCCCTTTCCTCCTCCTCCGGGCAGTGAGACGCCCATGTTTCACCTCTCGGCGTGGTGGGGGGATGGGCGGTTCAGCGACGGCCGCCGGCGGCGCGCTCGCCCTCGGCGTTCTGCAGGACCGTCAGGTCGAACTGGTCGCGGTTGCCCACCACCAGGTTCATCACCGTCACCACGGACTCGTTGATGTCGTCGATGAGGTGCTGGCTGCGGGCCTGGAGCCAGGCGAAGAGGAGGAGGGCGGGGATGGAGGTGCCCAGCCCGAACGCCGTGCAGTTCATCGCCTCGGCGATACCGGCGGCGAGGATGGTCGCCTTCTGGGAGGGGTCGACGTTCGCCACGGCGCCGAAGCAGGTGATCAGACCCGAGATGGTGCCGAGGAGGCCGAAGAGCACCGCGGCGTTGGAGAGCACGGCGAGGTAGCCGGTGCGCGCCTCGATCTTCGGCATCTCCTGGAGGGAGGCCTGGTCCAGGGCCGCCTGGACCTCGAAGTCGCTGCGGTGGACCTTCAGCAGCCCGGCCTTGATGACCTTCACGATGGGGCCGGCCTTCTGGGAGTCCAGGAACCGGAGGGCGCCGCCGAGGTCGCCGCGGAGGATGTACTTGTACAGCTCCCGCAGCACCGACTCCTTCTGGTTCGAGATGGTGAAGAACAGGTAGATGATGCGGTCGACGGTGACGGCGACGATCGTCACCGCGGTCGCGGCGATCGGCCACATGCCCCAACCGCCGGCCTTGAAAGCGTGCACCAGGGACTCGAACATCTCGGTCGTCTCCGTGTGGCCTGGGCGCCGGTCGTCCGGGTCGCGCGCGGCCGGTCTGAGGGATGGGTCTGGCCAGCTCCGAGGCCCGAAAGGGCCCTCGCAGGTCGGCCACCTTAGCAGCTTTCGAATGTTGGGGGAATCACACCCCCGAACGACTCAAACCTCCGTCGATCCTCCGGAACCCCGCGCCCGGACTCCCCGGCATCCGAGCACTCCTCGGTCCCGGGGAACTTCCGACCGCGGCCCGGAGGGGGCCGGGTGCCTGGGGCGAACCGTGCAAGAGCCCGGCCAGGAGCCCGACGCGAACGCGCGGGAACGCGGGGCCATCACCGGCGTCCCGCGAACGGAGGCATCCTGCACAAGCCTCCGGAGCCAAGTCAAATCCCCTGGGCGAGGCGGCGGGCGGGATCGGCGGCGCGCCGCGTCGAGGGTGAGGAGGGGAGGAACGCCCGCCGGGGCGCCGAGTCGTGTAACGTCGCGAGTCAGTGCTGTAACATCGCTTGGCACGCGGGACGCCGGGGGGCGCCCCGTCGCGGGCAGGGGAGGACCCTCGATTGAAGCTCGACTCCGCCATGGGGATCCTGGGAGGCGGCGGGCCGCGGGACCGGAGCGAGGGGTGCGTCCGGGGGTGATGCCCACCACCCGCCCGGCGCGGGGGCGGTGGAGGCCGGCGATGGCGGTCCTGATCGCCACCCTCGGGTGGGGGGCGGCGGCGCCCGCGTCCGAGGGTGGCCTGCGGGCGGTCTTCCCCAACGGGGCGGCGCTGGTGGTGGACGGTGGCGGCGGGACGGAGCACGGCGGGTTCACCGCCGGCGGAGCCTCCCTGGTCTTCCGCGGCGGACCCGAGTGCGAGGTCCGGTACGACCTGGAGGCGCTGGACCCCGCCGCCGGCGGGCCCGGGGCGGCGGTGGAGGCGCTGCTGGCCGCACGGCTGGGGGAGAGGGAGGCCCACCGCCCCGACCTGGGCCCCCTGGACTGGGCCGCGCGCATGGGGGTGCTGGGGATCTGGCTGGCCCAGACCGTCGGGGGCCGGGCGGTGGGGCGCCCCCCCGCCCTGGCGGTGGTGGCCGACCTGCCCCGGCAGCGGCTCGCCCTCGTCCAGGCGACGTTCCCGTGGAAGGAGTCGTGGCGGGCCAACGCCGGCCTCGTCGAGCTGCTGCGGCGCGCCCGGTTCGAGCCCGGCGGCGCCGTGGGGGAGGAGCCGACGGCGGCGGGCCCCGGGCCGGCCGCGGGTAGGGGATCGGCCGGGCCGGGGGACCGCCGCCCCGCCGACGCCCCCTTCGACCCCTTCGGGCCCCCGCGGGAGGAGGCGCCCTCCGGCACGACCGCGTCGGGCCGCGGCGAGGCGGGCGGGCCCCGGGGGAAGGGGAAAGGGGCGCCGGCCCCCCCCGGGGACGTCGTCGTCGGGCTCCCCGGGGGAGGGGAGCTGGTCTTCCGGGACCTCCCCTCCCGGGGCTGGACGCGCACCGCCACCGGGGTGGCCCGGGTCGCGGGGCCCCACCGCCTGGAGGTGCGGGTGGTGGAGCTCGGCGCCATGCCGCCGGCGGTGGCGGCGGTGGCGGCCCTGGACCGAGCTGCTCCGGGCGGGGTGGAGGGGGGGGCGAGGGCCCTCCGGGGGACGCCCGCGGGGGCTCGGGGGGCCGCGTTCGCCGCCGAGGCCGAGGTCGGCCCTCCGGGGAGGGAGGACCACGTCGCCGCCGTCGCCTTCACCGCCGCCGGCCGCACGGTGGGCCTCGTGCTCGGGCCGCTGCCCGCCGCGACGTGGAGGCGGTGGCGGGCCGAGGTGGAGGCGTCGCTGGGGAGGGTGGCGTTCCGGGAGTAGGGGCGCCGGCCCGCCCGGGCCGTTCGGCGGGAAGCAACGCCGCCCGTCGGGGGTTGAGTGGGCCGGAGCCGGGCGAGGGGGGCGCGGATCGGGCCGGTCCCTCCCCCGGATCCTCCCAGAATGGAGAGAAGGCGATCATGTCCCGCACGACCTGGATGTCCTTCGGCGCCGCGGCGGTCCTCGGCCTCTCGGCCGGGGCCGTGGTCGCCGTCACCGGGACGGAGGCCAAGGGGGAGTCCGAGGTCGGCTCCGCCGCCTCCTCCCCCGCCCCGTCCCCCCGGAGCCCCCGCGGCGCGGCCCGGGAGCTGGAGGAGGCGTTCATCTCCGTCGCCGAGCAGGTGGGCCCCTCGGTGGTGACCATCCGCGTGGAGGCCGAGGCCAGGACGTCCCGGTCGATGCGCCGGTTCTTCGGGATCCCGGGGCTCCCCCGGGAGTGGATGGACCCCGACTCCGAGGGCGAGGAAGGGCCGGGTGGCTTCGACCCCACCGAGCCCCGGGGGGGGAGCGGGGTGATCGTCTCCGAGGACGGCTACATCGTCACCAACAACCACGTCGTGGACGACGCCCGGGAGATCACCGTGATCCTCAGCGACGACCGCGAGATGAAGGCGACGGTGCGGGGCACCGATCCCGAGAGCGACATCGCCGTCATCAAGATCGACGGGAAGGGGCTCCCGGCCGCCCGGTGGGCGGATCCGGACTCCATCCGGGTGGGGGCGTGGGCCATCGCCCTGGGCGCTCCCTTCAGCCTGGACAAGACCGTCACCATCGGCCACGTCTCGGGGCTCGGCCGCAAGATCGGGATCCAGCGGATCGCCTTCCAGGACTTCATCCAGACCGACGCCAGCATCAACCCCGGCAACTCCGGCGGCCCCCTGGTGAACCTGGACGGCGAGGTCATGGGCATCAACACCGCCATCCTGGGCATGGGCACGGGGGTGGGCTTCGCCGTCCCCTCGCGGATCGCGCGGCGGGTGGCCCAACAGCTCGTGGCCGAGGGCAAGGTCAGCCGGCCCTACCTGGGGGTGAAGGTGACCGACGTGGGACCCGACATGGCCGAGGCCCAGGGCCTCGCGGACCGTCACGGGGCCCTGATCCAGCAGGTCGTCCCCGACACCCCCGCCGCCAAGGCGGACATCCAGCCCGGCGACGTGGTGGTGCGGGTGGGCGAGGACCGGGTGTCCTCCGCCCAGGACCTGGTCAACGCCGTCGCCCGCCACGACATCGGCGAGAAGGTGCAGATCGAGCTGTGGCGCGAGGGGAAGAAGAAGACGGTGGCCATGGTCACCGCCACCCGCCCCGGGCCCGAGGAGGCGACCGCCGCCGTCCAGAAGAGCCCCACCACCGACTCGCTGGGCCTGGAGCTCCAGCGGGTCGACCCCGAGATCAACCGTTCCCTCGACCGGGATCCCAAGGCGGGCGGGGTGGTGGTGCGGGGGGTCGCGCCCTACGGCCCGGCCCAGAAGGCGGGCATGCAGGCCGGCGACGTGATCCTGAAGGTGGACGGCCGCACCGTCGCCTCCCCCGAGGACGTCGCCCGGGCGATCCGCGAGTCGAGCAAGCCGGCGGTGGCGATGCTCATCGAGCGGGAGGGCGGGACCGCCTTCATTGCCGTGCGGAAGCCCGAGCCCGGCCGCGACTGAGGACGTGTCGCTCCCCCGTCACCTGGGACGGGGGGGCTACGGGTCCTCCCCCTCCCCCGCTTTCTGCACGGCCCGGATCGCCCCGCAGGCGATCCGGGCCCCCGACGCGCCCGACGGATCGGTGCGGTAGTCGTCGGGGTCCGCGTGGACGACCAGCGCCGTCCCCCCTCCCCCCAGCAGCGACAGGCGCCCCTCGCCCAGGGTCACGCCGGGGAGGACCACGTCCATGTGGAAGGAGCCCTGGGGGCCGACTTCGAGGTTGGGCAGGTCGCCGGCGTGGGGGCCGTCCGGGGACCGGAAGCCGTGCCGCCGCTGGAGGGGAGCGAAGTGCCCGCCGGCGCTCTGGAAGTCGGGGGGCGCGCACGTGCCCTGTCCGTGGATGTGGATCCCGTGGAGCCCGGGGGGCAGGCCGCCGCCCTGGACCTGGAGCCGCACCCCCTCGGCGTGCTCGGCGAGGACCGCCACGCCGACGAGGTCGCCCTGGGGGCTCCGGAGCTCGGCCACGACCACCGGTGGGGCCGTCGCCCCCGGGACGGAAGCGGCGGCCACGGCGGCGGCGAGCCCGCCGGCGAAGGCGAGGACGCGGGGACTCATGGGGCGGATCCTCCTGCCCGCCCGGCCCCCGCTCCCGGGGCGATGCAAGGTGGGAGCCCCGTCCCCTCCGCGGGCGCGGGCCGCCCCGGGGGACGCCCGGGGGGGACGTCAGCGGGCGGGGAGGAGGCGTTCCCGGGAGCGGGCCACCAGGGGGCCGTCGGGTGCGAAGCGCCGGGGATCGCCGAGACCGGAGGCGGGATCGCCCGGGGTGAGCCAGATGGAGTCCGGGACCGGGAAGGGATGGCCCGAGGCCGGCCAGGCGCCGACCACGTCGTGGAAGACCGGGGCGCAGATCCGGCCTCCGGTCTCGTCGCGGCCGAGGGACCACGGGCCGTTGGTCCCCACCCAGCAGCCCCCCGCCAGCTCGGGGCTCAGCCCGACGAACCAGGCGTCCCGGTAGTCGCTGTTGGTGCCGGTCTTGCCGGCCACCGGCCGGTCCTGGAGGTCGGCGCGGCGTCCGGTCCCGGCCAGGACGACCTGGCGCATCATGTCCAGCACCTCGTAGGCCGCGGCCTCCGGGAGGGCGGGATCCGACGGGCCGCCCGGGAGCACCACCCGCCCGTCGGCGCCGGGGCGGACCAGGGGGCGGCCCGCCCGGGCGAGCACCCGGCCGCGGTTGTCGGCGATCCGCTCCACGAAGACGGGATCGACCCGGCGCCCGCCGGCGGCGAAGCCCGCGTAGGCGGCGGTCAGCTCCAGGGGGGTGACCTCGGAGGAGCCCAGCAGCAAGGTCACGTCGGAGCGCAGCGGCGAGGCGATCCCCAGGGCCCGGGCCAGGGCGACCACCGCCTCGGAGCCGACGTCCAGTCCCACCCGCACCGCGGCGGCGTTGTAGGAGCGGGCCAGGGCGTTCCGGTACGTCGTGGCTCCCCCGTACTTCCCGCCGTAGTTCTTGGGCCTCCAGCCGCCGATGGCGATGGGGCTGTCCAGGACCCGGTGTCCCTGGCCGTCCCCCCGGGCCAGGGCGGCGGCGTAGATGAAGGGCTTGAAGGAGGAGCCCGGCTGCCGGCGGCCCTGGGTGGCGTGGTTGAAGCCCTCCAGGGCGGTGTCGTAGCCCCCCACCAGCGCCCGCACCCGCCCCGACTGGGGCTCCAGGGCCACGAACGCCCCCTCGGACCAGGGACGGGGGTCCAGGCCCACCACCCCGTCCGCCTCCGCATCCCCCGGCGCGGCGCCCTCGGCGAGCTGTTCCAGGCACACCGGCACCGGGCGGCGGGGCTGGAGCAGCTCCGCCATGGTCCTCCGGGGGTCGTCGGACAGGGGCCCGGCGCGCACGGAGGTCGCCAGGGCCGCCTTCGAGAAGCGGAACCTCCACGGCCCCGCGGCGGCGTGGGGGGCGCCCCGGGCCGGCGCCACCAGGGCGGTGAAGCAGGCGCCCGGTTCGGGGAGGAGGGGCTCGGGCTCGCCGGGGCGGCGGGGGAGGTCGGGGGCCTGGTCCAGGAAGGCCCGGGCGGCGTCCTCTTCCAGCGCCCGCCCGGGGGGCCTGGGTCCCTGGCGCTCCCGGTGGTCCCGGAGGGACTCCCGCACCACCTCCTCCGCCCGCCTCTGCAGGTCCACGTCCAGGGCGGTGTAAACCTGGAGGCCCTCGTCGAAGATGAAGCGGTCGCCGAACCAGCGGCGGACGAGCTGGCGGACGTGGTCGGAGTACGCTCCCCCCTGGCGGGGGGTCAGGGCGTCCCGGTCCCGGAGCACGATGGGCTCCTCCAGGGCGGTCTGGGCGGTGTCGGGGTCGACGAACCCCGCCTCGATCATGCGGTGGAGGACCAGGCGCTGGCGGTCCTTGGCCAGGTCCCAGCTCCGATACGGGGAGTAGCGGGAGGGGGCCGGGATCAGGCCGGCGATCATCGCCACCTCCGCCAGGCCCAGGTCGGCGGCGGACTTGCCGAAGTACCCGCGGGCGGCGGCCTCGATCCCGTAGTTGCCTCCCCCGAGGTAGATCAGGTTCAGATAGAGTTCCAGGATCTGGTCCTTGGTCAGCTCCCGCTCCAGGCGCCAGGCGAGGATGGCCTCCCTGAGCTTGCGCTTGTAGGACCGCTCCGAGGTGAGGAACAGGTTCTTGACCACCTGCTGGCTGATGCTGGAGCCGCCCTGGCGGACCTCGCCCCCCCGCAGGTTGGCGGCCAGCGCCCGCCCGATCCCCAGCAGGTCCACGGGCCCGTGCTGGTAGAAGCGCAGATCCTCGGCGGCCAGCAGGGCCCAGGGCACGTGGGAGGGCAGGCTCGAGAGGGGCACCACGATCCGCCGCTGCAGGTAGAACTCGTCGACGAGGGTGCCGTCCCGGGCGTAGATCCGGCAGGTGGACGGGGGGCGGTAGTCCCGCACCGCCGAGAGGTCCCGGGGGAGGTCCTGCCCCACCCGATAGAGCAGCACCAGCCCCGCCATGGCCACGGAGGACGCGGCGACGGTGGAGACCAGCGAGAGCCGGATGAGGAGGGAGCGGAGCCAGCGACGGCGCATGGGGCCGGGATCCCCGGGCGGGAGCGCCCGTGGTGGCGAGGGGACGCCTCCCCGCGGGCGCACCGGTCCGCCCGGCGGTCCCGCCGGGAGCGGGGAGGAGGAGGGGTGATCGTAGGCCGCGCGCGTCCCCACCGCCAGGGCCCCCGCCCCGGGGGGGTCCCGGGAGCCGCGCTGGCCCTCGGGCTGCTCCTCGCGGGGTGCGGGCCCGGGGGCGATGGGGCCCCGCCGCCTCACCCCGGCGCGGCGGCCTCCGGGACCGCCCCGACGGGGGCGGCGGGAGCGGAGCCCGCCGGCCCGCCGCCCCTGCGGGACGTGCCGCCCCCGGAGACCGTGGAGCTGCTCCCCTTCCGGGCCTCCACGTCCTGGCGCCTGGGGGAGGCCTACGCCGCGGGCTTCACCTGGCTGGCGGAGCTGGCGGGGCACGACGTGGTGGGGGTGACGGTGCGGTCGACGGGGTACCGGGGCCCGGCGGGGGGAGGGGCCGCCCCGCCGGAGGGGCGGGGGCGGACCCCCGCCGAGCGGGGAGCGGGCGGCCCCCCCCCGCCGTGGACCGCCGACGAGGTGGCCGGCGCCCGGCGGGCCGCCGACCACGTCATCGCCGGAGGGTTCGAGCGGGAGGGGAACGGCCTGCTGCGGATCACCCTGTGGCGTTGTCCGCGGGGAGAGCCCCGGGGCTGCGATCGCTTCGTCGAGACCACGCCGGAGCGGGATCCCTACGCCACCCTCGCCCGCCTCATGGAGCGGGCCTTCGGGGCCGCGGGGGGGAGGGTGCCCGGGGAGTGCCGGTCCTCGTGGGAGCGGGGGGTGACCCGGGATCCTTACGCCTTCCTGTGGCTCGGGCGCGCGGCGCTGCCCTACCTCGCCGGAGGGGACGCCGAGACCGCGGTGCGCCGGGCCCTGCTCATCGATCCCCGCATGGCCGAGGCGCGGCTGCTGTGGGCGAGGGTCCTGCGATCCCGGGGGGAGGAGGCCCGCCAGGACCCCCTGGACGCCCTGGCCCGCGCCGACCTGCTCCGGGCGGGCTTCACCGCGGCGCGCCGGGAGATGGCCTCCATCCACCTGGACCGGGGAGAGGGGGCTCGGGCCCTCGCCGTGCTGTCGGGCCTCGCGGGGCTGCGCCCGGACGACCCCGTGCTGCTGCGGGAGAGGGCCGAGCTGGCCCTGTCCCTGGGGCGCCCCGACGAGGCCGCCCGGGCCCTGGACGAGGCGCCGGAGGCGATCCAGGGGACGGTGCCGGTGGGGCGGCTGCGGGCGAGGATCGCGCAGGAGCTCGAGCGTCCGGCCGAGGCGGAGCGGTGGCTGGCGCGGGTCGCCGCTGCCGCCCCCGACGACGCCGAGGCGCGGCTGGACCTGGGGTCCCTGGCCCGCCGGCGGGGGGCGCCCGGGGAGGCGGAGGGCTGGTACTGGGAGGCGCTGGCGGTGGGGGCGGGGCCCGACGCCCGGGTGGGCCTGATGCAGCTCATGGCCGACCAGGGCCGCTACCCCGAGGCCCTGGCCCTCAACCGGGAGATCGCCGCCCAGAGGCCCGGGGAGGCGCGGTGGGCCCGTTGGGAGGCGTGGCTGCTCCTCGCTTCGGGGGAGTCGGACCGGGCGGCCGCGGCCTACACCGCCCTGTCCCGCGCCTCCCCCGGGGACCCCGAGGCCCGCCTGGGGCGGTGCCGGGCGCTGCTGGCGGCGAAGGAAGCCCGGGCCGTGGACGCTTGCCGCGAGGCCGCCCGTTCCCCCGGGGCGGACGCCCGGGCGTGGGTGGCCCTGGGGGAGGCGCTCCACGCCCAGGGGAGGAGCGGGGAGGCCCGGGAGGCGGCGACCAAGGCGGTGGCCCTGGACCCCGATCTGCCCGACGGCTATCGGCTCCTGGAGCGTTCCCTGCCCGAGGGATCGGCGGAGGCGAAGCTGGCGGCGGCGAGGGCCCGGACCCGGGGTGAGTAGGGGGCCGGCGCCCGGCGCCCGGTGGGCCGTCCTCCTGGCCCATGGCGCCGCCGAGTCCCCTCCTCAGCCTGGGCCGGCGCCCGTGGCATCGGAGAGGTCCCGGCGGTCCTTGGCGTCGTCCACGGGGGGAGGCGCCGGCGGGTCCGGCGGGGGCTCCAGGGATGGCGCCTCGCCGGGGGTGGCCGAGGGGGCGATCGCCCTCGAACGGTCCGCGGGGGCCTCGGCGAGGACCGGGGTGCCTCCGCCCTCGTCCCCCGCGGGGCGGATGGAGCCGGGGGTCGCGACGTGCCAGGCTCCCATCGCCTGCCCGCCTGCGCGCCCCCCGGCGCACCGCTCCGCCTCCAGCCGGCTGGCGCACAGGGTGTGGGAGCCCGAGGTTACCGCCACCACCGCCAGCTCCCCCGCCGCCAGGGCCAGGGTCGGCCTGCCGTCCACCCACACCAGGACCGGCTCCCCCTCCGCCTGGAAGCCCACCGCCACCCAGGGATCGGGCCCGAAGGGGGCGGGGGTGGCGATCCACGGCCCGCCCCCGGGCAGGGTGCGACCGACGTCGGCGGTCCCCTCGGGATCGCAGCCCGCCCGGCGGAGGGGCTCCTCCACCGCCGTCTCCAGGATCGCCCGATCCGCCCCGGCGAGGCGGCGGAGGCGGGCGAGCTCGGCCTCCGCGGCCTCGATCCGGCGCAGATCGGAGGGGAAGAGGAGGGCCGCGGTGTCGCTCCCCGCGGCCCGCCGGAGCTCGCCCACCCTCGCCCCGGCGGCGGCGACCCGCTCCCCCATGGCCCACCACGCCGCCAGCGCCCGGGCGACCAGGGCGGAGCGGACGGGGTCGCCGCAGGCGGAGCGTCCCCGGGCCGCGGGGAGGGACTGGAAGCGACGGGCGAGGCGGACGAAGAGGCGGTCGGCGGCGTCGGCGGCGGCCAGGTCCCGCTCCGCCCGGGTGAGGCTCTCCGTGGCCTGCTCCAGGGGCGGCGCCGGCGGGGCGACGGCCGCACCGGCGGCGGCCAGGAGGGGGGCGAGGACACACGCCGCCGCGGCGGCCATGGCTCGCCGCGGGAGGGAGCGACCGCCGCTCCCGGCGCCGGGGGTGGGCTCAGGTCCAGGCACAGGCGGTCGCCGCCAGGTCCTCCAGCGCGGCGACCTCGGCCTGGGGCAGGGGCCGGCGCGCCAGCCCCTCGGCCAGCGCCGCCCCGGCCACCGCCTCGGTCACGGCGCGATGGACCTTCAGGTCGAAGGGATCGGGGACCACGGCGTCGTCGTCGTCGTCGCAGCAGGCGCTGAGGGCCCGGGCGGCGGCGACGGCCATGCCCGGGGAGAAGGCCCGCGACCGGGTCAGCAGCGCCGCCCGCATCAGCCCCGGGAACGCCAGGGCGTTGTTGACCACCCTCCCATCGGCGGCGAAGGCGGCCCCCGCCCCGAGGGCTTCCTGGGGCTCGATCTCGGGCACCGGGTTGCTCAGCGCGAAGACGATCTGCCCCTTCCGGACCCGGTGGGGCGGGATGAGGCCGGGGCGCCCGGTCACCGCCACCACCGCGTCGGCCTCAGCCAGGATCCGGTCGATGTCCGACGGCTCGCCGCCACGCCGCGCCAGGCGCTCCACCGCCGCCGGGTCCCGATCCGCCACCATCACCCTCCCGATCCCCGAAGCCAGGGCCAGCTCGGCGATCCCGGTGCCCGCCGCGCCCAGGCCGATGACCCCCACCGAGCAGGTCTCCACCCGGGACCGCATCCGGCGGAACACCGTCAGCAGCGCCGAGAGCGCCGCCACCCCCGTCCCCGTCCGGTCGTCGTGCATCACCGGCACCTCCAGGCCCGCGCCCAGGCGCTCCAGCACCTCGAAGCAGTCGGGGATCCGCACGTCCTCGATGTGGACGGCGCCGAAGCCCGGGGAGAGGCGGGTCACCGTCTCGACGAAGGTGTCGGGATCGGGGGCGTCCAGCACCAGGGGGACGGCGTTCAGCCCCGCGAAGCGCCGGTAGAGGGCCGCCTTGCCCTCCATCACGGGGAGGGAGGCCCGCGGGCCGATGTCGCCCAGGCCCAGGACCCGGGTGCCGTTGGTGACGATGGCCACCGTCCGCCCCCTCCAGGTCAGGTCCCACGAGGCGTCGGGATCCGCCTCGATGCGCCGGCAGACGTGGGCGACGCCCGGGGTGTAGACGAAGCGCAGGTCCGAGGGGCGGTTCACCGGCGAGCGGACCTCGATGCCGATCTTGCCCTTGAGGTGGACCTCCAGCACCGGGTCCCGGCGGTCCAGCAGGCGCACCCCCGGAAGCGCCGCGAGGCGGTCGCCGATCCGGTCGAGCTGCTCGCCGGAGGTGGCCTCGACGGTGATCTCCCGCAGGCTCCAGTCGCGCCCCAGGCGGGGGGTGACGATCTCGCCGATCACGCCCCCCTCCTGCCCGATGGCGTCGGCCACCGAGGCCAGGGCCCCCGGGCGGTGGGGGATCCTCAGGACGAAGCGCTGGTCGTGCTGCATGGGCCGCTCGTGCCCGCCCCGGGGGAGCCGTTTCTCCCGCTCCGGACGGGTCTAGAGGTTCTCGGGCTCGGGCAGGTCCGCCGCCACCGGGGCCTGGGGGGGGGGAGCGACGGGGGCCCGGATCGGCTCGGGGGCGGGCTCGGCGGGCTCGACCGCCCGGGCGGGGTCCTCCGGGGGCTTGGGAGCAGGCTCGGTGGGCTCGACCGCCTCCGGGAGCTTGGGGGCGGGCTCGGCGGCGGGCTCGGCGGGGACCTCCGGGAGCCTCGGGGCAGGCTCGGGGGCGGGCCCCGGGGCGGGCTCGGCGGCCTGGGCGGGGGCTTCAGGGAGCTTCGGGGCCGGCTCGGCAGGCTCCCGGGGGCGCTCGGCGGGGCGGGGGTCGGGCTTGCGGGGCGGGCGGGCCTCGCCGGCGGGCCGGGGCTCCTTGGGGGCAGGGGGGGCTTCCGGCGCCTTCTCCGCCGCGGCCGGGGCGGCGGCCCGCACGATTCGGCGCTCGGGGCGGCGGGGCGGCGGGCCACCCTCCCGGGGGGCACCCTCGGCCCCACGGGCCCCCTCGGCCCCTCCCTCGCCCTCGTCCTCCCGGGCGCTCCGGCGCTCCTCGGCCCTCCGGGCCAGCTCCTTCGCCTCCTCCTCGCGCTCCTCCCTCAGGGCCACGTCCACCTGGTCCACCTCGCCGGGCAGGAGCCGCGGCGCCGGCCGCTCCAGGGCGGCCCTCCGCCTCTCGGGGTGGCGGGCGAGGTGGTGCTTCTCGATCTCCCACGCCAGGGGCTCCACCTTCGGCTCGTCGGCGAAGGCGGACTCCGGCAGGTCCAGCTCCCGGGGGAAGGGGGTGCCGTGGGCCTCGCGGTGCTGCTCCAGCAGGTCCAGGGTCACCTCCAGCCGGCCCCGCAGGATCCGCACCATGCGCTCCCGGCCGTCGGCCAGGGACTCCGCCACCGCCGCCCGCCTCTTCTCGGCCAGCAGGTCGTTGGCGATCTCCCGGAGCCGCGCCTCGGCGATCCGGGCCCGGTCGGCGTCCCTCTTGTTCACCCGCCGCGCCTCCTCCAGCTCCAGCCGGAGCTCCCCCACCGCCGCGTCCATGCGGGCGCGGGCCAAGAGGCGCTCCTCCTCCAGGTCCACCTGGGGAGCCGGCGCGACCTCGGCCCCCGCGGCGGCGCTCAGGCGCTCCTCGGCGCTCCGGGCGGCCTGGGCGGCGCTCCGGGCGGTCTCGGCATCCCGCTCCGCCGCGAGCCGGGCGGCCTCGGCCTCGCGGCGGGCCGCCTGCGCCGCGGTCTCGGCGACGGCGCGGGCCTCCCGGGCCTCCTTGAGGTCCCGCTTGACGTGACCCAGCAGCTCGTCCAGGCGCTTGCGTTCGGCCTCGGCGTGCTCGGCCCGCTTCGCCTCCTTCTCCAGGCGGCCCTCGGCGCGGCGCAGGTCCTTCTCCAGGCCCTCGGCCTTCTTCCAGGGGACCTCCGCCTTCTCCTTGCGCCCCTCCCGCTTGCGGGTGAGTTCCTGGATCTCCGCGCGGAGGCGCAGGACCTCCTGGCGCATGGGGTCGAGCTTCCGGTTCTGGAGGTACGCCCAGGCCACCGCGGCGACGGCGATGGCGGCGAACAGCGCGACGAGCATGATCCCTCGGGGCAGGGGGCCGCCCGCGGCGGACCCCGGTGGGGTCGGGGCGCGCGTCCGGGAGCGCGCGCCCCTTGGGGGTGGAACGGATCCCCCGGGCCCGGCGCCCGGGGGTGCGGCGGGCCTCGGCTCAGCCCGGGGGGGGATCCCCCAGGACCGGGGAACCGCCGTCCTCGGTGACGAAGTGGCATGCGGCCCGATGCGACGAGCCGCGCAGCGTGACGGTCTCGGGGTAGGGCCCCGCCCGGCACTCCGCGCGGGCGTAGGCGCACCGGGGATGGAAGTGACAGCCCGGCGGAGGATGGATGGGGCTCGGCACGTCCCCGGGCAACACGATCCGGGTCCTCGCCGCGCCCTTCCGCCGCCCGCCCGGGATCGCCGAGAGCAGCGCCCGGGTGTAGGGGTGCAGGGGGTTGCGGAAGAGCTCCTCGGTCTCCGCCTCCTCGACGATCCGGCCGAGGTACATCACCGCCACCCTCTTGGAGATGTGCCGGACCACGCCGAGGCCGTGGGCGATGAACAGGTAGGACAGCCCCAGCTCCGCCTGGAGCTCCTCCAGGAGGTTGATGATCTGGGCCTGGATCGACACGTCGAGGGCGCTGACCGCTTCGTCGCACACGATGAACCGGGGCCCCAGGGCCAGGGCGCGGGCGATCCCGATCCGCTGGCGCTGTCCGCCGCTGAACTCGTGGGGGTAGCGGTCCATGTGCAGGGGCTGCAGCCCGACCTGGACGATCACCTTCTCCACCCGGTCCCGCAGCTCGCTCCCCCGGGCGATCCCGTGGGTGGCCAGGGCCTCGCCGACGGTCTGGGCCACGGTGCGGCGGGGGTTCAGGCTGCTGTAGGGGTCCTGGAAGATGATCTGGAGGGCGCGCCGCGCCTCCCGCATCTGGGCCGGGGGAAGGGTGAACAGGTCCCGGCCCTCGAACAGGGCGGCGCCGGCGGTGGGGTCGATGAGGCGCAGCAGGGTGCGCCCGACGGTGGTCTTGCCGCAGCCGGACTCCCCCACCAGCCCCAGGGTCTCCCCCGCGCCGACCCGGAAGGACACCCCGTCCACGGCGCGGACGTGCCCGGCGACCCGCATCAGCAGGCCCCTCCGGATGGGGAAGTGCTTGACCAGCCCCTGGACCTCCAGCAGGTCCGGCGCTGGGGCGGCGGCGGGGAGGGCGCTCACCTCGTCCCCTCCGGGTAGTGGCACGCCACCTGGTGACCGGCGGCCCCCTCGACGAGGGGGGGCTCCCCCTCGGCGCACGGACCGCGGGCGGCGGGGCAGCGGTTGCGGAACCGGCAGCCCGTGGGGAAGTCCAGGGGGCTGGGCACCACCCCGGGGATCACCTCCAGGCGCGCGGCCCGGGTCCCCGTCGCCCGGGGCACGCTGCGGAAGAGGCCGGCGGTGTAGGGGTGGAGGGGGCGGTCGAAGAGGTCGTCCACCGTCGCCCTCTCCACCACCTTCCCGGCGTACATGACCACCACCCGGTCGCACACCTCCTCGACGACGCCGAGGTCGTGGGTGATGAGGAGCACGCTCATGTGGAGGTCGCGCTGGAGCTGGGCGAGGAGCTCCAGGATCTGGGCCTGGATGGTGACGTCCAGGGCGGTGGTGGGCTCGTCGGCCACCAGCAGGGTGGGCCGGCAGGCCAGGGCCATGGCGATCATCACCCGCTGGCGCATCCCCCCCGACATCTGGTGGGGGTAGTCCCGCACCCGGCTCTCGGGGGAGGGGATCCCCACCTTCTGGAGCATGTCCACGGCCACGCCCATCGCCTCGCCGCGGCTCACCCCGCGGTGCCGCACCACCGACTCGGCGATCTGGTCCCCCACGGTGAACACCGGGTTCAGCGAGGTCATGGGCTCCTGGAAGATCATGGAGATCCGGTCGCCCCGGATGTCCTCCAGCTCCCGCTCCCCCAGGCGGGCGAGGTCGGCGCCCTCGAACAGGATCTGCCCTCCGGCGTGGATCCCCGGGGGCTTCGGCACCAGCCCGAGGACGCTGAGGGCGGTGACGGACTTCCCGCAGCCGGACTCGCCCACCACCCCCAGGGTCTCGCCGGGGAGCACCTCGAAGGAGACGCCGTCCACCGCCCGGGCCACGCCGCGGTCGGTGCGGAACCACGTCTTCAGGTCGCGGATCTCCAGGACCGGGGCGGCGCTCATCTCAGGTCCGCAGTCGCGGGTCGAGGGCGTCGCGCAGCCCGTCCCCGACCAGGTTGAAGGAGAGGGCCGCCACCACGATGGTCAGCCCCGGCGGCACCGCGATCCACCACGCCTGCCGCAGCAGGTCCTTGCCGTCGCTGATCATGCCCCCCCAGGTGGGCGTGGGCGGCGACACGCCGAGGCCCAGGAAGCTGAGCCCCGCGTCCAGGAGGAGGGTGTGGCCGGTGATGAGGGAGGCGGCCACGATGACCGGCGCCAGGCTGTTGGGGACCAGGTGCACGAAGAGGATCCGCCCCGTCGGCAGCCCCAGGGCCCGGGCCGCCTGCACGAAGTCCTGCTCCCGCAGCGACAGGATCTGGGCCCGCACCAGGCGGCTCACGCTCATCCAACCGGTGACGCCGAGGATGGTCACGATGAGGTACATGGAGCGGGTGTCGAAGGCGGCGAGGAGGAAGAGGAGCAGCACCAGCCGGGGGAACGAGAGCAGCATGTCGGCGAAGCGCATGATCGCCATGTCCACCCAGCCGCCGAACCACGCCGCCAGCGCCCCCAGCACCGTGCCGAGCCCGACGGAGAGGCTGGCGGCGATGAAGCCGATGGACAGCGAGATCCGGGCCCCGTACATGAGGCGGCTGAGCACGTCCCGGGCGAACTCGTCGGTCCCCAGCGGGAAGCCCTCGCTCCCCGGCGGCTTGAGCTTGTTGGCCACGACGTCCATCTGGACCTCGGGCAGGTAGGGGGCGAGCAGGGGGGTCAGCAGGGTGACGAGGTAGAGCAGGCCGATGAGCACCAGCCCGCCCACCGCCCCGGGGTTGCGCCGGAACTGCCGCCAGATCCGCCGCCCCTCGGTGTCCCTCGCCGGGGGCGCCGTGGGGTCCCTCCGGGAGTCCCGGACGGCCCAGGTCCACAGGCCGGCGTAGAGGGCCAGGAGGGTCAGGGTCGCCACCAGGGAGTCCAGGCGGACCCGGCTCCACTCGGGGATCGCCGTGCCCCCCGCGAGGCGGGCCGCGCCCCAGGCGGCCCAGTCCGCCACCGCCTCGATGGCCCGGCCGCCCCCGACGGCGGTGGTGGACAGGGCGGCCGCCAGGTAGATCAGGGCGACGGCGGCCACCCCCGGCTCACCCCGGAGGAGGGGGCCGAGGCCGGGGACCGCGGCGGCGGCGGCGCGGGCTCCCCCGGAGAGGGGCCCGCGCCGGGGGGCCCCCTGGGGTGGCGTGACGGCCCCGGGCGCGCCCCCCGCCGACTCCATCCGCGTCGCCTCAGCCATGGCGGATCCGCGGGTCGACCACCGAGTAGAGCAGGTCGGCCAGCAGGCTGCCCAGCACCACCAGGGAGCTGAACACGAAGGTGTTGGTCAGCACCACGGGGAAGTCCTGGCGGAAGATCGCCCCCACGATCTGCCGGCCCATCCCCGGCCAGCCGAACACGGTCTCCACCAGGACGGCGCCCGAGAAGAGGGCCGGCAGCTCCAGCCCCAGCAGGGTCACGATGGGGAGCAGGGCGTTGCGGAGGGCGTGCTTGAACACCACCTTCGAGCGCCGGAGCCCCTTGGCCCGGGCGGTGCGGACGTAGTCCTGGCGGACGACCTCCAGCATCGAGGAGCGCATGTAGCGGGCCACCCCCGCCGCCGAGGCCAGGCTCAGGGTGGCCGCGGGCAGGACCAGGTGGCGCAGCAGGTCCAGCCGCCGGGCGGCGGGGGGCATGAACTCCCATCCCGGGCTGTGCATCCCCGTCGCCGGCAGCACCGGCCACCACAGGGCGAAGGCGAGGATCAGCATCAGGGCCAGCCAGAAGCCGGGCATCGAGTAGAAGACCAGGGCGACCACGGTGATGCCGGTGTCGAGCTTGGAGTACTGGCGGACGGCCTGGACGATCCCCAGCAGGATCCCGACGACGTAGGCGATGGCGACGCTCGCCAGGGCGAGGATCAGCGTGTTGGGCAGCGCCTCGGCGATGACCTCCACCACGGGCCGGCGGGTCCCGAAGGTCTTGAGCTGCAACGTGAAGAGCTGCTCGATGGTCTTGAAGTACTGGACGTAGAGGGGCTGATCGAGGCCGAGGTTCCGGATCAGCTCCTCGCGGTTCTCCGAGGGGATGTCCCGGGGGATCAGCGTGTCCACGGGATCGCCGGGCATCGCGTGCAGGGCGAAGAAGAGCACGGTGAACACGCCGAGGATCACCGGCAGGGCGACGAGGACGCGTCGGAGGAGGAAGGTGGCCATCGGGTGGGGTCCGCTCCCTCCGCCGCCGGGCGGCGGGGGCGGGCGCTCCGCCTGGGGGTGGGCTCAGTAGGGGTACTTCTGCTCCGCCTTCGGCACCCACCACTCCTGGAGGTCGTGGAAGGACGAGAGGATGTTGGTCTGCACGTTCCGGAAGCGCTTGTGGACGGCGTTGATCTCGTCCCGCCAGTAGAGGAAGGCGTAGGGCTGCGCCTCGTAGATCCGCGCCTGGGCCTGCTTCCACAGCTCGCCCCCCTTCGCCGGATCCACCTCCCGGAGGGCCGCCTCCATGATCCGGTCGGTCTCGGGGTCGCAGTAGCCGGTGAAGTTGAACTCGTACTTCTTCTCCTCCGAGTCGCAGTGCCACATGGTGGTCATGTCCAGGAACAGGGCGGCGGACCAGCCGCCGAGGGCGGCCTGGTACTTCTTGAGGCGGAGGTTCTCGAAGAAGCTGTTGGACTCGACGGTGTTGATCTCCGCCCGCACCCCGATCTTCTTGAGCTGGTCCTGGATCAGCACCACGGCCTTGGCGCGCCGGGGGTTGCCGGAGTTGGTGTCGAGCCGGAACTTGAAGGGCTTGCCGCCCTTGTCCAGGACGCCGTCGCCGTCGCTGTCCTTCCACCCCAGTTCGGCCAGCATCGCCTTGGCCTTCTCGGGGTCGTAGGGGAGGCGGGGGATCTGGTCGTTGTACGCCGTCTTGAGCTCGGGGGTGACGGTGCTGGTGGCGGGCCGCCCGAACGCCTCGCCGCCGGCGGTCAGCAGGGCCTGGATGAGCTGGTCGACGTCGATGGCCATGCTCAGGGCGCGCCGCGCCTTCGCGTCCTGGAACAGCGGATCGGAGAGGTTCCAGGCGATGTAGTCCATGAAGCGGTACCCGCGGCGGTTGAACCTCAGCTCGGGGTGGCTGGTCTTGAGCCGCTCGTAGTCCTCGACGTTGATCGACTCCACGAGGTCGACCGCCCCGTTCTCCAGCTCCACCAGCCGCGTGGTGTACTCCGGGACGATCTTGAACACCACCCGGTTGAGGTAGGGGGCCGGCAGCTCCTTCACGTCGGGGTTGGGCTCCAGGACGATCTGCTGCTCCTTGTCCCACTTCGCCACCCTGAAGGGGCCGGTGGCGATGGGCGCGCGGCCGAGCTCGTGGCCCCGGAGGCTCGCCCGGTCGACGTCGCCGAGCCGGTGCTTCGGCAGGAGCCCCACCAGGGCGGCGTGGGCCAGCATGGTGGTCTCGTCGTAGGGGTGGGTGAAGGTCACCTTCACCGTGTGGTCGTCGAGCTTCTGGAAGCCCCCGTCCGCGGGGATGTGCTCGACGTTGCTGACCCGGGGGCTCGCCACCTTGGGATCGCGGATGACGTCGGCGGTGAAGACGTAGTCGCCGGCGGTGAAGGGGGCCCCGTCCGACCACTTCATGTCCTTGCGGAAGCGGAGGGTGAGCTGGGTGTGGGTCTCGTCCCACTCCCAGCCCTCGACGGCCCGGGGCAGGTACTTGAGGGAGCCCTCCCAGTCGCCGTGGAAGGTCTGGGGGAAGACCAGATCGGAGATCGCGCTGGTGGCGGCCGCCTGCTCGACGGGGGGCATGAGCACGTCGGCGTCCGCCTGGTAGGCGACCACCAGCATGTCCCCCCTCTCGGGCTGGCCGTCGCCCCCCGCCGGAGCGGCCTCGGGGCCGGGGGCCGGCTCGCCGCCGCCTCCGCCCCCGCCGCACCCCTTGACGAGCACCAGGCCCGCCCCGAGCAACACCGCCGCCGCGCCACCCACCCACAGCGTGCCTGACTTCATCCTCTCGCGCTCCTCGTGCGTCCCCCGCCACCGGCGGCCGGCCGCGACCGGCGGGATCCGGGGCGTGGCCCCTTCCCCGCGGACCGAACGGGCACTCTATACTTCCCGGGCGCGGCGCGCCAGCGAGGCCGGACGGGGAGGCTCCGCCGCGCCTCGCCCCGGGGAGATCCTTGCTCGCCCTCTGCCCCTCGCCCCACGGTCTCGGCCACGTCGTGCGGAGCGCCGAGGTCGCCCGCGCCCTGAGGCGCCGCCGTCCCGACCTGCGGATCCGCTGGTACGTCGCCGATCCGTCGGTGCTCGCCAGGGTGCCGGAGGCGCCCGCGGACGGGGTGCGGGTCCACGACCTGGGCGCCGGGGCGGTGCAGCGGGACGCCCTGCGCCTGGACCTCCCGGCGACCGCCCGGACCCTGAGGCGCGAGGTCCTGGGCTGGGACGCCCGGGCCGACGCCCTGGCCCGGGCCTTCGGGGAGGACGGGATCGCCCTCGTCGTCGCCGACGTGCCCCCCCTGGCCTTCGACGCCGCGGGCCGCGCCGGGATCCCCGCCGTGGCGGTGGGCAACTTCGGCTGGGACTTCGTCTACGCCGCCCTCGCCGCCCTCCCCGGGGCCGACTCCGCCTTCGCCGCCGCCGCCGAGAGGGCCTCCGCCGCCTACGCCCGGGCGCGGCTGCTGCTCCGCCTGCCCCTCGGGGAGCCCATGGCCGCCTTCCCTGTCCGCCGGGACGTGGCGCTGGTGGCCCGGCGGGGTCGCCTGCCCCGGGGGGAGGTCCGCAGGGCCCTGGGCCTGGCGCCCGGGGAGCGCCTCCTCCTGGCCTCCTTCGGCGGCGAGGGGCTCCCGGTGGAACCCTCCCTGCCCCGGGGATGGCGCGCGCTCCGGGACGATCCCCGCTTCGCCTACCCGGACCTGGTGGCCGCCGCCGACGCCGTGCTCTCCAAGCCGGGGTACGGGATCGTCACCGACTGCCTCGCCGCCCGCACCCCCCTGCTGTGGATGGCCCGCCCCGACTGGCCCGAGGAGCCCATCCTGCGAGAGGCGCTCGCCGGGATCCCCTCCCGGGAGGTGTCCGCGGCGGACCTCGCCGATCCCCGGGCCCTGGCGGCGGCGCTGGAGGCCGTCGGCCCCCTCCGCTTCCCCGACTGGCCCCTGGACGGGGCCGAGCAGGTGGCCGAGGCGGTGCTCGGGGCGCTGGACGCCTGAACCCTACTATCCATATCCGAACGCCACCCAGGGCGGTTCGTGACGACTGCCGGCGGTCGTGGATGGCTCGCCGTCCTTGGCTCGCCCACAGAGGCACAGAGCGGCCCGTCCGGGGCCCACAGAGATCACAGAGGGAAGAGCGGGGAGGCCCGGAGCTTTGGGCGGCAACCGGATAGGCAACAGCCCTACCACCCCCGCCAGGGGGGGGCAGGCCGGCGGCAGGCGCGGGCGATGGTGGCCAGCAGCCCCCGGTTGGCGCCGATCCGGCCCGACGGGGCCCACCGGATCGCTTCGGGATCGAGGCCCCCGTAGTCCTTGCCGGGGGGATCGGCGTTGAGGCGGGTCCAGGCGGCCTCCCCCCGCCGGGCGGCCCCGAGCAGGGCCAGGGCGTGCACCTTGTGGGCGCCCTGGGCGTGGTCCCGGGCCCCCTGGTAGCGGTGGTAGCCCGCGCCCACCCCGGGGAGGAGGCGGACCGGCTCCCTCGCGGCCCAGAACCCCTCGTCGTCCAGGGAGCGATAGCCGGCGAGCCACGGGCACAGCCCGTCCCGGGTGACGTTGCGGCGGTCGCTGGGCCCCTCCCAGTCCAGCAGGAAGGCGACCGGCAGCCCCCGGGCCGGGCCCGCCAGCGCCCCGGCGGCGGTGGAGATCCCGAGGGAGATCGACACCACCCCCACGCACCCGGGATCGACGCCGGGATCGTCCATGAGGCGGGCGATGGCCGACGCAAGCTCGGCCTGCTGGACCGGCCCCCCGAAGTCCTCGAAGCCGGTGGAGGCGCCCCGGCCGGCGGGGTCGAAGTACAGGGCGGCGACTCCGAGGGCGGCGATCTCGTGGGCGTGGACCACCTCCCCGAACGAGGCGAAGCCCTGCCCGGGGCGGAGGGCCCCGGGGACGAGCACCACGCCGGGCGCCCGCCCTCCGCCCGGGGGGCGGAGGAGCCAGGCGGGCACGGCGTGGTCCGGCAGGGACAGGGACAGGGCCTCCGCCTCGGGGGCGGGCCGGCCCGAGAGGTCCCGGGCGAGCCAGCTCCGCCGGAGCCGCTCCTGGAGGGCGCCGCCCGCCCGCTCCTTCACCTGCCCCAAGAAGCTCGTCCGGTACGCGACCAAGCACCGCTCCCCGCGCCCCCGTCGCGGCGCGGGGGATCCTACCCCAAAGGGCCCCGGGGCGGGCCGGAGTTCAGAACGCCCGGGCGGCCACCAGGTTCACCGTGCCCGCGATGTCGACGCGCTTGGTCTCGGGGGGCGGCGTGAAGTTCACCCCCACGCCGAGGCCGAGCTTGATCCCGATCCCCGCGGCGAGCTGCACGTTCAGGGCGGAGACGCTGTTCAGGCGGGCGGCGAAGCGGCGCGCGGCGTCGTTGGTCACGCCGGGCAGGCCCTCCAGCTCCTGGGAGAAGGTGAGGTTCGTGGCGATGGAGTACTGGTACTTGGCGTAGAGCCGCGCCGCCACGATGTGCAGGGGGTCCACCGCGGGGAGGACCTCGCCGGCCTTGTAGTAGCCGTACATCTCCACGGCGTAGTCGGCGCCCAGCTCCCCCACCAGGAGGTGGCGAGTGGTGACCACGAAGGACCGGCTGACGCCGACCTGCGCGTGGGGGCGCAGGACGAGGTGCTGGAAGGGGTCGTGGAAGGCCCCGCCCAGCAGGTAGAGGGAGGTCCTCTCGGTGACGAAGCGGTCGTAGCGCAGGTCCGCCTGGAGGTGGAAGGCCGAGAGGTCGTCGTCCCACACCAGCTTGCCGTCCCCGTTGGCGTCGCCGAGGGCGAAGTTGCCGACGAAGTCCGTGCGGAAGCGGTTCTTCTGGCGGCGGACCTCCAGGTGGAACCCGCTGGCGACGCTGGCGGTGAAGGCGTTGCCCGCGGTCACCAGGACGCCCAGGTCCGCGCCCACCTTGCCGTGGGCGAGGTCGTCCTTCTCGACCGCCGCCTCGGGCTTCTTGAACACCGCGGGATCGTCCTGGGCCAGCGCCCGCGGGTGGGGCAGCGCGGCGAACGCCAACGCCACCAGGGCTGCCGTCCGGGCCCGGACCCGGAGTCTCGCGGAATGGAACTCGACCATGTCGGACCTCCTCTTCGTCCCCGTGCGCACGACGCGCCTCGCCCAGCATAGCCGGCCGGACCCGGCCGGTCACGCGCTTCCCCCGCGGGACCGACTCATGGGGGGAGCAGGCCGGCGGGGCGGGGCAGGTCCAGGCCCCGGAGGGAGGCGATGGCGTGGAGCAGGGCAGCGTGGGAGACCGCCTCGGGCGCGGGGGAGCGGGCGAAGGCGCCCATGGCCCCCTCGGCGGCGCTGAGGTTGCCCTCGGCGACGGCCCGCAGGCCCCGGCACAGCGTCACGGTCTCGAAGTCCTCGCCCTCGAGGTCGGGATCGGCCTCGATCCCCCGCACGGCGGCGGCGACGTCGTCCCACTCGCCCTCCAGGGCCCCCCGGGCCGCCCTCTCGACCGCCGCGCCGGGCCCGCGCCGGCGGTGGTCGGTCATGGAGCGGTCCACCAGGGACCGGAAGATCTCCGGCCTCCCGGCGAGGTGGGCGGCGGCGGCCAGGGGCAGGGTCGACCACAGCGTCACCAGGTCGACCCGCAGGTCCGTCACCCCGGGGACCTGCGCCGGCAGGACCTCGTCGAGGTTGCCCTGGTCGAAGAGGTCCAGGACGAAGGCCCGGAGGCGCGCCGTGGCGACGATCACCGGCTCCAGCTCGCTCGCCGGCACCCCCGTCCTCCCCGCCTCCACCAGCAGCCACTGGATCGAGCCCATCAGCCCCTTCAGGCGGACGAACTCCCCCGTGTGGGCGATGTGCCGGATCTGGGAGGAGACGGACTCCAGGCGGTCGTAGAAGGTCATGGGCGAAGGCTGGGGGCGCGGATCATGGCGGCATGATAAGGACTTCGGTGGCGGGCGACACCGGCGGGCGGTGATGTGCCGGGTTCCGGCCGGGCGGGTCCCGCGACGCCGCGAGCACGCCTGTCGTACAGTCGGGGCCGGAGGACGTGAAGATGGGCCACCGGCTCCGGCTGCCGCCGCTCCTGTGGGCGGTGGCGATCTCCGCCGCCTGCCTCGCCCCTCCCGGGGAGGGGGATCCCACCGGGGACGACGACGACGCCTCCCCCGGCGACGACGACGTCGCGGAGGACCTCTTCCCCACCGTCGCCTTCGCCGCCCCCTCCGCGGACGCGGTCCTCTCCGGGACCGTGGAGATCGGCGTCGACGCCGCCGACGATCGGGGGATCGCCCGGGTGGAGGTCCACGTCGACGGGGGGCCGCTCCTGGTGGACGAGACGTTCCCCTACGGTGGAACCTGGGACACCGCGACCTACACCGAGGGCTCCCACACCCTCCGGGCGACGGCGGTGGACGACGCCTCCCAGGCGACCCCGGTGGAGATCGTGGTCCGGGTGGACCACACGCCCCCCGCGGTGGGGATCGCGTGGCCCCCAGACGGCGGCGCGGTCTCGGGCGTGGTGGAGGTCGCCGCCGACGCCGTGGACGCCCACGGGATCGCCGCGGGGAGCCTCCTCCTGGACGGGGTGCAGGTCGCCGCGTTGGACTCCTTCCCCGCGACCTACGACGTGGACACCGCCGCCCTCGCCCGCGGCCCCCACACCATCGAGGTCCGCGCCTGGGATCCCGCCGGGAACGAGGGCTCCGCGGCGGTCGCCGTGGACGTGGACAACCCGCCGTGGGTGGAGATCGCCTCCCCCGCCGACGGGGCATCCGTGGACGGGACGGTGGAGGTCGCGGTGGAGGCCGGGGACGACGAGGGCGTGGTCTCGGTCGTACTCTCCGTGGACGGCGTGGAGATCGGGGCCTCGGACGAGGCGCCCCACCGCTTCGCCGTGGGGACATGCGACCTCGAAGAGGGGGCCCACACCCTCCGGGCGATGGCGACCGATGCCGGCGGGGGCACCGGGGAGGCGACGTCGACGGTCCAGGTGGAGCGGATCGACCTCGACGGGGACGGGGCCTCTCCCGGCTGCGGCGACTGCGACGACGGGGATCCCGACGTGGCACCGGGTTCGGTGGAGGTCTGTGGGGACGGGAGGGACAACGACTGCGACGGCACCGGCGCGGGCTGTCGCCTGGGGGGCCTCGTCGACGCCTCGGCGGCGGTGGCGAAGCTGACGGGGGAGGGGACCTGGCAGTACGCCGGAGCGTCGGTGGCCGCCCCCGGGGACGTGGACGGCGACGGGCAGGCGGACCTGGTGGTGGGGGCGGAGGCCGCCAGCGGCTACGCGCCGGAGTGCGGGGTGGCGTACGTGGTCCGGGGTCCGGTGTCGGGGACCCTCTCCCTGGCGGACGCCTGGCTGCGGTTCGAGGGGGCCGCCCGCTACGACAACACCGGGGGGACCGTCGCCGGCGCGGGGGACCTGGACGGCGACGGGCGCGCGGACGTGCTGGTGGGCGCGGATGCTGCGGATCCCTGGGGGAGCGCCAGCGGCGCGGCCTACGCCGTCACCGCCGCGGAGCCCGGAGTCTTGGACGCGGGCGGGGGGTGGGCCCGCTACTACGGGGGATCCGCCTCCGAGTACGCCGGATCCGACGTGGCGTCGGGGGACCTGGACGGCGACGGGCGCGGGGACGTGGTGGTGGGCGCCTTCGGATGTCCGCTGGGGGGCTCCGGATCCGGCTGCGTGTACGTCGTGCTCTCCCCGGAGCCCGGGACCGTGGACCTCTCCACCGCCACCGCCGACGCGGTGCTGGTGGGGATCGGCCCCAACGCCCTGGCGGGGGTGTCGGTGGCCTCGGGTGGGGACCTGGACGGGGACGGGATCGACGACCTCGCGGTGGGTTCCATGGACCACTACGGCGGGACGGGGACGGGCCGGGTCCACGTGGTGCTGGGGGGGAGCCTGCCGGCGTACCTGGACCTCGGGGCGGCGGACGGCACCATCGCGGGGGCGGCGGCGGACGACCACGCCGGCGTCGACGTGAGCATCGCCGGCGACGTGGACGGGGACGGCTACGACGACCTGCTGATCGGGGCCCCCTTCCAGCACGCAGCCGGCACCGAGTCCGGCGGCGCCTACCTGGTGCTGGGTCCCGCGCTGGGGGAGTCCGACCTGTCCACCGCCGCGGCGTGGTTCAAGGGGGGCGCGCCGGGCGATCTCGCGGGCCAAGCGGTGGCCATCGTGCCGGACCTGGACGGCGACGGCTACGACGAGGTGCTGGTGGGCGCGCCCGGGGCGGACGCCGGAGGATCGGGCTCGGGGGCGGCCTACCTGTTCTACGGGCCCGTGGCGGGCACCCTCGACCTGTCCGCCGCCGACGCGAGGCTGGTGGGGGAGAACGCCGGGGACGACTTCGGGGGAGCCGTCGCCGCGGGCGGCGACCTGGACGGCGACGGGCTCCCGGACCTCCTGATCGGGGCGCAGTACGCCAACGATGCCTTCACCGACGCGGGGACGGTGTACGTGATGGGGGGGGTCCCGGGGATGTGATGGCCCCTCCCCTGTCCCCCTCCCTCGCCGATGCCGATGTTCGCCCCCCCGAGGAGCGAAACCACACATGACCGAGCCCCGATCCTTCGACCCCGGCGCCGCCTGCCCCCCCGACTCGGGGATCTTCGGCCTCCCCTTCGGCGTGGACGAGGCCCAGGTGGTGGTCCTGCCCGTGCCGTGGGCGCCCACGACGTCCTACGGCGGCGGGGCGGAGCGGGGCCCGGGGGCGGTGCTGGCGGCGTCGCGGCAGGTGGACCTCTTCGACCGGGAGACGGGTCGCCCCTACGAGGCGGGGATCGCCATGGAGGAGATCCCCGGCGAGGTGCTGGCGTGGCACCGGCAGGCGTGCCCCGACGCCCGGGCGGTGATCGCCGCCGCGGGGGACGTGGCGGGGGATCCCGCCCTCGCGGCTTCCCTGGGGCGGGTGAACGCGCTGTCGGAGCGGCTGGACGAGTGGGTCTTCGAGAGGACCCGGGAGATCCTGGCCCGGGGCCGGGCGGTGGCCCTCTTGGGGGGCGATCACAGCGCCCCGTTCGGGAGCATCCGTGCCCACGCCGAGGCTTACCCCGGGCTGGGGATCCTGCACGTCGACGCCCACGCCGATCTCCGCCCGGCCTTCGAGGGCTTCGCCGGCAGTCACGCCTCGATCATGCAAAACGTCGTCTCCCGCCTGCCGGGGGTGGACCGGGTGGTCCAGGTGGGGATCCGGGACTTCTCCGAGGAGGAGTCCCGGGTCATCGAGGAGAGCGGCGGGAGGATCGTCACCTTCTTCGACGCCGACCTGGCCGCCGCCCGCCACGACGGCGTGCCCTGGCGCCGTCAGGTGGAGGGGATCGTCGAGGCCCTGCCCCAGCAGGTCTACGTCAGCTTCGACATCGACGGGCTGGACCCCTCCCTGTGCCCCCACACCGGCACCCCGGTCCCGGGCGGCCTCTCCTTCCACGAGGCCAACGCCCTCCTCGCCGCCGTCGCCCGCTCCGGCCGCCGGATCGTCGGCCTGGACCTGTGCGAGGTGGTGCCGGGCGAGGGCGGCGACGAGTGGGACGCCAACGTCGGGGCGCGGGTCCTCTACAAGCTGATCGGGTGGATGCTGGTGTCCCGGGGGATGGCGGCAACCGGGAGGTGAGGGGGGGATGACGGGGATCCCAGGGGGTGGGAGCGCCGTCTCCGGGCGCCCCGGACTGGATTGATGATGTTCGCGGGCCGGCTGATGGGTGGTGGGGTGGCGACGCATCGCCCCCTGGTGCCGGGCACGGGGCGCGGTCACGTCCGCGTTCGCGAGCAGGTCGACGGGCGCGGGCACGCCCACCGGCACGAGCACGTCCACGAGCACGTCTACGGGCACGAGCACGTCCACGAGCACGGGCACGTCCTCGGGCACGAGCACGTTCACGGGCACATGGCGCGTTGGGGGAGCCGTGGGTGGGAGCTTCGTCAGGACGGTGGGCCCCGCTCGGTGGTGGGCAACCAGACCTCGGGGTGGGGTCTGGCCGCCGCCCGGGAGGTCCTCGTGCTCCACTTCCTCGACCACGAACACACCGATGCCTACCGCGTCGCGCTCGGTGTCGCCCGCTGGGTCCGCGGGCCACCCGCTTCCCCGCGGGGGACGCCTCCCTGAGGGACCAGGTCCGCCGGGCGACGGAGAGCGTGGCAGGAGGACTCGGGTGCCTGGTGTGCCCAGCAAGGGGCGGTCGAAGTCCTCTGCCTGCTGCGCCTGCTGGCCTACAACCTCCTGCAGCGGCTCAGAAAGCGCCACCTCCCAGACCGCGACGGGCATGGACGGCGGCGGAGCCCGGCCCCGTGGGCGGAGCTGTTCGCCTGGGTCTGTCTCGCCCTCCTCGAACCCTGGGGCCTCTCTCCCCCGTCCCAGCCCCTCGCCCTGGGACAGCCCGATACCGGTTGAACACGCCGCGATGAACCCCGTACCCACGGAGACACCCACGCACCTGAACATCCCCCGGACCTCGTGACCCTTGTGCGGCAAGGCCACAGCCTCGCACCGGATTGACCGAGATCAGCCCTGAGATCTCCTGGCGATCCGGACCCACTCCCGAGATCGCCCCGGCGGGATCCGTGGCAGCCGGTCATAGATCCCGCCTGGGGTCATAGCCGAGGATCATAGGTAGGATCTTTACAAGTCGTTGATAATACAGAACTTTGTGTTCAACGGGTTCCGTGATAGAGTTCGGTTACCACACTGAACGACCCCGGAGGTCCCGTTGAACGAGTCCCAGTTTAGCCCGGGTTATTCATGAGGGCGCCGGAGGGCGCCGTCATGAATGGCCCGGGGTGTCTCTTTCGTCTCGGGCGGCGGCCGCGTTGTGCTTGTATGGTATTCGTGTCGCGGGCGGGACCCGTGTCGCGCGAACTTCCCCCAATCCCCGTCGGGGGTGAGGGATACGGGGGATGGGATGGACCGAGGGTGATACGACGGCGGCTTCGGCGTCATGTGGCCGGTGAGAGGCGGCCGAGCCACCGCCAGGCGAGGTCCCAGAGCTCGGCGGACATGGAGGCGATGACGAAGGTCGCCCGTCGGGCGTGCACGACGACTCGGGCCGCCACCTTGAGGACCCGCTCGTGGACGCGCTTCAGGCTCCAGCCCGACTGCGTTGCTTCTTCGACGAGCGTTCGGGCCGTGTGCAGGAGCTGGTATGCCAGACCGCTCAGGAGCAGGATGACTTCGTTGGCGGCGAACGGGTCGCCGGACCCGGTCGTCGTCTTGGGGGCCTTCTCCCGATAGTGCGACTTCGGACGCCGCGTCGAGGACAGGGCCGGGGAAAGCGTGCTCATCCACTCGCCCATCAGGCTCTCGGCGATGCCACGACGGCGATACAGCGCCAGCAAGTCGGCGGCGCCGATCTGCTCCTCGGTCCACGAGGTGAGCAACCAGAAGTGGTGCGGGAACAACTCCCCGGGCCGCTGCTGGATGAC
>JAKLKC010000002.1:178736-262845 GCA_023150875.1 Myxococcota bacterium | reverse complement strand
CGCCCTACGTTCCGGATCGGGTGGGCCTGGGAACGGAGAAACTGGGGAGGAACCTTCGGAACGTGGTACTAGCCCTCCTCCCCGATTTTTCCCGCCCGGAACCGGTCCGTCACTTTCCGCCCGTACAACGGCGTCGCGGACGAGACCGGGTCTCGGCCGCTGGCGGCCCCCGGATCCCCTCCGGCGGACGTCCCCCTACAGCGGAAAGGATCGGGAACATGAGCGGGCTGATTCGACTGGACTCCAGGCTCGGGTGGCTGTGCGTCCTCCTCGCGGCCGGCCCCATGGCCGCGGGCTGCGAGGGCGGCGGGGACGACGACGACGCCGCCGACGACGACGCGGCGGGCGACGACGACGCCGCCGACGACGACGTGGCGGGCGACGACGACGCCGCGGACGACGACACCTCCGGCGACGACGACACCACCGGCGCCCAGGACTGCGAGGGGGGCGTCTGCATCGTCTCGGGCACCCTCGTGGAGGACGCCCACTGGACGGCGAACAACCAGTACCTGCTTCGGGGCGGGGTGTTCATCGGCGATGACGTGAACGAGACCACCCTGACCATCGACGCGGGCACGCAGGTCTACGGCGAGACCTCGACCGTGGGCATGCTGGTGGTGCGGCGGGGCTCGAAGATATACGCCAACGGCACCGAGGCCGCGCCGGTGGTCTTCACCAGCTCCCTCCCCCAGGGGTCCCGGGCGCCGGGGGACTGGGGGGGCCTGATCATCAACGGCCGGGCCACCCTGAACACCGGCGAGGAGGCGTTCGGCGAGGGAGGCACCGGCTGGTACGGGGGCGGCGACGACGGCGACGACAGCGGCGCGCTGAGCTACGTCCGGGTCGAGTTCGCGGGGCAGCTCATCAGCCCCGAGAACGAGCTCAACGGGATCGCCTTCCAGGGGGTCGGCAGCGGCACCCGGGTCGATCACGTGCAGGCCCACATGACCGCCGACGACGCCTTCGAGTTCTACGGCGGCGCGGTGAACTGGAAGCACCTGCTGGCCACCGGCCCCGGGGACGACGCCCTGGACTGGACCGACGGCTGGCGGGGCAAGGGCCAGTTCGCCGTGGTGCAGCAGTACGCCGGGACCGGCGACAACGGCATCGAGGCCGACAACAACGCCGAGGACAACGAGGCCACCCCCCGCTCCCACCCCGTCCTGTCCCACCTGACCCTGATCGGCAGCCCCGACAGCGACAAGAGCGACTGGGGGGTGCTGCTCCGGGAGGGCACGGCGGCGAACCTCCACAACGTCGCCGTGCTCGGGTGGAACGACGCCGGCCTGATGATCGACCACGACGCGACCTTCCAGAACGCCTGGAGCGGCTCGGCGCTGAGCGGCGAGCTGACCATCACCGGCTCGGTGCTGTCCAACGCCACGAACTTCGAGGCCGCGGCGGCCGGTGCGCCCTTCGGGATCGAGGAGTTCTTCACCACCCTCAACGCCGGCAACTCGGTGGTCGCCGACTGGAACGGCCTGCTCCAGGACGCCTTCGACGAGGCGGCCCCGAGCTTCGTGCCCAAGGCGGGCTCCCCCCTGGAGTCCGGCGGCGCCTCCCCGTCCGACAACTTCTTCGAGAGCGTCACCTTCCGGGGTGGCGTCGACCCCGCCGCCGATTGGACGGCGGGCTGGACCGCCACCTACCGGGACTGAGCAACGTGGACGCGCGGATCTCCATGCTCCGCGCCCGGTTGGCGGCGGCGGGCATCGGGCTCGCCGCCGCCCTCCTCGCCGCCTCGTGCGGAGAGGGCGGCGCTGCCGGAGCTCCCCCGGGGCCGGAGGTGACGGCGGTGGCGCCGCTCCACGGGGCGCATGCCACGGTCCCGGACCTGATCGCCGCGGTCCTCGACGCGGCGTCGTCGGGGGACGTCCAGGCCCTGCGCCGGCTCCGGGTCAGCGAGGCCGAGCACAGGGACGTGCTCTGGCCCGAGCTCGACGCCAGCCGGCCGGAACGGAACGTCCCCGTGGGCTTCGCCTGGTCCCAGCTCGAGCAGAAGAGCCGGCGGGGGGAGCGCACCCTGATGGAGGGGCTCCGGGGAGGTTCCTGGCGCGTCGAGTCGGTGACCTTCGGGGAGCCCGTGGACGCCTACCGGACCTTCAGCCTCCACGGAGGCACCCGGGTCGTGGCCCGGGACGCCCGGGGGAGGGTCGCCCACATCGACCTGATCGGCGCCGTGGTGGAACGCGCCGGTCGATACAAGCTCCTCAACTATCGCGAGCCATGACCACACGCACCCGGAACTCCCTCCCCGCGCTCCCTCGGTACACGGGGGTGCTCGCCGCCCTCGCCGGGGCCCTGGCCGCCCCCGGGACGGCGCCCGCCCAGGTCGTGGAGCCTCCCCCCGCCGAGGCCGCGCCCCCGGAGGTCGCCTCCCAGAGCACCGCCGAGGAGTTGCGGGTCGCCCTCGCCGCGGCGGTGGCCGAGGTCCGGGCGGCGACGCAGGCGGGGATCCCCTTCCGGCTCCCGGCTCGCCTGGCGGCGGTGGACGCGATCTCCGCCTCTCTGGAGCGGGGCGCGCTCGCCGAGGCCCTGGACGGGCTGTGGAACTTCCTGGAGTACGAGGTCGCCCGCGCGGGCAGCAACGAGCTGGCCCGCCAGGAGGTGACGCTGGAGGGCCAGCCCGTGCCCGCGGAGGTCGTCCGCCTGGGCCTGGTGGAGCTGTTCTTCCGCGCCGGGGACGGGCGGGTCGGCCGGGTGACGGGCGGGGTCCGGGGCCCCACCTACGAGGAGATCCGGGACGAGGCCAGCGCCTCCGCCCTGGGGCGCCTGTTCGACCGGTTCGGCGCCGGGGAGCGGACGGGCCTGCACATCGTCCCCGTCGCCGCCGTGCCCGGGGACCCGCCCGCCCCCGTCGGTGCCGTCGCTGCCGCTCCCGGGATCGGGGGGGCGACTCCCCTCCCCACCGCCGACCTCGCCGCTCTGGAAGAGGGGTTCACCCGGGTGCGCGCCACGCTGAGGACCTGGGGGATCCGGAGCCCCGAGGGCCTGACACCCCACGAGTACGCGCTGGAGACCGCGCGCCTCGGCCTCGCGGGCCTGGCCCGAGCGTCCCGGGTGTCCGAGGGGCCGGGGGCCTTCCTGGCTCCGGACGGGACCCAGGTCCGGGGGCGCGCCGTGCGCTACGGCCTGGTGGCCGCCTTCGGGATCTCCGAGCAGGCCACCGGGGCCCTCGTCCCCACCGAGGCCGGCCCCTTCCAGGTCGGGGAGGGGGACACCGCCGCCGCCACCCTGGCCCTGGCGGCGGGGGCCCCCCTGGCCCTGACCCCCTTGGTCCTCACCGAGCCCCTGGGTCCTCCCCCGGGGGACCTCGTGGATCCCGCGGACGCTCCCGCCGCCCCGACCGAGGGGCCGCCCGAGGCGATGGCCGCCGCCGCGGACGTCGTGGAGGTCACGGCGGCCCGGGCCCCGAGCCGCACCCTGGCGCTGCTCCAGGAGAAGCAGGAGTCCGGGGCCGTGGCCGAGGTGGTGGGCGCCGAGCAGATCGCCCGCAGCGGGGACTCCAACGCCGCCGAGGCCCTCAAGAGGGCCACCGGGCTCACGGTCGTGGGTGGCCAGTTCGTCTACGTCCGCGGCCTGGGGGAGCGCTACGTCTCGACCTCCCTGGATGGATCGGCCCTGCCGAGCCCCGATCCCGAGCGCCGCGTCGTCCCCCTGGACATGTTCCCGGCGGGGGTGGTGGACAGCCTCTTCGTGGGCAAGTCCTACCTGCCGGAGGAACCGGGGGAGTTCGGCGGCGGATCGGTGCGGGTCCGCACCCTGGCCTTCCCCACGGAGCCCCTGGTGAAGGTCTCGGCCCGCATGGGCTTCCGCCCGGGGACCACCTTCGCCCAGGGGCTCACCTACCAGGGGGGGAGCCTCGACTGGCTGGGGGTCGACGACGGCGCCCGCGCGCTCCCCGACTCCGTCGCCGCCGCCTCCGCCGACCAGCCCCTGCTCCAGCGGGACATGTTCAGCGACCGCGGCTACACGGCCGAGGAGCTGGAGGTCTTCGGCGAGGCGATGCCCGACGTCTGGGCGACGGGCCGGAGCACCGTCCTGCCCGCCGGCTCCGTCGGCCTCGCCCTGGGCAACCGGTTCGGCCTCGGCGAGCGGGGCCGCCTCGGGGTGGTCGCGGCCCTCGGCTACTCCAAGTCCTTCCAGCGCCTGCTGGAGGACCGGGTGTACTACAACCTCGGCTCCGGCGGGGCCCTGGAGCCCTTCCACACCTACGCCTTCGAGAGCCTCACCGACCGGACCGTCGCCGGGGGGCTGCTGAACGTGTCCCTGGGCGCGGGGGACGCCCACGTCGTGGGCAACCGCCTCTTCCTGAACCACGTCGGTGACGACGAGACCCGCGTGTTCTCCGGGTACAACCGGGACGCCGCCACCGACATCGAGATGACCCGGCTCCGCTTCGTCGAGCGCACCCTCCTCAGCGACCAGGTGTCGGGCCACCACTTCTTCCCCGTGGCGGGCGGGCTGGTGGGGGACTGGCGGTTCACCTACTCCCGCGCCCTGCGCCACGAGCCGGACACCCGGGAGTACCGCTACGACTTCGAGCGCGTGGACGAGGCCACGGGGGAGGAGCTGTGGCTGCTCTCGGACCGCCCCGAGGGGAACTCCCGCCTCTTCAGCGACCTGGTGGACAACCACTACGACGCCGGCCTCGACGTGAAGCTCCTCTTCCCCCAGTGGTCGGGCCTGTTCGCCAGCGTCGGCGCCGGGGTGAACCTGGTGTGGCGGGACCGCGAGGTCGGCACCCGGCGCTATAAGTTCCAGCACCGGGGAGGGGCCTCCCGCGACTCCGAGGTGATCGGCCAGCGGAACCCCGAGGACGTGTTCACCCCCGAGAACATCGGCCCCGGGGACTTCCAGTTCGAGGAGTTCACCCAGAAGACCGACAACTACACGGCGGAGCAGCAGATCCGCGCCGTCTACCTGGCGACGGACTTCCCGCTCCACGAACGCGTGCGGCTGGTGGGGGGGGCGCGGGTGGAGGCATCGCGCCAGGTGGTGAGCACCTACGAGCTGTTCAACCCCGACTCCGAGCCGGTGGTCGCCCAGGTGGAGGACACCGAGGTGCTGTTCGGCGCCGACCTGGTGCTGCGGGCGAGGGACGACATGAACGTCCGCCTCGCCGGCGCCAGGACCGTGAACCGCCCGGACTTCCGGGAGCTCTCCCCCGCGACCTTCAACGACGTAACGGGCGGCCGGCAGGTCTACGGGAACCCCGACCTCCGGAGCGCCGTGATCTACCACGCCGACGCCCGGTGGGAGTGGTACCCCACGCCGGGGGAGCTGATCTCCGTGGGCGCCTTCTACAAGCGCCTGTGGTGGCCCATCGAGACGGTGGTGGTGGTGAGCGCCCAGCTCAGCGTGACCTACGCCAACGCCGACCACGCCGACAACGTCGGGGTCGAGATGGAGGTCCGCAAGCGGTTCGACTTCATCCACCCGAAGCTGGCGCCCCTGTCCATCGCGTTCAACGCCGCGTGGATCGGGTCCCGGGTGCGGCTCCCCGAGGGATCGGGGGTGCAGACCAGCAACGACCGGCCCCTCCAGGGGCAGTCCCCCTTCGTGGTGAACGTGGCGCTGGGCTATGACGCCGAGCGCAGCGGCACCCAGGTGAACGTGCTCTACAACGTCTTCGGACCCCGGATCGCCGAAGTGGGCGCCGACGGCGCCCCGGACGTCTACGAGCAGCCCGTCCACCAGCTCGACCTGAGCCTGCGCCAGGACCTGGGCCGGGGCTTCGCCCTGACCTTCGACGCCCAGAACCTCGTCGATCCCGAAGTGAGGTTCACCCAGGGCGGCGAGACGGTCTCCACCCACCGGAGGGGCCGGACCTTCACGGTGGGGGCGAGGTTCGGGATCTGAACGGTGGGCTGCGGAAAGGTGGACGGGTCGTCGCCTAACGTTTGCGGATCCCCATGGGTCCGGCTATGTACTCGCGGGCACGGGCATGGCGGGGGGGCGTGACGCTCCGCCCGGCGACCTTCGCCCGGGCCACCCGGAGAACGCCTTGCACCGTCCCCGCCACCCCGGAGCCCGGCCCGGCGCGGCCCTCCGGGCCCTGCCCCTCGCCACCGCCGCCATCCTGCTGGCGACCGGCGGCGAGGCCCTCGCCCACCGTCCCCATGACGTGGTGGTGGCGCTGGCACCCCATCCCTACTTCGCCGTGAACGGGCGGGCCTGGCTGGTCCTGGACCCGAGCTCCTTGTCCCAGCTCATGCTCAGCCGGGACCGGGGGCGGCACTGGTCCGCCTTCGCCTCGCCGGCGTCGAACGACGTGCTCGTGGACCTCGACTACTCCGGCGCCTCCCTCGTCGCCCTGGCGGAGGACGGGACGCTGTGGGTGTCCCACGACGAGGGCCGGAACTGGTCCCAGTCGCAGCTCCCCACCGGCGCCCTGGGCAGGGACATGGTCCCCATGTTGAGCGCCGTGCTGGTGGCTGGGGACAGCGGGGTGTACCGCGGCGAACCCTCCGACGCCCCCTCCATGTACCGGGTCCTCGCCGAGCCGGTCTCCCGGGTCGTCACCTCGCCTTCGGACCCTGGCGAGGTGCTGGCCCTGGCGGACGACGGCGGCGTCTGGAGGTCCGACGACTTCGGGTGGAGCTACTCGTTCGTCGCCGACCTCCCGGGGGGCGAGGCCGGCATCGCCGCCGCCCTGGTGTGGGGGCGCGTGGTGGTGGGGACCGTCTCTGGCGCCCTGTGGTGGGACGAGACCGCGCTGGAGTGGGTGCCGTGCGGACCCCTCCCCGTCCACGAGGAAGGGGACTACGCCGAGTCCGTCGCCTACCTCTCCTCGGACTTCTGGGGGGGGCTGTACGCCGGGAGCGGCGTCGAGGCGGGCTTCCACTCCGACGACCTCTGCGAGACCTGGGACATCCACCACAGCCCCTTCCACGTCCACTGGGGCGGCGCCGGCGCTCCGGAGGAACCGGAAGAAGCCGTCAGCTTCATCCGGGAGGTGGACGGGCGGCTCATCGCCGCCGGCTGGTCCGGGGCCCACGTGTCGGACGACGGCGGCGAGACCTGGCTCGGATCGAAGCTGATCTCCGGCGACTACGTGCGGGGCGTGACCGCCACCGGCGGCTGGCCCTCGGACCCGCGGATCTACGTCACCGGTTACGGCGGCGGCGCCTACTTCACGGACGACGGAGGGAACACCTGGGACGGCTCCGCGGTGGGGCTGAACGGCCAGATGACCTATCTCCAGGACATCCGGCCCGCGCCGGGGCACGCCGCCTCGGGCGTGGTGTGGGCCAGCGCCGACCGGCAGCCCTACCGGAGCGACGATCGAGGCGCCACGTGGAGCTTCGCGGACCTCGGCTTCGGCACCCTCCACACCCTCCACGACGTCGCCGGCGCCCTGTGGCTGGCCGGTCAGCCCGCGGGTGTCCCCGGGAACCTCATCCTCCGGAGCCTCGACGACGGCGACACCTTCGAGGAGATGACCAGCCTCCAGGCGGCGATGTCCGGGGGCGTGGTCAGCGTCGCCGCCGGCACCCTGGCGGGGACCGACGTCCTCCTGGTGGCGACCCGGGACCCGGCGACCCTGCTGGTGTCCGACGACGACGGCCTCTCCTGGTCCTCCGCCTGGACCGGCGACGCGGGAGGCGAGGTCCGGGGCCTGATCTGGCCCAGCGCGGGCGGCAGGCTCCTGGTGGTGGATGCCGACGGCGAGGGAGTGGTCTTCTCCGACGACGGGGGAGACACCTGGGTCGCGGCCGCGGAGTCCCCCGAGGGGCCGATCCGGGACGCGGTGATGGCCGATGACGGCACGGCCTTCGCCGCCACCGCCGACGGGCAGCTATGGCGGTCCACGGACGGGGGGAACCGCTGGGTCCGCCGGGGGGTGCGGATCGCCCCCGCGGTGTTCGACCTGGAGTGCGCCCGGGACTTCGCCGCCACGCGCACCCTGCTGATCGGCACCTACGCCGGGGTCTACTCCAGCACCGACGGCGGCGACACGATCCAGAAGCTGCGGCGATACGAGCGGTTCGAGAACGGGTCCTACCACCTGATCTGCACCGACTTCGAGACCGGCGGCGCCTGCGACCGGTGGACCGATCCCACCCGGGGCAACAACGGGGGACACATCCTCACCGACGGGGACACCCTGGAGTTCACCTTCGAGGGGTCCGCGTTCCAGGTCCTGGGCCCCACGGAGGAGGAGGGCTCGATCTCGGTGGTGGTGGACGGGGCCTTCTGGGGAGACGTGGTCGCAGGCGCCGTCCCCATGCGGGTCTCGGGCCTGGCCACCGGCTGGCACGACGTGGTCCTCACCGCCGACTCCGCCCCTGGGGAGCTCCTGCACTTCGACGCCATCGAGGTCTTCGGCCCGGGCCGACCGATGGCCGTACCCTGACCGTCCCCGATGAGCTGCTAGTACGTCG
Source organism: Myxococcota bacterium (assembly GCA_023150875.1). Classification (GTDB taxonomy): domain Bacteria; phylum Myxococcota_A; class UBA796; order UBA9615; family JAKLKC01; genus JAKLKC01. Next base: position 254,455 of record JAKLKC010000002.1, on the reverse strand, counting down.
TTCCAGAGCGAGTTCCCCAGTTTCTGAGTCCGCCTTCCAGCTCATCGGCGTCGCGGTCCCGCGAACGGGAGGCCCCGTAGGGCGGGGGCTTGTCCCCCGCCGAAGCCCCGCGGCGGGGGACAAGCCCCCGCCCTACGTTCCGAATCGGGTGGGCCTGGGAACGGAGAAACTGGGGAGGAACCTTCGGAACGTGGTACTAGAACGATCCGGAGACGCCGACGGCCCAGGCCGGCCCCGTGTCGTCCCCCGCCACCACCGCCCAGGGCAGGGCACCGGAGCGGGGGGGACCGGCCGTGCGGGCGGTCTTGCCGGTGCTCGCCCGCCCCCGGACGTGGACGGCGATGCCGGCCGCCTCCAGGACCGCCCCGCCGGCGACGGCGACGAGGGAGGCGACGAGCCACGCGCCGCAGTTCCCGTCGGCGAGGCTCGTCCCCGCGGGGGAGGGGTGGGCCCGCTCGCAAGCGGCGGTCGTGCCCGCCAGCACGCCGCCGGAGACCAGGGCCGCGGTCCCCACGGCCCAGAACGGGACGGCGGCGCCGGGGGGTGGGCCCGACCGGCGCGCGGGGGACGGAGCTGCGGGGGTGGGGGCAGTCCCGCCCGCGGCCTCGGGAGGAGCGGCGCCGGGCTCGGGGGCCGGCCCGCCCTCGACGGTCCCAGCCACCGCGGGAGCGCCGCCGGGATCCCCGGCCGGCGGGGAGGGTTCCGGGGCAAGGAGGTCTCGCCAGTCCTCGCCCCACTGCCGCTGGGAGGGGGTCAGCCCCGGGAGCACCACGTACTCCGCCAGGCGGGATCGGGCCTCGGCGCGCAGGCCCAGGCGCTCCAGCGCGCGGATCTCCACCTGCCGGGCGAGCCAGGTGTGGGACGACGGGTTCAGCTCCAGCGCCTCCCGGGCGAGGTCCCGCGCCAGGGTGGCGTCGCCCCGGTACAGGGCCTTCTGGGCCTGGGCCTCCTTCTCGCTGGCCTCGAAGGCACGGGCCGCGTCGTCGCTCGCCAGCGCCGGGCGGGGAGGAGAGGCGGCGAGAACCGCCAGGGCGAAGACCAGCGCCCGTCCCGAGGACCCCACCCCACGCCACCGGAGCATTCGCATCGGGACCATCCATCACCCCCTGGAGCGCGCCGCGGAGTCAGAGCGCCGCGGCCGAGCCCTCCACCGCGTGGAAGCCGCCGCGGCGCGGCCACTGGCCGGGGCAGTCGCCAGGGGCGGTGCAGCAGCGGATCCCGTAGCGGATCCCGTGTTCGTAGGACTCGTGGTTGGGGACCGTCACGTAGCAGTCGTAGGCGCCGCCCGATGGGGAGCACTCGAACGCCTGGAGCCCGCCGTCGGCCGGGTTCGCGGGGCCGAGCTCCACCCTCGGCGTGCATCCCCGGCCCCCCGTCACCCGGGCGCGGATCCGGAGGGACTGGCCCGCCCGGACCGACCGGAGCGGCTCGTGGGAGATCCCGGTCGGCGGCGGCGCGCGTTCGGCGCCCGCGGGCCGTGGAGCCTCGGCCACCGCGGGGCCCCCCTCGGGACCGGTATCGCCCACGACCCCGGCTCGCTGGGGACCGGCGGTGGTGGGCGCGGTCGGAGGAGGCGCGGCGGCGGGACCGGCGGCCCCCGCGTCGTCGGAGGGCCCCGAGCCCCCGTCGGCGGAAGGGGGAACGAGGTCCGGGCCCGTGGGGGCCGGCGGGGCGGCCAGCTCCTGGGGTGACGCCAGGGCCCGGGCGGGTGGATCCAGCGGGAGGGCGAGTCCCAGCACGGAGCCGATCACGGCCCCCGCCAGCGCCCACACGGCCCAGCCGGCGCCCTTTCCGGGCGGGGACCGTACGGGGCTCGTCCCAGCGGCGGTCTCCGTCCGGGCCGGCTCCAACGCACCGGGTCGCGGGTCCGGTACGACCGAGGACCATGGCTCCCGCAGCGCGGGGGGTAGGATCAGGGTCCGGTCGTCCTCGGCGGCCTCGTCGGGTACCGGCGCGCGGCGAGGTGGGGCTCCTTGGGACTCGTGGGAGGTTCCCGGTGGCGGTGGGGTCCGGACCGCCGGAGGGGCCGGGATCGGAACGGCCTCCTCCGGGGCGAGCGGGGAGGGATCGGGAGGCCGGGGGATGGGGCCGGACGGAGTCGGCGTCCCCAGTGCCGGGGGGACGGATGACGAGTCGCCGGCCTCTCGATCCCGCCGCCTGTCCGGGCGGTCCAGGCCCATCCAGGGGAGGGGCGCGAACGCCTCCACCAGCCGGACCCAGTCCCGATCCGTCGACGCCGCCACCCGCTCCGCCGCTTCCAGGACGGCCTCGTCCGGCGGCGCGGCGTCGGCGCCGTCCCGGAACATGGCGCCCAGGAGGCGCAGGTCGGCGGGTCGCGCTGCGAGCCCGGACCGGAGGTCCAGGAGGTCCCTCTCCAACGCCGAGGCGGAGGCAGGGCGGTCGGCGGGGTCCCGCATCAGGCAGCGCACCAGGATGGGGGCGAGCTCCGGGAAGCGTTCCGCCACCGCGGCCACGTTGGAGGCGGGGGTCGTCGACATGAGCTGGTGGTAGACCTGGTGCACCTCCGTCCCCGGGAAGACCGGGTGAGCGGAGGCGAGCTCGGCGATCACCGCCCCCAGCGAGAACAGGTCCGTCGCCGGACCCACGCCGTCGGAGGCCCACTGCTCCGGCGCCATGTAGCGGGGCGTGCCCTTGGTCAGGCCCGTCATCGTCGCGGCGCCGCCGAGGGCGCCCCGGGCGATCCCGAAGTCCAGGACCTTCACGGTCCCCGCGCCGTCGATCATCAGGTTCGACGGCTTGACGTCGCGGTGGACGAGGCCCATGGGGCTCCCGTCGACGTCGGTGGCCCGGTGGGCGGCGGCGAGGCCGCGGCACGCCTGGATGGCGAGGTCCACCACCACCGAGCGGGGCAGCACCAGTCCCTTCCCCACGACCCGGGAGAGCAGGGCGCCGAAGGTCGGCCCGTCCACGTACTCCATCACCGCGTAGTACAGGTCGTCCTGGCAGCCCAGGTCGTAGAGGTCCACCACGTTGGGGTGGCGGATCAGCGCGCAGGCGCGACCCTCCGCCAGGAGGGCGTCCACCACCCTCCGGTTCGCGCCGCCGTCCTCGAGCTGGATCACCTTGACGGCGACGGCCTTCCGCAGGCCGAAACCCCCCTCCCAGCGCGCCCGCCACACCTCGGCCATCCCGCCCCTCCCGAGGCGGGCGACCAGGGTGCAGCCCCCGACGACGTCGCCGGGATGGTAGAGGGCGCGGGGCATCGAACCCTTGGGGTGGTCCGGGCCGGGCCCGGAGATGAGGATCGACCCCCCCGGCACGGGGCAGGGGGCGAGGCGACCGGATCGGAGCCGAAGCCTACCGCATTTCGCCCCCTCAGTACGGGCTCCACAGGAGGTACACCCTGCCCGCGGCGCCGGCGAAACCGCCTGCCCCGGGGGCGCCCACGAGGAGGTCCGAGCGGCCGTCCCCGTCCGCGTCCACCAACGCCAGCGAGGAGCCGGCGAAGTCGCCCAGGGCCTCGCCGGTGAACGCCGGGTACGCCGAGTGGGTGAGATCGACCTCCACGCCGGGGACGGCCGCCTCCCCCCAGGAAAGGTGGGCGGCCCCGTCGGTGGTGTCGGCCCCTCCCCAACCGCCGGGACCGCCGACCGCCACGTCGTCCACGCCGTCCCCGTCGACGTCCCCCGACGCCACCGCCACGCCGGCGGCCCCGTAGGACTCCCCGAGGAGGGAGACCGTGCCCGGCAGGTCCGGCAGGGTGGCGGTCCCCCCGGCTGCGACCTCGCACCCGAAGACGAGGTAGGCCCTCCCGGGGTCCGCGTCGCCGTACACCGCGTCCCCGGGGGCCCCCACCACCAGGTCGCCACAGGCGTCCCCATCCAGGTCCAGGGCCGCGAGGGAGACCCCGGCCTGTTCCGCCCGCCCCCCGTTCAGGACCACGTGGGCGGAGCCGAGGGAGACGGTACCGGGTCCCGCCCCCAGCAGGGAACCACCCAGCAGGACGTAGACCCTGCCGGAGGAGTCCCCGTTGGCGTCGTTTCCCGGGGCGCCCACCGCGACGTCGGGGATGCCGTCGCCGTCCACGTCACCCGCGGCGGCGACCGCCGAGCCCGCCCTGTCGTCCGCCGCCTCCCCCGCCAGGGCCGTCCCGGCGTCGCCGGTCGTGTACAGCCCCCCGGGGGCGAGGAGGGCGCCGGAGAACACGTATGCGCGACCCGGGGCGAGGGATCCCCCCGTCTGGAAGCCGGGCGCCCCCACCAGCAGGTCGGGGACGCCGTCCCCATCGACGTCCCCCGCGGAGGCCACCGAAGCGCCGAGTTCCGCGCCGGGATGGGGACCGCGGATCCGCGCGTCCGCCAGGCCCAGGGGCCGCTCGCCCCCAGCGGAGAGGGCGTCGCCCCACACGACGTAGACCATGCCTGCGCCATCGCCGCCGCTGTCTTCTCCAGGCGCACCCACCACGACCTCGTCGAGGCCGTCGCCATCCAGATCCCCCGCCGTTCCGATGGCCTTGCCGGCCATCGCCCCCGCGGAGCTCCCCGCCAGGACGGCGTGGGCGCCCGCGGGAGTGAAGGGGAAGCCCGCCGCCAGGTCCGCAGCGAGGAACAGGTAGACGCGCCCCACGTCGCTGTAGGAGCCGTCGAGGCTGTCCGCGAAGGTCGACGCGATCAGGACGTCATCGATGCCGTCCCCATCGACGTCTCCCGCGCTCGCCACCGCCGCGCCGGCCAGGTCTCCGGGGAACTCCCCCTCGAAGACCGCGCCCGCGATGCTGAGGGAGGCCGGATCGTCCCCGGGGGCGCAGTCCTGATCGGCACCGTCCAGAGGGCCCTCCCAGGCTCCGGGGAAGGCCCGGGGATCGGAGTCGTCGCAGTCGGTGGAGTCCCCCACCCATCCGGGGGGCGCCGCGCAGGCGGCGACGGAGGACCCGCCGTCCCCGCGGCCGTCCCCGTCCCAGTCGAGGAACCACGTGGCCGCGTCCGCCGCCCCCCCGTCGATGACGCCGTCGCAGTCCTGGTCCACGCCGTCGCACGTCTCCCCTGCGCCGGGGTGCACCCCCGGATCGGTGTCGTCGCAGTCGCCGGGAACGGGCACGCCGTCGCCGTCGCCGTCGGGTGGCGAGGTGTCGTCGTCTGGCGGGACGGTGTCGTCGTCTGGCGGGACGGTGTCGTCGTCTGGCGGGACGGTGTCGTCGTCTGGCGGGACGGTGTCGTCGTCGGGCGGGACGGTATCGTCGTCGGGCGGAGCAGTGTCGTCGTCCGGGGGGGCGGTGTCGTCGTCCGGGGGAGCGGTGTCGTCCTCCCCGGTCCCGGAGTCGTCGTCGAGGGGGGGATCCTCCTCCAGGCACCTCCCCGGAGCAGGATCGCCGGCGACCCAGCACGGGGGCTCCGCGCAGCCGGGCGCGGCGAGCAGCAGCGCCGAGATCGCCCATCGCCGCAGCCGCGACCCGCCACCTCCGGGCTCTCCCGCCCGTCCCCACGCCATGCCCGCGCTCCCGAGCGTCCGACCCCTGGACGCGGACGGATCCTAGGCGATCCGGCGGCGGAGGTTCAACCGGCGAAGGGCCGCCACGGGGACGGGAACGGGCCGCGAGGTTCGCCGGCCTGGGCCGCAGGGGTTCAGACGACGCGGATCCGTGCCGATGGGTGGGCTCATGACGACCCCTCCTCCCTGCGACGAGGAGACCCCCCCCGGTGTCCGCCCCGCCACGGGAGCGCCGGCCCCGCCGGCAGCCCCGGTGCGTGAGTCCCTCCGGCGCCTCTCCCACGACATGAACGGCGCTACGGCCGTCCTCAACCTGGAGTGCTTCCTCCTGGACCAGGTGGCCGGCCAGCTCGAGGCGGGCGCGGCCGAGGCCCGCGGGGAGGTGGACTTCCTGAGGTGGGCCGGCGACGAGGTGCGCCGTGCTTCCGCCGGGCTCAAGGCGGCGGGGCAGCGTTTCCGGGCCGCCGCCGCCGAGCTGTCGGCGGTGGCCGAGGGGGTCGATCCGCCCCGGGAGACGGGACGGTGACGGCGGCTCCCAAGGCCCTCCGGCCGGCGCGCGTACTGGTGGTGGACGACGACCCGGCCTTCCGAGACTCCCTCCAACGCCTCCTGCCACGCCTCGGCTACGCCCCATCGGTCGCGGAGAGCGCGGACGCCGCCCTGGCGTCCCTCGACTCGAGGCCGCCCGACGTCGTCCTGTTGGACCTGATGATGCCCGGCGTCTCGGGGCACCTGCTCCTGAGGGAGATCGAGAGCAGGGGGGCGGGGATCCCCGTGGTGGTGGTCAGCGGGGTCGACGCGGTCGAGGACGTGATCCAGGTGCTCCGTCACGGCGCGGTGGACTTCGTCCGAAAGCCCGCCAGGGTGGAGGACCTGGACGCCGCCCTGGCCCGGGCCACCTCGCGCCGCCGCCGTGGTCCCGTCCCGGCGGCCAGGACGGGCTCCGCCCTCCCGCTGGCCGCCCGCGGCCGGGCGTCGACCCCGCCCGGGACCTCCCCCCCAGGAGCCGCGGCGGGCCCGTCCCCCGCCGGCGGCCGGGCCGGTGGCCTGTCGCGGATGATCCGGCCCGCCCCGGCTCCCGCCCCGGCCGCCGCGCCGCACCCGCGCCCGGCGCGCCCGGAGGTCCGTGGACCCGTCCAGGCCCTGATCGACCAGATCCGTTCCGGACGCACGAAGCTCCCCGCCATCGACCCCACGGCCGTGGAGCTCCAGCGGCTGGCCTCCCGCCCGGTCTGCGGCGTGGAGGAGGTGGAGGAGCTGGTGGCCCGGGACCCCGCGACCGCCGCCGCCGTGCTGCGGATCGCCAACTCCACCCGCTACCGGTCCGCGCGGACGCTGGCCTCCATCCGCGAGGCGTGCGTCCGACTGGGGAACGCGGAGGTGTTCGCCATCGCCCAGGAGATCCTGGTCCAGGACTTGTTCCGGATGGACAGCGAGCCCTTCCAGACCGTCGCGCGGGGGATGTGGCGGAACGCGCTGATCACGTCCCGGGTGGCGGCCCGCATCGCCGAGGTCCTGCGTTTCCCGGCCCCGGCGGAGGTCTACGCCATCACCCTGACCCACAACCTGGGTGAGCTGGTCCTGCTCCGCTTCGTGGCCGAGCTGCCCGACTTCGCGGGGAGCGACGAGGGCTTCATGGAACGCTTCGCCGCGGAGAGCGCCCAGACCCACGAGGGCCTCGGGCGGGCGCTGCTCCGGAGCTGGGGGCTCCCGGCGCGCTTCGTCGACATCGCCGGGAACCACCACCGCCCTCCCCCCTCCGAGGTCCGCACCGACGACGACATCCGTCGCGACATCGTGAGCGCCGCCTGGGAGATGGCGATCCGGCGAGGGTACGAGTACCTGCCCGGGCAGGTCGCCCAGGCCACGGGCCGGGCGAGCCGGGACCTCCACCTGGCGGAGGAGAGCGTGGCGGAGGTCTTCGAACAGGCGGAGCGGTGGCTGGGAGATCCCTGAACGCGCGGCGCCGGAGGACTCATCCACCGCGCCTCCGCGCCGATGAAGCAAGGCAGGGAGGAATCGCTCGGGCGGGGCCATCCGGCGGCACCGGTCTGGAAGTCCGGGGCGCCGCGGGGGCATGACGCATGACCGAGGACATCCAGGTCCACCGACCGGCGCAGGGAGAGTCTCCATCGCCGAGCGCCGACACGTGCCCGCCCGCTCCTCGAGGAGGCGCCCGCTTCCTGGTGGTGGACGACGACCCGGTCGTGGCGCGCCTCGTGAAGAGGGTCCTCCATCCCTTCGATGTGACCGTCGCCTGTGGCGGGGAGCACGCCCTCCGCATCCTGGAGGAGGACGTGTCGTGGGCGGCGATCCTCTGCGACTACTCCATGCCCGGCATCGACGGCGAGGAGTTCTTCGACGCCGTCCGCGCCCTGAGCCCCGGTCTCGAGCGCCGCATCCTGTTCATGACCGGAGGCGCCTGCACCGAGCACGCCCGGCAGTTCCTGGCGCGGGTGCCCCACCCCCCCATCCTCAAGCCCTTCGAGGTCCCGGACCTCAGGTCCAGGATCGTCCAGGCGAGCCAGGCGGCCTGAGCCGAACCCGGGGCGCCCGACCTCGCCGGAGGCGGACTACTTCCAGTAGCTCGCGATCTTGTTGAGGTTCCTGAGGTTCTGCATGTTGAACAGCTTGCCCTTCACCCCGTACTCCGCCACGCGGCCGACCTTGCGGCCGACCTCCCCGGCGCGGTAGGCCATCTCGAACACCTTGTTGTACTCCGGGCGGTCCAGGGCGCGGACGATGGGCTCGCGGGTGAGGAACTCCAGCACCCCCTTGGGGAAGCTGTTGAAGATGCTCAGGAAGAAGATGAAGTTGATGTACCGCCCCACCGGGGTGGTGAAGTGCTTGCGGTAGACCTCCCGGAACTCGTCCTTGATGACCCCCTCGGCCTTGGCGCGGTAGTAGAACTCCGTGCCGGGGAAGAGGATCAGCGACGAGGGAAGGAGGTTGTAGGGGGGCTCCAGCTTCCACAGCACCCGCATGGACTCCACCACGTCCATGGGGTCCTCCCAGGGGTTGTCCAGGATGAAGTGGTAGTCGGGGGTGTTCAGGTAGTCCTTGTACTTCTGGATGATCGACGTCGCCTTGAACAGGTGCTCGTTGGTCATGCCCCGCTTGTAGAGGGCCATGGTCCGGGCGTTCCCCGTCTGGATCCCCAGCTCGGTGAAGCAGAGCCCCGCGTCGATCATCGCCTTGAACTTGGTCTCGTTGATGGTGGTCGGCGCCATCTGGGCGCGGATGGGCAGGCCGATCTCCTTCTTGTAGACCTCGGCGAAGTGGACGATCTCCTCGGTGGACGCCGAGAAGAACACGTCGTCCTGCATGTGGAACATGCCGTAGAAGGGGTAGCGGGCCAGGACCTGCTTCATCTCCGCCACCATGTTCTCGGCGGAGCGGCGGCGCAGGACCTTGTCGCCCTTGTACATGGCGTGGGTGTGGGACACCCCGCAGTACGAGCACTTGAGCGGGCAGCCCCGGGTGATCATCGCCTTGTAGCAGGCGCGCATGATCTGCTGGCGGTCGGGGTAGTAGGCCGCGTTCTTCTCCAGGAGCTCGGGGGTGCACTTGACCAGGTGGACCTGCTTGGCGTCGTAGACCCAGTGGTCGTCCAAGTCGTAGTCCACGAACGGCAGGGAGTCCAGGTCGTCGATGAGGGGCCGGTGGGGGTTCCGGACGATCTTCCCGTCCCGCTTGAACCAGTAGTTCTTGACCCCGTGGTAGTCCTTGCCCGCCTCCATCAGGTCCAGGAGCTCCAGGGTCGCCTCCTCGCCCTCGCCCGTGCACACCGCGTCGCCGAAGTTCAGGCACTGCTCGGGCAGGGTCGTGGGGTGGTGGCCGCCGTAGAAGATGAACTTGTCCGGATAGACCCTCTTGATCGCCCGCGTCATCTGGACCGACACGTCGTACATGTACGTCATGAACGACATGCCGACGACGTCGCAGTCCTTCACCAGCTCCACCAGGTCCTCCACCATCGTCAGGGGGAGCTGGTAGATGAAGTTGTCGCGGAAGCGGTACTTGCTGGTCTCCCCCGGCACCAGGATCATGCGGGTGGGGTGGCCGTTCTTCTTGAGGTAGGCGGAGATCGCCCTCGGGCCCGGGGCGTAGAGGTCGTAGGGAGTCGGGTTGATCAGTGCGACGCGCATCGGTGGGATCGCTCCGGCCCGGGTCAGGCGAGGCGGGAAGTTCCGTTACGTCATATATCCCAGGCGACCCGGGATGCCAAGGCGAAACGCCGCCCCCCCCGGCGGGAGGCGACGGGCCGCCGGGGGACCCATCGGCGCTCCTCAGCCCGGCAAGAGCTTCGCCAGCTCCGCTTCGGAGAGCCGGCCCGGGTGGTTGCGCCACACCACCTTCCCCCGGGGGTCCACGATGGCCGCCGCGGGGATCCCCGAGACGCCGAAGCCCTGGGACGTGGCCCCCTTGCGGTCCACGGCGACGGGGAAGTCGATCCCGTTCTCCTTCACGTAGCTCTCGACGTCCGCGTCGGTCTGCCCCTTGCTGTGGCGGGTCACCGCCACGACCTCGAGGCCCTGGGCACGGTATCGGCGGTAGAGCTCCGAGATGTGGGGCATCTCCTTGCGGCAGTGGGGACACCACGTCGCCCAGAACACCAGCATCACCGTCTTGCCCCGCAGGGACGACAGGGGGGATGGCTGGTCGGCGAACCACCGCTCCACTTGGAGCTCCGGGGCCGTCTTGCCCACCACGTCCAGGGCGGCCAGGTCGGAGCGGGCGCGGTTGGCGGCCTTCGAGCCCGGCCACTCTTCCACCACCTGGCCGAGCAGGGACCGCGCCGTCTCCACGTCGTCCCGGTCCCAGGCGTCCTGGGCCGCGCTCTGGAGGGCGGTGGCGGCCCGGGGATCGGAGCGATGGCGGCGCGCCACCTCCTGGTAGGCGGCGAGGGCGGCCTGGGAGTCTCCCTTGGCCGACAGGGCGGTCGCCCGGCCCAGCAGCGCCTCGATGGCGGCGTCGGCGTCCGCCGACTGGCCGGCGGCCTTCTCGAAGAGGCGGGCGGCCTCGTCGAAGGACCGCGCCGCCCCGGCGGGGAGGTCGTCTCCCTCCGCGGCCTTCTGCGCCCGGCGCCCCAGGACGAGGTGGGCCTTGGCCTCGGCGACGGTCGCCTGGGCCTCGTACCGGCTGCCCGGCCACCGGGAACGGAAGGCGCGGGCGAGCTCCAGGGCCTTGCCGGGGTCGTCCGACGTCGCCGCCGCCCGGGCCTGGAGGGCCGCGATCTCCTCCTCGATGGCCTCCCCCGGGAAGCGGTCCCGGAGGCGTTGGAGGATGGGGGCCGCCCCCCGGGCGTTGTCGCCCTGGACGAAGCCGACGGCGCGGCGGTAGTCGGCGACGGCGTCCGGGTGGGCGTCCAGGCGCGCCAGGGCCTTGCCGTCCAGGAACGGGGAGCTGCTCCCGGCGGGCGGGGCCTCGGGTTCGGGTCCGCGCTCCGGGGGCGTGGGGCTCCGCCGCGCCGGTGCCTCGGGGCTCGACGGCGGGGGGACCTTCACCTCGGGATCCCCGCGGCCCCCCAGCACCAGGCCCACCAGCACCCCCACGACCCCCAGCACGATGGCGGCGATGACGAGGCCGCCGGAGCCCCGGCCCGAGCCCCTCCCGCGGCGCCCTCCGGAGGATCCGGGGGAGCGGGGGGCCGGCTTCGGGGTCTTGACCCGGCTCCGGGGGGGCTTCTTGGCGGCCAAGGCGACTCCTTCGGGGACGGTGGGGGGCCGGACGGGGGCGCGTCGCGCCGGTAATCTAGTCGCGTCCGGCGGAGCCCACAACCGGGACCCGTGGGGGCGCGGCGTTGCCCGGAACGCCCTCCCGGGCCTATGATGCGCCCCCCAGGCCCCCGGACGCGACGCCCCGACGCCCCCAGCGATGGAACTCTCGGTCTCCTTCACCTTCGCCGCCGCCCACCGGCTGCCCCTCCACCGTGGCCGGTGCTTCAACATGCACGGCCACAACTACCGGCTGGTGGTGACGGTGGCCGGCGAGCCCGACCCCCTCACCGGGATGGTCATGGACTTCGCGGACCTGGAGGGGACGGTGGAGCGCGCGGCGGTCGCCCGCATGCGGGGCGCCTGCCTCAACGACTTCATCGACACCCCCACGGCGGAGAACATCTGCGCCTGGGCCTGGGACCGGCTCGCCCCCGCGGTGCCGGGGCTCGCGCGCCTGGTCCTCTACGAGACCGAGCGCTACTGGGTCACCCGCGCGGCTCCCGCGGCCGTCCCCGGGGCGGCGGGCCCGCCGTGAGCGGGGACGGGCACCCGCCCATCGAGGGCAGGATCCGGCCCGACGCGCCCCCGGACGAGGCGGCGATGCGCCTGGGGGTGGAGGCCCTGCTCCGGGGGGCGGGCTTCCCCGTGGACGCGGAGCCCCACCTGAGGGAGACCGCCCGGAGGGTCGCCGAGGCGTGGAGCCGGGACCTGCTGGGGGGATACCGCCTGGACCCCGAGGCGGCCCTCGGGGAGCCCTTCCCCGACGAGGGGGGACAGATGGTGGTGGTCTCGGACATCGAGTTCTTCTCGTCCTGCCCCCACCACCTCATGCCCTACCGGGGCACCGCCCACATCGGGTACGTCCCGGGCCGACTCGCCGTGGGCTTCTCGGGGGTGGTGCGGCTGCTGGACGCCCTGGCCCATCGCCTGACCCTCCAGGAGTGGCTGACCCGGGACGTCACCGCCGTCCTGGACCGGGTGCTGGCCCCCCGGGGCGCGGCCTGCGTCGTGCAAGCGGCGCCGATGTGCGTGATCGCCCGGGGCGTCAAACGCCCCTGCGAGATCGTGAGCACCAGCTTCACCGGGGTCTTCCGCGACGATCCCGAGGTCCGCAGGGACTTCCTGGCCTCCGCGCTGGAGCGTCGCCGCTGAGCATCCGCGCCCTCCGCCCCCACTTGGGCTAGCATGGGCCGAGGGGAAGTGTGGAGCGCGGAGCATGGCCCAAGGCCGGTCGTCGGTTCTCGTCGTCCTGACCATGCTGGCCGCGGGCGGCCCCGCCCGGGCGGCGACGCTGACCGTGGATCCCGAGCAGGGCCCCTACCTCGACATCGCCTCGGCGGTCGCCGCGGCGGCGCCCGGGGACGAGGTGGTGGTCGCCCCGGGGACGTACCAGGGGGCGGTGGACCTCGCCTACGGCGATCCCACGCTCCCCGAGTCCGACGGAGGGTTCCCCCTTCCCCCGGTGGTCCTCCGGTCCCGGGACGGGGCGTCGGTGACGACCATCGAGTCCGGGGGGGCGGACTTCGCGGTGCGGATCCAGCCCGGGGGCACCGTCTCGGGCTTCACCCTGCGGGGCTCGGGGGACGGGGTGCGGGCCATCGGCGGCACGGGGCCGGAGCACGTCTTCGACATCCGCCACAACGACGTGCGGACCACCGGCGACCACGGGATCCGGGTCTTCGGCGGCGCCTCTCACGTGGTCGCCAACGCGGTCTCCGGGGCGGCGAAGGCGGGGATCGCCGTCGCCGGGGAGGCCCGGGTGGTCGCCAACCTCGTCACCGGGGTGGACGGCGCCGGGATCCTCCTGGAGGACGGCGGCGCGGGGGCCTGGAACAACCAGGTCTGCGACTGCCGCATCGGCGTGCGGGCCGGGGAGGGCTTCGCGGGGGAGATCGCCCACAACGGCGTGGTCTTCGCGGGGGTGGCGGGGGTGGAGCTCCAGGAGGGATCGGCCACGGCGCGGGTGGCGATGAACGCGGTGGGGTGGTCCGAGGCGGGCCTGTCGTGCGCATTGCCACCCGGCGGTTCGGGGTGGAACGACTGGTACGAGATCGGCGGCCTGTCCACCTGCGACCCCAACGGCAGCGACCTGGACGTCGCTCCCGACTTCGTCGAGGTGCACTTCCTGGAGCGGTCTTGCGACGGCCTGGACATGCGGCTGAAGGGCCGCTCGGGGCTGGCCAACACCGGGGACCCCAACGAGGGGGATCCCGACGGCACCCGGGCGGACATCGGGCCGTTCGGGGGGCCGGAGTCCGTCTACTGGGACCTGGACGGGGACGGCGACCCCTTCGGCGAGGACTGCGACGACCGGGACGCCCTGGCCGCCCACGGCCTGACCGAGGTCTGCGACGACTCCCGGGACAACGACTGCGACGGGTGGGTGGACGACCCCGAGGACGAGTGCCCCTACCCGGACCTGGAGGGCCTGTACTGCGCGTCGGGGGGCGCGGGAGGCCCGGGCGGGCTGGCCCTGCCGCTCGGGGTCGCCTGCCTCTGGGCCCGGAGCTGGAGGCGGCGCCCGGGCCGCGGCGGGTGGGCGGCGCGGGGGGCCCCGTGGGTGGTGGCGCTGCTCCTCCTGGCCCTGCCGGGGTCGGCCCGGGCGGCCGAGGCACGGGGCGGCGCCCCCGGGGCCCCCGGGCGGGAGGCCCCGTCCGACGCCCCGGTCCCGCGGGCGGATCGACTGTGGATCTCGTTGCGAGGCGGGTACTTGCGGTTCGGCCTGGCCGGGTTCGGGACCGCAGACGTCGGAGTGTGGGGGCACGTGGCGCGCACGCCGCTCCACGTCGGGGGCGGCTTCCTGGCGGCGTGGCGGCGGGACAGCGAGGACGCGGCGCGCTGGATCCCCCTGGGGCGGATCGGGGTGGGGCTCCGCGGGGTGGTGGCCCCGGTGGTGCGGGGGGTGTTCCTGATGGGGGCGTGGAACCCCACGTCGGACGTGCCGGGGGTCGGCGGGGGCGCGGAGCTGCTGCTGATCGTCCGGCCCGGCAAGGAGCGGGCCCCCGGGGTGGAGATCGGGGGGATCGCGGGAGTCGTGGACGGCCGGCCGGTGTTCCTGGGGTGCGGGGGGATCGTCCTGACGATCTAGGGGGGGGACGGGCGCGGGATCTAGGGAGTGGTGGAGAAGGAGTAGGTCGTCGACGGGTGGGCCCCGTCGAGGGCGCCGCCGACGACCCGCCAGTAGCCACCCCCCACGAACCCCGGCTTCATGGAGTTCCAGGTCGTATTCGGGAAGCGGTAGCTCGCCGCCGCGGTGCGGCCGTAGTACCAGGTGGACCCCGCGGGGAAGGCGGAGTCGGCGCTCACCTCCAGGCGGTAGGCGGCGCAATTGCCACTCCAGCGCCAGGTCGGGCTGTTGGTGAAGACGCTGCCGTTGGGGGGGCCGACGATGGAGGCGGAGCAGGTGGCGTTGGGGACGAGGTCGGCGAGGGGCGTCTTGGTGGTGTAGAAGGAGCGGACCTCGGACTCGGTGGTGGTCCCGTCCGCCGCGACCCCCACCAGGCGCCAGTAGCCGCCGTCCGTGAAGTACCGGCCGTCGGTGTTCCACAGGGAGCTGGAGACCGTGTAGGTCTGGGTGTCGGCGGCCTCGGCGATGGGGCCGTACCAGTGGGTCGCCCAGTCGGGGAAGGAGGCGTCGGTGCTCGCCTGGAGGACGTAGGCGACGCAGTCCCCGGTGAAGCGGACCCGGCCGGAGCTGAGGTTTCCGCCGTCCACGGGGGACACGGGCGCGACGGAGCAGGCCTCCGCGGGACAGCCCTCGTCGGCGGCGCCGTCGCAGTCCTGGTCCACGCCGTCGCCGCAGACCTCCACCGCGCCGGGGTTGATCGTGGACGCGGCGTCGTCGCAGTCGGTGGAGTCCGCGACGTATCCCGCGGGGGCGCCGTCGCAGGAGTCCAGGGGGGCGAGGGGGTCGCCGAACCCGTCACCGTCGAGGTCCAGGAAGAAGGTCTCCGCCGGGAGCCCCTCGTCCACGGAGCCGTCGCAGTCGTCGTCGGTGGCGTTGCAGACCTCGGTGGCGCCGGGGAACACGGCGGCGTTCCCGTCGTCGCAGTCGCCGTCGGCGGGGGTGAAGCCGTCGGCGTCGAGGTCCTCGTCGCCTCCGCCTTCGCCGCCGTCCTCGGGCACGTCGCCGGTCACGATGACGGCATATCCCTGGGGCCCCTCGGGGACGTCGGTGCCCCGCACCCGGATGGTGTAGGTGCCGGCGGTCGGGGGATCGACGATCACGTGCTCCATGTTGTTGACGCCGTCGGCGCTGCCGCCGAGGGTGGACTCGCCGCTGGCGGCATCGATCACGTTGCCCTTGTAGGTCCCCTCGGGGGCGACCACCTCCAGGTCCAGGTCGTCCACCAGGGCGGGGTTGGCGCCCGGGGTGCCGTACGCGTCGGTCCAGACCAGCGAGACCCGCAGGGGCTGGCCGCCGGAGAGCACCTCGACGGAATACTCGGCGACCTCGCCCGTCTCCAGCCCCGCGGCGTGGCGGACGTCCCGGACCCAGAGGCGGCGCGCGTCGCCGGGGAAGTGCAGGACGTCGTCGATGACGATCTTCCCCCACCCCTCCTTGTCGCTGGGGTAGCCCGACACGCCGGTCATGTTCCGGCCGGAGTGGGCCATGGCACCCCGCAGCAGCGCCCCCGACGGCTCGAAGGCCCGGGCGGGGTCGGGGGAGCCCTGGGGGTACCAGCCCTCGGCGAAGTACTGCCGCACCAGGGCCGCGGCACCCGCGACGGCGGGGGCGGCCATGGAGGTGCCCCCCATGTTGGTCGTGCCGCAGGTGGTGTCGTCGTTGGTCGAGGTGGTCTGGTTGCCCGGGGCGTAGACCTCGGGCTTGCGGCGGCCGTCGACGGTGGGCCCGGTGCCTCCGGAGTAGTGGGTGTCGGTGCTGGGCGCGGCCTGGGTGGCGCCGACGGCCAGCACGTTCCGGCCGTTCTCGGGGGTGTAGAGGCGGCTGGTGTTGGACACCGCGAACGCCACCATGGCGTCCTCGTAGGTCCAGGTGTAGAGGTCCGCCTCCCGGGCGAAGGTGGTGTAGTCGGTGCGGTAGTCCTCGCCCCAGGAGTTGGTGTGGACGCGGGCTCCGTCGAGCCACGCCGCCTCCAGGTACTCGAAGAGGGTGGAGGGGGTGTTGTTCCACCCCGCGATGTCGTCGACGTCGCCGACGGAGAGCTTGGCGGCCCACGCCACGCCGTTGTGGCTGTCGCTCACCCCCGTGAGGTCCTCGCCGGCGATGGTGCCGGCGACGTGGCTCCCGTGGGAGTCGGTGTACGCCCCGGGAGCGGCATCGGGATACCAGCCGACGACCTTGCGGTGGGTGGGCCCGACGGCCTCGGTGTCGTCGAAGAAGCAGTGGTCCACGTCGACGGCGCCGTCGATCACCCCCACCACCTGGCCCTCGCCGTGGATCCCCGCGTCCCACACCGGGCTGTCGGTGGTGGTGTCGGACTGGACGGCGGTAGCGACGGTGTCGTTCCGCATCACGATCCCGGAGCGCTCCTCGACGTAGCGGACCGCCTCCAGGGAGGCGATCTCCCGGGCCTGCTCCAGCGTCGCCTTCACCCGGATCCGGGCCTGGAAGGCGTTCTCGACGACGAAGCCGACCTCGGCGCCGATGGACTCGATGACGTCGGCGGTGCCCCGGGCGTCCTCGCCCAGGAAGAGGTCGATGTCCAGCACGTGGCGGGGATCCCCGTGGGCGACCTCGGGGTGGAGGGGGACGGTCCCGAGGCTGGTGCCGAGCTTGTACGCGGGGTGGTAGGGGCCGATCCACCGCACGTAGGGGAGGGCCCGGAGCTCGTCCAGGCGGCCGGCGTCGAGGCCGACCACGAAGGCGCGATCGGGGACGTACCCGTGGAAGCGCACCCCGAGGGTCGAGATGTGGCGCTTCCACTCCGTCCGGACCGGGCCGCCGAACTGGAGGACGGCATAGGCCCGCCCCGACTCCGGCAGGCGGGCGGTCAGGTCGGGCTCTGGGTCGAAGGGGGCCGCCAGGGGGTCGAAGGTCCGGACGTCGAAGCGGAGCGGCGTCGACTCGGCGGCGGGGGTCTCCTGGGAGCCGGCGGTGCCGCACCCGGAGGCGGCGGCCAGGGCCAGCAGCAGGGACAGGGAGAGGGGGACGGTCGCTCGGGGAAACGGCCTCGGGCGCGGCAACGGCATCGGTTCTCTCGCGGTAGGGGGATCGGGGTCGGGGGAGGGCCCTGGGGGTGGCCCATGGGGAGGGAGCGGGCAGGCGAGACCGCTCCCTCCTCCGTCTATAGCCGGTCCGAGTGCCCCATCGCCACCACGAATTCCCCGCCGCTCCGCGCCCGGGGCTCCGGGGAGCGGTGGCGTGCCCGTTGCAGCCCCACGCCCCCGGGGCGCGAGGCGACCCGCGGGGGACACCGCCGCGCGCCCGGGAGGTCCCAATGACTCGCGACGACATCGAGACGTCCGCCAGCCCCATCCGCTGGCCGAGCATCCTCCTCGGCGCCTGGCTGATCCTGGCGCCCTTCATCCTGGGCTACCCCGGGGTCGCCGCGACCTGGAACGACGTCCTGGTGGGGATCGCCGTGATCGCCATCGCCTTCGCGGCGTCCTACGCCCCCGAGGTCCGCTGGCTCAACACCGCCCTGGGCGCCTGGCTGATCATCGCCCCCTGGGTGATCGGCTACGCGTTCGCCCGGGCCACCTGGAACGACGTGATCGTGGGGATCCTGGTGGTCGTGTTCTCGCTGGCTCCGGGGGTCGAGAGGACGGGAGGCCGGCGGGAGGTCCGGGTCTGACCCGCGGTGCGGCCCACCGCCTCCGCCCCGAGGCGGCGGCCACGGCCGCGAGGCCGGCCAGCCACGAGAAGAGCCCCGGGGGCGCGCCTGCTCCTGGCCCGCTCCGGCACGCGCACCCGGCGCCGGGGGCCTCGTCCGGGGCCTCGTCCGCTGCCGGCTCCACCAGGCCGGCGAGGTCGGCGGCCAGGAGCACGGCGGAGCGGGTGAAGGCGGCCAGGTAGGCGAAGTCGACGACGTCGACGGTGTCGGAGGTGGTGTGGTAGGCGGGGGGCTGGGGGAAGCCGCCCCCATGGATGGCGGCGTAGCCCCGCTCCTGGAACGGGTGGTGGTCGGAGCGCGCGTCGCCGCCGATGAGGTCCTCGTGGACCGCCACGGGCGCGTACCCCGGGATCCCCGCCGCCGCCAGCTCCGCCCACCGGGCCGCCAGCTCCGCGGAGCGGTCGTCGTGGCTCGCCCACAGCCAGGGGGCCTCCCCCGAGGCGTCCCAGGCGTTGTACCCGACGGGGTCGAAGGAGACCATCCCCGCCAGATCCTCGCCTCGCCCGGCGAGGTCCGCGGCGTATGCGGTGCTTCCGGCGAGGCCGTACTCTTCGCACGAGAAGGCGACGAGGCGCACCGGCGCGGCGAGGGGCGCGTCCCCGAGCACCCGGGCGACCTCCACCAGCAGCGCCACTCCCGAGGCGTCGTCGTCGGCCCCCGGCGCGGGGTCCACCAGCGGGTCCCATCCCCCCTCGGTGAGGCTGCCGATGCTGTCGTAGTGGGCCGACAGGAGGATCGGCGGCCCCTCGCCCGCGCCGGGGACCTCCGCCACCACGTTCTCCAGGCCGTCGATCCCCTGGCAGGAGAACCCGTGGGAGGACACGTCGAGGCCCAGGTCCCGGAACCGCCCCCGGACGTACTCCGCGGCGTCGGCGACGCGGGGATCGTGGACGTCCCGGCTCAGCAGCCTCACCTCCCCGACGGCCCCGTCCACGGGGAGGACCCCCGTCAGCTCCTCCACGGTCATCCTCAGCTCCTCCTCGTCCACCGCCGCCGCCAGGGCCGCCGCGTCCGGGGCCGCGAGGGCGGGTGGGGCCCGGACGGCGAGGAGGGTGGCGAGGGCGAGGGCGCCGGGGGAGCAGGGCATGGGCGGGATTCTAGACCGGGTGGGGAGGTTGGGGGGGGCAGGGAGCGTTGCGAGTTCGGGCAGGAAGGGCAAAGGGGACTGGGAGGGAACGAAGGAACGAACCACAGACACAGAGGATACGGAGAGGACGGAAGGGGAGTGACCCGCGGGGAGGCTTGCGGCCGCGCTTGCCCGACCACCAAGGAACGGGCGCTGGGGAGGAGGGCCTCGCCCCGGAAGTCCACCCCCCACCCCCCCCGAGCCCTCCTCTGTGTTCTCTGTGTCTCTGTGGTTCAATCCCCGCATCCTTCCGAAGCCCCGAGCCGACTCGTTCTTCCGAAACCGCGAGTGGCGCGGGCCCTTGTCCCGCTCCGGCCGTAGCGCTATCATCGGCGCGGCCTGCGCAGCCGGGTGGGGGGCGTCGGGAGGGACGGGCCCCGCCGAGTGGTGATGGGTGCGGAGGCGCCGGGGCCCCAGGGACTCTCCCCTCGGGGCCCTCGGCACGGGAGGTGGGTCGTGACGCTGCGCGGGACGTTCGGGATGGTGGCGGCGGTGGTGGCGCTGGCGGGCTGCGGGGGCGCGAAGGAGCCGGTCCAGGCCGAGAACAAGTGCGACATCGACCTCGAGAAGCTCGAGGGCGGGTACGTCTGGGGCCAGGGCCTCGGGAGCCAGCTCAAGCCCCAGTGGCTCTTCCGGGGCCGCTTCTTCGAGGAGGGCGGCACCCGCAAGCTCACCCTCCTCATGGGCTCGCCCACCTTCACCCGCGTCCAGCTCACCGGCGAGAAGGACGCGGAGGGCAAGTGGCAGTACGTCGAGGCCCCCCAGTACGAGGGAGAGGCCCTGGAGAACTACAAGAAGACCAACACCAGCGTGAACAACCGCCTGCGGGTCAACGTGAAGGTCGAGGTGGACTCCTCGTGCCGCCTCGTGGTGCGGGACGGGTGGGACACCTTCGTCGACGGCAAGGAGCGGTGGAAGCAGAGCGACCTGGGCAGCAAGGTCTTCGTGAAGATCCCCGACGACCGGGAGTACAGCTTCGAGACCGCCACCGAGCGGGTCCGCATGTTCGACGCCGCCGAGAGCTGGAAGGCCGCCGAGGCCGAGGGCGCGGAGTACCAGCAGTACATGATCGACCGGATGGAGGAGGACTTCGCCGTCTGGTCCCCGCTGACGGACCGCCAGGAGGGCTGCACCTACTCCCTCGACTTCTACCGGGACGACCGCCCCGTCGAGAAGGGCGTCGCCGTCACCCCCGAGGAGAAGGACGGCCACCTCCGCTGGGTCTACCACCACAAGTTCGAGTACGCCGGCCTCGGCACCGTGGAGATCCGGCGCTACCGCGAGTGCGCGGGCAAGAAGGAGCGCCTCGCCATCGCCGACAACGTGATCGACGTCGCCAAGCAGCTCGAAGAGGTGAAGACCGAGGCGTCCAAGGGCAAGAAGTAGGCATGCCTGTCCGGATGCCACCCAGGGCGGTTCGTGACGACCGCCAGCCGTCGTCAATGGCTCGTCGTCCTGGGCTCGCTCAGAGAGGCACAGAGCGGCCCGTTCGGGGCCCACAGAGAACACAGAGGCAAGAGCGGGGAGCCCGGAGCTTCGGGCGGCAAACGGAAAGGCAATGAAGTAGGGACTCCCCCTTCACCCCGCCCGCCCTCTCTCCGCTCCACCCCTCTTCTCCAACACCCGAGCCGGCGCCGGGAACCCGGTCCCGGGAGCCGGGCCGGAAGACCATCCCCATGAAGACCGCCTTCATCTTCCCCGGACAGGGCTCCCAGTCCGTCGGCATGGGCAAGGAGGCCCTGGAGCGCTCCCCCGTCGTCCGGCACACCTTCGAGGAGGCCGACGACGCCCTCGGCACCCCCCTCAGCCGGGTGATCCTGGAGGGGCCCCTGGAGGTCCTGACCGAGACCGAGAACACCCAGCCCGCGCTGCTGACGGTGTCCGTCGCCTACGCCCGCCTGCTGGCGGAGGAGGGGGTGCCGGAGCCCGACGTCGTCGCCGGGCACAGCCTGGGGGAGTACTCCGCCCTGGTGGTCGCGGGCGCCCTGTCCTTCTCCGACGCGGTCCGCCTGACCCGCCTGCGGGGCCAGGCGATGCAGCGGGCGGTCCCCCTGGGGGTGGGCACCATGGCGGCGTTCATGGGGATCGCGGACCCCGCGGCGTTGGACGCGATCTGCGCCGAGGCGGCCCAGGGGCAGGTGGTGGAGCCGGCGGGCTACAACTGCCCGGGCCAGCTCGTGGTCGCCGGCCACGTCGAGGCGGTGGACCGGGCTTGCGAGATCGCGCTGGCGAGGGGGGCGATGATGGCCAAGCGCCTCAACGTCAGCGCGCCCTTCCACTGCTCCCTCCTCACCCCCGCGGGCGAGAGGCTGAGGGCGGCGCTGCGGGAGGTGCGGATCACTCCCCCCCGCATGCCCTACGTGCCCAACGTGGAGGCCCGCCTCTGCTCCGACGCCGACGGGATCCCCGAGCGGCTCATCACCCAGGTGAGCCGGCCCGTGCTCTGGGAGCAGGGCATGAGGGCGATGCTGGCGGCGGGGGTGGCGCGCTTCGCCGAGGTCGGCGCCGGCCGCACCCTCGTCGGGCTGGCCAAGAGGATCGACCGCAAGATCGCCGCCCAGGCCTTCGAGGGCGCGGACCTCGCGGCCTGGTTGAAGGCTTGACCTTCCCTCACCGGGACTCCCCATGACGACCCCGAGGGGGGTGTTCATCGAGACCTTCGGGTGCCAGATGAACGACCACGACTCCGCCCAGATGCTGAAGCTCCTCGGCGCCGCCGGCTTCCACGCCGCCCCCGCCGCTGAGGCCGCGGACGTGGTGCTGGTGAACACCTGCTCGGTGCGCGAGAAGCCGGCCCACAAGGTCCGATCCCTTCTGGGGCGATACCGCCTGCTCAAGAAGGAGCGGCCGGACCTCGTGCTGGGGGTCGCCGGCTGCTTCGCCCAACAGGAGAAGGGGCGGCTGCTGGAGGCGTACCCCTTCGTCGACCTGGTCTTCGGCCCCGACGCCGTGGCGAAGGTGGCCGAGCTGGTGGAGAGGGCGAGGTCGGAGCGGGTCCTGGACACCCGCTTCCTGGACCGCCAGGAGCAGCCCTTCGTGAACGAGCTGGCCCTGGGTGAGCCCGGCCAGGTCACCGCCTTCGTCACCATCATGAAGGGCTGCGACAACGTCTGCTCCTTCTGCATCGTCCCCCACACCCGGGGGCGGGAGGTGAGCCGCGCCCGGGAGGACGTACTGGACGAGGTCGCCCGCCTCGCCTCCGCCGGAGTGCGGGAGGTCACCCTGATCGGGCAGAACGTGAACTCCTACGGGGGCGACGCCCTGGGGAGGGCCTTCTCGGGCCTGGTCCGGGACGTCGCCCGGGTGCCGGGGATCGCCCGGATCCGCTTCACCACCTCGAACCCCTGGGACCTCTCCCCCCACCTCGTCCGCTGCTTCGCCGAGGTCCCGGAGCTGATGCCCTACCTGCACCTGCCGGTGCAGAGCGGCAGCGACCGGGTGCTCCGGGCGATGCGGCGCAAGCACACCCGGGCGGAGTACGAGGCCCTGGTGGACTCCCTGCGGGGGGCGCGGCCCGGCTTGGCCCTCTCCACCGACGTCATCGTGGGCTACCCCGGGGAGACCGATGAGGACTTCCGGTCCACCCTGTCCCTGGTGGAGGAGGTGGGCTACGCCTTCATATACTCCTTCAAGTACAGCCCCAGGCCCCACACCGCCGCGGCGCGCCTGGCCGACACGGTGCCCGAGGCGGTGAAGTCCGCCCGCCTGGCGGAGCTGAACGCGGTCCAGGCGCCCATCACCGCTCGGGCGATGGAGGCGACGGCGGGGCGGGTCCACGAGGTGCTGGTGGAGGGGCGGAGCCGCAACGACCCGGCGTGGATGTCGGGGCGCCTCCCCGACTTCAAGATCGTGAACTTCCCTGCCCCGCCCCGGGTCCGCGGGCAGGTCCTGCCGGTGCGGGTCACCGAGGCGTTCCCCCACTCCCTCAAGGGCGAGGTGGTGCTCCGGGGCGACGAGCGCGACACCGGCGCCTTCCGTCCCACCGAGGAGGAGCCGGCGGGCGAGGCCCCCCGGGAGGACCCCGCGGCCGCACCCGTGTTGGTGGAGCTTCGCCCCCGCCGGACGGCGCGGCGGATGGGGTCGTGAAGGGCAGGATCCGCGACCTGCCCGTTGAAGCAGTCACGTCCTGTGGCTACCTTGGCGGCATGCAGTCCGTCGGCGTCCACGATCTCGAGGCCCGCCTCGGCGAGTACCTCCTTCGAGTCCGGGACGGCGAGGTCTTCGCCATCACGGACGGCGGGGTCGTCGTCGCCGAACTCCGCCCCGCGGGAGGCGTCGCGTCGGAGGGGACCTCGCCCGTCGAGCTCCACCTGCGCGACCTGGTGCGGCGGGGCCTCGCGATCGCGCCCGCGGCACGGTTCGACCCGACGCTCATCGCCCCCGGCGGGTCGGCCCCGTCTCCCGAGAGGATCCAGGAGATCCTGGACGACGAGCGGGGCCCCTGACGAGGCCGGCGCTCTGACCGGCGACCCGCGCCCTGGTCTCTCCCCCCGTTCCCACCCCCCGAAGGGCCGGCTTGCTCCGCTTCGACGACGTCTCCCTCCACCTCGGCGGCCGCGCCGTCCTCGATGGCGTCACCTTCGACGTCGGGCCCCGGGACCGGGCGGGACTCGTCGGTCCCAATGGCGCCGGGAAGTCCACGCTGCTCCGGGTCGCCGCCGGCCTCCAGGCCGCCGACGGGGGGCAGGTGGCGGCGCCGCGGGGGGCGGCGGTGGGCTACCTGCCCCAGACCGGGCTCGCCCTCGCCGGCCGCTCGGCCCTGGACGAGGTGCTGGCCGGGGTGGAGCGGCTGCGGCGCCTGGGCGTCGAGATGGAGGCGCTGCTCCGGCGGCTGGACGAGGTCCCCGCCGGCGATCCCGCCCACGCCGCGGCCCTCGCCGAGTACGAGCGCAAGGAGGCGACCTTCCGCCAGCACGGGGGCTACAGCCTGGAGGCCGACGCGGCCCGGATCCTGCGGGGCCTCGGCTTCGATCCCGACGCCCAGGGGCGCCGCTGCGAGACCTTCAGCGGCGGCTGGCAGATGCGGATCGCCCTGGCGCGGCTGCTCCTCCAGGCCCCCGACTACCTGCTCCTGGACGAGCCCACCAACCACCTGGACATCGAGGCCCGCACCTGGCTCGAGGGCTTCCTGGGCCGCTACCCCGGCGCCGTCGTGCTGGTGAGCCACGACCGCTTCTTCTTGGACCGGGTGATCGGCCGGGTGGTGGAGGTCCGGCGGGGCAAGGCCATCCCGTGGGCCGGGGACTTCACGGCGTGGCGCCGCCAGCGGGAGGAGGAGTGGGAGCGCCTGCGGACCGCCGCCACCCGCCAGCAGCGGGAGATCGCCGAGGTCGAGCGCTTCGTGGAGCGGTTCCGCTACAAGGCCAGCAAGGCGGCCCAGGTGCAGAGCCGGGTCAAGCAGCTCGACAAGATCGAGAGGATCTCCGCCCCCGAGGCCGAGCGCACTGCCCGCTTCCGCTTCCCCGAGCCGCCGCGGTCCTCGGAGCTGGTGGCCACCGCCGACGGCCTCGGCAAGACCTACGGCGAAAAGCGGGTCCTGGAGGGGGTCACCTTCGAGCTGTTCCGGGGGGACCGGGTGGCGATGGTGGGGCCCAACGGGGCGGGGAAGTCCACGCTGATGCGCCTGCTCGCGGGGCGGGAGGGGGCGGACGGCGGGCACCGGACCCTGGGCCACGGCGTGCGGATCGCCTACTTCGCCCAGGACCAGGCGGACGAGCTGAAAGAGGACGCCACCGTCCTCGCGGCCCTCGCCGAGGTGGACCCCCTGGCGACGGAGCTGCGCCTGCGGACCCTGTTGGGGGCCTTCCTCTTCGAGGGGGACGACGTCCTCAAGCCCTGCCGCGTCCTGTCCGGGGGCGAGCGCAACCGCCTCGCCCTCGCCCGGGTGATCGCCCGGAACGCCAACGTGCTGCTCCTGGACGAGCCCACCAACCACCTGGACATCGACACCAAGGAGATGCTGGAGGCGGCGCTGCGGGCCTTCACCGGCACCGTCGTCTTCGTCAGCCACGACCGCGCCTTCACCACCGCCGTGGCCTCGAAGGTCCTGGACGTGCGGGGCGGCGGGGCGCGGATGTTCCAGGAGGGCTACGAGGACTTCCTGTGGCGGCGCGCCCGGGAGGCGGGCGACACCACCGTCCGCACCCCCGGCCTGCCCGCCCCGGACGTCGGCCTGATCGGGGCCCTCGCCGAGGCTCCCCCCCGGGACGCGCCCGCCGCCGGGCCGGTGGGGGAGGGGAGCGCCGCGGCCCCGCCCCGCGCCGCCCGGTCCTACGAGGAGGTCAAGAAGGCCAGGAGGCAGCGCGAGAAGGCGGAGCGCCGGGTCCGGGAGCTGATGGCCGCCATCGAGGCGAAGGAGGCCCAGGTCGCCGCTCTGGACGAGAGGATGTCCGAGCCCGAGATCGCTTGTGATTACGCGCGGTTCAGCGAGATCCAGCGGGCCCGGGACTCCCTCGCCCGGGAGGTGGAGGCGGCCTACGCCGAGTGGGAGTCCCTGGGGGAGGACCTGGCGACCGAGGCCGGTGCCGAGCCCTGATCCCCGGCGGGGATCGAGGCCCGCCCCGGGCGGCCGATGAGTGGGGGCGGCGGGAGGCGAGGGTCTCGCCCACATAGGCCCTACCTCGCCCCCGCCGGGGGGCGTGCGCACATTTTCGTCGTGGGCGGGGCGCGACGTATGATAAGGTCTCGTGCTCGGAGGTTCCGGTGCGACCGCTGGCCGCCTGTCGGATGACCGCCATCGTCCTCCTGGGGCTCGCGCCCCGGGGTGGGTGGGCCGCGGTCCCCACGGTCGCCGCGCCGGGTCCCGCCGTCGGGGCCGTGGTCGAGTCCGACCGGTCAGCGCTGCCTCCCCTGCGGATCCAGGGGCAGGCCACCGCGCTGCCCGCCGGGCGGGACCTCCTGACCGGCCTGGACCGATACACCGCCGGGGATCTCTGGGACCTGGGGAGCCGCGCCTTCGACGCCTGCGAGTACGACAGGGCCCTGGCCCTCTACGAGCGGCTGGTGGCGCTCTTCCCCGAGTGGGACGAGGACGGGGGCGCCCGTTTCAACGCCGGCCTCGCCGCCGAGAGGGCGCGGCAGCCCTCCCGGGCGGCGGAGCACTACCTGGCCTACCTCGCGGGCTGGCCCGGGGCGTCCGACGTCGCGCACGTCCGGGTGTCCGCGGGGCGGATGCTGCTGGCCGCCGGCCGGCCCGCCGAAGCGAAGCCCCTCCTCCTGGCCGCCCTCGCCGGTGGCCTGAGGGAGGAGGCGGACCGCTTCGAGGCCCGCGCCCTCCTCGCCCAGGCCGACATGGACACGGGTCGGCTCGACGCCGCCGAGCAGGCCCTCTCGGACCTCGCGGGGCACTACCGCACGCACCGGGAGAGCACCCTCTACTCCCCCTACCACGGCGCCATGGTCCGGTACCTGTTGGGGGAGGTCCACCGCCTTCGGGCCGAGGCTGTCACCTTCGACGACGTCGACGACCGCGCCCTGGCCGAGGCCCAGCTCGAGCGGAAGGCCCGCTTGGTGCTCGACGCCCAGCGGGAGTACCTGGAGACCATCCGTTTCGGGGTCCGGGACTGGGTCGCCCCCGCGGGCTACCGGCTGGGGGAGCTGTATCGTCGCTTCCGCGTCGACGTCATCGACTCACCCTCCCCCCGGGGCCTCACCGGCGAGGACGAGGCGGTGTACCGGGACGTCCTGCGGGAGCAGACCACGGTCCTGCTCATCAAGGCCCGGGAGTGCTACCGGAAGGTCCTGGACCGGGCCGCGAAGGTGAACATCCGCGGCGAGTGGGTGGACAGGATGCGGGCCTCCCTGCGGGAGATCGACGGCCAGCTCATCGCCGAGCGGGTCCGCACCGACATCTGAGGGTTCCCGTCAGCTCCCCTCGGGCTCCCGGTAGTTCCGGGCGATGTCCACGTAGTGGGCGGCCGACCACTTCAGCCACTCCACCTCGTCGGGGCGCAGGTCCCGCTTGACCCGCGCCGGGACGCCCATGGCGAGGGTGAAGGGCGGGATCCGGGTGCCCGGGGCGACCACCGCCCCCGCGCCGACCCAGGCGTCGGGACCGACGACGGCCCGGTCCAGGACAACGGCGTTGATCCCCACCAGGCAACGGTCGTGGACGGTGCAGCCGTGGAGCACCACCCGGTGCCCGACGGTGCATCCGTCGCCCACCACGGTCGCGTGCTTGTCCGTGGTGACGTGGACCACGGAGCCGTCCTGGATGCTGGTGCGCCTGCCGATCCGGATGGGGAAGACGTCCCCCCGGACCACCGTGCCGAACCACAGGCTGGAGTCCTCGCCCACCTCCACGTCGCCGATCACCGCCACCCCGGGGGCGACGTAGGCGGACGCGTGGATGCGGGGGGACACGCCGCGGTAGGGGAGGATGAGGGGGGAGGAGGTCAACTCCCCTCGTTGTAGTCGGGCCCGCCGAGGGCCGTGTGGGTCGTCATCTCGTCGATGGGCTCCACCTGCATCTCGGGCCAGCGGATCCGGACCGCGCGCCAGGCGTCGCCCTCGGCGGCCAGCTCGACGGGGCCGGCGTTGCCGATGATGATGTTCCCCACGGCAATGGTCAGGGAGGGCTGGACGGTGAAGTCGTTGCCCCGGTCGTTGTGGTAGGTCACCACCACCTCGTAGTCCCCGTCCTCGGGCCTCTGGACGACGACCTCCTCGACGGCGGGGTTGGCGACGTCGCCGCCGTCGTCGTCGTCACGGTTGAGCACCGGGTTGTCCACCACCGATCCCACGACCCCCCAGTCGGGCTCGGGGTTGCCGAAGTAGCAGTCGTCCTCGCTCCAGTAGGCGCCCCCCGGGCGGATCAGGTGGACGTCGACGTCGGTGGCGCCGGTGGTCCAGCTCATGGTGATGGTCAGGTTCTCGGGCGCGGCGGCGATCACCGTGGCGATGGACGGGGGGCTGACCAGGTCGTCTTCGTCCACCACCACCAGCTCGAACTCGTAGGTCCCCGCGATGTCCGGCGTGAAGGTGGGCATCGCCACCAGGGGATCGGAGAGGGCGATCCCGCTGCCCTCGGGGGTGAGCAGGATCGACCACTCGTACGTCAGCCCCTCGGTGGACTGGCCGGTGGCCACGTCATGGAAGCTCTGGCTGCCGTCGAGCTGCACCTCGCTGCCGTAGGGCAGCCGCGCGTAGCGGGCCAGCGTGGACTCGCCCTCGTCGGTCGCGGGGGGCACCACCACGTAGGCCTGGGCCGTCGGCGGGTCGCTGGGCGCGGTGCCCAGGGTGTAGCGGCTGCAACCGCCCTGGAGGGCCACCGAGGCGGCGAGGGCGGGGAGCAGGAGAGGGGCGTTCCGGACGATGTCGGGCATGGTTCTCATCCCCGGGTCCGCCGGCGGAGGCCGGCGAGGAGGCCCACGGCGGCGAGGAGGGGCAAGGCGCCCGTGCCGGCCCTGGAGGGGACGTCGCAGCCGCCGCAGGTGGAGGAACCTCCACCGCCCCCGTCCGCGGGATCCCCGTCGTCGCCGTCCGGGACCGGCACGTCCTCGCTGTAGGTGAAGGGGTAGGGGGGCTCGGTCACCTGACCGTCGGGATTGAACACCACGACCTCCGAGACCCCCGCCTCGTGGGGCGGCGTGACGGCGTTGATGGTCTGGGTGTTCAGGACCTCGACCCCCGTGGCCTCGACCCCGTCGAAGTACACCAGGGCCCCGGGCTGGAAGTAGTCGCCCTGGATGGTGACGGTCTGCCCCCCGTCCACGTGGGAATAGTCGGGCTCGATGGCCCGGAACTCCGGGGGCCACTCCCCGCTGGACGTGTCGTAGTAGGTGTAGCCGTTGAGCAGCGTCAGCTCCTGGCTCACCGCTCCGCCGCCGTCGAAGTCCTTCACGGTCACGTCGACAAAGCCGGGGGCGCCGGGGGGCGTGACCACCGAAATCCGCTCGTCGCTCAACACCGTCGAGTCCAGCTCCACCCCGTCGAAGTACACCCGCGAGCCGGAAGTGAAGTTGGCGCCGTAGACGATGGTGGTCTCGCCCCCCTCCACCGAGCCCCGCTTGGGGGACAGGAAGAAGACCTGCAGGGGGTCGCCGGTGTAGGGTTGCTTGGGGTCCAGCTCGCTCCAGTAGAAGTCGTCCACCAGGACCGCCGAGTCGAACACGCCGTCGGAGATGTCGCCGATCTCGAACTTGACGTGGAGGGTCTCGCCGGGCTCCACGGGGGCGATCGTGCTGACCCACCCCGTGCCCCCGCCCGCCATGGGGCAGTGGAAGCCCGTCCCCGAGAGGGAGGCGGAGTCCGTCACCACGAACAGGGCGTTGTTGACGTCGATGACGTTGCCCGCGGCGTCGAACACGATGTTGCCGTTCCAGGCCGCCGAGCTCAGGTACACGGTGAAGCTGTCGTTGTAGGTGGACCCGACGTAGATGGGGTATTCGCGGCTCAGGAAGTAGAAGCTGAAGATGAAGGAGTTCGCCGTCGACGGCACCTGGGCGTCGAACTCGACGCTGATGGTGTCCCCGCCAGCGGAGTTCATGGGGGCGTTGTCGGAGTCGGTGCACTGGGGGAGCTGCCCGTAGTTCCCCGTGTACATCAGCCCCATCGTGCTGCCTTCCTGGGGCGTGAGGATCCCCAGGTCGGTGCGGACCTGGAGCATCTTCGTGAGGTCCCCCGCGGTGGTGACGTTGCTCACGTCCCCGAGGTCCACCTCCATCGCATCCAGGAACGAGTTCACGTCGTCGGCGCGGGCGGTGCCGCCACCCGCCGCCAGGGCGGCGGCCAGGGCCAGGGGGGCGGTGGTCTGGCGGGAAGGTCTCATGGTCGCTCCGTGGGCGGGAGGGCGCGGGATCGGTCGGTGCGCGCCCCGCCGGGGCCTCGGGCCGGGAGGGGGTCTCGCCCGCATATCCGGCCTGGCGCGACAGTATAGCCCCTCCTCCCCCGGCCGCTGCAAGCGCTCCCATCTCCGCGCGCCTCGCCCGCTCCCGGGCCGCGACCCCGCCGGGGGGACTCGGGGCGGCCAAGGGGGCTCAGGTCCCGTCCGGGACCGCGGGATCGTACCGCGCCACCACCCGGAAGACCCGCTCGGCGCCCAGCCGGGCCACCAGGTCGCCGACGGCGGCGTCGACGGGGGGCCTCTCGTCGGCCTCGACGGTGAGGAGCACCCGCCAGCCCGGGGCGCCGAAGCGGGGGTAGGAGCCGATGGCGACCCGGGGGTGGGCGGCCACCACGGCGTCCAGCACCGCGGCGATCTCGCTCTCGCCGTCGGTGGTGTAGACGGCGGCGGCCTCCACCGGGCGGCCCCCCAGGAGGCCGGCGACGGCGTCGAACTTCAGGCGCAGCAGGTAGGGCACGCCGGGGAAGACCCAGACGTTCCGGACCACCACCTGGGGGAAGCGGAGGCCGGCCGCGTGGACCAGGCGAGCCTCCCGGGGGACCCGGGCCATGCGCAGCGCCTCGGGGGACCCGTGGTGGGCGCGGACGATGGCCCCCAGCTCGGGGTGCTCGATGACGTCCTGGCCGAAGGCGCGGGCGATCCCCTCCATAGTGACGTCGTCGTGGGTGGGCCCGACGCCGCCGGTGGTCAGCACCCAGTCCGCTCCGGCCGCAGCGGCAGCGACGGTGTCGGCAATCACGCCGACGTCGTCGGGCACGGTCTGGACCTGCCTCACCCTCACCCCCAGCGTCCGGAGCCGGGCCAGGAGCCAGGGGGAGTTCGCGTCGGGGAACTTCCCGGACAGGATCTCGTCCCCGATCACCACGATCCAGGCGACGGGTGGGCTTGGGGCAGGCATCTCCGGCAGGATAGCAGCGGCGGGGAGGGGCGGACAGGGCTGCGGGGCGCCCGCAACACGACCACGGTCACCGCGCCGCGCACCCTCTCAGGCCCCGCGCCGCAGCGACATGAAGAAGACCGGGAGGCCCCTCTCGATGAACTTGCGCTGGTAGTTCGTGACCACGTCGCCCGCCGCGAGGGGCTCGCCCGGGCGGTTGATGTCGGGGGTGAAGGCGGTCTCGGCGAAGCGGGTGCCGGCGAAGGCGTCGCGCACCGCCGGGACATAGGGGGCGAAGTCGCTCTTGACGCGGAGCTCCCCGCCGGGGCGGACCAGGAACTCCAGGATGGCCGCGAAGTCGGGGTTGAACAGGCGGTGCTTCTGCTGCCGGTCCTTGGGCCAGGGATCCGGGTGGTTGACGAAGACCCCCGAGAGCTCCCCCGGGGCGAAGATCTCCGGCAGGAAGCCGGCGTGGAAGTGCACGACGCGGGCGTTCCGGACGGCGGCGTGGTGGAGCTTCTTCGCCGTCATCCACACCCGCTTGTAGCGGATCTCGACCCCCACGAAGCGGCGCTCGGGGTGGAGCGCCGCCATCCCCGACAGGAAGAAGCCGTTGCCGGGGCCGATCTCCAGCCAGACGTCGCCGGGGGAGTCGAAGCCCTCCGCCGCCCAACGGCCCCTCAGGGACCGGGCCTCGTCCCCGGTGAGGATCAGGCCCGGGTACTCCGAGAGGCGCGCGACGTAGGGGTTGAAGCGGCCGCGAGCGGGGTCCAGCCGGAACTCGCGGCGGGAGCCGGAGTGGCTGGGGACCTCCCCCCGGTCCCGGGGCCCTCGGCGGCCCTCGCCGCCCGCGCCTCCGTCGCTCATGCCGGCCGGTTTCCCTTCCAGGCCGCGCCGTCCGGGTGGATCTCCTTCTTCCAGATGGGCACCGTGGCCTTGAGGGTGTCGATGGCGTGGCGGCACGCCTCGAACGCCTCGGCGCGGTGGGGTGAGCCCACCGCGATGGCGACGCTGACCTCCCCCACGAGGAGCCTCCCCACCCGGTGGACGAGGGCGATCCGGCAGCCGGGCCACCGGGCCAGCACGTCGTCCCGGACCCTTCCCATCTCCCGCTCCGCCATCTCGGGGTAGCACTCGTACTCCAGCGCCACCACCGGCTGGCCGGAGTCGTGGTCCCGCACCACGCCCGCGAAGGTGCAGACCGCGCCGTGGGCGGGGGACTCGACCTCCCTCGAAATGCGCGCCAGGTCCAGGGGCTCTCGGGTCACGAAGGGCATCGCCTGCTTGCCTCAGCCTCCCCCCAGGGGGGGGATCAGGGCGACCTCGTCGCCGTCGGCGAGTGGGGTCTCGGCGGTCACGTAGGCGTGGCCGACCGCGTACATCAGGGGACCCGGCCAGCCGGTCCCCGAGGACGCCTCGGCGGGGAACAGCGCCGGGAAGACGGCGGACGCGGGCGCGCCCTCGGGGAGGTCCAGGGAGATCCGGTCGGTGCCGAGGCGCTCCCGGAGGGAGGCGAAGAGGCGGACGACCACGCGGATGGTGGGACGGGGGGTGGGGGCGGGCACGGGCCGAATATCCGGCCCTGGCGGGAAGTTGTCAACGGCACGCGCCGTGGGGCAGGATGCCGTCGTGCCACCGCGAGAACGCTCCCAAGGACGGCGTGCCCCGGCGGGCGTCTGTGCCCTCGCGGCCGTGGCGGCCCTCGCCGTCGCCTGGGGCTGCGGCGGGGCGGAGGCGCCCGCCGGCCGGCCGAGCCTGATCGCCCAGGCCGAGAAGGTCCGGAGGGAGCGGGCCCCGCCGAAGTACAAGAAGAAGGAGGGGCTGCACGTCGACGTGCCCTACCTCGCCGGCCGGGAGTTCGCGTCCATCGACCCCCAGGACATCGAGGAGCAGCTCGGGCCGCAGCGGGAGCGGGCCGTCCTGCCGGACGGGCAGGTGGTGGTCCGCTACGAGAAGGCGGAGATCCGCCTGTGGAGGGGGCGGATCTTCCACATCCGGTATCCCTTCGCCGCCCCCATGGACCGCAAGACCGCATACGGCGTCTGCGGGTTCCCCCTGGACCTGGGGCCCGCCATCGAGGCCAGCAAGGAGGTCCGGGTGAACAACGCGTGGGGGATGCGCCGGATCTCGCTGCGGCGCATCGCCGCCGACGCGCCTCAGTTCGACCAGATCGAGGTCTGGAAGTTCGAGCCGAAACGGCGACCCGCCGACGCCTTCAACCCCCGGGGAGGATGATCCGGGGGGCGTCGGGGCCGGACCCCGGTCCGGCGGCCTCGTCTTCGGGCTGCCCCCGTCGGGGCGGCGGCAGGACGCCGTCCCGCACCAGCAGGTCATCGACCTCCTCCATCCGGAGGCTGGCGGCGAGCCACACGGCGACGACGGGGATCCGCCAGGGGGACGGCCGGCCCTCCCGGAGGGCCTCGGCGACCCCGAAGGCGACGGCGGCGAGCCCGCCGATCCCCCGGTGCAGCAGCAGCGTCCCCAGGTGTCGGAGACGGGCGGACAGGACGCCTCCCCACCCGGACCGCATGAGGTCCTCGGTGCCCCGGGCCAGCACGTCCCGGATCCGGTCCTCGGCGGAGGTCCCGGCCAGCACCAGGGAGCTGGAGGCCGCCTCGGCGACCCGGAGCCGCAGGGCCTCCACGGCGTCGGCGGGGAGGGCCCAGGCCCGGAGGGAGGGCACCGTCAGCAGGTACAGGGAGCGGGGCAGGACCTCGGGATCGGTGGCCTCACGCAGGGCCGGGAGTTCGAGGGAGGCCGCCTCGTCCAGGAGGGAGCGGGGTAGCGAGGACAGGAGGCTGACCACCGCCTGGTTGGGAGGCTCCCGCGCCGCCTCGGCCCGGGCCCGGGCGTCCAGGAGCATGCGGACCCCCAGGGGCACCGGGATGGCGGTCATCACCAGCCCCGGGTCCGACCGGTAGTAGTCCTGGATCTCCTTGGCGGCCTTGCGGGACTGGCGGAGGCTGGTGAAGCCCGCGAAGCCGATCCGCTCGTCGATCATGCCGCTGTGGACGAAGGTGCCCTCCGTGGCGCTGTGCTCGACCAGCATCCACAGGGCCTGGCCGTGGGCGTCGTGGGGGGTGCAGAAGGCCAACCGCTCCGTCTCGCGGCCGGGGGCGGCGGCGAGGAGGCCGCTGCCCCGGGGAGCCTGGGGCGGCGCGAGCCCCCGGGCGCGCAGGGGGCCCAGGGCGTGGGAGACCGCCTTGGCGGAGTGGCGGTCCAGGTCCATCCCCTCCAAGGCGACCAGGGCGGTCGCCGAACCCCGGTCCCCCAGGACGTCGACGACCGCCGCCTGGATGGGAGGGAGCAGGGTCGGTACCGCCTCCAGCGCGCGCCCGAGGGCCCACTCCTCCATCATTTCCTGGGCCTTCGCCAGGTCCATCTCCAGGGCGGGGGCGTCGTCCGGGGCCGCGCGCTCGAAGAGCCCCACCGCCTGCTCGGGCATGCGGGAGCCGCGCAGGGCCGCGGCGGCGGCCTTTCGCAGCACCGGGAAGACGTCGCGGTCGCGGCTCATGGGGGTCTCTCTCCGGGGGGGCGGGTGGCGAAGTCGCGGGGGTGGTCCGCCCCGGCGCGGAGGGCCGAGCCCGCGACCCTCCCGTGGCGACGCCAGGGCGATACTAGGGCAGGCGCGGCCCCCGCGGCAACGGCGGGGGCGCCGAGCACCCCCTCAGGCCGCGGTAGCGGCGATCAGCCCCCTCTTGTCGGGACCGGGCATCCGGTAGAAGCGCCTCGCCTCCGAGAGTGCCGCCCCCAGGTCCCGCCGGAGCCGGGGCAGGAGGGACCTCAGCCACCGGTAGGCGAGGTCGTTGGCGATGGCGTACCGCTCCCGCTCCTGCTCCGAGAGCCCCGGGAGGAGGGATCCCCCCTCGAAGAGGCGGCGCAGGAGGTCCCGGGACGCCTGGGGATCGGCGTACAGGCGGTCGGTGAGCAGGCAGGTCAGCCCCTTGTCCACCTCCGCCTGGAGCTCCAGGTCCAGCGCCCGGACGGGGCGCTCCTGCCCCGCGGACCAGAGCAACAGGACGAAGTGGCTCACCCCCTCCGCGGCGTGGCAGTAAGCCTGCAGGGCGTCCTGGCAGACGAGGTGCCCCGTCGCCCCCGAGGCGCCCAGCCGGTCCAGGACGGCGTCGGCGACGTAGACGCCCAGGGAGCACCCGTCCTCGTCCTCACGCACCAGCACCTGCTCGTCCCGGACCGCTCCCCCCGTCAGCCGGTGGGCCTCGCCCTCGCTGATGAGGAAGTCGGCGATGGGCAGCACGCCGTCCAGGTGGTAGAGGCGCTGGAGGTGCGCCTGGATGCGCTGGAGAGGGGCCGCGGAGGCGGCGTGGCGGGGAGCGTGCCCGCCCTCCATCAGTGCACCGACTCCTTGGAGCGGCCCGCGCGGCCCGGGCCGGGCAGGGTCACGCCCAGCTCCTCCAGGCGGCGCCGGGCGCTCTCGCTCTGGTGGGAGAGCCACGCCTCGTACAGGGCGAGCACGTCCCGGCTCGTGGAGCCCCGGGCCCCGTCGGACACCTCGGCCAGGACGCCCGCGCACCGGGCGAACTTCTCGGACAGCTCGCCGAACAGGTCCTCGGACACGTCTCCCCGGCGGCCGGTGCCCCGGGAGATCGAGCCGTAGGCCGAGCCGCCGAGGGCGATGTAGTAGTCCAGGTCCACCAGCCCCCGGCGCAGGCTCTCGGCGAAGAAGCCGGTCATGTACAGGGTGTAGTCCCCGACGTGCTTGAGCTGGCGGTAGCGCTCCTCCCGGGAGAGGTGCTGGGCCTGCCCCAGGCGGATGGCCAGGGGCACCCGGTCCACCTGGGTCCCCTCGGGGCGGAAGAGCTTCGCGGAGCGCAGGAAGCCCACCAGGAGGTTGACCAGGTAGAACTCGCTCTCGTCGCTCAGCGGCACCCGCTGGTTGCGCCGCGCCGAGTGCACGCGGTCATAGAAGAAGCCGAAGAGGCTCTCGGTGGTCGCCAGGTCCTTGGGATCCGAGGACATCGTCCCTCCGTGCGTCGCTCCGGGCGCCTCCTCCCGGCCCGGGGTCCGCCACGGGCGGCGATGAGGGGGACCGGACCGTGGTGGGGCCCTCGGGCCCTCCGTGGCGCGCGCTGCGCACGCCCCGGCGCCCCCGCGACCCCCCGCAGGGCCTCGGTTCCCGCCTCGATGCCGTCGCCGCGGCCCTCCCGCCGAGGAAGGCGCTCTTATGACGACTTCACTAGAACTTATCGGCAGACCTCTCCCGGTTACAAGTCGTTCGTGCGAATCGCGGGTGCACCGCCCGCCGGCGCCCCCCTGGTGCAGGTTCCGGACCCGCGCCCCGTGCCGGGCCGATCCCCGGGGGGCCGATGGACCGGCGAGCTCGTCTTGACACCGGATCCCGGGTGATTATCCCTTCGCCTCCTTTGGGAGGGGCGGGGCGCGAAGCCCCGTGACAGCTCGATCTCGGGGCGTGGAGCCCTCCCCGTTCCGCGCCCCCAATTCGCCCGACATCGGGCCGCTGGAGGATGAAGAGATGAAGGTCCGTCCGCTGCAGGATCGTGTGCTGATCAAGCGCGTCGAGGGTGAGGCGAAGAGCGCCGGCGGGATCATCATCCCGGACACCGCCAAGGAGAAGCCGGCCGAGGGCGTGATCGTCGCCGTCGGTACCGGGAAGATCCTCGAGGACGGGAAGGTCGCCGCGCCCCAGGTCAAGGAGGGGCAGCGGGTCCTGTTCAGCAAGTACGCCGGCACCGAGGTGAAGCTCGGCGGCGAGGAGCACCTGCTGATCCGCGAGGAAGACATCCTCGGCATCGTCGAGAACTGAACGTCGAACCGTGAACCTGGGGGCGCGCGGCCCGATGGTCGCGGTCCCCGAGATGGAGTGGAGCGAGCATGGCCGCCAAGGAGATCCGTTTCGATCAGGAGGCCCGCGGGGCGATCCTGCGTGGCGTCAACACCCTCGCGGACGCCGTCCGCGTCACGCTCGGCCCCAAGGGCCGCAACGTGATCATCGAGAAGAGCTGGGGCTCCCCCACGATCACCAAGGACGGCGTCACCGTCGCCAAGGAGATCGAGCTGGAGGACAAGTTCGAGAACATGGGCGCCCAGATGGTCAAGGAGGTCGCCTCCAAGACCAACGAGGTCGCCGGTGACGGCACCACCACCGCTACGGTGCTCGCCCAGGCGGTCTTCCGCGAGGGCAGCAAGCTCGTGGCCGCCGGCCACAACCCCATGGAGCTGAAGCGGGGCGTCGACCTCGCCGTGGCCGAGGTGGTGGACGAGCTGAAGAAGCTGAGCGTCCCGGTTTCGGGCCGCAAGGAGATCGCCCAGGTCGGCACCATCTCCGCCAACGGTGACACCACCATCGGCGAGATCATCGCCGAGGCGATGGAGAAGGTGGGCAAGGAGGGCGTCATCACCGTCGAGGAGGCCAAGGGGCTCCAGACGGAGCTGGACGTGGTCGAGGGCATGCGGTTCGACCGCGGCTACCTCTCGCCCTACTTCGTCACCGACACCGAGCGGATGGAGGTGGTCCTCGAGAACCCCTACATCCTCTTCCACGAGAAGAAGATCTCCAACATGCGCGACCTGCTCCCCGTGCTGGAGCGGGTGGTGCGGGCCGGCTCGCCCATGCTGATCATCGCCGAGGACCTCGAGGGCGAGGCCCTGGCGACCCTGGTGGTCAACAAGATCCGCGGCACCCTGAACGCCGCCGCGGTGAAGGCCCCCGGCTTCGGCGACCGCCGCAAGGCGATGCTCGAGGACATGGCGATCCTCACCGGCGGCCGCGTGATCGCCGAGGAGCTGGGCATCAAGCTGGAGCAGGTGGAGCTGGGCGACCTGGGCCGCGCCCGGCGGGTCGTCATCGACAAGGACAACACCACCATCATCGACGGCGCCGGCTCCCGGGACGCCATCGAGGGCCGGGTCAAGCAGATCCGCGCCCAGGTCGCGGAGACCACCAGCGACTACGACCGCGAGAAGCTCCAGGAGCGCCTCGCCAAGCTGGTGGGCGGCGTGGCCGTCGTCCGCGTCGGCGCCGCGACCGAGACCGAGATGAAGGAGAAGAAGGCCCGCGTCGAGGACGCCCTCAACGCCACCAAGGCCGCGGTCGAGGAGGGCACCCTCCCCGGCGGCGGCGTCGCCTACATCCGCGCCCTGCCCCGCCTCGAGGCCGTGAAGGTCGAGGGCGAGCAGCGCTTCGGCGTCGAGATCGTGCGGCGCGCCCTGGAGGCGCCGCTGCGCTACATCGCCGCCAACGCCGGCCTGGACGGCTCCATCGTCATCGACCGGGTCCGCTCCGGCGGCACCGGCGGCTTCGGCTACAACGCCGCCGAGGACCGCTACGAGGACCTTCCCGCCGCGGGCATCATCGACCCCACCAAGGTCTCCCGGACCGCCCTCCAGAACGCCGCCTCCATCGCCGGCCTCATGCTGACGACCGAGGCGCTGGTGGCGGAGCGGCCCAAGGACGAGAAGGCCGGCGGTGGCGCCGGTGGCCACAGCCACGGCGGCATGGGCGACTACTGAGTCGGTGATCGCCTGAGGGGTTCCCGGGGGGCGTCACGCGGCGCCTCCCGGGACCCTACCCCCGAAGCCCTCGGACTCCCGCTCGCGCCGGGGTCCGGGGGCTTCTCGGCTATGGGGCTCGCCGACCGGAGGGGGGGCGGGACGGACCTACCGGCGGTCTCGACGTCCGGCGCGGGGGATGGCCCGGGCGCTTCAGTCGTCGGCCGCGGCGGGGTCCTCGCTGCGGTGGACCACGAAGCGCACCACCACCGGCAGGGCGTCGTTGCCCTCGACGTCGACGGCGTCCGCCTGGACCTCGAAGCTGCCCAGGTCGGCGTCGTCGGGGACGGTGAAGCCGGCGACGGCGTAGACGGTGGGCTCGGGGTTCGAGGTGTCCCCGGCGGTGGGGTTCATGTCGCCGGCCTCGTCGCCCTCCCGGAGCTGCTCGTCCACGGCCTCGGATCCGGGGCAGGACAGCTCCAGCCAGGCGACGCCCCCGGGGTCGGTGGCGGTGGCCTGGACCTGGAGCCTCTCTCCGGCCGTCACGTCGATGGTGGTCCAGCCGGTGCGGGAGT
Source organism: Myxococcota bacterium (assembly GCA_023150875.1). Taxonomy (GTDB): domain Bacteria; phylum Myxococcota_A; class UBA796; order UBA9615; family JAKLKC01; genus JAKLKC01. The sequence goes on along the minus strand of JAKLKC010000002.1, from coordinate 215,602 downwards.
CCACCACCGTGGACGGGCGCGCGCCGCCGCTGACCTGGACCTGGATCTCGGGGCTGCTCCCGTCCTCGGGAAGGCCGCCCGCGGTCGCGGCGTAGTCCGACGCCCCGCAGCCCCCCAGCAGGAGGACCACGCAGGCGGCCATCGCGGCGGAGTCGGGTCTCATGGGCTCGGGAAGCTCCCGCTGTCCCCCTCGGCGGACCCTGGTGCACGGGACGCACCACGCAGGCGGGCGCGGACGTGCCCGCCCCCAGTGGGTTCAGCGGAGGCGGCGGCGGAAGAAGAGGAGGGCGAGGGCGGCCAGGGCCGCGCCGACCGGCGAGGACGGGGAGGAGTCCGAGGCGTCGCAGCCGCCGCAGGTGTCCGGGTCCCCGATCAGGCTCGGGCCCTCCGGGTCCTCACCGGCGGGATCGGTGGTGTCGTCGTCGCCATCATCATCGTCGTCGTCGTCGCCCGGCGGATCCTCGGGGGCCTCGGTCATGGCGTAGACCCCTACGTCGTCCACGTTCCAGCCGCCGAACTCCAGGCCTCCGTCCGAGTCGATCTCGAACCGGATCCGGACGTCGGAGCGGCCGCCCGCGATCCCGGAGATGTCGATGTCGTGGAGCTGCCACTCCAGGTCCTCGTGGTGGACGTCCCGCTCGTCGTCGGGCACGGAAGACGGAGAGGCGAGGTTGGTCCACACGGGCTGCTCCTCGACGTAGACCGTGGCGTTGTCGAAGGAGCCGTCCTCGACGTTGAGCCAGCGGCGGAACTGCAGGCGGACGAGGGAGTGGGCCGACAGGTCGAGGGGCGGCGAGACCAGGGTGTTCACCTTGTCCGGCTGGTAGGCGCCGTTGTACTGGTTCGATCCGAGGTCGTTGCCCCAGACGATGGAGCCGCTGAAGGCCTCCGACGGGTCGCCGCTCTCTCCCCGGGGGCGCCCCTGCTGCCAGTCGTCCGCCCCCTCCTCGTCGTCCCCCGACAGGAGCTCGTGGGTCCACCCCAGGTCGTCCCCTTCGAAGTCGTCGAAGAAGACCGGGGCCAACTCGCCGACGTAGAACATGTAGTACGGCATCGCCGCGTTGTCGGGCAGGGTGTATGCGGCGTTGCCTCCGCCGTCGGCGATCTCGATGGAGTAGAGCACCTGGGTCCCGGCGGGGAGGGCGGGGAGGGTGGCCGTCCAGTTCTCGCCGTCGTCGCCCACCATATCCGCCGTCTCCCAGTTCGACCCGGCATCGACGGACCAGGAGAGGCGGGTGCTCTCTATGCCGTACTCGACGCACTGGGGGTACTGGATCGCCACGTAGGCGGAGACGGGGATCTCCGTCCCGCTGGCCTGGTTGCCCAAGGGCGCGTGGGCGGTGGAGATCCCGGCAGCACCCCCCACCGGGCCGAGGCCGTGGGCGGAGAAGGCGTCGTTGATCTCGCACACGTTGGGGGTGCCGTTGGCGAGGTTCCCGTCGTCGTCGTCCCCCGCCAGGGCCTCCTCGTAGGTCGTGGGGATGTCCATGGCCCCGATCAGGATCCGGGCGTAGAGCAGGTCGGCGTGGGCCCGGCCGGCGTCGGCTCCGTACTTGCCCACCAGCAGCGTCTGGAGGTCCCACATGGTCGAGGCGAAGATCAGGCCCGTGTAGTGGGGGTCGGCGTCGATGTCCTCGGGCCACGAGTAGTCCGAGTCGAACTCCCGGAGCCAGGTGCTGGCGCCGCTGACGAAGAAGCCCGGGGCGAGGTAGGGATCCCCCCACATGGTGCCCGACATGTAGTCGCCGGCCCCCTCGCTGAGGGCGCCGTCGAACACGCCGACGTCTCCCTGGGTGAGCTGGTAGTAGTGGAAGCCGTGCCCGAACTCGTGGTAGACGACGTCGGAGATCCTCCCGGTGTTGTTGCAGCCGCTCCCCGAGCGGAAGAAGTTCACGTCCCCGTCGAAGTAGGCGTTGCAGGTCTGGTCCTGGTTGACCTTCGCGTCGATGCGGTCCCAGGCGTAGGCGTTGGCGGGGTCCATCCCCTGGGCCCTCGCCCTCACCTGGAGCAGGAAGGCGTACACGTCGAGCTGGGCCTGCCCGTACTCGTCGGTGGCCGCGTCGGTGGAGAACTCCAGCACGGCGCCGTCGGAGACCGTCCAGCTCCCGGCGATCTCGGCGTTCCCCTGGCTGAAGTTCGAGATCCGGACGTCGTCGCCCACCACGCTGGTGGTGACCGTGGTGGGGCCCGACACGCCGCTGGCGTCGAACCATCCCGCGGCGTCGGTGTAGACCGTGACGTCGGGATCCGGGTCCGGGAACGTGACCTTGTTGAAGGCCATCGGCGTGACGCCGTACTCGGGGGGATTGGTGACGGTCCGCAGGTCGTGGCGGACGTTCAGGGTCCCGTCGAGCCAGAGGATCCGGTCCAGGCGGTCCACCAGGGATCCGTCGGTGGCGTCGACGAAGACGTCCCAGGTCCCCGGGCCGTCCTCGCGCACCATCCGGACCTTCCAGGCCAGGTGGTACTCGTAGCGGTCTTCGAGGGGCAGCGGGTAGACCACCAGCTCCACGTCCCCTTGGGCCGAGAGCCGATCCCGGGGCGCCAGGGTCGAGAGATCGCCCCGGGCGACCTCCACCGCCGCCTCCTTCGGGATCGCCGGGCTGGTGGGGACGTCGGCGTCGGGGTGGGTGTCGACTCCGCCCATGAACAGGCGCCCGTTCTTGATGCGCACGTGGACCCGGGAGCCCTCGACGGGCACGCCCCGGTGCTCCCGCCGGAACGACACGTAGCGGGTGCCGTGGGCCTCCTTGGCGGCGACCCGGACGAGGTCTTCCACCAGCACGCCGTCCCCCAGCAGGTCCTCGTTGTCGTAGAAGAACGTCTCGCCGATGGCGTACGCCTCCTCGTCGGTGGCGGGCTGGCCCACCTCGATGCCCTCGCCGTAGAAGCGCAGGGCGGTGTGGGACCGCTCGTCCCAGCGGGCGGTCCACTTGGGGCCGTGGCGGAGCAGGAAGTCCGTCCACTCGCCCCGGGATCCGTGGGCGCGCTGCACCGCGGCCTCGTACGTGCGCTGGTAGAGGCGGGGATCCCGGAGGATCGGCTGCCGCCCGGTGAGGGCGTGGGCCGGGATCGGGAGCGCGACGGCGGCGGCGACGACCAGGGCGGCGGCGGAGGGGAGGGGCCGGAGGGGCATCGGGGGGTCCTCGGTCTGCTCGGGGGTCGATGGCAAGGCATGATAGCATCGGGTCCGGGAACGCCCTCCCGAGCCGAGTCTTGCCTACGCGAATTTGCAAAACGTTGACGGGGGCCCTCGCGCTGGCCGCCATGGCCGCGGGGGTGGCGGCCTGCCGTGGGGAGAGGGTCTCGGACCCGCCCGGAGGCGGCGCCCTCCCCCCCACCCTCGCGGAGCTGGCGGCGTCGGAGCCCGCCCCCCGCGCCACCCCCCCCGGGGCGGAGCCGGCGGATCGCCTCTCGCTGTCGCTCTCCATCGGGGTCCGGGGGCGCGTCGAGCCCTGCGGCTGCCCGGGGGCTCCCGCGGGAGGGTTCGCGCGCCGCGCCACGGCGCTCCGGGCGGCCGGCGGCCTCCACCCCGGGCTGCTCGCCGTGGAGGGCCCCAACCTGCTGGGCACGCTGGGGGAGGTGGGGACCTACGGCCGGGGCCCGCTGGAGGGCCGGGCGCGGGAGGTCCTGGGGCTGCTGGACCGCATGGGGTACGACGCCTTCGCCCCGGGGGTGGAGGACCTGGAGCTCCTGGGGGCCGCGGGGATCGCCCGGGCGGCGAAGGGGACCCGCCTGGCGGTGGTGGCGACCAACCTGCTGCACGCCCGCACAGGACGCCCGCCCTTCCCGACCCACGCCGTGCTGGCGGCGGGGGACCGGAAGCTGGCCCTGCTCTCGGTCGTCGCCGGGGCCGCCTCGTCCCGGCGGGCCGGCGAGACGACGGTGCTCGATCCCGCCGAGGCGCTCCGCGCGGAGATCTCCCGGCTGCCGGAGGTCGACGCGGTCCTGGTGGCCGCGGACGTGCCGGGGGAGTCCATCCGCTCCCTCGCCCGGACGGTGCGCGGGGTGGACTTCTGGTGGGTGGAGGGTGGGGCGCCGGGGGAGCCCCCCCGGCAGCGGGTGGGTGAGGCCCAGGTGCTGCGCCTGGAGGGGGGCGGCACGGCCCTGGCCCGGCTCGACCTGCTGTTCACCGGCGAAAAGGGGGCCCGCTTCGACCCGGACACCGACCGCGCCGTCGCCGTCGAGACCCTGGTGGGGCACGAGGAGCAGTGGGCGCGCTTGGAAGGGGCCGGAGGGTCGAGTCCGGCGCCTCGGAGGGGCTCGGGGCGAGGGGGAGCCGCGCCGCAGGCGACGGCCGAGGGCGCGAGGGCCGCCCTGGAGCGGCAGATCGGCGTGCTGCGGGGCCGCCTCGGGGCCGGCACCGCGCCCCGGCACGCCTTCGGGTTCCGGATCGGGCCCCTGGACCCCTCCCTGCCCGAGGCTCCCGCGGTCCGGGCCGAGCTGGACGCCCTGAGGAGCGTGCTCCTGGCGGGGATCTCACCTCCGGCGCCGCCGCCCGGAGCCGCCGCGTACGCGGGGGTCGACGCCTGCCTGACCTGCCACGCCCCCGCGTTCGCCCGCTGGTCGGCGAGCGGCCACGCCACGGCCTTCCAGAGGATCCTGGAGCGGGAGCAGGGGGACGACCCCGCCTGCCTGGGCTGCCACACCACCGGTTGGGCCGAGCCCGGCGGCTTCGTGATGCCGGAGCAGGGCCGGCACCTGCTGGGGGTCCAGTGCGAGGCGTGCCACGGCCCCGCCACCGGCCACCCCTCCCGCCCGGTGGCCTTCCGGGAGCCCGGCGCGGACACCTGCCGCCGCTGCCACGACGCCGCCAACAGCCCTGGGTACGACGCCGCCCGGTATCTCGAGGCGATCCGGCACTGGTGATCCCCTGTTCCGATGCCCGGACGTCCCCGGAGTGGATGGGCCCGAAGGAGGTGGTCGACTTCGGCCGAAAGGGTCAGCCCCCGGGGGTACCGGGCGGGGGATCAGTGCCGCGCCCTCACCCTCCCGCGAGGAAGGCCCGCAGCGCTTCGGCTTTCTCCTCGTCGTAGGTCTCGCCGCCCACTCGGTGGACGCGGCCGTCGCGCAGCGCCAGGCAGACGGTGAAGGCGTACTCGCTCGAGGCGAGCTCGCCCCCGCTGTCCAGGCGGCGGTCGACGTAGACGCGGGCCACGTCGGCGCGCGGGACGTCGAGCCGCTGCCACCCCGGCCAAGGGAGGAGGCCGATCCGGACGCGGATTGCCTCGTCCGTCCGCCTCGCGGCGCAGCGCCAGTTGAGGAGGAGCGTGGCCAGCGGATAGAGGCCGAGCACGCCGGCGACGATGGCCGCCGTGTGGACGTCGGCCAGCGCGGCGAGCCCCGCACTGGCCACGTGCCACAGCAGCAGCACCGCGAAGGCCGCGGGCCAGAAGGTCACGGTGAAGGCGAGGAAGCCCGACCCGAACGGTGGAAAGCACACCCAGCGACGGCTCGTCCCGGCCGGCGACGTCTCTCGGGCGGACGAGGAGGGGGGCCCATCCACCGGGCTCCGCCACTCCACGTGGCCGTCCGTGGCCTCGCGGAGGAGGTCCGCGCGGGCGAAGGCCACCCACCAGGCGTCGCCTCGCGCCCATCGTTCGGCCTCCCGGGTGTCCGCCGGGCGCCCCACCAGCACCGACAGCCCGTGCCGCGCCGACAGCCGGGGTGCCAGGCGCGCCAGGGCACCGTGGACGTCGGGCTCGTCCGGGGACACACCGAGCGCCGCGACGGCCTCCGCGTCGCCCAGCAGCCGCGCCAGGTGCTCCGCCACGTCCGCCGAGCTGCCTCCGGCGTCTCGGGGAGAACCGCGCCGTGACCAGGGCGCGCCGCCCACGGCCAGCACCGCGTCCGTGAGGTCCAGCCGGGCCATCTCCGCGAGCAGCAGCTCCCAGGGCCGCGCCTCGAAGTCCGGCGGCACGTGCTCCCGCAGGAGCCGAGCGACGCCGTCCCCGGTCCGCATCCGGACCCCGGCCGCCGCGAGGCGTTCGAGCTGCTCGTGCAGCGAAGGCATGCGTGGCGACCGTAGCACAACCGGGACGTACGGGCTCAGGCTCGCGCCGCTGGGACTCCCCCCACGACTCGCGGTACGATGCCGCGCTCTTGCGAGAGGCGATCCGACACGGGTGATCCCGGGTCGCGGCACGAGGACTCCGGCCATGGGATTCGGGCGCGTCGAGTACATGAGGTGGGCGAAGGCGGTGCCCGGGGGGGCGGCCTTCCGGCTGTCGGCCAGCGGCGTGCTCCCCCCGCCCCTGGAGTGGCTGGGGGATCCGCCGTCGTGGGAGGAGCTGAGGGCGGGGGCGGACGAGGGGTACGGCAAGAGGGCGGTGGCCGAGGCGATCGCGGGCGCCTACGGTGTCGATCCCCGGGGCGTGGTGTTCACCGGCGGGACGAGCGAGGCGAACTTCCTGGTCCTGGCGGCCCTGGTGGAGCCCGGGGAGCGCGTGGTGGTGGAGACGCCGGTCTACGAGCCCCTGGTGGCGGCCGTCAGGGCCCTGGGGGCGCGGCCGGTGTGGCTGAGGCGGCGGCCCCAGGACCGCTTCGCGGTGGACGTCGAGGCCCTCCGGCGCCTGCTCGGGGCGGGGGTCCGGGCCGTCCTGCTGACCCGCCTGCACAACCCCAGCGGCGTGGACCTGGCGCCCGGGACCCTGGAGGCGGCGGCGGAGGCGTGCCGGGAGGCGGGGGCGACGCTGGTGGTGGACGAGGTCTACCGGGACTTCCTCGGGGAGGGAGCGTCCCCCGTGGCGGCCACCCTCGGCGAGGGGGTGGTGACGACGTCCAGCCTCACCAAGGTCCACGGGCTCGGGGGGCTCCGGGCGGGGTGGGTCCTGTGCGAGCCGCGCCTCGCCGCCCGGATCCACGACGTGCGGGACCACCTGGAGGTCGTGGCGCCGGCCCCGGTCCTGGCCCTCGCGCTCCGGGGGCTCGCCCGCCGGGACGCGCTGGTGGCGCGGGCCCGGGCGCAGTCGGCGATGGGGATCCCCCGCGTCCGCGCCCTGGTGGAGGCCCGGCCGGGGATCTCCTGGGTGGAGCCGGACGGGGGGATCTGCTGCGCCCTCCGCCTTCCCCCGGGGGTGGACGACCGGGACTTCGCGTCGCGCCTGAAGGAGGAACGGGACACCGTCGTCGTGCCGGGGTCCTTCTTCGACCTCCCCGGCTGGATCCGCGTGGGGTGGGCCGAGGACGTGGGGCACACCGATGAGGCCCTGCGCCGCCTGGGGGAGGTCCTGGACGCCGCGGGTGCGGGCGCGGTCAGAAGTTCTCGATGAGGAAGCGCTCGATCTCCTCGCGCTGGAGGAGACTGACGCAGCTATCGAGGCACTGGCTGCAGATCAGGAGGGAGCGGGCGCGGTAGAGGGACTCGACCTCGAAGATCGAGCGGCGGCAGAAGCCGCAGCCCAGGTCCTCGTGGTCGGGGACGCGCATCTCGCTCCGGTGCGCGTGCAGGTGGCTGATGCAGAGGTTGCAGATCAGCACGCGGTTGCCGCTCATCAGGCGGTCGACCTCGTCCTGTCCCCGCCCGCACAACGAGCAGCCGGCCGTGGCGGCCGCGCCTCCGTCGCCGTCCCGGCGCGGGCGACGCCGCTCCCGTCCCGACAGGTCGATGACCTTCCCCGCGTCCTCGCGGCGGCTGCGGCCGAGCTGGAGCAGGGCCAGCAGGCGCTCCCGCTCCGGATCGGGCATCCGGGCGGCCTCCGCCTGGACCAGGGAGACGGCGCGGTCGTTGCCGTAGAAGACGAGGGCGATGGCGGCGGCGATGGCGAGCACGGGATCTCCGCCCTCCATCTGGTCGGTCAGGTGGTCCTCGGCGTCGGCGCTCCCCTTGATGGCGAGGGCCAGCAGCAGGTAGGCGCGGAACTGCCGCAGCTCCTCCTGCACGTCGTCCAGGGCCCGCATGTAGGCGTGGATGTCGTCGCCCCTCGCCTTCCGGGCGAGGGCGGCGCGGCGCACGGCGTCGTCGTCCACGCGGGAAGCGGAGATCAGGGCCTGCTCGGGGAGGAACTGGCTCAGGGTCAGGGCGGCGCGGCCCAGCTCCCGGCCGAAGTGGAGGTCGGGCTCCCCGAGCCTGCGCTCCACGTCGGCGACCCGGGCCGCCCGGGCGAGGTCGAAGAGCTCCTCCCAGATCTGGAAGCGGAGGGAGTCGGTCTGCACCTCGTCCCACACGGACGCGAGGTCCCCGAAGCCCTCCAGCCCCACCTCCTTGAGCTGGGCGAGGAGGACGTCGATGCGCCGCCGGACGCGCCCACGGGGGCCCCGGTAGTAGAAGCGCCCCCCGTCGTACCCTGGCGCCTCCTCGAAGGCGCGGACCTCGGACTTCAGGTTCGCCACCATCCAGGTCCGGTCGCCGGCCAGGAAGTGGGTCTTCACCAGCTCCACGTAGGCCGGGAAGTAGTCCGGCGCCTGGGCGAGGATCCCCTCGAACCGCTCCCGGGCCTCGTCGTGGTCGCCCCGGGCCTGGGCGGTGCACCCGAGGGTGAACCGGGCCATCAGGTTGCCGGGCTCCAGCTCCAGCGCCTGCTCGCAGGCATCCCGGGCCCGGTCGTACTCCTCCAGCTCCAGGTGGCAGAGCCCGATCTTGGAGAGGGCGACGGCGCTCCCGGGCTCCAGGCGCAGGTAGGTGCGGTAGTGCTGGAGGGCGTTCTTGTACTTGCCCAGGCTGAAGTGGGTGAGCCCCAGGTAGTAGTAGGCCAGGGCGCTGTACGCCTCGTGGGTGGTCAGCTTGCTGAAGAAGCGTCGGGCGTGCTGGTACTGGCGGGTGTGCAGGAACAGCTCGCCCAGGTCCTTGTAGATGTTGCCGACGAAGGGGAGGAGGGGGCCGAGGCGCAGCGCGGTGACGAGGTGGTAGATCGCCCGCTCCATCCAGTCGTCGGCCTTGCGGAACTCCCGCGCCCGGGCCTCGGCGTAGAGGGCGCCGCCGAGGTTGTAGTGGGCCTGCCAGAGGTCGGGGCCCAGCTCCGTCGCCTTCTCGAAGGTCTCGATGGCCCGGCTGAGGTTGCCCCTCTCCCGGTGGAGGTTCCCCAGCCCCACCAGGGCCAGGGCGTCCCCCGGGTCCGCGGCGATGGCGCGGCGGTAGTGGGCCTCGGCCTCGTCCGGGCGGCCCAGGGCGAAGCAGGCGCTGGCCAGGGCGTTCCGCGCCCGGGCCGACTCGGCGTGCCGCCGGAGGTACTCCTCCGCCAGCTCCACCGCCCTCTCGTACCAGGGATCTCCGCCCCCGAAGTAGTAGCCCTTCTGGAAGGCGGCCTCGGCGAGGTCCAGGAGGGCCTCCCCGTCCCCGGGCTGCGCCGCGAGCCGGCGCTCGAGCTTCTCGATCTTCCAGTCGTGCTTGGCTTCGGGCGTCATGGGGGGCGGAGGAGGCGGGGGAGCGGGACGGTCCGGGGCTCGGCCACCGACTCTAGAGAAGGACGCCAGGGCTTTCAAGCCGGCGGAGCAGGGGAGGGGCCCCGGCCGCCCGCGCCCCCGGACGCCCCGGAAACCGGCTATCCTGCCGCCGCCTGCCGTCCGGGACACCCGACCCAGGGGGCACCTCCCACCCCTCCGCCATGAGCCCGACCGAGAACGCCTACGCCAGGGACCGCGCCGCGGACCCGACCCGCGCCGCCCTGTACCTGCTCTTCGCCGTCTCGGGGGCCACGGCGCTGGTGTACGAGGTGGTCTGGGTCCGGATGATCACCCTGGTCTTCGGGGCGACCCAGCCGGCCATCTCCACGGTGCTCGCCGCCTTCATGGGGGGGCTGGCCATCGGGGGACTCGCCGGGGCCAGGGTGGCCGACCGGGTGCGGCCCCTGCGGGCCTACGCCGTCCTGGAGCTGGGGATCGGCGCGTACGCCCTCGCCTTCCCGCTGCTCATGGACGGCGCCGCGGACCTGTACCGGGCCTATTGGCGGGTCCTGCAGCCGGGGCCTGGGGCATCGGTGGCGTTCCACCTGGTCTCGGTGCTGGGGCTGCTGCTGATCCCCACCGCGGCCATGGGAGCGACGCTGCCCCTGCTCTCCCGCGCGGTGGTGCGCCGGGCCGACCAGGCGGGGACGAGGGTCGGCGGGCTCTACGCCGCGAACACCCTTGGGGCGGTGCTCGGGGTGGGGTCGGCCGGCTTCCTGCTCCTGCCCTACGCCGGGATCCGCTCCACCCTCCTCATCGCGGCCGCCACCAACGCCTTGCTGGCGATCGTGGCCTGGCGCATGGGCGCCGCGGCGGAGCGGGAGAGGGAAGCCGATCCGTCGGAGGGCGTACCCGCCCCGGCCGCCACCGCCGGCGCCCCGGCGGTGCGCCCCGCGCCGCCCCGGTGGGCCGGATCCGCCGCCGCCGCCGCCTTCGCGGTCAGCGGCGCCTGCGCGATGGCCCTCGAGGTCGCGTGGTCCCGGGTCCTGACCCTCGTCCTCGACAACTCCGTCTACTCGTTCTCCTTGATGCTGCTGGCCTTCCTGTCGGGGCTCGCCGGCGGGACCGCCGCGGCGACCCGCCTCGCCCGGCGGATCCGGCCCCTCCCGGCGCTGGTGGCCTGCCTGGTGGGGGCCGGACTGGCGGCGTGGGGCACGAGCTGGACCTTCGGCCAGATGCCGTTCTGGTTCGTCGGGCTCTACGGCCTGATCTCGGGCCACGACGACCTGCTCTACGGGATGAAGCTCCTGCTGGCGGGGGCGGTGATGATGCCCGCCACCCTGTTCATGGGCGCGGTCATGCCCTTCGCGGTGGCGGTGCGGGTGAAGGACGCGAGGACCGTCGGCAGCGACGTCGGCCGCCTGTATGCCTGGAACACCGTCGGCGCCATCGCCGGCGCCCTCTCCGCCGGCTTCCTGCTGGTCCCGGGGATCGGCATCCAGCCCACGGTCCGGGCCGTGGTGGCCGTCCAGGTGGCCGCCGGCCTCGCCCTCGCCCTTGCCCTGCGGGGGCGGACCCGCCTCGCCGCCGCCGGTGCCGCCGCCGCGGCCCTGGCGCTGACCGCCCTCGCCTTCCCAAGGTGGGACCCCCTCCTGATGAGCGCCGGCATGTACACCTACGTGGACAACCTCTCGGACTACAGCCGCGAGGCGGTGCTCAACCACGCGATCTCCGACTTCGAGGTCCTGTACTACGCCGAGGGCCCGTCCACGGTGGTCATCGTGGGCCGGTCCCAGGGCTCGGGGAACGTGTGGCTCGCCAACAACGGCAAGGTCGACGCCTCCACGTCCGCCGACATGCCCACCCAGATCCTCCTGGGGCACCTGCCCTTCCACTTCGCGGCGCGGGCGGACCGCGTGCTCCTGGTGGGACTGGCCAGCGGGATCACCGCCGGATCGGTGCTGACCCACGACCTGGGCCAACTGGAGATCCTGGAGATCGAGCCCTCCGTCATCGAGGCTTCCCGGTACTTCTCCGAGTGGAACGGCAACCCCCTGGCCGATCCCCGGGTCCGGATGATCGCGGGCGACGCCCGCAACCACCTCTTCCTCGCCGACCGACCCTACGACGTCATCGTCAACGAGCCCAGCAACCCGTGGATCAGCGGGGTGAGCAACCTCTTCACCCGGGAGTTCTTCCAGCTCGGACGCGACCGGCTCGCCCCGGACGGGGTCTTCTGCCAGTGGGTGCAGCTTTACGGCATGGGCACGGACGACCTGAAGTCGCTCCTGCGCACCTTCTCGTCGGTCTTCCCGTACGCCCTGGTCTACTCGCCCGTGGAGGCGGGAGATCTGATCCTGGTGGGCTCGGCGCGGCCCCTGCAGATGGACCTTCCCCGGGTGGAGGCGGCCATTCAAGCCGAGCGTCCCGCCGCCGATCTGTCGAGGATAGGGGTCCGGGGCGTCGCCGACCTCCTGACCTACTACCTCATGGACGAGGTGGACCTGGCCCCCCTCACCCGGGGTGCCCCCCTGAACACCGACGACAACATGCGGATCGAGTTCTCCGCCCCACGGATGCTCCACTACCGGACCGAGGACGCCAACTTCGAGATGCTGCTCCAGGCATCCACGGGCCCGTTCCGCCTCATGGAGCGCGCCCTCGCAGGCGCCTCGCCCGGGGAGGCGGCGCGCCGGTTCCGGGAGATCGAGGCGGCCTACCTGGCCCGCGACCGATACGGGGAGGCGATCTTGGCGGGCCTTCACGCCCTGGGGTGGACCCCGGACGACGACGCCCTTCGGGCACGGATCGAGGAGCTTCGGGCCGAGGTCCTGGGGCGCGGCGAGGAAGGAGCGGGGGCCCGCCGGAGCCGCGACGAGGGCCGGAGGTGAGCGGCAAGGCCGGTGGGTCCACCGCGGCGGGATCCCCGCGGGCCGCGGTGGGGATGGTCCGGGAGGGAGGCCGGGGAGGAGCCCGTTTGACAGCCGGTGCGGCGGGCCGTGTAATCGTCATCGTGCGTCGGCACCGCGCGGGCCCCCGGGGCTCCCGCCGGCCGTGCCGTACAGGGTCGGTTCGCCGGGCGATGGGTCGCCCCTCCGCTGGATCGGGGGGGCGGCCGGGCACAGGTGCATCGTCATGACGGGCGCCCAGAGCGGGACACCGACCGCGTCAACGCGACCCTTCCGCAGCCGTCAGGCCGAGCGAGTCCTGCACGGGCTCGGCGTCCATCCGGGGGCATTCCTGCTCCTGGTGGGTTGGGACGAGGCCCTCGTGGAGGACCTCCGTGCCGCCGCCGGGGCCGGTGGACAGGTGGACGTGGTGACGGCGATCCGGCCGCCGGGCTCCCTCGCGCACCAGGAGGGGGGCGCCCCCGGCCTGGTGATCCCCCCCGCGGCGGACCGAGCCCTCCCCTACGCCTCGGAGCAGGTCGCCGGCGCCGTGTGGCTCGACAGCCTCGCCGCGCTGGGGGAGAGCCTCGCGGTCCAGGGGCTCCGGGAGGTCTACCGCGTCCTGCGCACCAAGGCCCGCATCGTGGTCATCCAGCCGACCGTCCCCAAGAGCGCCGCAGTCCGACTGGTGACGTCGGCGTGGTACGCGATCTCCGGGGAGAGGTGGACCACCCGCGACATCCACGGGATGCTGGAGCGCGCGTCCTTCTGGGAGTGCGGCCTGATCGGCCGCAGCGGGCTCGGGGGCGTGTCGATCATGCAGGGTGAGAAGTTCAGCCTGCGGGACGCCCCCGACGAGATCTGGACCGAGTCGCAGATCGTCCGCGCCCTCCGGGTCGTCGGCGGTGGTCCCCGGTCCCGCTCGGGGGGCGAGCCCAAGTAGGTCGGGGCGGCCCACCGCCCCGGGCGTGAGCGCCGCCCGCCATCCCTACAGGGCGCGGGGCTCGGGCTCCTCGTCGTCCTCGTCGTCCTCGTCGCCGTAACCGGGGTCGTGGCTCGCGCCAAGGCCGCCCGCGTACCAGGTGGCGCCGCGACGGGCCGCCCGGCGGCCGACCCTCACCACCTCCTCCAGCAGTCCCCACCCGATGTAGGTGTAGCCGATGGCGACGAAGACGAAGGTGACGTCGAAGAGGATGTTGATGGCCAGCACGCCGAAGACGAAGAGGGCCACCCCCACCATGGTCGCCAGGTTGGGCCGGAACCACTTGGTGGTCCGGAACCGGACGTTGCTGACCATGAGGTAGCTCAGCAGCAGCGCGAAGGCGAGCACCGTCAGGTGGTTGGCCAGCTCGCCCGGCTTCACGTGGTGGTGGTGGATGACCAGGGCCGCCACCATCATCCCGGCGCTGGTGATGGTCAGGCCCGTGGAGAAGCGGGGATCCGAGTGGCCCGTCTGGACGTTGAAGCGGGCGAGGCGGAGGGCTCCCGCCAGGGTGAAGAGGAACGCGAAGAAGAAGCCCCAGCCCCCGAAGGTGTCGAGCCCCCACTTGTAGAGGAGCACCCCCGGGGCGACGCCGAAGCTGACGACGTCCGCCAGGGAGTCGAACTGGATCCCGAAGTCGCTCTGGGTGCGGGTGATCCGCGCCACCGGCCCGTCGAGCATGTCGAACAGGCCGGCCACCATGATGAGGATCGCCGCCTGGAACAGGACCTGGCTGTCCCCGCTGGTGGCGCCGGCGGACAGCATGATCGAGTACAGCCCGCAGAAGAGGCTGGTGGCGGTGAACAGGTTCGCGGGTCGCAGTGCGTAGCGGAGCATCGTGGCGCGCTCTTCCCCCTGGCCGGTGACCGGAAGGTCCCCTGCACCGGCCGAAGTCTACCGGCCCCCTCCCGGACCCGCAACACCCGGGGCTCCTTCGCCGACGCGGCCATGGGGTTCGACGAAGGTCCGGTGGAGTGCCCGGATCAGGGTAGGCACGGCCTGCCCGTCCAGCAAGCAGGCGACTCCGAAAGGCGTCGAGGCGAGCCCCCGCGGCGCCACCCCCGCCCCCTCCACCGTGGCGAGGAGGCCAGCGGCCACGGAGGGCGACGCGGCGGCGTCGGCGCCCACGACGGTGACCGTCCCGAGACCGCCCAGGCTCACCGCGCCTCCCCCGTACGCACCGGCGACCCGGCTCGCCTCGCCGGCCGCGTCCGGGTGGGACCGGGGGTCCAGCCAGACCTCCAACCCGTCATCCACGGCGCGGGCGTGGCGCCAGGAGAGACCGGCGCGGTCCAGGGCCGCCAGGAGGCGCCGCCACGCGCCGGACCCCCCCGGGCAGCGGACCACCGGCACCGACGGCTCCCCGGCGACGGCGACCGCCCCCCCCAGCCCCCGGTCCGAGGGCATCGCGTCCACCCGGGTCCCCGGGCCGGGCGCGAACGTGGAGCGGGCCCAGACGGCGATCCCCGAGCGGCGCGCGTACTCCATCGCCGTGGCCGCCAGCACCTTCGCCCCACCGTGGGCGAGCTCCAGGACCTCGCCGTGGGAGAGGTGGTCGATCCGGCGCGCCTCGGGGACGAGCCTGGGGTCGGCCGTCCACACGCCGTCCACGTCGGAGCAGATCTCGCAGTGGTCGGCCTCCAGGGCGGCGGCCAGGGCGACGGCGGTGGTGTCGGAGCCGCCTCGGCCCAGGGTGGTCACCTCGCGGCTCCGGCTCACTCCCTGGTAGCCCGCCACGATCACCACGTCTCCCCGGCCCAGGGCCTCCAGGATCCGGGCGGGACGGACCTCGACGATGCGGGCGTCGAAGTGCCGGTCGTCGGTGATGATGCCGCTCTGGCTCCCCGTGAACGAGATCGCCCGGTGGCCGGCGTCGTGGATGGCCATGGCCAGCAGCGCCATGGAGATCCGCTCGCCGACGCTGACCAGCATGTCCAGCTCCCGGCGCCCGGGCCGCTCGCTGATCCTCCGGGCCAGGCCCAGCAGCTCGTCGGTGGTCTTGCCCATGGCCGAGACCACCACGACGGGGTGATCCCCCCCCTCGACGCTGGCCACCACCCGGCGGGCGATGGCCCTCAGGCGGTCGACGTCGGCGACGGAGGAACCACCGTACTTCTGGACGACGATGCCCATGGGCGCGAGTCTACCGCAGCCACGGGACCGCGGGGAGGGCGCCGCCGAGGGCGCTAGATCGGCTCGGGCGGCGGCGGCGGGGGTGGAGGAGGGGGCTCCTCCGGCGGTGGTTCGGCGCGCGCGGCCAGCGCGACCCCCGCGATGAGGCCACAGACCGGCGGGGCCGCGGCGGCGAGCGCCAGTCCGGCCACCAGGGTCAGGGCGAGGGCCTTTCCCATCGTAGCCTCCGGTCCAGCCCGCATGGGGCAGCGAAGCCTGCTCCCGCGGGGGAATGCATCAAGTTAGAGGCGTTCCGTGGCGGGAGTCAAGAGCGGCCGGTCCCGGCATCGCGAGTGGAGGGCCCTCGGGCCCCGTTCTCGTCTCGTCGCCGGCGGGCCGAAGCGGCGGCGACGGCGGCGGCGACGAGGGGCCAGCCCGCGGGTCCGGAGGTCCCGGAGGCCGAACAGCCGCAGCCCGCCTCCTCTTCGGGCGGGGGATCGCCGCCGTCGCCGGGGGGGGCTTCGGGGGCGAGGGAGGCGGCGATCCGCACGGTGGGGCGCACGTTCGTCGCGTCGGCGAGGGCGATGGCGTCTCCCTCCGGGCCGGCGAGCACCAGGAAGGTCCAGCGCACGGCGCCCGCCGCGGGCAGCGTCTCGTCGTCGAAGGCGACCGCGCCCGACGTCCCCGACACCCAGCCCGCGGCGTGGACGGTCCGGGTGTCGGCCACCAGCCACAGGTCGTCCGCCAGGCCGATCAGCCCGTTGGCCAACGGGACGGTGAAGTCCCCGCCCCCCGCCAGATCGGCGAGGGGCACCCGGTCGACGCGGTCCTCCGCCAGGGCGGGGGACCAGGCGAGCTCGTCCAGGGAGAGGGGGAAGCGGACCGTCGCCGTGCGCTCCCCTCCGGCCGGCACGCCCAGGTCGACGTGGACCCGGTGGAGGCCCTCCCGCTGGCCGTGCCGCTGCCACACCGTCCGCGCCTCCCGCCCGGCGGCGACGACCTCGACCGCCAGCGGACCTCCTCCCTCCTCGACGTCGATCCACTCCCCGGCGGTGCCGTCGGCGGGCGCCTCGGAGTAGGTGCCGATGGAGGCGTCGACGTCGACCTCGGTGCCCGGGGCCACCCCCAGGTCCCGCAGCGCCGTGGCGGCGACGTCCGCCGCCAGCGCGGAGGTCGCCTCGGCGTGGCGGTGGGAGTAGTCGACCTCCGTGGCGAAGGGGTTCCATCCCGTTGCGTCGCTCACCTGGGCCAGGGAGAGCTCCCGCCAGGCCTCCGCCAGGGAGGCGCTCCGGCCGGAGTCCGGAGGGGCGCCCGCGGCCAGCACCTCGGCGGCCAGCAGGAGGGCGCGGGCGTCGGCGATCCCCGTGAGCACCCCGGCGTCGTCCTCGGTGTCTTGGAAGATCCCCATCCCACCCATCCACAGGGCGACGTTGTCGGTGTCCGAGGGCTGCCAGGTGCCGTCCGGAGTCGGGGGCAGGTCCACCGCGGCGACCACGCCCGCGGCGGCGAGGGCGTCCCGGAACCCCGAGACGGTGCCCACGACGTACCCCTGGGAGGCGTCCTGCTCCACTTTGGCCTCGTACTCGGCGATGGACTCCTCGGACCGGACGAAGGCGGGCCCCAGGTAGCAGTTGAGGTCCTGGGTCGCCAGGAGCTCGCCGTCGTCGAACCAGGTCCAGTGGAGCTTCACCTGCCCGTCGGCGGCGTCGATCCCCCTCCCCGCCAGCAGGACGTCGACCCCGTCCAGCCGGTACCACGGTTCGGGCGCGATCTCCGGGTGGAAGTAGGAGAAGAGGTTCTTCGGGAGCAGGGCCAGGTCGTAGCCCCTCCGCCCCATCAGGCGGGTCTGCCCGGGGCTCCACTGGCCCTCCTGGGCGAACACGACCCCCGAGAGGGGCAGGTCTGCCTCCTGGAAGGCCCGGGCCGTGTCCCCCAGGGACTCGTCCAGGTCCCGCTCCGGCCAGGCGACATAGAGCTGGGCGGAGTAATGGAAGGACACCAGCTCGACCCTTCCCTGGTCGGCCAGGGCCCGGAGTCGGTCCAGGACGTCGGGGAACCGCTCCCGCAGCACGTCCACCATGAGGCCCTGCATCTCGATGTCGAACGCCCAGTCGGGGTGGCGCTCCAGGATCTCCAGCACCGGGACGAAGCTCTCCCGGACGATCTGGTCCTCCACGCCCTGCTCGCTGGCGTCGTAGTCGTCGCCGAAGTCCAGGCCCATGGCGTCGGCGAACCCCTCCAGCCCCCCGGCGCAGTACTGGAGGTTGAAGTGCATCAGCGACGCCGACCACTTGAGGTCCAGGGCCGGCGGGGGCCCGGCGACGGAGGGCGAGGCCGCGGCGAGCAGGCAAGCGGCCGCCAGGGAGGCGACGGCGCGGCGTTCAGCGGACGAGGAAGTCATCGAGCAGGATCCGGTTCTCGCCGCGGTCGGTGGAGAAGTACCCCGTGGCGTCCTGGAGCATGAGGAACTTGATCCGGCTCGGATCCAACGGAGTCCCCGACACCTGCCCTGCAATGGGGCGGAAGTCCGAGGCCAGGTGGAGGTCCCGGTGGATCCAGCCGTCCGCCGGAGATACCACGAAACCGGGCGACGAGTAACGGCTCCCGTCCGCCAGCACCGCGAAGAGGAAGAGGCGGGCGGTGAACGCCGTGGTCCGCACCGCGAAGGAGACCCTCCGGGGCGCCTGGGGCTCGGTGTCGAGGGGCAGGTAGATCAGGTCGTCTTCCCGGGCCACCACGGTGGTGCGCCACTCCAGCACCCCGGAGCCGGTCCGGGCGATGGCGGCGTCCTCCACGCGCTGGACGGTCCCCTTGGCGGCGTAGTGGGAGGAGTGCTGCCAGCCTCCCCCGTCCCTCTCGAAGTCCAGGGCCGCGGGCAGGTCCCGCACCGCCCCCTCCGACTCCCGGATCCGCGTCAGGCGGACGCGCGCGGGTTCCGACCACCGGGAGCGGCCGGTGGGGAGGTCGAGGACTCCCTGGAAGGCGGCTCCGGCTTCGGCCCTCTCCCCGAGCCTCTCCAGGGCGTGGCCCAGGCGGAAGAGGACCTCCCCCCGAGTCCCGGGGTCCACATCGGACAGTGCCGCCGCCTGGCGGTAGCGCTCGACCGCGCCCCGGTAGTCGCCCATGCCGGACTCCAGGTAGAGCCCGTCCCCGAGCAGCTCCCGGGCCCTCAGGTCGTCGCCGGGATCCCGGTGCGGTGGCGCCCGGTCGGCGGCGCCCCGCGGCGCGGACGGCGGGGGAGGGTCGGAGCCGAGCCGATGGACCGCGGCCCAGGCGATCGCCGCGAGCAGCGCCGCCGCTCCCGCCGCCCCCATGAGCCATCTCGTCCGCTGCAGGCGCCGCACCTTCGTCCCCGATCCTCCCGGTCACCGGCCCCTGGGGATCAGCCCACCCACTTGTAGCCGACGCCGTGGATGGTCTCGATGTACCGGTCCCGGGGCCCGTCCGCGGCGAGCTTGCGCCGGAGGTTGAGGATGTGGGTGTCGACGGTTCGGGTGCTGACGTCGGTGTCGTAGTTCCAGACCTGCTCCAGGAGCACGTCCCGGGTCAGGACCTGGTTCCGGTGCCGGATGAGGAACTTCAGGAGGTCCATCTCCTTCGCCGAGAGCTTGACGGGGTTCCCCTGCACCGAGATCTCGTAGGTGGTGAAGTTCGCCGTGATCCCGTCGAAGGCGTAGGTGTCCTCCTCCGGCCCCGGATCGGCCCTGCGGAGCAGCGCCTTGACCCGGGCGTGGAGCTCCAGCAGCGAGAAGGGCTTGGTCACGTAGTCGTCGCCGCCCACATCGAAGCCCGTCAGCTTGTCGACTTCTTCCCCCTTGGCGGTCAGGAAGAGCACCGGCCGGTGGAACCCCTCCTGCCTCAGCCGGCGGCAGACCTCGTAGCCGTGCATTCCGGGCAGCATGATGTCCAGCAGCACCAGGTCCGGGGGGTGCTCGCGGGCGAGGCGAAGCGCGTCCTCGCCCCTCGGGGCGGTCCGGACGTCGTACTCCTGGAGTCGGAAGAAGTCCGCCAGGGAGGAGAGGATCCGAGGTTCGTCCTCGACGATCAGGATCGACTTCATGCGACTTGTTCCTCTGGGGTGGTGGGGAGGTCGGCCGGAGGCTCCTCCCGCACCGGCAGGACGATGCTGAAGGTACTGCCCTCGCCGGGTCGACTCTCGACGCGGACCCTGCCGCCGTGGGCGTCGACGATGGCCCGGACGATGCTCAGTCCCAGCCCGGCTCCCCGGGTCTCCCGGGTCAGCGCGTCCCCGCCGCGGTAGAACTTCTCGAAGATGTGCTTCAGGTCCTTGGGGTCGATGCCCTCGCCCCGGTCTCTCACCGCCAGCACGACGTTGCTCCGCTCCCGGCGGGCGGTCAGGCGCACGTGCCGCTCGCGGCGCGAGTATTTCACCGCATTCGTGAGCAGGTTGACCAGGGCCTGCACGATGGCGTCGGAGTCGAACCACAGCCGAGGCAGGTCCGGGGCGACCTCCACCTCGAAGTCGAACCCCTCGCCGTGGAGGTAGTCGGCGGTGGTGCGCGCCACCTGGCGCACGCACTCCCCCACGTCCCCGCGGGCGAAGCGGAACTTCTTGCGTCCCTCCTCCAGCCGGGCGAAGTCCAGCACGTTGTTGATGAGGCGGGACAGGCGCTCGCTCTCCGACACGATGGTCTGGTAGTACTCCCGGCGCTTCTCCTCGGTGGGGACCGCCCCCATCGCCAGCATCTCCCCCATGAGGCGGATGGTGGTGATGGGGGTGCGGAGCTCGTGGGAGACGTTGCTGACGAAGTCGGTACGCAGGCGAGCGATGTCCATCTCCCGGAGGACGGCCCGAGCGGTGACGCCCGCGCCGAAGAGGATGAGCAGGGTGAAGGCGGCGACCATGCCGATCCGGACGCCCCGCGCCCGGGCGAGCTGGGCGTCCACCTTGCTGGGATCGCCGCGGCCCACCACCAGCATCATGCCCGCCACCCAGGGCTCCAACGAGTAGAGCGCTCCCTCGCCGGAGGAGCGGAGCGGGAGGGGCCCCTCCCGGGAGTCCACCAGGGAGATCCGGATCTCCGGGTTGACCCGGGCGGCGCTGGCGATCAGGTCCCTCAGCCGTCCCAGAAGGCGCCCCTCGTCCAGGGTGAAGATGAACAGGCGCTTCACCCCGGGGGCGCTCCACCTCACCCGGGCGGTCAGGACCCGGACGTCTCCGACGTCGTCGCGGGAGTACTGGACCCGGGAGTCCTCGCTGGTCGCGCGGTCCTCCCGGAGCACCGGCAGGAGGGCCAGGGTCGCCGCCTGGTCCCTCTGGCGGCGGGACGCCTCGGCGAAGTGGGCGCGGGCGGCGTCGAGGTCGGGGCGCTCCCCCGGGGGCAGGGCCTCCACGAGGCGGCCCGAGTCCAGGTGGAGCAGGAGCTTCCGGGCGATCACCCCCTCCGCGAACCCGCCGTAGCTCCACGGCCGCCGCATCTGGTCTGCGAGGAGGTCCGAGAAGGCGCGGGCCGACGGGAGCAGCTCCCCCTGCTGGAGGTAGGACAGGCCCACCTGGTAGCGGGCGAGGGTCGCCAGGGGGAAGCCGTTCCAGTCCTGCTCGTCGGGGTGGTCCCGGGCGATCCCCTGCCACACCGCCCGCGCCTCCCCGGGGCGGCCGTCCTTGAGGAGGGCGCGGGCCCAGGCGTTCATGGCCAGCGCCTTGCCCCGATCCCCGGGGATCCCCGGCACGGAGGCGGCATAGGCCGCGGCGGCGGCGGCGGGATCGTCCCCTCGGATCTCCGCGTCCTCGCCGAGGCGGAAGCTCTCCCCCATGAACGAGCGGTCCACGTCCCCGATCCTGCGGAAGGTGGCGTCCTCCAGCGAGATCGCGTTCGGCGGCGGGTAGAGGATGGACCCGTTGCCGTCCAGCACCAGCAGGCCCTCGACGTCGGGGAGGGACGCGACGAGGGCGTCGCCGACGGCGCCGGGATCGACCCACGCGTCCCCGGCGCGGGACACTCCCCGCAGCAGCCCCTGGTCCAGGCCCGCGAAGCGGCGCTCCAACTCCCCGTAGAGGTCCGCAGCCACTTCCTCGCAGCGCTCCTGGAACTGCGCGCGGGCCACCACCGCCTCGGAGCGCACCGACAGCACGCCGAAGTAGGCCAGCACCAGCCCCGGCAGGCCCACCAGCAGGCCGAGGAGGCCGACGACCTTCGGGCCCGAGCGGGGGCGGCGAGGGGGGTGGCTCCGGAAGGGAAGCATCGCGCCATTCGACCCCGCTTCGGGGGGGGCGGTCAATCGGAGGCGGGGGCCCGCGGGCGGGCCCGCGTTGCTTCCCCATGGGGGGGTTGCTATTTATTGGCGCGGTCGCCCCCTGGGCGACGCCTTGGGTCCGTCCCCCCGCGCGCAGCCCACGACGCGCCGGATCGAGCCTCCTCCCGCCCGAGAGTCCCCTTGATCGACCCCCATCGAGACTCCCCGATCCCGCCCGAGCGGCGCAGGCAGGTCCCTTGAGCGCTCCCGGCGGTGGCGCACCGGCGCCGGGGGGCGGCGGGCATCCGGGCGAAGCCGCGGAGGTCCCCGGGAGAGGGGAGGGGCCGGGGGCGTCCGAGCCGGTCCTCGATCCGGACCGGGTCGGGGAGGTGCTGGCGGCGGCGGGGGGGGAGTTCGACCCGGAGTTCGTCGAGCCCGGCCTGGGAGGGCCCCCGGCGGGGGATCGGGCCGGACCCGTCCTGGAGAAGGCGGAGGTGGGGCCGGGACCCCGGGAGCGGCGCTCGATGGGCGGGGAACCGGCGCCCCCGGTGCCCCCGGAGCCCCGTCCGCCGGAGCCGGAGGGCCGGGCGGACGGTCCCCGCAAGATCGCCCTCACCCGGTGGCGTCCCTACCGGGAGCCCCGGGCGGTGGTGCGGGACTTCCTCCAGCGCCTCTCCCCCTTCCCGTACCTGGCCGCCTCGATGGTGGCGATCTGCGTCGTGCTGTACGGGATGATGCTCGTACTGGGCTACGACGCCGGCCTTCTGGTCCCGGCGGCCGTCGGGCTGGAGATCCCCCCGCTGTTCGGGGCGGTCATGGGGGAGCGCGTCTTCGCCTCCGGCGGGCCCGCCGAGTGGTGGCGCCTGGTGACGGGGGCCTTCCTCCACGGCTCGCTGCTGCACCTCGGCATCAACATGGCGATGCTGATGATGTTGGGGCGGATCTTCGAGAACGTGTTCGGGAGCCCCCGCTTCCTGGTGCTCCTCGTCGCCTCGATCCTGTGCGCCAGCGCCCTCTCGGCCTGGGTCCACCCCGACGCGATCTCCATGGGAGCGTCGGGCGCGGTCATGGGCCTCGTGGGGGCCGGGATCAGCTTCGGGAGGCGGCACCGGCGCCGGATCCCCGAGGCCCTCCACCCGTTCTTCGGGACCAACCTGGTGGTCTACGCGGCCCTGGTCTTCGGGCTGGGCCTCCTGCCCGGCCTGCCCATCGACCACTGGGGCCACTTCGGGGGCTTCGTGGGGGGTGCCCTCTGCGGGGCCCTGCTGCGGCCGGTGGTGCTGGAGCCCGAGGGCGCGCCGGCCCGCTGGGGCACGCTGGCGGTCCCCTTCGGCCTGAGCGTCCTGGCGCTCCTGGCGGCGGCGGCGAACGTCGCCCCCCGCATCGCCGGGGCCTCGGAGCACGTGGTCGCCCCCCACATCGCGGCGGCGATGGAGGCGGTGGGATCGGGGGACCTGGACCGGGCCCGGAAGGAGGTGGACCTGGCCCTGGCCAAGGCGCCCGAGGACCCCCTCGTGCTCATGCAGGCGGCGGAACTCTACAGCGCCGCCGGGGACGCCCCGGGGGCGGTCGAGCTGTACACGCGGCTCTCCCGCGTCGTCCCCCTCGAGCGCTGGCGGCCCCCGATGCGGAACAACTTCGGGTGGTCCCTCTTCGTGGACCGGCCCGAGGACCGGGCCGCCGTCGCCCAGGGCCTCGCCCTGGTGGCCCAGGACCTCGCCGAGGACCCGAAGCAGCCCATCTACCTGAACAGCCTCGCCTACGGCCAGTGGCTCGCGGGCCAGTACCTCGACGCCTTCCAGACCATCGAGAGGACCATGGAGATCGGCGGCGTCTCCCAGCGGTCCAGCGACATCTACATCTACGTCATGGCCCGGGCGGGGATCGGCGACCTGGCCGGCGCCCGGGAGGTGTTCGGGCAGGCCCGGGCGGTGTGGCCGGAGGGCACGCTGGCGGAGGAGGCCCGGCGGGTGGTGGAGGAGCGGTGGTTTCCGGCCGGCCCCCCCCTGGAGCGGGAGGCCCTGGGCGTCACCCCCCTGATCCGGGACCCCGTGCCCGCGACGATGCTGGCGAAGGCTGCCCGGGAGGGGAGGGAGCCGGCCCGGCCCGCGGCCGCGGCGACCGAACCCCCGGGGGCCGATCCCGCGCCACCGCCCCCGCCACCCGGAGGACCCGCCGCCGATGCCGTCCGGGGCGAGCCCGCCGAGTCGGCCTGGACTCCGCCGCGGGCGGAGTGGGCGGGGGGAGACGCCGGTGGATCACGGGAAGTCGAGGGTCGCTGAAATAGGTCCGGGGGTGACGCCGTAGGCCCGGTGGTCGCGCCGATCCGCCCCGAGCGGAACATCCCGGCGCCCGGAGCCCCGCCGTGACCCCGTCCAGCCTTCGAGTCCCCGGCCCGTCCCAGCCCGGCCCCACCCGCGTGATCGGCCCTCCGGCCCCGGTACGGCCGCCCCGCCGCGAGGTGTCCGGCTCCCTCCGTTTCGTCCGCCCCCCGGCTTTGCCGGGGCGCGGCGAGGCGGGGGTGGTCCTGGCGGCCCTCGGCCTCGCGCCCTTCCTCGCCGCCGCCCTCGGTCTGGTCCTGATCGTCCACGCCTCGGCCCCGATGGTGGCCGAGGTGGTGGCCGCCGCCTCGACCTCGACGCCGGAAGGGACCCCCAGCGCGGCTCCCGGGTTCGCCTCGCCTCGGGTCGGAGGGGTGCCCCCCGCCCCGCGGATCGCCCGTTGAGCCGGGCCGGATCCCCCGCGGCCCCCGCCACACCGCCCCCATCGCCCCTCCCGGTGCCGCGCCCCGGCCCCGGCGCCCTGGAAAGGAGAAGCCGCCCGATGTCCCCCTCCCCCTCTTCCGACCTGTTCAAGACCGCCCTCCAGATGGTGGGGCTGGTGGTGCTGGCGCTGATCGCCTTGAAGGTCCTGGGGATCCTGGCCGGGCTGGCCATGGCGCTGCTGGCCCTCCTCGTGCCGGTGGCCGCGGTGCTCGGGGTGATCTGGGTGCTGGTGAGGCTGTTCCGGCCGGCGTCCTCCCGCTGACCGGCGGGCGGGGGCGGCGCGGGCCCGGCTCCCGCTTGACCCCGCTCCGAACCGTGCTAGCGTGGTCCGTCCCGGCGGCCCACCCGCCGGGATGCCAGGGCATGGCGCGCGGAGGCGGGTGACGCGGGCGGATCCGCATCGCCCCTCCCGCCTCCCGTCATCGACGGACGGAAGCGATCATGCCACCCCGCCCCTGGCCCGCGCCCCGCCGCCTCGCGTTCCTCGCGTCCGTCCTCTGGGTCGCGGGCGGGTGCGGGACGTCGGCGCAGTTCGTGCCGGTGCCCGATCTCTCCTCGGACGACGACTCGACCCCGGACGAGCCGGAGGTCCGGCGCTTCGCCCTGGCCTCGGACTTCGAGGAGGGCAGGATCGCGCTGGTCGAGCTGGGCTCGCCCCCCGCGGTGCTGTGGGACATGAGGCTGGACGACGTGGCGCGGGACGTCTGCCCGGGTTCGGTGGGGGGGGAGCCCCGGCGTTGCGCGGTCTACGAGGTCACGCCGCGACGGGCGCGGGACGGGGCCGACGTCGTGACCGTGGCCTGGGCGGCGGGAGAGCTGTTCTTCCTCAGCGAGTTCACCGTCGAGGCCGAGCCGGTGGAGCGCTGGCGCCTCTGGGCGGTGGACCTCCTGGGGCTGCCCGGGTCCCAGGCCCACGACTGCACCGAGGAGCCCATCCAGGAGTGCGGCTTCGCCATGCCCCACGACGTCGAGGTGCTGTGGGAGGACGCGTCGGGGCTGGACCTCGTGATCGCCGACACCGGGAACCGCAGGGTCGTGGGCGTCCGATTGGATCCGGGCTCCCACGTTGGCACGGCCCGCTGGGTGATCGACCCCACCACCCCGGGCTGGCCGCAGGTGGAGGGGTTCCCGAACGACGTCGACGTCCGGGTCGACCCCGACGGGCTGGAGGTCCGGGCCTCGGACCACGGCGGGTACCTCCAGGCCTACCGCGTCGAGCTGGACGCGCAGGTCCCGGCGTTCCTCTGGAGCTATCCGGGCGGTCCCGAGGAGTTCCACCTGGGGACCTCCCACGGCCCCGCGAGCCTGGACGCTGGCGACGGCCTGGACTCGGTGTACTACGCCCACTCCGACGGCCTCTACCCCGCGGAGGGCGGGACCATCGGGCGGATGGTGGTGAAGGAGGGCGTCCCCGACTACCGGTACGACCTGGACGTATCGCTCACGCCTGGGGTGGAGCCGCTCCACTACCCGCGGTCGGTGGACGCCTGGGCGGACCTCCACGCCCCACCCCTTCGCCTCCTGGTGGCCGAGTCGGGGTGCGCCACGTTCGGCGGGTGCCCGTTCCCCTCCACGCTGCGGATCCTGGACGACGCGGATCCCACCCTGGACAGCCCCCTCACCGGAGCCGTCGGCACCGGCGGTGGGCCGGACATCCTCCGGACTCCCTCCGTGGCGGCGAGCCGGATCGACTGCGGCTTCGTGTCCCTCTACAGCGCCCGCGCCTTGGACGAGGCGGACTTCTCCCCCGCCACCCTGTCCGCGCTGAGCCCCGTCGGGAGCTGCGCCCTGGTGGACTGACGGGGCGCCCGCGGGCGAGGGCCAGCGGATCCCTTGACGCCGCTCCGTGCCGTGGTAGCGTGCGCTGTCCCCGCGGGTCCGCCTCCGCGGGAGGGCCCGGGCATGGTGGCGGGGGCTGGCAGGCGCGGCAGGGTCCGCTCCGCCGCTCCCGCCTCCCGTCGTCGACGGACGGAAACGACCATGCCACGCTGCCCCCGGACCGCGCCTCGCCACCTCGCGTTCCTCGCGTCCCTCGCTCTGGCCGTGGGTGGGTGCGGCACCACGGCGCAGTTCGATCCGGTCCCGGACCCCGGGGCGGACGACGACTCGACGCCGGACGGTCCCGAAGTCCGGCGCTTCGCCCTGGCGTCGGACTTCGAGGCCGCGCGCGTCGCGCTGGTCGAGCTGGGTTCCCCCCCCGCCGTGCTCTGGGAGATGAGGCTCGAGGACGTCGTGCCGGACGACTGCCCGGGGGGTGGCGCGGGGGCGCCCCGATCGTGCGTGACGTACGAGGTCACGCCGCGGCGGGCGCGGGACGGGACCGACGTCGTCACCGTGGCCTGGGCGGCGGGCGACATGTTCTTCCTCAGCGAGTTCACCGTCGAGGACGAGCCGGTCGAACGCTGGCGCTTGTGGGCGGTGGACCTCCTGGGCCTGCCCGGCCCCCAGGCCCACGACTGCTCCGCGGAGCCCATCCCGGAGTGCGGACTCGGCATGGCCCACGACGTCGAGGTCCTGTGGGAGGACGCGTCGGGGCTGGACCTGGTGATCGCCGACACCGGGAACCGCCGGATCCTGGGCGTCCGCCTGGAACTGGGGTCCAACGTCGGCGTGGCCCGCTGGGTGATCGATCCGTCCGCCCCCGGCTGGCCGGAGGTGAAGGGGTTCCCGAACGACGTCGACGTCCGGTCCGACGCCGACGGCCTGGACGTCCTGTTGTCGGTCCACGGCGGGTACCTCCTGGGCTATCGCGTCGAGCTGGACGCGGAAGCGCCGGTGTCGCTGTGGCGCTTCCCCGACGATCCCGGAGGCTTCCACCTGGGGACCTCCCACGGCCCCGCGAGCCTGGACGCCGGCGACGGCCTGGACTCGGTGTACTACGCCCACTCCGACGGCCTCTCCCCCGCCGAGGGCGGGACCATCGGCCGGATGGTGGTGAAGGAGGGCGTCCCCGACTATCGGTACGACCTGGACACCTCCCTCGTCCCCGGGGTGGAGCCGCTCCACTTCCCGCGGTCGGTGGACGCCTGGGCGGACCTCCCCACCCCACCCCTCCGCCTCCTGGTGGCCGAGTCGGGGTGCGCAGCGGCCGATGGCTGCACCTTCCCCTCCACCCTGCGCATCGTGGAGGATCCAGATCCCACGCTGGACAGCCCCCTCACCGGGGCCATCGGCACGGGCGGCGCCCCGAGCACGCTGCGGACCCCCCTGGCGCCGGTGAGCCGGATCGACTGCGGCTTCGTGTCCCTCTACAACGCCCGGGCGCTCACGGACGCCGACTTCGCCCCCGCCACCCTGGAGGGGCTGAGCCCCGTGGCGACCTGCGCGCTGGTGGAGTGACGGGGCCCGGGCGGTCGTCCGCCGGGATCAGCCCACCACGCCCCCCGCCGTGCCACCCAGGAACTGCACCAGGACCCGATCCGGGTCCTTCATGGCCTCGGGAGTGGCCGCGAGCAGGCGGAGGTCCGCGCGGGAGCGCAGGGACGCGAGGCGGGGGCCGGGGTCCCCCGGGGCGGTCTCCAGCCAGCCGGGCCAGGACACCACGAACAGGCGGGGCGGGACCGAACTGGCGGGCAGCTTCGCCAGCGCGGCGCCGGCGGCCTCCAGGACGACGTCGGGCTCGGGCCAGGCCGCCTCGGCGGGGCGGAGGAGGGGGAGGAGATCGGCCTCGCTGGCGACGATCCGCGGCGGATCGACCTGACCGCCCGCGAAGGAGGCGACCCGGAGCGGCACCTTCTGTTCCCGCAGCAGGCGCCCCAGGACGTAGGCCATGGTGCGGGCGGCGAGGCCCGCCGCCGTGGCCATGGGCGCCTCGCGGCTGACCAGCAGCAGGGCCGGCGCGTAGGTGGGGGGGGGCTCCTGCTCCCGGCCCCGGAAGAGGAGCCCACCGGCGTGGAAGCGGCGCATCAGCTCGTCCCGGGGGAGCACGAGCTGGGTGTGGAGGAGGCTGCGCCAGTCCCCCTTGCGGTCGACACCGGTGACCCCGCCCACGGCCGCCCCGAGCTGCTCCGGGTCCGAGGAGCCGCGGGCGGCCTCGGCGCCCCGCTCCAGCAGCCTCTTGATCATCGGGGAGCGGGCGGCGAGGCGGTCCTCGGCGGCCCAGGCGCCCGCCAGGGGGCGGAGGTCCCGGGGCAGGTCCGGACCGAGGGCCCTGAGGCGGCCCAGCAGGTCGTCGGGGAGCTCCGCGGCGTTGCGCTCCAGGCGCTCGGGGGCGCCGCTGCCCAGCAGGAAGCCGGCGGGTGGCCGGTCCCCCACCCGGGGCCGCGGGAGGGGCGGGGCGTCGTCGTCCCGGGGGAGGTTCAGGACCTCGTGCGCCAGCGCCTCCAGGGCGGCGCAGGCGCGCTCGGCGGGGACGCCGGGGGGTAGGCGCAGGGTGGGGGCGACCCCGACCCCGTCCTGGACGAGGTTCACCACGGCCGCCACCAGCTCCGGCCACAGGCGGTGGGCGTCGGGCTTCAGGGCGTTGCACCGGGCCAGGGCGGGGAGGGCGCGGCCGATCTCGCCGATGGGGGGCACCTCGGCCACCGCCCGGCGCAGGGCCGCCCCCGCCCGGGGGTGCATCAGGGTCTCGATGGCCAGGGCGAAGGGGAGGGCCCTATCGCCGAGGGCCGCCGTCCGCACCGTGGCCGCCAGCGGGGGGAGCTCGGCGGGACGCCCCCCAGGGGGCCAGACCTTCGCCAGTTGCTCCAGCATCGCCTTCTGCCCGGCGAGCCAGATGGGCAGGGGGTCCTGGTCCACCCGGTCCGAGGAGGGGCGGATCCCCAGGGGACGGGTGTCCCACAGCCTGAGGGTGCGGTCGCCGCAGCCGGCGGCGAGCCAGCGCCCGTCGGGCGAGAAGTCGACGGACCAGACCCAGTCGGCCGTCGTGTGGACCCTCAGCGCCTGGCGGCTCGCCAGGTCCCACACCCGCACCGTCTTGTCGCGGCCGGCGGTGGCGGCGAGCCGTCCGTCGGGGGAGGCGGCGATCCCCAGCACCGAGCCGTCGTGGCCCCGCAGCGCGATCTCCGCCCGGAAGTCCGTCAGGCTCCAGGCCCGCACCTCGCCGTCGCTGGCCCCCGAGAGCAGGAAGCGGCCGTCGGAGGTGAAGGCGAGGGCCCGGACCCCGCCGCCGTGGCCGAGCATCTGGGGGCCGACCTCGCCGTCGGGGAGGGCGTGCAGGCGCACGGCGGTGTCCAGGCCCCCCGTGGCCAGCCAGCGGCCGTCGGGGGAGAACGCGACGTTGAGGGCCTGGGTCTCGTTGGGCAGGCGCATCACGGCGCGGCAGCGGCCCGAACCCGGGTCCCAGAGGCGGGCGGTGCCATCGTCGCCGGCGGTGGCCAACCACCGGCCGTCCGCGGAGAAGCGCACGGCGTGGACGAGGTCGGCGTGGCCCCGGAGGACCACCCGCACCGCCGTGCCCTCGGCGTCCCAGACCGACGCCTCGTTCCGCCCGGGACCCTTCACCGCCAGCCAGCGCCCGTCGGGGGACCAGGCGATCCCGTCCCAGCAGGCGCCGAAGGGGTGGCCGGGCACCCGGGCCACCTCGGCGACGGCGTCGACGTCGACGACGCGGACCTCGTAGTTGGCGCACTGGACGGCGAGGCGCCGGCCGTCGGGGCTGAAGGCCACCGCGCCCCCGGGTCGGGCCAGGGGCAGGGTGTGGGTCGGATCGAAGTCGGTGGTCGCCATGGGATGCCGCTCTCCCCGCCCGGGTCACGCCCGGCGGCGGGCCCTCCGGCGCTCCTCGTCCTCGGCGGCGCGCTCGTACAGCCGCGCGGCCTTCCCGTACTCCCCCATGCGCTCGTGGATCGCCGCAGCCTCGCTGAACTGCCCCGCGGCGGCGAGTTTCGCGGCGTCCGCCAGCAGGGCGCGCCGGCCGTCCAGGGAGATCCCCCCGGGCGTGGCCTCGGCGGTCTCGCCCTCACCGCCCCCGGCGTCCCCCCGGGACTGCTCGAGCTTCCACGAGAAGCCCTCGTCCAGGGGGGTCACACCCTCGGGCACCAGGCCCGGATCCACGGCGACGAGGTCCGCGGCGGGGCGGACGGCGGAGACGGGGAAGCGGAGGCGGCGGCCGGGGAGCCACGCCTCCAGGGTCCCTTCCTCGAGTCCGGCGACCACGCGCAGGGACTCCCTGTCGAGATCGGGGTCCAGGTCGTGGTGCGCCTCCACCAGGAGGGTGGGAGGGTCGCGGCGCCGGAGGGGGACGCCGAAGGGGAGCGAGGGGGGCAGGGGGCCGTCGCAGACGAGGAGCGAGACGTCCCTGCCCCGGACGACCTGGAGGCGCTCCATCCAACGCCCGGGCAGGTGGGGGAGGAGGCGCACCAGCCAGCCCAGCTCGCGCTCGCTCAGCAGCAGGGCCTCGGCGGGGGCGGGTCCGGGGGGACGGGGCACGAGGCGGACCGCCACCCCGGGGATGGGCCCGGCCGGCCCGGCCTGCACCCTCTCCGCGGGGCCCGGAGCCTCGGCGAGGGCGGGGATGGCCACGGGGCGGAAGTCGGGGACCTCGTCCAGGACCAGGTGGCCGTCGCCGGGGCCGCCGAAGAGGTGCAGCTCGGTCTCCGCCAGGAGGCCCGACAGCGTCGAGCCCGAGATGGGCAGGCGCCAGCCCCTCTGCACCAGGAAGCGGTCCCCCCCCGAGCCCTCGGCGGGGCGGTAGACCGCGGCGCCGGCGAGGCGCGCCAGGGCCTCCAGCAGGTGCTCGGGCAGGGGGGAGCCGCCGTGGTCCTCCACCGCCAGCAGCACCTGGTCCCGCAGGTGGGCGTGGCCGGCGAAGCGGTCGACCCGGATGGCCGCCGCCCGGCAGGTCACCCGGGCCTGGGAGAGGCGCACCACCGCCCCCCGGAGCATCACCGCCGGCAGGCGGACCCACGCCCGGGAGGAGGGCTCGGGGAGGCGGTTCTCCAAGAGGGGCAGGGCCCCCACGATCTCCCGCACCCCGTGGAGGGGCCACCCAGCGAGGTCGATCTCCCGCTCCTCCTCCGGGGCCACCCCGGGGGCGGACCCTCCGTCGGCGGCGGCGGCGCGGGAGCCCAGGCGGAGCCGGTCGACTCCGGGGCCGGGGGCGTCGGAGCTGGCGGCGCCGGGATCGCCGGGGCGATAGGCGTCGGCGAAGCCCAGCAGGGCCGGCGAGCCGGCCTCCCGGGCCGCCTCGGAGGCGGAGGCCAGGGCCTCCCTCGCCCCGCGGCCTCCGGGGATCTCCACGAAGAGGTAGCGGCGACCCCGGCCCCCGGGGGGGACCCGGGCGGAGAAGCGGGCGGTGGGCACGGCGGCGGCCACGGCCTCGATCACCCGCGCCGCGTGCACCGCGTCCTCGGCGGGCGCCAGCAGGCGGAGGGGGCTGAGGAGGGAGGCGTGGGCCTCCTGGGGATCGGCGGCGGGAGCCTCCGGCGTCGCCGTCGCCTCCGCCGTCGCCACCGGCGCCGGGGGGGGCGGCGGGGTGGCGGCGCGGGGGGACGGATCCGCCTCGCGGCCCGGCGTCCCGCCGAGGATCCGGTCCTTCACGACCTGCTTCAGCCGGGCCCTCAGGCCCCAGCCGCGCTCATCCGCGCTCACGGCGCTTCCTCCTGCGGGCGGCGCGTCGGCCCTCCCCGTCGTCGAATGCGTGTTCGGGCCAGGGCAGGGACGTGGGCTCCCCGCCTGCCTCTCCCCAGGCCCGTCGGACCTCGTCCCGGGTCCCCTCCTGGGGGGGAGCGGCGGACGCCGCCAGCGCGATCGCCGTCAGCCCGAGCCCGTCCCAACCGCCCCGGGCCGCCGCCTCGGCCAGCCGGAGCCAGCCCCGGGCCCGGTCCTCGGGGGAGCGGGCGGAGTCGGTGCGGGAGAGCCATCGGCCGTGGTCCTGGAGGGTCCCCCGCGCCTCGGCGACGCGCCCGGCCCGCGCCAGGAGCGACGCCAGGGCGGGCACCGCCCGGAGGCGGATGGGCGCGTCCTCGGGGCTGTCCCGCAGCAGGCGTTCCAGGGCGGCTACCGCGGGCGCCGGGGGCAGTCGGCGCTCCAGGGTCAGCTCCGCTCCGGCCACGGGATCGACGCCGCCGAGCTGGATCCGGGCCACCTCGACGAAGGAGCCCGCCTGGGAGAGGCAGCGGACCGCCTCGCCGAGCTGCCCGGCCCGCTCGTAGAGCCTCCCGGCCCCGGCGAAGTCGCCGCCGGCCTCGGCGACGCTCGCCTGGAGGCCGAGGTCGCCCGCGGACTCGGCGCACCGGGCCGCCGACTTGAGCTCGCCCGCCTGGAGGTAGCACCAGCCGGCACGGGCCCACAGGCTCGGCTTCCGACCGGTGGCGGCGCCGGTCTCGGCGAGGGGGGGCGCGGCCATCCCGATCTAGACCGCCTGGGCCGTGACGGTGCCCATGCGGGCGAGGGTCGCCTCGACCATCCGGTCGCACCGGGCCAGGAGCTCGTCGCGGCGCGCGCGGTCCCCCTGTCCCCCCAGCAGCTCCCGCCGCAGGTTCCCCAGGGAGCGGAGGTGGGCGAGGAAGGACGCCTCGCCCCGGAGCGCCCCCGCCTCCGCCTCCAGCAGGCCCAGGTCGGTGACGACCTCGTCCAGGGGGCGGTCCACGGTGAGGGCCGCGCCGCCGTCGGCCTCGACCCGGGGCAGCACGATCTCCTGGAGGCGCCCGAGCTGCTCGGGGCGGCTCCAGGTGTGGACCAGGGGCCACAGGTCCCGGGCCCGGGCCGAGGCGTCGCCCCGGAGCATCGCCGAGGCGGCGATGAGCTTCAGGCTCTTGATGGAGCGCCGGTCGCTGAAGGGGATGCCCTCGGCGCGGACCTCGCGGATGACCTGGTGGTACTCCCGGAGCACGGGGCGGAGGTCGATGTGGCCGAGCTCGCCGTGCAGGCCCAGGAGGTCGGCGACGGAGAGGCCCCGGCGGGCCGAGGGGGAGGCCGCGGGCGCGGCCGATCGGGCCGATGCCTTGCTCCTTCCCTTGGGAGCCGGGGAGGCGTCGGTGCCGGAGGCCCTGCGGATCCCCTCGACCTCCAGGGACCATCCGCTCTCCAGCAGGTCCTCGACCTTCTCGTCGGGCACCGACTCGGTCTGCACCCGCAGCAGGAAGCGGTCGAAGAGGGCGCCGAGGGAGGTGTCGGTGGGGAGGTCGTTGGAGGCCCCCATCACCGAGACCAGGGGCACCTCCTGGCGGACGTTGCCGTTGTAGAAGACACGCTCGTTGATCAGGGAGAGCAGGGCGTTGAGGATGGCGCTGTTGGCCTTGAAGATCTCGTCCAGGAAGACGATCTCCGCCTCGGGGGCCATGCCCGCCGTCTTCACCGAGTAGCGACCGTCCTGGAGGGCGGCGAGGTCCACGGGGCCGAAGAGCTCCGACGGCTCGGAGAAGCGGGTCAGCAGGTACTCGTAGTACCGCGCGTCCAGGAGGGTGGACATCCGCTTGATCAGCGCCGACTTGGCGGTGCCGGGCGGTCCGAGGAGGAGCAGGTGCTCCCTCGTGATCAGCGCCAGCGCCATCAGGTCGACCACCAGGTCCTTGTCCACGTAGGTCGACTTCAGCTCCGCGCCGATCGCTTGCAGGCGGGCGACGCGATCGCGGGACTCGGGGCTCAGGCCCACGGGCTCTCCTCCCGGGGGGGCGTCCCGGACGCCTCCCCTTCGTTCTCGGGGGTCTCGGTGGAAGAATCGGGAACGGCCTCGATGCGGGCGGCGGCGCCCAGGGCCTCCCCCAGGCGGGCGACGCGGGCCGCGCGCACCGCCAGGTCCGGGGGGACGCCCCGGGCCGCCAGGGTCGCGGCCCCCAGGACCCGGAGGCGCCCGAGGGGGGCCATCGCGGCGGCGAAGGCCGTCGCCCAGGTGGACGCGGAGGCGTCCGGCGACGGGTCCCTGAGGACCGACTCGGCGCGGGCGACGACGTCCACCCCCTCGTCGCGGATCCGCAGGGCGAGGTGGCCGTAGTAGTCCAGCGCGCAGGCCGCCCCTCCCTCCGCCCTGGCCAGCCCATCCAGCAGGAAGGCCCGCCAGCGCCAGGAGCCGGCCTCGTCGGGGCCGTCGGCCCAGCCGCGGGCCACGGCGGTGGCGAGGGGGTGCCCCTCCCGGGCCACGTCCAGCAACAGCGCCACGGCCGGTCCCCGGGCGCCCTCGCCGGGGTCGGCGTGCCAGAGGAGGGCGGTGAGCGGGGAGCGGGCCACCAGGGAGGCGGCGGCGAAGCGCGCGGGCGAGCCCGGCGGCAGGGAGCGATGCAGGGCGGACAGGACGCCGTGGTAGGCGAAGAGGTCCCAGCCCGAGGCGGTCGGGATCACCTCCGCCAGACGCTCCGCCGTGGGGAGCCCCGAAGGATCCGCCCCCGCGCCGGCGGCGGCGAGGGCCTGGGCGGCGGCGGCGAGGCCCAGGGCGCCGGCGCTGAGCGGGCCAGCTCCCCCGGGGGGCGTCCGGACCCCCAGCCGAGCCGCCGCGCGGACCGCGATCCCCACCAGCGGCGGCCTCAGCTCCGCGGGGGGCGCGGCGATCCAGGCCCTCGCGTCCTCGAACGCGGGCGCGGGCCCCGCCGGGGCGCGTCCCTCGTACTCGATGGAGCGCAGGAAGGACACGAGCGCGTCGACGCTCATGGCGCCTTCCCGGCCTGGGGGGCTTCCGGCCTGTTCTGGGACTTGGGCAGGACCACTCCTGGAAGCTGCGCGGCGGGCCCGCGTTCCGCCCGGGACCGTCGATCCGGCGGGCAGGACCCATCCCCCGGGGCAGGGGACAGGGCGCCCCGGGCCGCCCGAGAGGCTGGCATCTATAACACATCGGTCCCCGCGGCGCCCGCGCGAGGTGGCTTCCGATCAGGTCCCCGCCACCTGCCCCTCCCGATGGCTCAGGCACCGCCCGATCCCCGCAACTCCACGTGCCCGAGCCCGTGCCCGAGCCCGCCAGCGCCCGAACTCAGCCCTCCCCGAGCAAGGCGCGAACGGCGAGGGAGGCCGCGGCCAGCCCCAGGGCGCCGGTCACGAACCCCGCCGTCCCGTAGATGCGGTTCCGGCGGTCGCAGGTGTGCAGGCCGTTGTCGCCGCTCGGACACACGCACCGGAACCCGAGCCCCCGGTCGTAGCCCAGGTCCACCGGCTCCCTCGGCGCCTCGTCGGTGTAGACGGCGGGCACGCCGAAGGGGCCCTCGTCGGGGAAGCCGTGGTGCTTCCGCAGCATGGCCCGCAGCTCCCGAGCCAGGGGGTCCACTCGGGTCTCGGCCAGGTCGGCGGTCTTGATCCGCATCGGATCCATCCGACCCGAGGCGCCGGTGCAGACGACGAGGGGCAGCCCCCGGGCGCGGCAGGCAGCCACGAGGTGTGCCTTGGCGGTGAGGTTGTCGATGGCGTCGATCACGACGTCGGGGGCCTCGGAGAGCAGGTCGTCGGACGTGGAGGCCGAGTAGAACTGCTCCCGGGCGAACACCAGGGCGGCGGGGTTGATGGCGCGCATCCTCTCGGCCATCACCTCGGCCTTGGGCCTCCCCACCGTGCCCTTCAGGGCGTGGAGCTGGCGGTTGGCGTTGGTGACGCACACCTGGTCGAAGTCCACCAGCGTGAGGGTGCCGACGCCGGAACGGGCGAGGCCCTCGGCGGCGAACGAGCCCACGCCGCCCAGGCCGACGACCATGGCGTGGGCGCGGAAGAGCCTCTCCATGCCCGAGTCCCCCACCAGCCGGCCCATCCGGTCGAAGCGGCGGTGCAGGCGGTAGCGGTCGTCGAGGGCCGGCGCGTCGAGGACCGGGGGGGCCTCGGGGGAGGGATCGGTTCCGGGGCCGGGCCCGGTGGGGTGGCGGAGGCCGGTGCTCATCGGGGATCCGCGGGCAGGCGGAAGAGTCGCGCGGCGTTCCGCGCCGCCCGATCTCCCAGGGAGCGGGGATCTTCGTCCCGGATCGCGGCGACGGCAAGGGCGACCCGGGCGAGGCAGGACGGCTCGTTCCGGAGGCCCCGGTCGGGCCAGGGCGCCTGGTCGGGGCAGTCGGTCTCGATGAGCAGCGCGTCCGCCGGTACCTCCCGGGCCACCGTGCGCGCCCGCTCCGCCCGGGGATCGCAGACCGAGGGGCCCAGGGAGATCGACAGCCCCAGCCGGATCCAGCGGCGGGCCTGCTCGGGATCGCCTCCGAAGGAGTGCACCATGCCCCCCCGCGGGGGCACCCCCTCCTCCCGCACCACCCGCAGCGCCTCCTCGTGGGCCCGGACGACGTGGAGCACCAGGGGGAGGTCCCGGGCCCGGGCGAGGCGGAGCTGGGCCCGGAAGGCCCGCTCCTGGCGGGGGAGGCTGTCCCGGGGCGCGTGCCCCGAGGCGTCGAGGCCCGTCTCGCCCAGCCCCACCGCGGGGGCTTCTTCCAGGAACCGCTCCAGCTCCGCCAGCGCCCCATCGACCTCGCCGTCGTCCCGGGCCCGGGCGACGGCCCAGGGGTGGAGGCCGTAGCAGGCGAAGGCGTCGGCGACGTCGGCGCACAGCCGCCGCTGGCGCTCCCAACGGCCGGGCCCGACACCCGCGACCACGAATCCCCGCACCCCGACCCGCCGGGCCGCCTCCATCGCCTCGGCCCGATCCGCATCGAACCGGTGGTCGTCGAGATGGCAGTGGGCATCGATCATCGCATGCCTATCCGGTTGCCACCCATCGTCCCTCAAGTCGTGCCCGAGCCCGTGCCCCAGCCCGCGCCCGAGCGCTTG